>JAZKZV010000017.1:0-419686 GCA_045612845.1 Clostridia bacterium
ATAATATTTTTTAAAATAATAAATCCTGTATCTGTAACTGAATTCTGTGTTATCGCCTTGTCAATTTTCACAACAGAAATATCAAGGTTTTGCAAATCACCAAAGGTTGTATATCCGCTTCCGAAATCATCAAGCAAGATAGATATGCCTTTTTCTTTAAGAGCTGATAAATTATCTATCATTTGCTTTCTCGCTTCTCCGGTTATGTTTTTATCCTCTAATATTTCAACCGCCAAACACGAAAACTTCAAATCGTATTTTTGCGCAATAGCTATTATCTTCTCGGCAAACTGTGGTTCACACAAAGTTGATCTTGAAAAATTGATGGTATATTTATATGATTCCCTTTGTTTTTTATCATTTGAAATCCATTTACAATTTTTTTCAAAAATATAATAATCGAATTTATCATTGATTCCTACAGAATCCACTGCAGACAAAAAGCTAACGGGAGATAACACACCTTCGCTTTCTGAATTTAAACGAGATAAAACTTCTGCACCTATTATTTTCTTTGTTTTTGCATCTAAAACAGGTTGATATTCAAGGAAAAACCGATTGTTATCAATTTCTTTTTCTATGTTGTTCTCTATTTTTATCTTTTTTTCGAGAGCTTTTCCATCGGCGACATTCCATTCGGCATATGGAATATTTTCGTTTTTAGCAAGCAAATACGCTTGTTTTGCACGACCTATCGCTTCATCAAATGATACTTGTGTGCCAAAGGCAAAGTATGCACCCACTCTGATGTCAATAATCTTAAGTGCACTATGCTTCAGAAGACATTTATTCAATTCCGCAAAACAATTTTCGATTTTCCTACGAGCAGTTTCTACATTCCATTTCGAAAAAACAACAAAGTTTTTTTCACCATATATAGCAATATTACTTTCATCACCATTTGAAAAAGTATCCAGTAAAACTGCCTTTATTTCAGAAAAAACATTCGCAGTTTGGTGTGCAGAATAAAGACTCCTGAAATTATCCAAAGAAACTTTTGCATAGAAGACGCATCTGTCTTCATGCAATTTGCCGGATTTTTCAAAAGCGGCTTCCAATTTACTTATATTTATAAAGTCTTTTTCTTCGCTGCCTTTCGCAGTTTTCGCTCCTCTTATGGCAAAATATATGCCAATAGCAGTAAGAACAATAAAGCATAAAACCAAAATGGTTATAATTATATATGGGTATTCAAATATATGCATACTTCAAGCTCCTATATTTTTCATTTTGAAAAAGTCGGAAATTCTAAAGTCCCTCCGGTTTGCTTAAGTCCTATTTTTTCTGCACTTTCAATGCACTTAAGTCCATCTATACGAGCTCTTTCTTTACGTCCGGGAATTTCCGTCAGAAGATATGGTATTCCAAATAAAAGCATTGCTTTGATTAGTTCAGTCTTTGAAATACCTTTTCTTTTATATTCTGCCAGGATTTCAAACATGGCATAGTTTAACGCATCTTTACTAAATGCTTTCTTTTTGCGATTAACAGCCTTCAGCCATTTGTAAAATTCGCAAAACTTACCTATATCTGTATTTTCCCTGAAATATATTCCTTTGATATAAAACTCCTCTTGATCCGAATCCATAACATCAAGGAGCTTGCCACAATAGTTTTTCTGAATAGCAATGACTTCTTTATGCTGCTTTTCCAGGGTTGTTTCAGTAATTTGTTTGTCATGAAGTCTGTATATCATAAGATATTCAGGAATAATCTCTATATCATAGCCTGCCATTACAAATCTCGTCCAAAGTTCCATATCTTCGGTACAGGTGAAGTTTTTATCATACCCCAAACTTCTGATTGCATCAGCCTTTGCAATAATTCCGGGATGCAAAATCGGATTTGTAACCAAAAGCAAAGCTTTTATGGATTCCTTGTCACTTTTTCCGCCGCATCCTCCTGAAGAAATCACTCCATTTTTAAGTGTCATAAATCTACACGATGATAGAGCAACACTCGGATTATTCTCCATAAAATTATACTGTTTCTCAAGTCTTTCAGGTAGGCATATATCATCTGCATCCATTCTTGCAATATATTTACCCTGTGCGTAAGATATAGCTTTGTTAAGGGATGACGGAAGTCTTAAATTCACTTCATTGGTATGTACTTTCACGCGCTTGTCAAGCTCTGCGAATCTTTTTAATATTTCATATGTTTTGTCGGTAGAGCAATCGTTAATTACAATAAGTTCAAAATCTTTAAAAGTCTGATTTAAGACGCTTTCAATCGCATCACGCAAATAATCTTCGCCATTATACACACTCATTATTAAAGATATTTTAGGTGCTGTATTCACTTATTACCACCCTTTCTCATACGCTTTAATTCTTTGCAAAAATACAAAAAGTAAAATGCTAATCTGATTCTTTGTTTTTTCATCAAGGATATAGCAATTCGACTTTTCATAGTAATTTTTTCAAACTGTGCCTTTCTAATTTCCTCTCTATGTAATGACCCCAATATAAGTTCCTTTAACTTACTGATAGCATTAAAATGATTTCCTTCTGCTGCTGCCGCGAGTATTGCAAAGCACATAAAACAAGAATAACGGGAAATCTGTTCATCAAAATCCTTTGGCTTGTCTATACTTAACTCACGAAGTCCTCTAATCACATCTGCTATCTGTGAAATCTGATGCGTTTTAAAATCTGTTGAAATGGAATCATTTCTTATTGTATAAAGATATATAGCATATTTACTCATATAAACTGTTTTTGCTTCCAAATAACAAGGAACTATGCAGCTTAAATCCTCACCTAAAGAAATGGCAGGATTGACACTCAGCTGATGTTTTGTTGCAAGCTCACGCTTTATTGCCTTACCCCACAAAAAATAGAATATGTGGTTCATATTTTTATCCGACAAAAGCTTTGGAAAAATATGCTGCTCGATTTCTGTTTTGTTATACAAGCCCTCATCGACTAAATCGCAGACTGTTTCTCCTGTTTTCTCATTGATACTACATTTATAAGAAAAAGATACAATATCAGCATTGGTTTCTCTGATGATAGTATGTGCACTTTCTAATGCATCAGGAAGAACTGCATCATCACCATCAAGATGGAAAATATAATCTCCCTTTGCCACTTTGATTCCTGCTTGCCTTGCACTGACTAAACCACCATTTTCTTTATGTATTACTTGTATCCTTTGGTCTTTTTCTGCATATTCATCACAAATTGCTCCGCAGTTGTCAGGGGAACCATCATTAACCAATATAAGCTCAAAATCAGTAAATGATTGCGAAAGAACACTATCAATGCATCTCTTTATGTATTTTTCAATATTATAAATCGGAACAATTACTGAAAACAGCATCTTTAAAACTCCTATCTGTCTCTTAATACCACCATTATCTTCTGAAACAAAAATAATTTATACTTCATAGCAAATGCAAACGCCGCCTGTTTTACGGGCAACTTATACCAAGGGTATGATTTTAACACATTTTGAATTTTGTCCTCGGTGCAGATTTCTTTTAATCTTTTCTTAAGACAAGAAAATTTTATTTTTTTATCCCTTGCATACATAATCTCTTGGGAACACAAAATTCTCCCAAACCCTTGTATTAATCTATCTAAATAAATCTTGTATTCTTCTTTTTCTATAGTATCTGCAATTCGTTTTTCCAGCTCATCTAAAAATACAATGCTTTTCTCAAATCGTTCCTTGTTGTATGATTTCGAAAGAGAATCTTCATTACGACAATAGCAGTAGTAGCTATCCGGAACACCAACTGCACTTTGAGAATTTTTTATAAAGTCCACCATAAACAATGTATCCTCGGACAATATTTTTCTCTCAGACAAAAATTCGATTTTTTGTTCACGAATTACAGAATTTTTAAATATATTTTTACATACACTCACGCCATATCGACTATCATCAGGCTCGTGAGGTAGTGCACCCACAACACCCAAAAGAAGTTTCTTCATATCTTCTTTTTCAAACACAGTTTCTTCCTCAAAATACGATTTTTTTGTGTCACCACCGATTTCTGAAAACATATTTCCGCCAACAAAAGAGATTCCTGATAAACAAAGGTCGGCATTATATTTTTTTGCCGCATTGTATAAGGTTTCATACATAGCCCTCTCTATATAATCATCAGAATCGACAAAGCCTATATATTCACCCGTTGCTGCTTCAAGCCCCGTATTTCTTGCAAACCCAAGACCTCCGTTTTCCTTATGAATAACCTTGATTCGTGAATCTGTCTTTGAAATTTCATCACAAAGTACGGCACACTCTTCCTTTGAGCCGTCATCTACAATGATGATTTCTATATTTTTAAGAGTCTGATTCATTATAGAATCCATACATCTCTTAAGGTATTTTTCGGTATTATATACAGGCACAATGATGCTTATGCTCGGCTTTGTCACTTTCTTCACCTCTTGTCTATAAGGTTATTATATTGATGTATTAAGATGCCGGAATACTCTGTAACATCCGTTATATTCTCGCTGATTGTTTCACAGTTTGTTTTAAGTGTTTCATAGTATTCTGCATTACCAAGACACTTTTTTACTGCCTCAGCCAAAGATTCAGGTGTTGGTGCAGATGCCAACACACCCGTTTTTCCGTCTTCTACAAGTTCTGCCATTCCGCCATAGCTCATAGTTACCACAGGAACGCCCATAGAATGAGCCTCTAATATGGATAAAGGATTATTTTCATAACAAACCGATGGAGCAATAAGAAGCTTTGCATTTTCCATCAGTTCGGTAAGCTCTTTACCTGTGACAAATCCCTTTAATGTAACATTGGGAATATTCTTTAAACATTCATCGTCAGGACCGTTTCCTGCAACGACAAAGCTAATGTCAGGCAAAAGCTTTGCGGTATTAGCCAAGAGTTCAACGCCTTTTTCCTTAGAAAGTCTGCCGACAAAAACAACATAGGGATTTTCACTATCTGTTTTAGCCGGAATATTATTCTTTTCAATAAAATTATGTATTGTAAAGGTTTTTCCTGAATATATATCCGAGCTGCTAACAAGCTTGTTTTCCAAAAATCTGCTCGGACAGATATATAAATCAACCTTTTTGTATGTTTTTAAAAATGAATAAAACTTTGCTTCAATTACACCCAATAAGCTTTTGACTTTGGAATCATGAATACAATTAAATTTTAAGCAATTCCATTTTGAGCCTTTTATACATCTGTCGCAAGGCTTTGTTTCATTAAAGCTATACAAAAGATGATTAGGGCAAATCATCTGATAGTCGTGAACAGTTTGCACAAGGGGGATATTTCTCTTTTTAACGGCATAAATGATTGATGGAGTAAGCTGAAAATTGATATTATTCATATGAACAATATCAGGTTTAAAGCCATCTAAAACCCTGCCGATTTTCTTATGTGCTTCTCTTGAATAAATTATTTTGAACGGATAGAGAAATCTTGATATGCCTTTAGAATGAAAGTCCATATTGGTTGTATATAGCTCCAAAGAGTTCCCAACCGTGTTTTTTTCGTCTTGCATGCCGAAATATTCAACTTCGTGTCCCTGTGATTTAAGCTCCTCTGAAAGCTTTAACATATAGCTCTCACTACCGCCCCTTGGGTAAAGAAATTTATTCACCATCAATATCTTCATAATATTGTTCCACCCTCTGTTTCTCTGTTAACATCTGAAATATATCCAAACATTTTTGTTTCGCAATTTCGCACCTTTTCGTCAAATCCCTGCCCAATCATTATAATGGCAAGCACAGTTGTAAGAAGCGGATAATTCATAGTGTTATCGGTTGATGAAACTATAACCAGATAAATGCTTAGTGCAAGAGCAACAATCCCGTTTTCAACCATTCCTTTTTTGCCAAAATAACATACTCGCACTAAAGTCATAGAAACAAGCCATAAGATATATCCCCAAAAACCAAGGTCTATAAAATACTGCAAAAAATCGTTATGAACCGATGAAACACCGACATTCATATTTGTGCTTAACTGATATGTCAAAAACCCGATTCCATTGCCCAAAAACCCCGGAGAGAACCCATAGAACTTGTCTACTGCATTGTAAATTGTAACACGACCACTTGTGTCTATTCCCATCTTTTCAAGAAGCGTAAAAACATCAAGCTTTATAATAGCAATATATCCTATGAGCAACACTACCAATATAACAGAAACGACCACAGTAATACACATAGCTGTATCTTTCTTAAATTTCGCAATTAACTTTAAAAACCATCCAACAACCAACGCTATTGCAATGGCGATAATACCAATTCTCTTAAAGGCTGTGAGAAAGCAAAACATCGTGAGTCCAAGTAAGATAAAGAATACAATATCTTTTTTGGGTTTTAAAAGCATATATATTAGATACGCTCCAAGACAAAATGCAAGCTCATGAATTTCTGCCTGAACAATAATATCTCCTGTTTCTCCTGCAAAAGTCAGAATAAGAGTTATAAATTCAAAAAAGAAGGCTCCAATGCCATTTTGTGCTATAATCGTTAAAAGCATCAGTATGTTTGAAATGAGAATTGCAATAAGGTTATACCATATACCTTTTTCGCCGAATACATACAAAAATGCAACTGCCGCTAAGGTAAAGGAAATCATATTGTTATACACAAACGCACCTGACAAACCTCTTGCAATAACTGATGTGTCAACCTGTCCCACAAACCATATAAAAAGAGATACTACGATTGTTATAAGGAGAGGTGTGCAATATACAAAGGTTGCTTTAAGAGAAGATGCACCTCTTGCAATATTAGGTTTCACCAAAAAGGCTAAAAACGCTGATGCGAAAAGAACAAGGGCAAATACATGGCGGTATGTAACAAACAAACCAAGGTTAATTATTTCTGTAAGGAAATAATACATAAGCACTGCAATCAACATAAAGTAAACCTTAAAAGCTGTTTGTACAAATCTGTTTTCCATAGTTCATTTGCCCTCCTTTCATAGTCTTATTCGGTCACAACTTTCTTTTTCAGCGGCTCGGAAACATATTCCTTTTTACATTTTATTGCCTCTGAAAGCAGTTTTCTTGCTGTTTGATTTTCCTTAAATGTTTCTGCAATACCAACCTTGTATTCTATCCTGATATCCTTATGTTCTTCACGGTCATCAAGCCTTAATCCAAACAATCTCATTATATCTTCAACGGTAATGTAATCAGTATCCTTTGCCAAAATTACAAAGCTTCCGTTTCCGTTATAAACAAACTCTGCATCTGTTTTTCCAAAGTTTTCTTTTAAGTACATTGTAAACATCTTTATAATATCATCACCTACCTGACGTGTGTACTCGGCATTTATGGTTGCAAGATTTACTATATCAACCATACAATACACCGTACCATCATCTAAGAGTTTTTTGTCCATAGATTTTAGATACTTATCGAAGTATGCACGGTTATTAAGCTCTGTAAGATGGTCTGTGTAGAAAATATAATGTATAATGTCGCCAAGCCTTCCTATTACAATCGCACCGCCGCAGCAAAGGATTATAAGGAAGAAAAATGCAATCAATGTATATAAGTTTACATTAACACTCGGTTTAACCGAGGCAGAGGATAATACCGAAATATAACTTGCACCAAGATATTCATTGTATTCCTCATTAGTTTGCATAGTTGTGCTGTATAAATCACTCAAATCAGAAACAAGTGCTTTGATTTCTGTATCAATTTCACCTTGAATTTGTGCATAGTTCTCATTACCGAGCTGTGTGCAAGTCTGACCCAAGCCACCGCAAGTACCACCGCAAGCACCCGTACATTTTTGAAAGGTGTCGATAACATACTGACAGTACGCAGAGTCAATAATTGAATGTTCTCTCTTTTCGTTATGGTCGCGCCAATCATATATAAGCTCATCATATGTTACAGTTTGATCACCTGGTGCAAGATTGTCTGTTAAATTACGTTCATGCACATTATCAAGAATATACTCATAAGTAATATTTGTATTTCCTGATTCTCTCATTTTTTCTACATAGGCATCAACAACTGCAACTGTATCTTGTACAATACTTTCCTCTTTTGCGTTTAGTATATTGTTGTTATCAATTCTTGTAGTGTAGTCTGAAATCAGTACCGTTTTATTCTTGGTTATCTGATACTTATATATTTTTGAAAATAGTGCAGAAAGTTTAACATGTCTTATATATGCAAACTCATCTGCCAAATCACTAAAAGATACACCTGTTTTTGTCGCTCTGTAATAAGGGTTCTGATCCATGCGTTGATACAATGTAGTCAGCGTTTCGTCTATACCCGTATCTATCATTTCCACCATTTCAATGTAGTCATAATTTTCGTTTTCTATATTATCTATTACATTCTTTGCAGGAGCAACATTAACATATTTCTGACTGTATTCTGCAAAATAAACATCTAACGTTTCATCAAGAATAGTTCTTGCAAAATCTGTTCCTTCGTTATTTGTAGCTGTAAAGGAAACGATATATGTACTTGGCTCATAAACATATTCTTCGCCTTCTTCAAGCTTGGCTTCTTTTTGCGCAACCTTATCCTCGTCAGGGAGCGGTGTTATTGATATTCTTGATATAAGACTATCAACCGAATAAATGCCTGTAAGTCCCATTTTGTTGACAACTTTGGACATTACAGCCGATGATTTAATTTCATTAACATCAAGCTTGGACCCCGTTGGAGTAAGACCTTGCTCTGCCGCAGGATCATTGTAATGAATAACTTCCGATGCAACAAATGTATTTGAATTCTTAAGTTTAAAATTTATTGCATAAGTGGCTAAAACACAAATAATAACAATGATAGGCAGAATCTTTTTTAAATATCTCATAATCTGAAAATTCTTCATTTTTTACCCTCCTGTATGATTTTGTGTTTATGCTTTTGGAAACTTTTTAGAAATCACAAATAACATTGCCGCAATATAAGACAAAAATGCAAATATAATTATTGTCTTTAGCTCGCTAAACAGAGAAATTCCTGAAATGCTGACTGCAATACATTGGTTCATTCTGTAATTTGAATACTCTCTGCCTGCGTTTATCGCTTCAATTGTAAGGTTATCTATGCTCTCATCTATAGATGCAATAAGTGCATCTGCTTCGGTATTTGCCGAGGCGTTTTCGGATATGGATTGCATTTTTTCTATAACAAGATTATTATCCATTATTTCTTTCTCATTTGAAGCAACATTGTCGCTGAATGTTGTTGCCATAACAGAAAGTTCATCAATACCAACTTTTGTTCTTCCCATATAATACTTTCCGCCCTCATCCCATGTGGGAACCAGAACAACTCTTGTCATTTCCTCAGAATACATTTGGGTTGCCTGATTACAAATATCAAATGATGCTTTATTTCTTTGCCTGTCGAAATCTGTATTTTTGTTTTGGTAGGAAAGCCTCTCGATGTAGCTATCCTTATCTCTTACAACTCCATGTTGCAAGACTAAAGATTTAAGATTTTGATCTATTTGTGTTTCTTTAAATTGATGTACCTTTTGTGCTATTGCGTGAAATGTAGTATTGTTTTTTGTAACGAAACTTGGTCCTTTTTCCGCCATTCCGTAGAGATAATTTAAAACAGCTGTTGTTTCTTTGTTGAAATAAGTTACAATATCCATATATTCCATTTTAGAATAATCAGGTTTCTCATCTTTACTTGTAAGACTGAAATTATCTGTATATTTTTCTATGTAGTATTCTTTGTATGCACTTGTTATCAGTGTAATTACATTTTCAGCATCTAAATGGTCGGTGTGCTTTGAAGCGTGATATTCTACAACAAACTCGGTAGAAATATGATAATTCGCCTTATCATTCACATCACCCTGAACATAAGGATAAACACACAAACAATTCTTAAGCTGTTTTACGGTTACATTTTCAAAAGCACCCATTTTGATAGCTTTTTCCACAACCTCATCACAGATTATTTCTGCCATATTGTATCTTGTACCATTGGAATTCTGAGCCTGGGATGCCTCTGAATAATTAAGTGCCACAACTGCCGTAACAGAGTGTTTTGCCTTAATATGATTAAAAATTCCAAATATGCCCGAAACAGCAATCACAAAAATCAATATCCACACACTTACTAAACGTGTGCTTTTGAATGTCTTGAAAAATTCACTTTTTGTAACATTCTTTGAACGAAAATATATCGTCAAAGCTGATACAATCAGTAATAGTCCAACTACTGCAAGCGGCAATTTTTGCAAAAGAGAAGAAATCATTATCATACACTCCTTTCCGGCATTAAAATTTATTTATATCAACAATCACAAGTTCAGGCTGATTGTTGATTCTGAAAACATTTTTATTTTCAAGTCCCGAACTTATAATGAGAGGTCTTCCCTGAACCTCATATCTTCCACAAACGTAATGACCGCCTCGCTCCGGCAGTAAACCTCCGTCATGTGTGTATAACGGGCCAAACATTGGTATTTTAACTGTGCCACCATGATTATGTCCCGCGAGTACTAAATCACCCCATGAGTCGGGGGTATATTCTTCAAATACCAACGGCTCGTGAATTGCGGTGATTTTTAAATGACTTTCATTTGAATACATATATTCATCAAAGCTTTCACCCGAATATGACCAGAAGGATGACGGATTTGATGTTAACACACCATATACATCCACATCGGTTGTACCAACTGTTATAGTGTCTATTTTGTTTTTAAGTACCTTTACTCCTGAATCTTCAAGTTTTTTTGCAAGATCGTCTGTAATTCCCAAAAGTTTATCGGGTTGTCGGTTATTATCGTTAAACCCAAACTTCTTATCAAGAGATTCCTGCGTTAGAGGAATGTCATAATACATTTCCACTTCGTTGTTGCCATATATATAATATGAAGGTGCAACTTTCGCAAGTTCTTTGCATAAGCTTATGACTCTGTCATTTGATTTTGCATTTGAATCAACTATGTCTCCGGTATAAACTATCAAATCCGGTTTTAACTTTCGGGCTCTATCAACCAACTTGATATTATCCTTTCCATACGAGCAATTATGCAGGTCAGAAATTTGAATAATTCTTATCTTGCCATGCACCTTAAGGCTGCTTACACTATAAAAGGTCTCTTTAAAATTACGATTCCCAATATAATTACAGCCAATTATCGCAATAGATGCTGCTACCCCGACAAAAATCAGGCTTATTAAAAAGAGTTTCAACACTCTTATGTTTTTCTTGGTTTTTGTAGTAAGTGTATATCCTTTCATAACATAAGCTACCTTTCATTTATTTTGTGAGTACTTTCTTATATAGTTCGTATGTCGAACTTGCAACATCATTCCAGTTATATTTATTGAGAATAAATTCATCGACACCATTTTTCAGATTTTTAACAATTTCTTCGTCATCGCACATTACTTGCAACTTTTCTGCCAAATCCTGCACATTGCTTTTTTCAAAGTGCATTGCTTTGTTTTCAGTTACTAATGTGTTTTCGGGAATATCTGAGCATAAAACCGCATTACCATATGCCAATGCCTCTAACAGACTAAGAGACATTCCTTCAATGTCTGATGGAAGAGTAACAACATAAGCATTTGAGTATATTTCGGTTAACACATCTCCAGAAATAAATCCCGTAAATATAATATCCGGATTTCCCGATGCTTTTTGCCTGAGCATCTCAACATATTCATCTGTATCGCTTGTATCTCCTGCGATAACAAGCTTTTTATTTGTTTTAATACTGTTATACGCATCAATAAGATAATGAACACCTTTTTCGGCGGTAAGTCGTGATACGATGCAAATATAATCATTTTTTGAAAGCCCGTATAACTTTGTGATTTCATCCGCTTCCTTTTTATTAGGCTTATCTATTCCGTTATGAATAAGTACAGTGTTACGATTATAGTTTTGCTTGAAATACTCACGAGCACTTTCGCTTAAAACAATTATTTCCTCCGCACATTTCACCATGACTTTTTCACCGAATTTTATATATTTAGAAGCAAATCCCTTGCCCCATTTTTCTCTTTGCCAATCAAGTCCGTGAACTGTTGCCACACACTTTTTTCCAAACATTTTTGGTATCCACATAGCAGCACAAGGACCTTCTGCGTGGAAATGTACTATATCGTATTTTCCGAAAGTTGCACAAATTGCCGCAGTAAAGGAAGCAACCATAGCAGAGAGACCCTTTTTGTTGATCGTCCATGCATTTTTTAATGTTACACCTTTATATTTTTTATCTTTCACCGTACCGATATATTCATTTTCTACTTTATCGGAACTGCGGTTGTAGCAGGTAACATCTATTCCTTTTTCAACAAGTAACGGACACAAAGAAGTGAGCACATTTTCAATTCCTCCACGTCTTGATGGAACAACTTTATGACCAACCATTGCAACTTTCATATTCTCGCCTCCAATTTTATCTTCCGGTTGCGCTTAGCATAACAATAGGAGTTTTCAGCATAATCAGCAAATCACCGGGGAATGTTCTGTTTTGTATGTAGTCAAGATCCATTTCAACCCACTGTTCAAAGGGAATATCGTTTCTGTTTTTGCTTATCTGCCATGTGCAGGTAAGTCCGGGGGTTACGTGCAGACGAAGCTTTTGATAATCGGTGTAATGTAGAACCTCACCCGGCAGAGGAGGTCTGGGACCTACTAAAGTCATATCACCTTTGAAAACATTAAAGAATTGC
Organism: Clostridia bacterium; assembly: GCA_045612845.1. GTDB lineage: Bacteria > Bacillota > Clostridia > UBA1381 > UBA1381 > Ornithomonoglobus_A. Next base: position 12,637 of record JAZKZV010000017.1, read on the forward strand.
ATCAATTCATCAAGAGACAGTTTTCTTAAAATCTTTCCTACTCTTGTTATTCTCGGATCTTCTTTGATTTTAAAAACAGGTCCGTCCATTTCGTTTTTTTCTTTCAACTGTTCCAAAAGCTCCTCAGCATTTGGTCGCATTGTGCGGAATTTATACATATAAAATTCTTTCCCATGTCGTCCCACTCTTTTTTGTTTAAAAAATGGTCCGGCGCTTGGATCATCAATACATATAACAATCGCAATTATTATCATAAGCGGAAGAAAACCAAGCAAAATGAGAGTAGCAAAGAATATATCAAAGAGTCTTTTCTTTCTCCAATATCCTAAATAGGATTTTTCGATTAAAGCTTCCAATTTTACTCTTGTTTTCTCGTCAACTTTCTCGCTATCAATGTAGGGCATTTTCAAATCCTTCTTTCATTTATTCATAGTTAAAATTTAAAAGTGTATTGTACTCTGTATTACGCCAGGGAGAATAATAAAACTTACTGAAATCTTGTCTGCTTCCGTCAATCAATTTCTCTCCTCTTTTTACATATCCCGGATGAAATCCAATCTCAATATCTCTATTTTGTTTTTCTGCAAGTTTCAAATAGTGTGGAAGCAGTTTTTTTATTCTTGCTTCGTTCAATTTTCCCGAAAACATTATTCCCATAAAATAAGCTGATTTTATTTTTGATTTTGCAAGCTCATTTCGATTTACTAAAGCGAGTATCTTTAAAAGCCATTGTTTTATCAAACCTATAGCCTTGTATTCAAAATATAATGATGGTGTAAATACGTATGGTGAAATCGGCTCCGCAGGAATACGAATACTTTGGATATTCAGACCTTCATCTTCAATTACGCGCATCAGTGTTTTAAAAATAAGCGGTATCATATGGGTATGTTGATGACTATCTATTGAAATAGATGTGTTCTCGCCCATAGCCATTTTCCAAACCTTAACCTGATTTTGTATTTCTATATAAATTTGCTTTTCAAATTCCTTTCTTTTATTTGATATAGAAAGGAAAAACAAACCAACAAATGAATATTTAAAGTATCCATTATCCGATATCAGCAAGTCAACATCATTCGGTTCTGAAAGCGGACGACCCTCCACCAAATTGATATGTAAAGATAGTGTCGTATCGCTGCCTGATAAACGATGCTTGAAATCCGATATTTCGCCGTTTGGCAAAACACTAACCTTGTTCAAAACACCGTTTTCAATACAATTTTCTATGCGACTGTTGCCACAGGCAGACATCCCATAATCGTCCGCACAAAAATATATCATGTTAATTTCCATAGCCTTTCTGTCCACAAATAGTAACGAAAATATACACCATCCCGTCTGTGGACTGACAAGGCGTACCTCTTAATCACCAAGTTTTACAACAATCACATTATCAATGACTGAGATTGAGTTTTTTGCGGGCCAGTTATTTAAACTGTCTGCATCAATTCTTTGCAAAAGCTCCGTTTTTTCTTCGCCTGAAATAAATTTGTAGTTTTTTTCGCAATAGTCATTTAATGCACTGCACAAAACACTTTGACCAACTATTTCATCGTCTGCTCTTAAGATATAGCCATCTGTTGTTCCCGTCATATCAGGCGGCAACTTCGCACTGTAATCCTCGCTTTCAGGAAGATAACCCAAAACTAAAATACTATCGCATTCTCCTGCACCTTCGGTCTGTTCGATTCGGTCTGCAATACGTATTAAAGTGCCATACGACTTTTCGTAAGCCATATTCAGTTTATGATAACTGACATTTGCAATAATCGTCTGATTAAAAATAAGAATTGTTGTAACAACAAGGATTGTCCACTGTTTTACTTTGTTAGGTTTTACACTCATATTTTCATATTGCAGTATGAAAAAAAGATAAAATACCAAAAATCCCATTTTCATCAGGTTGTGATAATCTATACCGCTATTTATAAAACTAAGCACACTTGCACCAATAGGTAACGCAATCACACAAACGCACAGCATCAGGATTTTGGCAATACCTAACTTGTTTTTTATCACATCTGTCAAATACAAGGCAATTGTCAAAACAAACAAAATGCAATTTGTTACGACGAAGATACTTGTCCCTGTCGAAAAATCAAAGAAATAACTAACGAAGGATTCTTTGATAGTGTATAATGCACCTGCTATATCTATACCTTTCAGAGAAGTTGCATCGTCAAATCCCTGATATTCTAAAAGTGTAGTTCCGGTCAATTTAAGAAGAACTGTCATCATCAAATAATAAAGTGCCATCCCCAAAACGCCTGTCAGTAAAAACTTTACGCATTTAAGTAGCGAATTTTTCACGTCTGTATTTTTGTAAAGCAGTTCAAGAATCAGGTTTAAAAGCAGAAGCATTATTGTAACAGTTATGTATGCCTGATATATTCCGCAAGATAAAGCAATCAAAATCGCAGAACCTATGTAACAAGGCTTATCTTTTGTAATAAGCATAGCCGCAATACAAGAAAGAAGAAACGCTAAAGCATATCCGTCCGCAACATAGTTATACATCATTACAGATGTTACGGTAGGAAATGTGTCAACTGCCGCACCTATAAGTGCTGCTGTTATATTTTTTCTGACACCAAGCATTTTGCAGATGCAAACTGCACCAAGTCCGTGGAAGATAATTGCCATAAGTCCTGCAATAAAGGGCAGATCATAAAAGGAACTCGGTGCACACACTACCGGAAGAAGCCATCTTCCCATCGAAATCATATTTTGCGTATCATATCTGAAAACAAGAGAATCCCAATTTGGCAACCAATTCGTAATTTTATATAAATGAGCAACAAGTCCCATAACAAGTGCCCAAATAAAGCACACTTTCCACTGAGGCAAAATACTCTTTTTAATTTTATTTATAATTTGTTCAGGCATATTACCACTCCAACCATTTGAATTTATGTAAAAACTTGCCGTATAGCTTGTCATACATCTTAACACCGATAATTCTTTTAATCCGTGTTGTTCTTTTCGTTACATCCGATGTCCAGGTAGCGCTGTAATGATGTATAGAATAAGTGTTTTTTGTTATAGTCTTTTTGCCCGTGTAGTAGTCCATCGGGCAAAGATACTCTCTCGGAAGAAAAACCATGTCCATAAAGGTCTGATTTGTATTTTTAATATCCATACCAAGTCTTTTTAATGCATCTGTATTTCGGTCAGGACAAGGAGTAAAGTCGAAGCTGCCATTCTCCAACAGAAACGGTATATCATCATAGTCTTTTAAAAACTCTCCGATTATCTCGTTTCCTTTTTCTGCACCAAAACCAAGTCCCGTTGCAACAATACCTTTTTCATCAAATCCCATAAAACCTTAGTTTCTGTGCAAATCATCAATAGGCTTTATAAGCTCAACATCGGTATCTAAATATATTCCACCGTTATCATAAATTATCTTAAGCCTTGCAAAATCACTGACAAATGCCCACTTTTTCGCTTCATAAGCCTCATACATATAACGATTTTGCGATAAATCAAAGTTGTCCTCATTATGACAGATTATTTCATAATCGGGGCAATATTTTTTCCAGCTTTTAATACATTTTTTCGCTATTTTAGGCATTTCGCATTTTCCAAACCAACAATAGTGAATCACCTTTGGAATACTCATTCTTTATTCCTCCATAATTCAATTAAATTTTTAAATGCTTCCTTAAAAAATACAAGGTTTACTCCAATATATAAAGGAACTATCCAAAGAGAATGAATAATTCCCTTCATAAGCAGTCGGGCAAAAGAAAGTCCGCTAAAGCTATCTACAAAAAAGATAACCATTAAAGCAGCAAAAACAGCTCCATTTACAAGCCAAAGCTTATATGTATTGAATATTCCTCTTGAAAGAACTTTTTTGTTTGAATAATAAATCATCATAGTGCCTCTGTATAAAAGGGCAACAATAGTGCCAAGTATTGCACCGCAAATTCCCCATTTCAAAATTGAAACTATTGAAACTGTGATATTTATAATCATTTCCCAAATCGCATGGGAACGGGTTTCCTCAAACTTTCCTGAATATTCAAGAACGTGGTTTGACGGAAGTTTGCCGTTTGCCAAAAGATTCATAATAACAAAGAGGATTACCAAAAGTGCATTGGTGTAGTTTGCATCATTGATTCCTTTTGTATAAATTTCTATAAGCGGTAACAAAAATACTGCCATCAACGTATATATAATGAATGTGAACATAATGTAAAATGTTTCATACACATTATATACCTTCATAAATTTTTCTCTGTCGGTATGGAACATCTGGCCGAGTGCAAAGCTTAAACCTGAAATAATGCTTGTAATAAAGGTCTGCACCTGTGAAAAAAAGATGTTGTAAATTGTGTAAACACTAACCACCTTAAAATCACACAAAAATGACAATAGCAAAACATCGGTGTTATTAAAAACCATTCCTGATACTTGATGAACCAAGACAGATTTTCTTTGAGAAATCGCCTCATAATCAGGCTTTGCATGAATACTTAACCATTTATATCTTTTTTTAGCGTGAATATATATGTAAACAAGCTGAAAAAGCGATAATATGCAATATGAAAGCTGCATGATCAGAAGATTGTTTGTAAGTAATATAACAACTATTTTTGCAATATTTGAAACAAGTTGCAAAATCGTCTCGGAATTTGTTATAACATATTTTCTTCCGTCAACCTCTAAAAGTATTCTGTATTTAGCTTGCATAAAATAACTAAACAAATTTGGAAGTGCAGTAAGTATTACAATTCCAAAAATCAGCCCCGGCTTAATACCTGTTGGTACAATATATTCATATGCAAAAGCGATTAAAAGTACAATAATTGCATATATGATGCCAACTTTAACATAGTAACTATGCGTTGCTGAGATAACAGAACTTATCTTGTTATGATTTTTTTCGGCAACAGGTTTATAGAGCGCTTGGGTGGTCGCAAGACCTATACCCGATTCAAGCAAAACCATATATGCAAAAATCTGCTTAATAGTGGAAAGAACTCCGTTAACTTCTGAGCCGAAATTTTCAAGATAAAGTCTTGGAAGAAGAAAGGAAAGGACAATCAGGACAACCTGATACAAAACCCCTGACAACAAGTTATATTTAATTCTGTTGTCCTTTGTTGCCATACTAAGCTCACCTCCATTGTTTATACTCTGTTTTCTATATATCCTTCTGTTGCATTTTCTTTATGTATTATCTTAGCAGGATTTCCTATCACAATACTGTGTGACGGAACATCGAAATTCACGAAGGTCAAAGGTGCAATCATCACATCCTCGCCAATTTTTATATTACCTACGACAACCGAGTTCGTTCCAATCCAACAATTACCACCGAAAATAGGAGCACCGCATCGAATACCTCTGTTTTCATATCCTATGGTTACGCCTGTCCCCACATTCATATTTTTCCCCAAGACTGCCTCCGGGTGTATAATAACTCTGCCGGTATGACCTATATAAAAGCCATCATCAATTTTTGTCCGTGCCGGAATTTGTATATGGGTTTTATATGACATAAACTTAAGTTTTACTGTATAGTATAATTTCAAATGCTTGAATTTACATTTTTGGGTCTTTCTGAAGAGCGAAATATACTTAAGCTCTGTAGGTCTTAAAAGTCTTTGAATAAAGCTTTCGCCCTTTTCTCCATAGTATCTGTATAAATCCTTTGAAAACTTATCATTCATAACAACTTCTCACCTTTAAAATTTCTTCATATACTCTTTGTAAAACTCTTCCGCTTTGCTTTCCGGGAGTGCTTTTGAATAATACCAACCCTGAATATAATCACAGTTGCTTTCAGAAACCAATGTATTTTGTGCTTCTGTTTCAACGCCCTCGCATACAACCTTGAGGCCAAGCTCGTGAACTTTTGTGATAATGCCGAGAAATAGTTCTTTTCCTGCATCTGTTTCGGTTTGAAGCAAAATGTTACGATCGATTTTAACAATATCAACAGGATAATCACAAAGGCTTGATAATGTTGCATATCCACTACCTATATCGTCTAATGCAATACAAAACCCAAGTGCTTTTGTATCTGTAATATTAACCTTTGCGACATTCATATTCTTTTCGAGTGAATCTTCTGTAATTTCAATCAAGAGCTTGCTTCTGTCAAAATCATACTTATCCGCCATTTCCTTTATTTTGCGGGCAAAATCTTTTTCGGATATAGTAATTCTCGTAATATTGCAGGATAATGTAAGTTCATTAAAATCGGAATTTTCCCATTCGGAAAGCTTTTTACAAGCTTTTTCAAACATATAGTAATCAAACTTTACGATAAGTCCGGATTTTTCCATTAAACCTATATACCTGCCGGGCATAATAATCTCACCCTTAGATGTTTCCCATCTTGACAAAGCCTCAGCCGATGCAATCTTCTTCGTTTTATTATCAACTATAAATTGAAGATGCGTCCTGAACTCCTTATTTTTTAATCCCTCTGCAATTTTCTTAAGAAGAATCTTCTCGTCGGAAAAGGTCTTCATCTCAGATAAAAAAAACTTGATTTTTTCGGAAATTTTATTACTCATACACTTTCTCCATAATTTTTTTACGATTATATAGCAGTTTTTTATAGCTAAAACAAAAAACTGCAACAATAGAAAGTCTTAATAAAGACCCTGTATCATTGCAGCTGGACTGGCATAGTATAAAACCTTAGCCTCTTTGCTTTGCGTCATCGGCTTTCGCCGATTTTGCTAAATATTCATTACATGTCAGTATATCACAATGATTCGCCTTTGTCAAGTAAATATTACTCTTTTGCAAAAACCCACAGAGTATCAGAAACCAATTCATCCTCACCTGAGAGTGTATAAACGCTTAATATAACATTCTCACCGTTATTCTTTTTATATGTTATTTTAGGAATTTTACCTTCAGTCAACTGGTGCTTTAAAGCGTCGTAATTCAAAAAGCTCATTACTGCTCTGTGATAATCCGGGTCTACTGATTCAGAAACATATTTCGAAAATAAATTTGAAAAATGTTCTTCATTTTCATTATACTTAAGGTATGCAGGCATCAAAATACGTCTTGCTTTATCGGTAGAAAGCGAAACACGATATATACCATTGTAGCTTTCTTTTAAAATTGATAGAATTGCATCAATCTCGAGTATTCCTGTTTTTATCTGAATATATTCCTGGTTTTCCGACTTTATATTACTTTGTTGCTCTTTGTTTTGATAGTACTCTGTCTTTACCTCGTACATCCTTTTTTCAGCTTCTCTTACCATTTCTTCGGTATTGGTATTTTGTGTTCTGTAAGACATGCCTATTGCCACATGGTAATTGCGTGTCTTTAGCTGCTCAAGAAAAACCTCAATGCTTTTTTCTACAACATCATTTTTGGTATTTTCGCAAAATACCAAAAATTCATCGCCACCCATTCTGTAAACCTTATGACCATAGAATACTTCTTTTAACGTGTTGGCAATATATATAAGCATTGCATCGCCGGCTGCATGACCATATTTGTTATTGCAAATATGTAATTCGTTAACATCAACATAAATACATGAAAAATCAAAAGACTTTTCTTGGTCAAATACAATTAAATCGCTTTTATATGCAACACGGTTCAGTGCTCCGGTGAGAGAATCTGTTGTAGCGGCAAGCTTTGTTTTATTAAGATAATTCTTGTTATACAACGCCATAGAGAAACAAGCTGCGACTTTATCCTCAAGCATTCTTGCCGATTTACCGTTTTTGGAATTTATAGTGGCCAAAATGGTAATATGGTTAGTATTATTTATAGTTGCAGAAAAAGAAACCTCATCAATTCCATGTTCTTTTAAAAACTCATAAAAAGATTTATTTGTTTTTACAAGGTGTTCATTTGGCTTAATACACATAACATTGAAGGTATTTCCGCTTAATTTATGGAAGTCAGCTGCATATCGGAACAACTCTGCCATAAAATGCTTTCGGTCGCTTCCCGAAAGTAGACTTTTTTTATATTCAGGCGAAACATATTTATAATCTTCACCATCTGTATCAAAAAATATAGCCGAACGCGACTTTGCAAAAACACATACACGTTTTAGCGCCTCTGCAATGTGATCTTGTTGTCCTGATGTTTCCAGTAGTTCTTTTCTTACTTCTGATGCACATGTAGTTACTGCATTTATGCGTCTCTCACCTGACATCAATATTACAATATACAAACTCATTATACATAGCATAACAAAAAATACTACAAGCAGAATTTGTGATAATGCGTGTGTTTTGGCAAATACCTGAGAATCGTATCTTCCAAGTGCTATAACCCAGCCTATATCTTCAATGGTAGAATAATGCAGATGTAGATTTTCGTTTTTATATGCAGACATAAAGGATACAAATCCCTTATCAGTATTTAGCATTTGTTCATAAGAGTACTCTTTGTTGTATTTTCTATCCTTTAAAAAAGAAATGTTGCCAAGCTCGTTATGTATTGTATCCATAACAAGATCTCCGTCTTCTTTATCGTAAACGAAAAGCTGTGCATCAAGTTCCTGCACCATGTTGTTGTATTTTTCGCCAATTTTATCGAGCTTTATACCGCCATATAAAATACCTACAATATCGCCGCCAACAGTAATAGGTACAGCACTTCTTATAATTTCACTATTATCTTTTGTAAGTTCTCTGACTCTGCCGCTTATATACTCGCCCTTTTCCTTTTCCTCATCAAAGGAAATAATCCCATCCAGGCTAATAGAACCGGCCTTTGTTACAAATGTATTGTCAGGGTTTAAAATACCAATATTTTCAATTAAACCAATAGGCTTAAATGAGTCAAACATAAGGTCATAGCTCTCGCCATCACTATACAGTTTTGCAGCAAAGTTCGCCATAGTGATAAGATTTTCACGATCCGATGTTAACTGCAGACTTATATCATCCTTTATCTGCTTTGTCTGAATATGAAGACTTTCATATGCTTCTTCTTCAGCGGTAGTATAAAAATAACTTACCATAGCAAGAAAGACCGCAGATAATAAAATCACGGTAATAATTGTATATATAATGTTATTTTGCTTATGCTTTTTCTTTCCGTACTTTAATGCCATAACCATTACCTCTTAAATATATAACAATTCCAGTAGTTACAAATATCCATGTAAAATTATATCACATATATTTCAATTTTTCAATATTTTTTGCTATTTTTCTACAAAAAGCCCAACTAATCCAGAAAAAACATTAACATTTTAGAAGAAAATATATTATTCTGCTGTTATTTGCAAATTCTGCTATGTATTTAGTGTGTTAATAATATGTTTTTTCTTTTTCACAGCATAGTCGTGTGCAACTGCGGTTCCGCTTTTGGGTTGGTAGTCAAATAAATCGCACCTGCTGTTTCTACGCCTTGGGTGAAGGTATTTTAATCGTAATAGACCACACAGAATTTGCTATGGTTAATTATTTCCTGATTGCGTTCCATATAAGATGCTCTGCCTGCGTTTTCCATATGTTCAGGAAAGTATGTATCTTCATAATATTCAAGAAGACTCTCTTCATACCAATCAGGAATATATTGGAATGCCGACCTAACATATATCCGTTTGATGTGGGGATATTTTTCTTTCAGCTCGGTAACGGTTTTATGACATAAGTCATCAAACTCGCTTTTGCCCCGACAGAAGAAAGTTTTAACTTTTTCATTTAATAAAGTTTATCAAAGCGAGCAGGAAATATATAGAATTGTGTGTAAAGATTCAGAAAGTAGCGGCGCACTTGACAATATTGTGAATAACGTATTAGTTCCTCAGTTTAGAACCAATCATGTCCAACAAAAATATTTTGACTTTTTTGCTAATGTAATAGGAATATTAAAAGATGCTAACATAAGTCTACGAAGGAATTCCTAAATTGCTTTTCTTTGGTTAATGTTTATCATATTTTAATATAGCAAAACCCCTCTGAAACATGTTGTTTCAGAGGGGTTTATAAAAGGCTTTACACAATTATTAAATTACTTATTATCCAATGTATGTATCTTTTGGATCAGCGCCGTATGTATTAGCACCGATTGTTCCGGGCTTAAGCGAGAATACCAAAAGGATAATTGCTCCAACAACAGGAACAAATGCGATTAAAAGCCACCATGCCGACTTATCAATATCGTGTAGTCTGCGGAAAGAAAGAGAAAGTTCGGGCATCAATATAAACAAGCTGTATAAACTTGTGAGAATGTTAATACCAATTATCCCATCAATTATTCCCAAGACAAATATGATAACGGCACTTATAAGAGCAAACATCCAATATTCTGTTCTTCTTGCTCTGCCGCTGAAGTTACAGTAATTTTTAATTGCCTGTATGTACCAACTCATATATTTGCTCCTTTAAGATTAATACTCAACTTCTAAATCGTATTCAGCAGCGAGTTCTTCTAATGCTTTGTTATATTCGCCAAGCAGTCCAACAGCTTCTTCGAGTTTTGCAGTACCTGCATTGATTGTTGCATCTTCCTGAGTTTCACAGCCTTCTGCAAGAGTTTCAAAAGCAACCTTATAAGCATCCATTACTTTAACATACTTATCCTTGATAGCTTTAACCTCTTCTGTTTCAGGATTGATGTCTTTAAGAGCAGTAAGGGAAGCCTCAACAAGAGGAAGAAGTGTATCGTTAATACTTGTTAAAATACCATTATCATCTTCATATTCTTCCCATTTTCCAACTTCTTCTGTAATCTTTGTATAATCTGCGTTAACATCAGTCATTTCAACATTTAAGTAGTTTTCCAAATCTGCCTGAATCGGATCAGTTCCGCAACCTGCAAGAAGTGTTACTGACATAACTACCATAAGTAAAATTGCTAAAAGTTTTTTCATAATAAAATCCTCCAAATTAAAATATTTATTCTTTGGTGTAAAGCCGTTTTTACATGGTTTAAAAAGTTTTTTTGGGGAGAGATGCGCTCTCCCCGTTTGTTGTTAAAGCCTGTCTGTATTAACTACATAGACATACTTATAATTGTTATTGTCCGCCTGCGTCCAGGGAACTAAAAACATAGTTGACGGTGATATAAGAGTCGAAGCCATGGTTTTCAGGTTCGATTCGCCCTCAAACATAATACTGTAATTAGAAATGTTAATTGCCTGAGATGGACTTCTGAGAGTCAACGATGAGTCATTAAAAACCTTGATTGTGCTACCCGAGAAAGCATAGCCTTTGCCGGCAAGCGTGTCTGTTTCCTGGCCGGAGGTGTTAATATTGTCTACGAAACCTATCATCTGACCGTGTTCTATCCAAAGCATATTACATTCGATACCAATGCAGTGGTCGGCTTTTACAGCACTACAATCAATGTTTCCTTCAATGTTGAAGTATATATTGGATACACTGCTGATACCCACGCATTTTGATAGCTCTTTGCTATCAGTTCCGTCATAGCCCAAAGGACTTCCGGCTCTGCAAGTAAAATACGGATAAACCGCCGAGCCATCAACGTCGTATTCTTTGTAGGCGTTAATGCGTAGATTGGTGTAAGATTTTACCCATATACCATAAGCTGTTTCGCCATTACCCGGATTATAGCTGTTTATAACAGAACAATCACCAACAAAATTAACATTCAGTTCTTCTAAGTCCTTGTTATCTATGGTGATAGTTGCTCCGTTTTGAACCGAATACGAGATTTTACCATTGATGTGCAACGTATTTGATGTCGGATTATAAGATACGTAGTTGCTTCCGTTAGATACAGTCAGTCTGGATGTTGTAATTTCGGTATCACCTACCCAGATTCCGTAATTCATAATTTTCTGTACGTTCCATTTTGCGTAAAGTGTCATATCACCTTTAACCTTATCGGTTGCAAAGTTCCACTTGGTTGTAAGAGCTTCATCTGCGTACCAGCCCTCAAAAGTATATATCTCGGTGTCGGTGTCTGGTCTGACAGGTCTGCCTTGTTCAGGAATAATGCAGTTGTAATCTATTTGTTTTGGAGAAACAGCTCCTCCGCCGTTTGGTTCAAAAGTAACGGTGTAAGTATTAGGAATCGCTACATACTGAGCATAGTATGTTACGTCGCCCGTGATAGTACCAAAGTTTTCTACACGTGTTCCGTCCGCGTTATACCAACCTTCAAAGCTATATTCATATCCTACGTCTTTCGCCTTTATAACATTAGTTGGTGCAACAATTTCGGTGCCGTACTCACCTCTTGTAGTGTATGTTGTATCTAAAATTACACCGTCTTCGGTATACCAGTTAACAGTATATTTGTTAACTGTACTTGTAAACTGAGCATAGTATGTTACGTCGCCCGAAACCGTATCGCCACTCATTAGCTTGTCGCCTGTACCATCTGCTTTGGTGTTCCAGCCATCAAAGGTATATGAATACTTTGCAGTAGAAGCCTTTGTCGGAGTTGCGCCGTTGTATGTAACTCTATCGCCCCAAATCAGATTAGTGTCTGTTTCCGCCTCGGTACTGCCTACCACCCACTTTACGGTGTATTTGGTATATGTGATGTCCCACTGAGCATAGTAGGTTACGTTATCTGTAACTTTATCGCTCAAACCAAGAGTTGTACCGCTACCGTCTTTTGCGGTATTCCAACTTGCAAAGGTATAAGTTTTACCCTGATAATAATCTCTTGTAGGTGCATTCGGAGGTGTTATGGGAGTATTATAGTTTACCTCTCCGTTTGTGTAATCACCTGATAGTGCATTACCGCCGTTAGCATCCCAGTTAACAGTGTATTTATTTAATTTTGTTGCAAACTGAGCATAGTAGGTTACGTCGCCCGATACTGTGTCGCCACTCTTCCACTTATCACCGGAACCGTCAGCCTTTGTATTCCAGTGATCAAAAGTATATGTGTACTGAACATCGGCATCCTTTGTAGGCACTGTGCCGTCATATGTTACAGCATCACCCCATACAAGGTCGTTATCAGTTTCAACTGTTGTGTCGCTAATAATCCATTCTACTGTATATTTTGTAGTTGTTAAATTCCACTGTGCATAATACGTTACATCAGATGTAACTTTATCGCCTAAACCGAGAGTTGTACCACTGCCGTCTTTTGCGGTGTTCCAACCTGCAAAGGTGTATTTTGTACCCTGATAAGAATCCTTTGTCGGATTTGCAGGTGCGGTGATTTGTGTGCCATAGTCAACTGCGCCGTTGGTGTAGCTACCGCCTGATAGTGCATTACCGCCGTTGGTATCCCACGTAACTGTGTGTTGTGTTACGCTCCACTTAGCATAAAGAGTAGTTGCACCAAATACAACGTCGGCGTTAAAGTTCCATGCCTCGGTGCAAAGAGCATCCTTGTACCAGCCCTCAAATGTGCAACCTGTTTTTGTTGGTGCTTGTGGCTCCTGAACTTTTTCGCCTGTTCTGACTGTTTCAGAACCAATAGCACTTCCGCCGCAACTGTCGAAAATAACGGTGTTGTTGTTACCAAGCCAGTTGGCTCTGTATGTTGCACTCTCAACTGCTTCCTCAGGAAGAGTTGTGTCCCATCCTTCAAAGGTATAACCATCACGTGCAAGTATCGGTGCGGCAACACTCTCGCCATAGAGGTAAGTACGTGTAATATTTTCGTCGCTGCCGTCATTTTTTATGAATGTAAGTGTATAGACTTCGCGGTCATAATAAACCTTAACCACGGTAGAACCGTCGCCGGCAATAGTCTGTTGCTCAATATCCTTTGCAACAAATCCGGGATATATACCAAAAGCCTGTGCGGTGGTTGTGCTTCCGTTTTTACCTTGCATTGTCTGGGTGGTATCCAGCTTATATGTACCGTTTAGCTCTTGCAGATAATGCTCTACTGCGTAATTTACATCAGAAGCATTCCACTTGGCATATAAGGTTATGCCCTTTATGCCGTCAGTAAATTCAGGCATTCTTGTTGTAGTGCCAGAATAAGGTGTCATACAGTCGGCATCGGTGTACCAGCCATTAAATTCATAACCCTCTCTTGTCGGGTCAGATGGCCATGTAATAGGCGCATCGGTACCGCATGAAAGTTGCTCTACGGCATTTCCGCCCATAGAGTCAAAGTTTATGTAGTGCATACCCTCAGGGTCGCTCCATTTAAGATGAATAACTTTTTGTATAGGTCTTGATGTAAAGGTCAGAGCCGCTTTCTTCCATGTGATTGACATATCCGATTCAAGCTCTAATGCGCCATCAACAGGAGTTACTGTGATGGTATTATTTGCGGGATTGTATGTAAACAAAGGATTACTGAAAGAAATTATAAAGTTAGTTTCTCCCGCATCGTCCTTGGACATTGTTCCAGTTTTACCTGTTTTGAGGTTTATGTAGCTCATTTCGTAGGTGTTACCCGGCAATGCAAGTGTTTTTGTGGTTACAAGGTTGTAATTGGTGTTGGCACTGTTTTTGAATGCATAAACATTCTTCTGCTCGCCCGCAGACCACAGCGGCCACTCCTTGGAGTACAACGTCGGGTTCCACGTCAGTTTGTTACTGCTGAATACCTGAGCCACAAACTTGATTTCGAGATATATACCAATATCAACAAGCATTGCACCTGCACTGCTGCTCTTTTTACCGCTGTTTTGTGCCCATTCCAAATGATAGAAGAAATATCCCCATAGTCTGGTATAAGCACCAACCTCGGCGGTGATACCTATTTTATCAAGCTTTAGCGAAATCAGTCCCACATACATTTCAAGACGTAAGCCTGCCCGTATGCCCAGAGTTCCTACTACATAGAAGTCGAAATTGTAGTGAGGCTCAATAATATCTATAACCTGGTTGGTTGCGCTCTTTGCCTTTACCCTTACAGAGAAGTTGTACTTCTTTTGCATTGTGTAGTCAAAATCCATACCAAGTGAAACACACAGGTTTGCAGATACTACAAAGCTACCCTTAACCTGCCAGCAGAAAATGTGCAAGAATGCACTGCCGTTGGTTTCGAACAGTTTAACATCAATAATATCAATCCATGTGTCGTTTGTTTTTGCCATTACCTGTTGATATATTTCAGAAAGAGAAGCCATAGCCTCGTTGTTGGAATCAGATGTGCCGTTCTGGTAGCTTTCCATCTGCTTCATAATAGCTTTAAGCTTTTGGGACAAATCACTACTTGTGCCGTTGTCAGAGTCAATGTCTGCATTAAAGTGTATACCTGTATAGTTGCCAACTTCAAATGTGGCGTTTAAAGAATAATCGTACTTTAAGAAACCAATCTTGTGGCGTGCAGTACTTATGCTTTGTTTTAGAATAACTTCTTCTTCAAACTCTGCTGTAACCTTTATATACATCTTATCTCCGTCAGGAGAGGTGATGGTAACAGTAAACGGAATTTTAACAGATACGTCAAACCCCTTTCCCTTTAAATGCTCCAGGGTTTTGTTTGATGCAACACTTACCTTGATGTTATTTTTGTCAAAGCTTACTTTAACCTTGTTTTTGTCGTCCTCGCGTGTAACACTGCTGTCGCCATACAGTGCAGTAGAGCCTTGCAGTGCGCTCATAGAGAAAGCAACCTTATCAAGATCGGGAATTTCTTCGAGGTTGTTACTCTCCAACATAACAGATGCAAGATACAAAGCCGCCTCTTCTACATAGCCGCTTGATTGTACGTCGTTTTTAACGTTGTTTTCAATCTCGTTTTTCTCTTTGTCTGTCAGTTCAATTTCTTTGTCTTGTGTGTAGTATACATCAAGGGAGTTTTCCACTTCGCTTTCGCTTGCGGAGGTGTAGCCGATAATATAGTTATCGCCTGATTTTGATACGTTGGTAATCTTTCCGTAAGATGATACGTTATCCGCATCTGAATACGACTCTCCCGAGGCTAAAAAGCCCAAAAAGTCGCCAACGTCAAGGCTTTGTGCCTCCACAGAGTTCATAGACGACGAAATGTTATTTACAGAAACTGTAATCTGATTATCAACACTGTCGCCATCCCAGTTACTCTGAATCGGTAATATATCGGCGATAAACAAAACGTCATCTAAATCTGCCATTACATATGAATATGTATCATCGCTTACACCTGTAATCTTTACATAAGCAACATCACCCTTTGTGGATGTTACATCAGATAAATCAACATCACCTGATGTAATTGCAACAGTATCGCCGGGGTTAATTGCTATATTACCTGTATAAGTAAATGTGCCGTTAGAATCGTTTTGAGTTGCAGTACCCGAGTCATCAATCCGGTAAAGACCCTCAAACACATCTCTGCCAAGTCCTGATGTGGCAGTAACGGGGATTTGTTTTACACTGTTATGAAGCTCTGCGTTTGTTGCAGTTTCCTTAGCGGTTAAAATGTTAAGGTAACGTGTGCTTGTCGGTTGCGCATCTTCGCCGCTTAATTTAAGTTGTGCCGCTTTGTCGGTAAGCTCTACCTGATATGTTTGACCTGCTTCGAGCGTAGCGCTTACGGTTGTTCCGTTTATGTTGTAGTCAACATCAGTGTTACCGCCTGTGATATTTACAAACTTGAATGCGGAATTGATGTTTAATGCACCAATTATGTCAAAGGAATATGTACCCTCTGCTACATCTGTTCTGGTGATGTAGTTGGGAGTTTCTAACGAGGTAACTTCCTCGCCTGCGGCTATCTTGGCATATAGTGTCAGGTTTTTATCAACAGTGTCGCCTGATTTTACCGCATCCGTTAACTGCGAATCGTAGAACCAACCAAGGAAGATTGTGCCTGTTTTTGAAGGAGTAGGCAAAGAACTGATCGGTGTACCCGCCGGATATGTAGCAGTTGGCGGAAGTGTAATTTCTCCACTATCCTCGCCCGCTTCAAAATTTACTTCGTAGTACTGAATCGAAGCACCGCCGCCACCGCTTGATGGTCTGCGGGTTGTAACGGGTTTTTGAGGTTCTTCTCTTTCTTCCCCTTTTTCCTGTTCTTCTTTTTCGTCAGAAGGAGTATTTGTTTCAAGTGTTATTTTTTCTCTTTCGGATAACACACCCGGCTCTTTATACCACGACTCAACAACATTATCGGTACGTTGTGCAATTACGGCAGTCTGTGCACGTGTTGCATCAAAAGTAGGGTTAAAGTTGTTTCCGTCGCCATTTAACAAGCCGTATTTCCAAAGACTCTTAACTGCCTCCTGTGCCCATGGCGAAACTGTATCTATATCCTTTGGAAGTGTTGTGATGTTTTCGCCTGTTGAATAGTCAACATCAAACTTATTAAAATAACGTACAAAAAATGTAGCCATCTGTTCGCGGTTAATAAGACCGTCAGGCTCAAATGCGCCCTCGCCCATGCCCGAGGTTATGCCGTGCTTTGATGCCCATGCAACGTATGGCGCATAATATGCATTTGCCATAACGTCGCCAAACGGAGTTTCTCCGTTGTAGTTTTCGGTATCCACGCCTGCCATACGGCCAAGTACGGTAACAAACATTCCTCTTGTCATTGTGCCGTCGGGGGTGAATGTTGTATCGGATGTTCCGTTAAAGAATCCGTTAATGTTTGCGTACTGAACGGCATCGTAGAACCATTCGTTTTTGCTTACGTCAGTAAATGGATTTGTAACCTTTACCGAATCGCTTGTTGGTGCCGCAGTAACTGTTGTGCTTACAAGTGAAAGCATCATACTCAGCGCCAACAAAAAACTTACCAGCTTTTTCATATTATATCTCCTTTCGTTTTATCTCGAACCGCCGCCTCGGCCGCCGCCTGAGAAACCTCCGCCGCCACCGAAGGAAGCACGACCACCGCCGCCGCTTGCTCGTCTTGCCTGCATTGCTCTTTGAGATGAGCGATGCATACTGTGATAATAGCTGTGAGCGATGATAACATTTCTGTTATATGTTTCAAATTCAGGTATCTTTTCGGGATAAACCTGTTTGAACTGATCTATAACCTTATCCGCAATTCCGAAAAGTGTGGCATAGACCATATATTCTTTCCAGATAATTGTTTCGGTTATTTTTCTTTCAGCAATCAAGGTAAATTCATCAAGATACTTTTTAAGTCCAACAACCTCTGCAAGCTCTTCTTTACCTTTATCGCTCAAATTCTTGATGCAGTTTCCTGCGCCATTTGTAAATCCGCCAAGAGCTATAAATTCCTGTTCTCCGGCGCTTCTAATGTTTTTAACAATATCATTTATTTTTTCGGGGTTCTTGTAGGAATACTTTTCAAGCTCTTTTTCCTGCAAAGTTCCGTCTTCGCCTGCTGATTCTAAAAGCAAGTTATATAGCGTAAGTTCTGCAAGTGTGTCAGGCTCTTTTAAAAATCTTAGATTAACACTTTCCTTAACCTTACCGAAAAGACCGACTTTTTCCTCTTTTTCAGGCTCAATACATCCTTTATTTATCATTGAAAGGATAAGAGCACCAATGATAAGGCTTTCGTTACCGGCTACATCGAAATTCTGTGCAAGGTAGTGAGAAACATCAATCTTTCCATCGTTTGGAATATCCCTGAAATATCCGCATTCTTTATTGAATTTCTTGATAGCTTTCTTCCGTTTTACAAAAAAACTGAAAATCCATATAATTACTGCCCAAAAGCCAAACATAACAATAAAACCAAAAATCGTTTCAAACAATGTTGCTTCTTCATATTCTTCGTCATAGTTTCCGTAGTCGCTGCCTTCAAAGGCTTTGTTCTTTAGTGTGTCAAATGATTCGTCAATACTTGTGTTCGGGTGGACAAGGCCATATTTAAGTCTCAACATAACTATCATCGAATTTTCGCCTCGAAGTGGCGATGTAGTGTATGCATTTACCTTACCATTAAAGAATTCGATGTTTCCGTCATAACCGAATGCCCAAATACCGGCATTTTCTTCCGTAAGCTCCATTCCACTTTGGAGAGCAATACTTATATGTCCGTCTGTGGGGAAGGTTGACATATCAGGATTTATGAACATAAAGTTCGTTCCGTCATAGTCCTGATAGCTTTTTATAAAATCTTCTACAACATATTCAATGGCGTATCTGTTTTCACCATACTCTGAAATACCAAAGCAAAGCTCAACGCCGTCATGGGTTTCAACGATTCCGCATTTTCGGGACTTTTCAAAAAAAGCCCAATTAACATTCCAATCTTCTACGAATGAGTAAGCTCCGTCTTTATCCAATACCTTAAAATCGGTAATTGCAATGTCTTCTGTGCTGATTGGTATGTAGTTTTCTGTTCCTTCATCGAATGTGCCTTTCCAGTTCTGAACGATATATGCACTGCCATCATCTCGTATGGTAACGTCAATATCAATTTCAGATACATTGTTTTTGGCAAAAGCTGTTACAGAACACAGAATCAGTAGCAAAGGTATTATTATCAGTAGTTTCCTTACATGCTTCATATTTTTACCTCATACTTGGCATATCTGCTTTATTGCTGTCTGTTTCCAAGTAATCACGACTCTTAATACCAAGCACGCCTGCTGCGATTGATGTTGGGAACATTCTGATTGCACGGTTTAATTTTGTTACGCTGTCGTTATATACAAGACGAGATTTTCTAACCATTTCTTCATAAGAGTTTACACTGTCCATTGTTTTGATATAGTTTTCGTTTGCTTTAAGCTCAGGATAGCCTTCGGCAACCGCCATAATTTTGCCCATAGCTTCTGTCAACATATTTTCCTGTGCATTAACATCTGCTGCTGTGCTTTTTGATGTGATTGATGTTCTCATTTTGATTGTGTCAGAGATGGTTTTGTACTCATGCTCTGCATAGCCTTTGGTTAAATCCAAAAGAGCAGTTAAAGCATCCCATCTTGAGGAAAGCTGAACTCCGATCTGGCTCATAGAGTTGTTGATGTTTTCGTCCATCACAACGAGCTTTCTCTGTACCGAGATAAACCATACAACCAATACCGCAATAATTGCTACTAAAATAATAATTGTCATAATAAATGACCTCCTTAAAAATATAAAGTTTAATTTTTAACTTGATTGATAATGAATATGCAAAGTTGTTTTTATTTCAGCCTTTTTGCAAATTCTTTTGCCTTTTCTTTTCGTTTTTTATTAAGCTCTGCCGCAAGACATTTAGGGCATCTTGTAAGCGACTTTGCACGGCTTCTTACCTGTGTCTGCCATGAATGACCTTTTTCGCATTTCCACCATACGGGTACTGTGCTTCCTGCGGTAACATTTTCGGGAGTGAAAGGTAGATTTTTTTCATCATCCCATTCTTCTAACAAATACTCCTTTCCTTCTTTAATACAATAATCTTTTAACTTCAAATTTATCACGCTCCAAACATTAAAAATTTGAATATAATAAGCTATGATAATTATACACCGTCCCCCAAGGTGCGATGCAAGTGTTTTTTGTGAATTTGTGTAATTTTTTATTTTTTCAACAAAAACAGCAGAGAGCCTACAGGAAATATCCCTGAAATCTCTGCTGTATGCACATTATATATTTTTTAGCATATGTTTTTAATTATTCCAAACCGCGTTTTGAAGCTTCTGCCCACAAATCAAGTTCACGGGAGCAGTAAAGTTTCCGTAACTGTTGCGTCCTGTTGCAGGAGCATACTGAATCTGACCTCCGTTTACCTTAATAACCATAAAGAGATTATCGGGATAATAGTAGCCGCCGTAGTAACCGTAATCGGTGAAATCGCCGTAATTTTTGTTTGTTCCTTCCTCACCTGCAGAACGAAGACAGTTTGTCATAACAGTGAGGCGGCTTTTTGCCGAAGCAGTATCCCAACCAAAATCAATGTTGAGCATTTTTACATCGCCATTGCTGTGGTAGTCAGCAGAAGTAACTGAAATTTTTGTTGCTGCTGCAAATGCAGTGATGGATGTCATTGTAGCAAACATACAAAGACATAACAATAAACTCAAAATTCTTTTCATTTTCAATTCCTTCTTCCTTGAAAAATCAAACACTATGTGCTATAATGATTATATACCGTATCCCCGGGTACGATGCAAGTGTTTTTTTGAGAGTTTTTCAAAAAATTTTTTATTATATAAAACGAGGTGTTTTTTATGGACAATAAACATTTATTTTCTATTGGCGAGATTGCAAAAGCCGTTGGAATTACAAGAAAAACAATTCTCAATTATGAGATAAAAGGGCTTATTACTCCCGACAAAAAAGAAGGTAACACGGGCAACAGGTATTACACTATTGACACATTTACGCAAATCCGTACAATTCGTGTATTTCAGAACTTAGGACTATCTCTTGATGAAATCCGAGAATACTTTAACGACAACTCAGACCTTCAGCCAATGATCACGAGGCTTGAGAAAATGAAAGATGAACTTATTCTCACCATAGAGAAGTTAAAAGAACGCACCAACAAACAGGGTGGCATTGTAAAAGAAATTACGATTGAACCGCAGGCAATCTATCAGCGTATATATAATTCATTATCCATTGCCGATAAAACAAATCTTCTCCGAGATACTGCCCTTGAGGCTATGCGTCAATATCCCACAGATACGACAAGACGTTTGTATTTTACTGAATACTCTTCAAATGCTCCGGAAGAAATTTCGTACTGCGTTGCCGTACCATTTGGAAGCAAAGGCGAATATATAAAGAACATTCCTGCTCTAAAAGCAGTTTCGTTCTTTCACCATGGTGCTTATGAGGATATTCCCGAAGCACGAAAAAAACTTATTGTCTATGCAAAAGAACATAACCTTAAACTGTCAGGCGCTTTCCGCAATCTATATTTGGAAGGCCCACCACAGCACAATGATAAATCTAAATTCATCACACAAATAATTGCGATAATTGAATAAAAAAAACAATGAGCCTTCGAGAATTGTCCTCGAAGGCTCTGTTTGTTGTTATAGATTATTTTACTAAATCCTTGATAGCTTTGCCAGCCTTAAATGCAGGAACCTTGCAAGCTGCGATTTTGATTTTTTCGCCTGTCTGCGGATTCTTACCTTACCTATGCTATCGTATTGAAGTTTTGAGAGATATTCTTCGATAGCTTCACCGCAAAATGCACTCTCACTTTTGTACCCTACCCCAAATAGTTATATGTCGAACACCCCTGCTTACCATCATCATCTGACAGCATTAAGAGATAGCGCATGACTCTAAATTCATAGGTATCAATTTCCTTATATGTGATGTGTTTATTCAGTAGAATGATAAAGTCTTCAGTATATATTTTCATAAAAAATACACCTCCGATGAAGAATTTTATTTCTTCACCGAGGTGTATCAAGCATTAGGATCTAGTGTCCCCGACGTGAAGGTTCAAGTCCTTTCAGCCGCATAATAAATAGCTTACAGATTTTTTCTGTAAGCTATTTTCTTTTGTTAATTTTATTTTACTTTTAAAACAACTTTACCAATATTTTTTCCCTGATATAAAATATTGTGAGCAGCCTCCGCATCTGTTATCGGCAAAACTGCATGTATTGTAGGCTTAATCTCACCCGTTTCAATTTTCGGGAATATATTTTGCACTAGCTCTGATAAGATCTGCGCTTTGACTTCAGGAGTTCGCGAACGAAGTGTACTTCCGATTATACGAACATTCCTTACATAGATATTCTTTAAATCTATTTCTGTTTTTGTACCCGCAAGTGCTGCAATCATAATCCATCTTGCGCCATGCGTTAAATAGTGGATACATTTACCCATTATTTCGCCTCCAAGACAATCGATTGCAACATCTACACCGCGCCCATTTTCAAGCTCTTCCTTAAGTACCAATGATATATCTTCTTTTGCTGTAACAACAACTCTGTCTGCATCAAGATGCTTAATTGAATTTGCAATTTCATCTGTCAAAACCGTGGTAATTACTCTTACACCAAATGCCTTTGCCATCGGAATAATAACACTTGCAAGACCTGATGCACCCGCATTCATTAAAAGGGTGTTACCTTTTTTGATATTTCCTTCAATAAATAGGTTTAAATACGCAGTTGCAAATGCTTCAGGGATTGCAGCCGCTTCAACCATTGAACAGTTATCAGGCACAGGCATCAACATATCATATTTTACTGATACATATTCAGCATAGCCTCCTCCTCCAAGAAGCGCACATACCCTATCACCAAGCTTCCAGTTTGATTTGGATTTTGCTTCCTCACCCATCTCAACAATTACACCGGCTATTTCAAGTCCCATCCATTCAGGGCAACCCGGTGGTGGCGGATAATCTCCCTCTCTTTGCATTAAATCTGCGCGATTAAGTGCCGCAGCATGAATTTCAACCAGAACCTCCTCTGATTTTATAATAGGATCAGGAACATTATCCCATCTTAGACTTTTATCATCATTAACTAAAATCGCTTTCATTTTTCTCTCCTTTAAATACAATTATTCGTCGTGGCATAATAAAACTGTGTATTTATTATCGCTGTATTTTTCAATAAATTTTCTACTTAATTCCAAATCAAACGAAGCCCCCGTTGGGATTCGTTTTGTTAAACAATCTCTTGAATAACACTCATCACCTGATATTACATAAACTCTATCGTCTGCATTTATTTCAACAATACATGAACCTATTGAATGTCCGCCGATTTTTATAATTTTAATGTTTTTTGAAATATAAAATTCATCTTCGAATACATTCACTTTGAAATCATCCGGAATATATCTTTTACCGCTTGTATACTCACGTTTTTCAACATGTATAGTTGCGTTTTTAAAATACTTTACACATTCTATATGGTCATGATGCGAATGGCTTATAATAATATCCGTTATATCTTCGGGCAAAATATTTATATTCTTCAGTGCCTGCACCGGTCCGATAAATTTTTTCATAGCAAATCCGGGCATTGTTTCGCATCCTGCATCAACTAAAATTAGTTTATTATCGGTTTTAACCAGATAAATATTAAAAACAATTTGACGAATTTTGCTTTTATCTCCGTTTATAAAAATCATATCCTCCGGCAAAACAGATTCTCCGTATTTTAATGCTTGTATTTTCATCGCATATTATCTCTTATATTCTTTACGTTTTTCAAAAGCGGTTGTTGCTTTGATGAGAGTTCATCATATTCGTAAACACACAAATACATGCAACATCCCAACTCCCCGCCTACTCGTCTTAAAACATGACACTCACCGCCAGTTAAAAACAGGAACGGAATTTTAAGATTTTTCTTTAATAAATTTATAATTTTAAGATTTTCAAGTTCCTCATCAACCGTTTCTGCACCAGTTACAATTTTACAAATATCCGCACCTCGTCTTTGATGTTCAAGAGCAATTTCCAAAACTCTTTCAGCCGGTGTATATTTGTAAACATGGCTTGACATCAAAACCTCTGCACCTTTTTTATGTAAATCGTCAATAAGTTTCATTTGTTTTTTTATTGCAATATCATCAACCGCAACCTCGTCCGGTTGTTTGTCAAATAAGTCTCCCATTACATCACATAACGTTGCACCGCAATCAGCAAGCTCTAAAAGTCCTTCTGCCAAAACATCATCCGGCTTGTCATTTGTTGAGCATCTGTAGTTTGTTACGTACACAGGTTTATCAGTGTAAGAAAAAAGCTCCTTATAAACTTCCTTATTTCTGTACATGGGTTTTAATCGTTCAAATTGCATCCCAAAAGCCTCTGCACCCACAGGAAGAGATTTATCCACAAGTTCCTTTATTCTGTCAGGATTATCTGCCTGCACCATAGTTGTCAGAATCGCTTTTTCGTAATTTAAAAATGTTTTTTTCATAATCTTATCCTCTCGGCATAGCGGTTCTCCCGCCATCTATCATGATATTTTCCCCGTTAATGAACTGACCCTTATCTGATGCAATAAACAGACAAAGATCAACAATCTCCTGCGGGTCAGCTGCTCTTCCAAGCAGTGTTTTCATACCTGACATATTTGGTCGCGTGAGTACCGGACCAGGAGAAACACAAACGCATCTTATATTATGTGCTGAACCGTATTGTGCAACCGATTTTGTCAGTCCAAACATCAGTCCTGCTTTTGCAACGGGATAATCCATTCCAAACCCGCTTCCGTCAATGCCGGATATTGAACCAATGTTTATAATCAGTCCGCTTTTTTGCTCTCTCATCTGCTTTAAGCACGCATGTGCAAAATAAAACGGTCCTTTAAGATTAACATCAAGCCCCCAGTCAAAAACATCAATAGGGACATCCGGGAAATCCAAAGAGGCATCTACATTCAACATTCTTCTTGCAAAACCTCCAGCAAAGTTTATTACTACATCTATGCTACCGAAGTTTTTAACCGCTTTGTCTCTTGCCGCACATACATCATCATAATTACGTACATCGCAATAAATACCAAGAGCTTTGCCGCATCCCCATTCATTTATTTCCTGGACTTTTTCCGATAAAACAGTCTCATTTACATCGCACATTACTACATTACCACCAAGCTTTGCCCAATTTTGAGCAAAAAGAAGTCCCATTCCGGAAGCCGCACCGGTTGAAATTGCTGTTTTTCCTTCAAAATTCATAAAATCACTCCTTTAATACGTAAATAACAAATGTCGTATTTGTATTTTCATTATAACGACTCGCATATTTTTTTCAATGTGCAAATTATTATATTTTTGATGTTTTTGATACTTTTTTTAAGAAATTGTTGATTTTTTTTGACTTTTAAAGTAAAATAAATTTAAAGGTGATTTTATGAATATACTAAAAGATATTATTTTAACGAAAATTGAAGATGTTATAACCGTGTATTCCCCAAAAGGGCGTTTAGAGACTATTAAGAACAGAAAAAGCTATGGACTCAGCTTTTGCCTTGACGGGCAAATTACATACACACACAACGGCAAAGAATATGTTTCTGACAAAAATCATGCGATTTTTCTGCCCAAAGGTCAAACTTATTCTCTTCGTGGTGATAAAACCGGCGCCTTTTCTCTTATAAATTTCAGTGCAGATAATTTTTCATGCCATGAATTTAACATTATTCCCATAAACGATACCGAAGCTTTATGCAGAGACTTTGAACAGATAAAATCCCTGTTTTTTTTAGAACGCAACAGAGCAAAAGTTATATCTTTATTTTACGATATAATTCATAAGCTTTCCGTTTCACAAAGTGCCGTTCCCGGAATTATGCAGAAAATTCTGAGATATGTTGAAAAAAATTATAATAAACCACATCTTACAAATGAATTTATTGCCAAGGAATTTCAAATAAGCGAAGTATACCTCAGAAAACTGTTTATAAATTACTGTAACACAAGCCCCCGGCAGTATATTATTGATATACGTCTCTCACGGGCAAAGCAGTTTCTTGAAACCGGACACGTTAAAATCGGAAGTGTTGCAACTGAGTGTGGCTTTACCAACCAATATCATTTTTGTCGATTATTTAAGAAAAAAGTCGGTATTACTCCTACTGAGTATATAAAAGAAAATCAACGTTATGTTATTTAACACAAAAAAAGAGGACACAACTTCCAAACAGAAGTGTCCTCTTTTTAAATATCAAAATAACCTTACGGTAAAAGGCATGATGGAGCAATTTTGTAGCCGTCCATACATCTTACAAATCCTTCGGCATATGTTACACCACATTGTAAACCACGATAGCGGCTTTGAATCTCCATACTCTCTGTAAACTTTTTGTTGTTGTATGAATAGCCTTTGTAGTTGTCTGCCATCCACTGTTGTTGACTTTCGTGACACAAGAACATTTGTCTCTTTGTTTCGAAATAGTCTGTTATGTCTACATAATCGGTAGGCACAAAGCCAACGCCCTTTACAGTATCAAAATAGTAAATTGCCGGAAACTTATTAAATGGCTCTTCTTCTGTTTCGAGTTTTGCTATAGGATACATAACCTGAATATCACGAATTATTTTACTTGTTAATTCGTGGTCAGGATTGTAGTCGCGTACATTATGTGTAAATATAACATCCGGCTGACAATGACGTACCATATTTATGAACTTCATTCTAACTTCTTTGCTTTCGTAAAAAAGTTCATCATCATAGTCAAGACAGATATATTCTGCACCGATAATTGCCGCACTTTTTGCCGCTTCTGCTTTTCTTATTGCAGCAATTTCATCTTTTGGTAATGTTGCTGAGCCTATGTTACCACTTGTAGCTGTACAAATAAATACCTTATGTCCTTGCGCTGCATATTTTGCCAATGTTCCGGCACAACATCCCTCTACGTCATCAGGATGTGCACCTACTGCTAATATATTCATAATTGCTTCTCCTTTTTTAATACAGATAAAGGAAAAAGCTTAAAATAATTTTTAAGCTTTTTCCAAATTTTTAAATTACTTTAAGCCCATCAAAAGCTCCATAACATACATTTCAAGCTTTTCGTAGTCTCTCTCTGCTACGCACTTTGCCTGGAAGTCATAGTCAAATCTTGCTGCTTTCTCTTCAAGAGCCTTTGCAATCTTAAGGCTGTTGATAAGGTGTTGATAGCTACCCTCTTGCTTTTGAGTTCTCATAACCTTAACGTCAAGACCTATGTACTCGCCATTTTGACCATAGCCTGTTTCCATAAGAACTTTCATCTGGTTAAATGCTGCACGAATGTTTTCTACACCGAAGCTCTTGTCCTGGTCATACTTAATACCATTCTGGTCATTAAGATGAACACCCCAAAGCTTACCCATAGCACTTGCGAATCCGATTTCACTTGCCGGGTCAAGACCTGCAAGCATAGCGTGAGCACTTTCCAAAAGACCGCCTACACGTGATGGGTCCTTTGTAGCCGCTGAAATTGCCATACAGTGTCCCATTGTTGGGCAAACACTTCTGTCGATTGGCTCGTTTGGCTTTGTTTCGATAAGAACTTTAATGTTCTTGTCATAATCAAGCATCTTATTGATTGCTTCGATCAAACGGTTTGTAGCTTCTACAGGGCTCTTGCTTTCGTAGCAAAGTGTGCCCTCACGTGCAAGCCAAAGAACTATTTTATCGCAACCCAATACGTTTGCTATATCGATTGAGCGATATGCTCTCCACATTGCATATTCTCTGTCCTCTGCGCTATTTGAACAGAAACCACCGTCTGTTGTGTGTGGGTCGAACCATAGACGAGGAGCAACAAATTCAGCTGCTAAATCATACTTATCAAGAAGCGCCTTTACTTCTTTAGCTTTTTCTATAATTTCTTCTTCTGTATAATCGTTTATATTAGGAACTGCATCATCATCATGGAATTGAATTGCATCGAAGCCTATTTCCTTAAAAACTCTGATTTTCTCCTCAAATGGAATTGTCTCACGTACTGCGGGGCCGTAAGCATCTGCGCCCTCATGTACATTCCATGGACCTACTGAATACTTAAATCTTGACATAGTAATCTCCTTCCGCCGACCTGCACCGGCTAATAATATTTTTTTATATGCAGGAAAAATATTTTTACAAGGCACACAACAATATGTCGCTATGACTTGTGATTTTTAAAATCTTCCTCGTATTTTAAATTACAGGCTAAGAATTATTTCTCTTATGTTTTGTGCAACTTCTTTGATTTCTTCTTCAGTTGAAAGAATGTTGATACCATAACCTGAACCAAGACCCTTATCAACAACACCTACACTGATGTTAACTGCACGCTCAAGAATTGCATCTGTCTGAGGAAGCATATGCTTTGCATATGTTCTGTCATTTACATTTGCTGTGTTTGCAGGAAGAAGCTTATTAAGAACTTGTTCCATGTTGTTATATACATGCCATCCTGAATATGCAATAGGTCTGCCGCCTGTTTTTTCGCAGAACTTTTCTGCGAGCTCTTTTGTATCGAACAACAATGTAAGAAGTGTAGCACACTCGCCCTCGTCGTTGATTGTTCTGAAAGAGATATGCGGAAGGTCAGCCAAAAGACCCTTAAGCATAGCTTTCTTATAACGTAGAGTTTCTAATATTTCATCAAGCTTACGTGTTTGAGCAAGTGCAACAGCACCTGTAAGCTCGTTCATTCTCATATTCATACCAATTATGCTACGGTTGCCTATTTCAACACCAAGACGGTTTGGCTTATGTCCCTGGTCATGATAACCGAAAGCTCTCTCATAAAGATTTTCGTCGCTTGTTATAACTGCGCCGCCATCGCCTGTTGAAATTGTCTTAAATACGTTAAGTGAGAATGCACCGATATTTCCGTATGTACCGCAACGCTTACCCTTATAGCTTGCACCAACTGCCTGACAGCAGTCCTCTAATACATATAAGTTGTGTTTTTTTGCAATTTCCATTATTGCATCCATCTTACATGGGTTACCAAGCATATGTACAGGTAAAATTGCCTTTGTTTTTGGAGTAATAAGCTCCTCTATCTTTGTAACGTCTATTGTTAATGACTCATCAATTTCTGCCAAAACAGGGATAGCACCTGCAAGCATAATTGTTGATATAGAAGCAATAAAGGTATAACCCGGAACGATAACCTCGTCGCCGCCACCGATACCCAAAGCAGCAAGTGATGCCATCAATGAACAAGTACCGCTTGTTGTTGCCACAGCATACTTAGCTCCCATAGTATTCTTTAGTGCATCTTCAAAGTCAACAACCTTGTGTGTGTAACCTTCTGCATCAGCTGCGCCGTAACGGAATAAATATCTTCCCTCAAGCACTTCCATAACTTCTTTTCTTTCTTCTTCACCGAATACAAATGAACCCGGTCCTCCTGATCTTGCCATAATTGTTATCTCCTTACTTATTTTTATTTTACTTTAATTACATTTTAGCATTATATGTTATTTTGTCAATATTTTCTGCTAATTTTCATACAACATTACAAAAAATACATACAACTTTACAAAAATTCGACATTTATACAAAATAACAAAAAAATGCTTAAATATCTATTGTAAAGACATTTAAGCACACTATTTTTAGTTGTTATTTAAAACATTATCAAGAATATCTGCTGCGATCTCAACCATTACAACACACGGACGCTTCTTATAGTAGTCAGGTGTTCTTTCACTCGGAATGTGATTTTGTTTTTCCTCGTTACTTATTTGCAAGAGTTCACGACAGATAATGCTCCCTGTTTGTTCCCTGAATTTCCGTGCCATATCCTGAATAAGTTTATAATGTTGTGCTTTATGCACATTATCAGTCGGAGAAGTGTAGCCATACTTTAAACCAGCAATCATAAATGCTCCGCTCAGTGCACCGCAAACTTCTCTTAATTTGCCCATGCCCGCGCCAAATGATGACGAAAGCTTTATTGCTGTATCAAAGTCTATTCCGACATCTTCACAAAATGCTCCCGCAACAGACTGTGCACAGTTATAGCCCTCCAAAAATAATTCTTTTGCTCTTTCTACTTTTTTACTCATGGGTATATTTATTCCTTTTCTTTGATTTTATGATAAGACAAGCAGCTTTACTCAAAGCCTGCAAGAAAATTGTTAGGATTGGCATTCTGCAAAACGAAGTCGTATTAACGTACGTCGAGTTTGGCAGAGTGCCGAGATGGGTAATTTTACACGAAGTCTGAAAGAAAATTGTTCAGATTGGTGCTCCGCAAAACAAAGTCGTATTAACATACGTCGAGTTTGGCGGAGTGCCGAGATGGACAATTTTATTCAGACTTACCTACTATCATGGGTCCTATTTCTGTTACTGTCCCTGCACCCATGGTAAAAATAATATCATTTGGCTTTGCGTTGTTCTTTACGTACTGCGCAATTTCCTCGAATGTTTCTATATATTTTGCATTAACACCCATTTTCTTTATATCAAGGGCCAGCTTTTGCGGCGAGGTTACACCGTCAAACTTTTCTCTTGCTGCATATATATGTGTTACAATAAGTTCATCAACATCATAGAACGCCTCTGTAAAATCATTCCATAATGTTCTTGTTCTTGAATAGGTATGTGGTTGGAAAATACAAACAATGTTATTATGTTCAAACTCTTTTGCCGCTTTTAGTGTTGCCTTTATCTCAGTAGGATGATGTGCATAATCATCAATTACAACTGCACCGTTTAGTGTCCCTTTTTTTTCAAAACGTCTTTTTACACCCTTGAAATTTTCCACACCCTCTACGGCTTTTTTGATATCGCAGCCTATTACATCGCAGACTGCCACTGTTGCAAGTGCATTAAGAATGTTATGTTCACCGGGGACAGATAAATTTATGTGAATATATTCTTTTCCGTTTCTATACACATCAAAGCTCGGGAATCCTGCAATACATGATATATTCTGAGGATAATACATACATTTATCACTCATTCCATATGTTTTAACATCAAGCGCCAAACCGGCAAGTGCAATATTTATATTTTCGTCCTCACCCCATGCAACTACACTGCCTTTATCTTTTGTAAGCATGGCAAATTCTTTAAAGCTTTCCCTTATTTCTTCAATACCCGAGAAGAAGTCAAGATGGTCTTCTTCTATGTTTGTTATAAGTGCAACTGTAGGGTAAAATTTAAGAAAACTGTTTGTATATTCACACGCCTCTGTAACAAATACATCTCCATCGCCTGTTTTAATATTTCCGTCTATTATATCAAGCTCGCCGCCCACACTTATTGTAGGGTCAACCTGTGCATTTATAAGTGCATGTGCAAGCATTGAAGTTGTGGTGGTTTTTCCGTGAGTTCCGCTCACTCCTATTGCACAACTGTAATTTTCCATAATTGCGCCCAAGAATTCCGCTCTGTCTATAAGACGAATTCCCTTGGCTATCGCCTCTGCCATTTCGGGGTTATCAGCTTTTACCGCTGCAGTATGCACACAAAGTACAGCACCGTTTATATTTTGGGCATTATGCCCCTCATAAACAGTTGCACCCAAAGCCTCGAGTTTATCTGTTATGCTGCTTTTTTGTCTGTCAGAACCACTGACTGTATAACCGTCTTTTAATGCAATTTGCGCAAGTCCGCTCATACTTATTCCGCCAATACCTATAAAATGGATGTGCGCACCTTTTTTTATATCGCTTAAATGAAATCTTTCCACAAATTTCATACCTGCCCTTTCTCATTATCTATACACGTATTAAGATTATACACCTAAAAGACAAAAAAAGAAACATTATTTTGTTAAATTCGTGCATAATGTCAATATTTTTTTGTACAAAAAATACATTTTAATAAAAATTGCACAATTCTCTTGACAAAATATTTTTTTTATTGTATAATTAGTGCATATGATTATAAGACATCACTGGACAGACTATAAATAAATATATTCTTCGGAATGGAAGGTGGTGAAAATCTTGAATATAACTGATATCAGAATCAAGAAAATTTCAACAGAGGGCAAAATGAAAGCAGTTGTATCGGTAACTTTTGACGATGCGTTTGTTGTTCACGATATAAAGGTAATTGAGGGACAAGACAAGCTATTTACTGCAATGCCAAGTCGTAAGACACCGGAGGGCGATTACAAAGACATTGCCCACCCAATCAATAGCGAGATGAGAGCAAATCTTGAAAAAGAAATATTGGCTAAATACGAATCTATACAGGACGAAGCTATTGAAGAATAAGACATAAAACAGATATCCACTCAACTGAGCCGGATGTCTGTTTTTTTTGTTTGACTTGACAAAAAGGCGTTTTTTTAGTATAATCAATACAAACAGTTATGGAATGGTATTATTTTACGGTTTTTATAGGTTTAATCTCTGTATAAGCCCGTAAGCAGAGAGTATACATAATTTTACTGTTGTATTCGGGCAGAAAGGCTATAAGAATATGATTAAGAAAAAACTTTTACTACTAACTGCTGTAGCTGCCATATTTTTAACAAACCTTCCACACACTTATGCACTTAACGAGGGTTGGCGCGAGGCATTTGTTACACGAGCAATGAAGCTTATGTCAACAAATCCCGAATATAATGAGATGGCACTCACAGACCTTGACGAAAATGGTGTCCCCGAGGTGTTTTTATACAAAAATAGCAATGACGGTGGTATTGGATATGCTTTTACAATGAAGGATAACCAGATTGTAAGCATTTCTGTCCCCGGCAACATAATCGGTGCATGTATGAGCGATATAGAAGTATATCAAAAAGAAGAACGACGTATATTTGTAGGTAAGGAAATTCCAAGATATTCTTCCGTTATACGTTATTACAAGCTTTCTCTGCATGATAATTCTCTAAGCGCAGAAAAAATTGTAAAATCAGATGTAAGTGCACATCAGGCAATACAGTATGTTGATATGCATGGTTCTAACTTCTTAACAAACGGATACCCAAACAGAAACAAAATACGCGAGTTTATTGACAGTTACGAAAGCGTAAACACCCTAAGCGCCACAAAATCAACTGCTAAATTATCCGTAAACGGAAGATTCTATGACATTTTAGGCTATACCGTAGAAAATTCAAATTACTATAAAATACGAGATATCGCAATGCTTTTGGGAACTACCTCTGCACGTTTTAACGTTGTATGGGATTCGAACATCAGTGCAATAAAAATACTGCCTGGTGTTAAATACACCACTGTAGGCGGAGAGCTTACTGATGATACATCAACAACGCTTAATATTTCAGAGACTCTTACACCTATATATGTAAACAATACAGAATCTGATGTTGTAACATATACAATAAACGAAAGCACATATATACAAATAAGAGATATTGCTGCAATAGCCGGCTTTAATGTAGGCTGGAACGGCAACACACAAACTGTAGAAATTACAACCAACTAACTAAAAAAGTGAGCATTTTGCTCACTTTTTTTCACTTTAGGAACTTAAGTTCTTCCGGCTTTAATCTTACATATTTGTAATTTTCGAGATAATCGAGAAGCTCATCAGCATCGTCGAAAAACTCTACAAGCTTTAGCGATTCATCAGGCATAAACTCCTCATCAGCAAGCTTTTGAATTATATTTTTAAGATTATCATAATAGCCATCTACATTAAATATTGCTATTGCCTTGGAATGCTGTTCGAGTTGCTTTAGTGTTATTATTTCAAAAAACTCATCATATGTGCCAATTCCGCCCGGTGCAACAATAAAAGCATCCGACTTCTCCTCTAAGAGTTGTTTTCTTTCTCTCATTGTTTTGGTGTGTATCATTTCGGTACAATTCCCGAACAGAACACCGTCTACATTAAAGAACGATGGTGCAATACCTATTATCTCTCCGCCGCCTTTTTGAACACCTCTTGCCGCAGCTCCCATGCATCCTGCATTGCCTGCGCCGAACACAAGTCCATGACCGCGCTTTGCCATTTTTTCTCCAAGCTTTTCAACTTCTTCTATATAAATCCTTTTAATTCTGTCGCTTGATGCTCCATATACACAATAATTCATAATTTATCTCCTTAATTTTTAATATTATTTGTTAGTTCGTCTTTCTCCTTAATATGAGAAAATATTTTTAAGACCTCATCATATAGTTTTTCTGTAGCACGTGGTTTCCCTATATGTAATATTGCTTCTTTCATTAAATTGATACGCCATTTTTCATAAAAGAACTGATACAATGCCTCCGATACGGTAAAATCATCATTTACGTATACCGCAACACCATTATTAGTCAAAAACGAAACATTCTTATCCTCCTGACCGGGCAGCGGATTCATCATTATCAGAGGGAGTCCCTTTGCAAAGCATTCCGAAGTTGTAAGACCGCCCGGTTTTGATATTATAATATCCGAGGCATCCATCATTATATCCACATTATTGACAAATCCATAGCAATATAACGGTTTATCCCATCTGGTTTTATCTATTGCTTTTTTTGCCTTTTCATTTGTTCCGCATACAACAATTATCTGAAAATCTGCATCAAAGCTGTCTATTTCCATAAGATTTTCCAATAAATTACCATATCCCATCGAGCCCATCATAACAAGGACAGTTTCCTTTTCGGGCAAAATTCCAAGTTTTGCTCTTGCGGTTTCCTGAGGCATTTTTTGTGTGAATTGTTTTTTCACAGGTATTCCTATCGGCAACAGCTTATGTGATGGTATTCCCTTTTTATTCATCTGATATGTTAAAAGTGAATCGGGAATAACATAATGGTCAAGTTCTGTACTCTCCCAGAACGGATGAATAGTAAAATCGGTTACTATACCAATCATTGGGCAATGAATGTGTCCCCTTTCGCGCATTATTGTCATAACAACACCCGCATAGCTGTGTGTACCGATTATGATATCAGGGTCAAAATCCTGAACAAACTTTTTAACCTTATGTGTTATAAGCCTCGAAAAGAAGGATGTGAGAGATATTTTATCGTATGGTTCATCCTCCTTGTTCATTTTGTTATATACCTTACCATACGTCTTGGAAAGATATTTTGTGGACAAAAGATAACCATCCTGAATAGTATTGCCTAAATGAGTATTTACAGTATCAAAGACATCGAGCATTTCGCACTTGTGTCCAAATTCTGAGAAGTATTCCATAATTGCCTTTGCGGTAGAATGATGACCATATCCTGCACGCACAGACATAAGCAGTATCCTCATATTCTGCCTCCTCTCATATATTAAACAATCTTTTTCCGTTCTCGTAAGTGGCCCTTGCCACCTCATCATATGTGATTCCCTTTATATCGGCTATAGCTTGTGCAACAATGTGCATATACCTCGAATCATTTCTTCTTCCGCGTTGGGGAGACGGTGTAAGATACGGAGAATCAGTTTCCAGAACAATTCTGTCGAGCGGTACATATTTTGCTACTTCCTTTGGTCTTACTGAATTTTTAAAAGTCAATGACCCGCCAAATGCAATATACATTCCCCAATCAAGAATTTCCTTTGCCATTTCGACACTTCCCGCATAGCAATGAAAAACTCCGCCAATCTCACTCACTCTGCCTGCACGTAAAATATCCATACAGTCCGCATGCGCATCTCTGTCGTGAATTACAACAGGAAGTTTTATCTCCTTTGCAAGTTCAAGCTGAGTTGCGAACCATTTTTTCTGAATCTCTCTTGGAGCATTGTCGTAATAATAATCAAGACCTATTTCCCCTACCGCTTTTATTTTAGGATAATTGCAGTATTCCTTTAATCTTTGCATATCTTCATTGCGTAACTCTCCCACCTCGTGAGGATGTATCCCTGCACATCCGTATACAAACGGATACTTTTCGCAAAGCTCTAATATATCCCCCATTTCGCGCAATGAGGAACATGCATTTACAACAAGACCAATATCATTTTGAGGTAATGATTTTAAAACCTCATCTATATCTTCCTTAAAACGCTCATCATTATAATGCGCATGTGTATCAAATAACATATATTTCTTCCTCGTTTATGATATAATCCATAGGTATATCATATTCATCAGCATCTATATTATATTCGCATTGAAATTTATAGCATATACCTATCTTTGTACCTTCCAATCGCGAGAGAAACCTGTCGTAGTAACCCTCGCCAAAGCCCATACGATTTCCGCTTTTATCAAATGCAATACCCGGAATTATTGCAACATCAATTTGTGATATGTCTGCAATATGGGTTTTGGGCGGCTCCAAAATACCATATGCGCCCTTTACAAAATCCTTTGAATCAACAAAATAATATGCAGTAATTGTTTTTGTACTTTTATCTGTTATAGGCGCACATACTTTTTTACCGTCATCAAGCAGTTTTTTTATGATTTTATCCGTCCTGACTTCGTTAAATGCATCTATATACACCATAACAGTTTTTGCCTGATTTATTTTTTCAAGTTCAAATAATTTATTATATATTATATCGCTTTTTTCTAAAATTTCCTGTCTTGCAAGACACTTACGCAAGGCTTTTATCTTATTTCGTAATTCTTCTTTTTTCATATATACTGCATTGTAGCCCTGAGCTTATCTGCTACATCTTTACCCTTTAAAATTTCGCATATTGTAAAGCCGAATTCCGACGCAGCCCCCGCACCCTTTGCAGTTACAAATTTACCGTCAACTACGACCTTATCGTCTTGCAGCTGAGCACCTGTAAGATATTTTTCAAAGCCGGGGAAGCAAACAGCTTTTTTACCTTCTAAAAGTTTCTTTTTGCCAAGAATTGACGGTGCCGCACATATTGCACCGATATATATACCGTTTGAATGTGCATATTCTATAAGCTTATGAACCTCACCTGACTTGTCTAAAAGCTCGTGTCCTGCGCCACCGGGCAGAATTAAAAATTCCATATCCTCTGCATTGCCGATTTCCGATATCAGCTTATCTGCTTTAACTATAATATTGTGTGCACCTGATACAAATTCGTCTTTTATCGAAACTGTTACAACCTGTATATCTGCACGTCTTAAAAT
Organism: Clostridia bacterium; assembly: GCA_045612845.1. Classification (GTDB taxonomy): domain Bacteria; phylum Bacillota; class Clostridia; order UBA1381; family UBA1381; genus Ornithomonoglobus_A. Next base: position 49,730 of record JAZKZV010000017.1, read on the forward strand.
ATCAATAGGTGTTATTGTCTCCACCTCTTCAAATCCGTCTGCTAAAAGTACGTATACCATATTTATCTCCTTTATAAATCCAGTCTGTTTCTTTTTTCTCCGTTTATAAACGCACCTATGTTCTTCGCTATTTCATTTATACATCTTGCGCGCGATTCAAATGCACCCCATGCCATGTGCGGTGTTAAGCATACATTTGGCATATCCTTAATCCCATAAAACGGATGTTCCTCACCAAATGGTTCTATACTGTAAACATCTGTGCCAAATGCACCTATTTTATTATTTATTATGGCGTTGCAAATTGCTCTTTCGTCTGTTACAGCACCTCTTGCAACATTAACAAGAATAACATTTTCTTTCATAAGCGATAATGTATTCTCATTTATCATTTCTCTTGTAGCATCGGTTAAAGGTGTATGGATTGTTATAATATCTGCGCTTTTGCAAAGTGTTTCTAAATCCACACACTCAACACCATCACACTTTGTTCTTTTATTTACAATTACTCTGCAACCAAGAGCATCTGCTACTTTTCCCACCTGTTTGCCTATATTGCCATAACCTATAATACCCCACACTTTGCCTGCTAATTCGTGATAAACGGGCGTAAGCTTATTTGCAACACCGCTTTTTGAATATCTACCATCCCTTACATACTGTGAAAATTCCGGTAAATTTACCGACAAGGATAATACCATAGCTAAAGTAACTTGTGCCACACTGTTTGAACTATAACCCACCACATTGCATACCGCCACATTTCTTTTGCGGCACTCATCGAGGTCTATGTTATCATAGCCCGTTGCACTTACACATATAAGCTTAAGCTTTTGTGCGGCATTTAGTACATCTTTTGTTATTTTAATCTTGTTTAAAATAACAACCTCAGCGTCTTTTATTCTTTCGACGGTTTCCTCCTGAGTAGATGTAGGGTATGTTATTACCTCACCAAAATTTCTTATTCCGTCAAATGAAACATCATCGCCTAAGGTTTCCACATCAAGCATTACAATTTTCATATACCCCTCAACATTCTTACTACTTCGTTACCATAACCGCTATACCATCGGGTATTGCAACCACACTCGGATTTTGGTTGTTTAAAATCTCCTTAGCCTTTAACATTGCCGCATCTATAGTTTTTGCACTTATCATATGCATCTTTTCTATAATTTCATCATCCATATCAGAAACGTATATAACACTTGAATTCATAAGTATTCTCACTAAAATCTGCGACTGCCACTGGTCAGGTAATGTTTCGTTTCTGTTGCGTGATAAAAAGACATCCATAGTCTTTGTTATATCTTCTTCATCTGCAAGCTGATGATAGAAATGGTCGCCACCAGTTCCGTCATCTGACTTTGCAAGCATTATAATTACTCCGCCCTTTTTAACTGTTGCTTCTGCCGCAGTCATTCCTTTTACCGCCTGATATATGTTCTGGTCTAACGGATATCCACCATTGGTAGAAATAACAACGTCCGCCTCAATCGCCTTTGCACCACATAATGATAACAGGAAGTCCGTACCTTTTTTGTGTGCCTCCTCAACATCGCCCGCAACCGCATATATTACTTCCTTTTCGGCATTTAAAACAACATTCACAATAAAGCTGAGTTTTGCCTTTTTCGCTGCCCATAGCATATCCTCATGAATAGGATTATTTTCTAAAATTCCCGTTCTTGCATTTTCGTTTGCAATAAATTCGGAGCAATGATTTGCAAGTACGGTTTGACGTCCCGCAATACCCGGGAGCACACTCTTTCTTCCGCCCGAAAATCCTGCAAAGAAATGTGGTTCAATAAAACCCTCTGCAACAAGCAAGTCAGCCTCAATGGCAATAGAGTTTATATCACAACTGCCACCCGAGGGTAAAGTCCCTATATTTACAAGCTTTTCCTTTTCGTCGCAGTCGTGTATGTATATTTTTTCTTTGCTTACAATTTCCTCTCCAAACTTGTCTATCAGTTCGGATTTGGTTGTTCCTCTGTGGCAACCCGTAGCAATAAGAATGGTTATGTCGGCATCAGGATTTCCTTTACGTATTTCTCCAAGCATAGTGGGAATAATCACCTTGCTTGGCACAGGTCGGGTATGGTCGCTTGCTATTATAACTACCTTTTGTTTACCCTTTGCCATTTGGCTCAGTTTTGGTGAGCCAATGGGATTTTTAACTGCCCTTTTTACCAACTCTTCCTGCTCTGCACAGGGTATATAATCCTCTATTGACGACTCTAAAATACCCAAAAGGTTTTCATTTTCAAAGTCGTACTCCATCTTTTCTTTACCATACGGAAATAATACTTTTTTCATATAACAAACCCCATTACTTTTCATAATATTTTATATGCTATAATTATAAAACATATCAGGCAAAAAGTCAACAAACTTCGGTAATTTTATTACATTCGTTTATGCAGGCTATATTTTATGAATAAAGCTTGACTAATCATAGTTTTTATGCTAAAATATGTAAATAGGTGGTTCGAAAAAAAACTTATGCATACGCGGTAAAAATATCAGTGCGGAAAGGCTGTGGTTTTTTATGAACATTTCAACAAATTTAAAGGCGATTGATACGCTTAAAAGCTCTGTGCTTTGCGAGATTGCAAGGCTCTATGGTGAGCTTGCAAATCATGACACCGAATTGGACGAGCGTGTGATTGAAGATGAAATTGCATCAGTTATTGCTATGTGTTATATGCTTTCTAAGCGTTTGGGGTTTGATTATAGCGATATAGACTCTGCAATGTGCGGAATTTTATCGGGCAGTATTGACGAAAATTCCGAAGAGGAAAACTATACGGATATGGTTTCTCTTAACAAGTACATCTCAAAAAACCGTAAAATAAAATCAAATACGGATTATTGATTGTTTCCAACACGCAAAACGGAGGAAAATATGAAAAAACGCAATGGAGAAACAATAAATATGCTGATAAACTCAGCATTGATATTGTCATTTTTGCTTATTGTATCAGGCATATATAACCTGTTTTACGGTTCACTCCCCTCAGGTATTGCCACACTTATAATAGGCTTGGTTTCTGTTGGATATTTTGTATATTTCAGGCACAAAAGAAAAACTAACATTGACTTTCTTATAAGTTCATTACCACATGGTATAGGCGCGGCAGATTCAAATACTATGGAAAGCCTGCCTATACCTGTTGCAATTCTGAACATGGACGGAACATTAAGAGGCTATAACAGCCACTTTGTTTCTCTCTTTGATGAGCAGGCATTGTTTGGAATTTCTATAGAGAAAATACTTCCACAGATAAAATGGACAGAACTTTTAAAATGCGCCTCAGACATTCGCATCTCGATTGAGCACGAATCAAAAAAATTCAGAGTAGTCGGCAAGCTTATGAGCGATAATGCCAAACAGACTGCACTTAAGGAAGATAAGCTTTCGGTATATTTATACTTTATAGACTATACATCCGAGGCCAATTTACTGTCTCTTTATGACATGACCAAAACCGACATTGCAGTTATAAACATCGACAACTACGACGATTTACTCCAGAAAATAAATGATGATGAGAGACAAAAAATAACATCAGGAATTGCAAAGGCAATGAATCAATGGGCAATAGACTCCTCTGCCATACTCAAAAAGCTTGACAGAGACAGATATATTATGCTTTTTGAACACAAGTATCTTGATGGTTATATAAACAATAAATTTAAAATTCTTGATGATGTAAGAGAAATAGCCGAGGAAACCAAAATACCTGTATCTTTAAGTATCGGCATAGGCACCGGCGAAGGAATTCACGAAAATGAGGCCTATGCACGTAATGCAATGGATATGGCTTTAGGCAGAGGCGGCGACCAGGCATGTATAAAGGATGAAACACAATTCAGATTTTACGGTGGTAAAACAAAAGAGTACGAAAAGAGTACACGTGTAAAAACAAGAGCTGTTGCTCTTGCATTACGCGATTTTATAAATCAATCGGAGAATGTTGTCTTTGTAGGACATGTCGGTGCCGATTTTGACTGTTTCGGCGCAGCAATAGGTTTGCAAAGAGCTGTAAGAGCACTTGGTAAAACGCCATACATTATATACGATGCCAATTCACCGGCTATAGCCAAAATGTACGAACAAACTGTAAAAATCCCCGAATACAAGGATTTATTTATAGATGTTGATGAGGCACTTGAGATTTTGGAAAATAACTCACTTTTAGTTGTTCTTGATACTCACAGACCATCACTTCTGCCAAGTCAGGAGCTTATAAACGCATCTCAGAAAACAGTGCTTATTGACCATCACAGACGTTCTACGGAGTTCATTGCACCATGCTCTTTGATATATCACGAGGCATATGCATCATCAACCTGTGAAATGGCAACAGAGCTTATAGAATATATGAATATAGGCACAGCACTTACCAAATATGAGGCGCAATGCTTATATACAGGTATTTTGATGGACACCAAGAACTTTATGCTTAAAACAGGCGTAAGAACATTTGATGCGGCTTCGTATTTAAAGCGTCGCGGTCTTAACACTGTTGAAGTTAAACAATTATTTAACATTGGTAAAGAAGATTATGACCACAAGGTGGATATAGTAAAAACTGCTACCGAGGTAGCACCAAATATTGCAGTTGCAAACACTCACGAAAAATACATCAACGGTAAGGTTATAGCCTCACAGGCAGCTGATGAAATGCTTAATATAGATAATATAAAAGCATCATTTGTAATCTTCCCTGCTGATGATAGTATCGGCATCTGCGCAAGGTCGTTGGGTGATATTAACGTACATTTGATTATGGAAAAACTCGGCGGCGGCGGTCATATGACTGTTGCGGGTGCACAGATTTCGTGTCCGACTATCGAAGAGGCAGAAGCCTTGCTTATACAGGCAATAAACGAACATATATCTGATGAAGAGGAGTAAAAACTATTATGCAGGTAATTTTAACACAAGACGTAAAAGGACAAGGAAAAAAAGGACAAATGGTAAAGGTTTCTGACGGATACGCAAGAAACTATCTCTTACCAAAAGGTCTTGCAACAGAGGCAACCAAAGAAAATATAAATGTGATGAAGGGTAAAGCCGAATCACTTGAATATAAGCTTAAAACTGAAAGAGAAGAAGCGCAGAAAATCGTTGACAAGATGAAAGAAATAGAAGTGATTTTAAGTGCAAAATCGGGTGCAAACGGAAAGCTCTTCGGTTCAATAACATCCAAGGACATCGCAGAGGAACTGACAAAACAACATCACATAAAAATAGATAAGAAAAAATTCGTATTACCTGACGGAATAAAAACAATAGGTACAACCGAGGTCGAGGTAAAGGTATATCCGCAAATTACCGGCAAGCTTAAGGTTGTTGTTAAAGAGGCATAAAACAGATTTTACGTATATGAAAGAGGTGAAAATATGGCGGAGGAATTACAAAATATAATAGATGCAGCTCCAAGAGAGTTGCCATATAACCGCGAGGCAGAGCAAGCTGTTATAGGCAGTGTTTTGTCAACTTCCGGCGAAAATGCCGGCGCAGCAATAGAAATTATTAACCCCGCCGATTTTTACTTTGCGGCGAATAAGCTTGTATTTGCTGCCATTGTTGAGCTGTTTAACGAAAACAGCGCAATCGACTTTGTAACTGTTGCAAACAGACTCGGTCAGAACGACACACTTGACGCAATAGGCGGAATTGAATATTTACGAGAGCTTGCTACAAGCGTACCCACCACAAGACATATTACGTATTATTCAAACATTATACGCGATATGTCTATTATGCGTAATCTTATAAAATGCTCCGAGCAGATTTCGAAGATTGCATACGAAGCCTCCGATGCTCCCGAAAAGGTGCTTGAGCAAGCTGAACAGCTTGTTTTTAATGTCTCTTCGACAAAGGATGGCGGAGATATATCAAAAATAAGTGATATATTATATGACAGTTACCTTGAATTGGTTGAGAATTCGCAAAATTCAGGCGGACTTACAGGTCTTGATACAGGCTTTGTTGAGCTGAACAAACGAACAGGCGGTTTCCATGGCGGTGAGCTTATTCTTATTGCAGGACGTCCGGGTATGGGTAAGTCAAGTTTTGCAGTAAACATTGCAGAGTATGCAAGTATATCGTCCGGTAAAACTGTTGCAATATTTAACCTCGAAATGCCACGCGAACAGATAGTTAACAGAATTCTGTGTTCTCAGGCAAGAGTAGACTCCAATAAAATCCGCACAGGAACAGTCGAGGCTGATGACTGGATAAAAATAAGCGAGGTATTACACCGCGTTGAAGTTGCACCAATGTATATTGACGATACCGCAAGCATTACAGTATCGCAAATAAGAGCAAAGTGCAGACGTCTAAAGCAGACCCAGGGTCTTGCAATGGTTGTAATAGACTATCTTCAGCTTATGCAGTCAAGCGGAAGAACAGAAAATCGTCAACAGGAAATTTCTGAAATATCAAGGTCTTTAAAAATTCTTGCAAAGGAGCTTAATGTTCCCGTTATTGCACTTTCGCAGCTTTCGCGTGCAAGCGAATCGAGAAGTGATAAACGTCCGATGCTTAGCGACTTAAGAGAGTCGGGTGCAATAGAGCAGGACGCTGATATGGTTATGTTCCTGTTTAGAGAAGGTTACTACCAAAAGGACAGCGAAAACCAGAACATTGCAGAATGTATTATAGCAAAGAACAGAAGTGGTGAAACAGGCTCATTCAATCTTGGTTGGGCAGGTAAATATACAAAATTTTCAAATATTGAATTCGAAAAGAAAGAGGAAGAAAATGACGGTTCAGACTCTTAATCGGGTTTTAAGAACAATAAAAGAACACTCACTCATTAAAAGCGGTTCTAAAGTGTTAGTGGCACTTAGCGGCGGGGCAGATTCTGTTGCGCTCACCCACATCCTCCACTCTCTTTCCGTGGAATTGGATATTACACTTTTTAGTGCGCACTTAAATCACGGAATACGTGGTGCGGAAGCATTACGCGACGAGAGCTTTGCTTTGGAATTTTCGAAAAGCTTAGGCATAGAATGTTTTATAAAAAGAGTGGATATACCTAAACTTTCAAATGGTATATCAGAAGAGCTTGTTGGCAGAAATGAACGTTACAGGTTCTTTGATGAACTCTGTAAAAACAACGGTATATCGTATGTTGCAACTGCACACAACAAAAATGACAATGCCGAAACATTGCTTATGAATTTCATGCGCGGTGCAACACTTAGCGGTCTTTCGGGGATACCATATCAAAGAGGAAATATAATTCGTCCGCTACTCGATATTTCACGCGAGGAAATAGAGGAATACTGCAGTCAAAACAATCTCGGCTATGTTACAGACAGTACAAATCTTGAGGAGGATTATACACGAAACAAAATAAGATTATCGCTCATTCCAAAAATTAAGAACGAATTCAATCCTTCATTTGTATCTACTGTAACATCAAATGCACAATACATTTTTGACGATAATGATTACATCGAGAAAATAACTCAAAAAGAATACAATAATAATGTTAAAAATGGCAGAGTAAGTATATCGTATATAAGCTCTCTGCACATAAGTATTCAAAAGAGAATTATATACAAAATGATATGCCATGCATATGGTTGCAGTTTTGATGTGTCATCAAAATATACAGAAGCAGCATACAAGCTTTTAGCCATGGGGAACTCAGGTAAGAGTGTAGATTTAGGTAATGGTGTAAAGGCGCGTATTGAATATGACACGCTTATAATTTCAAAAGAAGTAAGTACAACTGCAGACTTTGAGTATGTTCTCCCCCTTAATGAGGAAGTATATATTAAAGAAGCAGGTATATATATAAAAGCAATTCACACCGATACCGACAATGGTGATTGCTTTACAGTATCACCTGATACTACAATAAAAGTACGGAACCGCAGGAGTGGCGATGTCTTTTTTCCGAGCGGTATGAAGGGCTCAAAGAAGATAAAAGAATATTTTACAGACGAGAAAATACCGCTTAGTCAACGAGATAAAATATGTATTATAACATTCAATGATGAAATAGGATATATATTAGGCAAAAGACGCGACAGACGCTTTGACTTCAAAAATACAGGAATAAAGCTATTATATAGACAGGAGGAGATTTAGGTCTTGCAAAAAGGATATAAAGGGTTGGCTATATGGCTTGGAATTCTTGCAATAATGTATTTAATTTACTCTATGGCAATTTCAAGCATGGTCAATAGCGAAAAATTGGTGTATTCCGACCTTGTCAGTGCAATAAAGAAAGAACAGGTTGTGTCTATGACGATAAACGGTAACACAGTTACTGCTCATATCATAGACGAAGAAACCAACAACCCGCAAAAGAACCCCGCTGATACTTCGGAGATACCCACGACAACACATAAGATAAAGATACCGTCAATCGAGGCACTTTATCAGGATGTAGGCGACGAAATGGCAACACTCGTAGAGGAAGGAACTCTAAAACAGGAGGTATACGAGTCAAATATATCATGGTCGACAATAACCAATGTATTACTCATTGCAGTAATTCTTGTTGTATTTTTAATGGGCTTTACCCGAAAAGGCGGTGCGGGCAACTTCACAAAATCACGTGCAAAAATCAACATAGACAACAAAAAAGTTACATTTGATGATGTTGCAGGCGCCCAAGAAGAAAAAGAAGAACTAAAGGAATTAGTAGAATTTTTGAAAAACCCCGAAAAGTTTACTGCTCTTGGTGCAAGAATACCAAAAGGCGTACTGCTTGTAGGTTCACCGGGTACAGGTAAAACACTGCTTGCAAAGGCAATAGCCGGCGAGGCTGATGTCCCCTTCTTTTCTATAAGCGGTTCGGATTTTGTTGAATTGTACGTAGGTGTTGGTGCATCAAGGGTAAGAGATTTATTCGACCAGGCCAAAAGGCATAAGCCATGTATAATATTTATAGACGAAATTGACGCTGTCGGCAGAAAAAGAGGTGCCGGCATGGGCGGCGGACATGACGAAAGAGAGCAAACTCTTAACCAATTACTTGTCGAAATGGACGGATTCGGCGAGAATGACGGTGTAATTATGATTGCGGCAACAAATCGTCCCGATATTCTTGACCCGGCACTTTTAAGACCCGGCAGATTCGACAGACAGGTGGTTGTCGACCTCCCTGACGCAGTAGGCAGAAAAGCAGTTTTAGAGGTACATTCCAAAAACAAGCCCGTCGGTGATGATGTTGATTTGGATAGAATTGCCAGGGAAACTACAGGATACAGCGGCGCAGATTTGGAAAACCTTATGAATGAGGCGGCAATTTTTGCAGCACGAAGAAATCATACAAATATAACAAAGCAGGACATTGAGGATGCGAACCTTAAGGTTATGATGGGTGCGGAAAAGAAATCACGCGTTATAACAGATAAAGAAAAACGTCTCACTGCATATCATGAGGCAGGCCACGCAGTAGCGGCAAAAATTCTTGATAATGAGGCATCTGTACACAAAATATCAATAGTGCCAAGAGGCAGAGCAGGTGGATTTACAATGTATATGCCTGATGAGGATAAAATGTACTCATCAAGAAACGAAATGTTAAACCAGATAATTATTATGCTTTCAGGCAGAGTTGCAGAGGCTCTTACTATGGACGATATAAGTACAGGTGCATCAAACGACTTAGAACGTGCAACTGCTCTTGCACGTAAAATGGTAACCAAATATGGCATGAGCGACACAATCGGTCCTGTCTGCTATGATGAAGACGGTGAGGTTTTCTTGGGAAGAGATTTTGGACACGCAAAAAATTATTCCGAAAAAACAGCCTCGGATATTGACGAGGAAGTTAAAGGAATTCTTACCGCGCAGTACAAAAAAGCAGAAAAGCTTTTAAAGGATTATGCAAACGAGCTTGAATTGGTTGCTAAAAAACTGCTCGAAAAAGAAACAATCGACTCTGATGAGTTTAATGAATGTTTTAAAGACGATAAGGGAGGTGAGTCGTAATGGCTAAAATAACAAAGGATACTTTAATTGGCGAGTTGCTTCAAATCAACGTTGAGGATGTTGCACCTATTCTTTTAGAGATGGGTATGCACTGCCTTGGTTGTCCGTCAGCACAAAGCGAATCAATCGGTGATGCTTGTATGGTACACGGTCAGGACGTAGATGCAGTAGTTGAAAAGATTAACAACGTTATAAAAGATATGTAATTCAAGAAAAAGACGTTTTTAAAAAACGTCTTTTTTATTTTACAAAATTTGACTTTTTTCATAAAATATGCTATAATTATCAGGATTACTATTTAAGAAAGCGGTTAATATTATGATTTTTTCATCATATAAATTTATATTCTTTTTCTTTCCTGTGGTATACCTTGTATACTCATTGTTGAGAAAAAGCAAAAACACAACATCAATGAAATGGTGGCTAATATTATCATCACTGTTTTTCTATGGCTTTGGCAACCTTAAAATTTTTCCGATTCTGGTAGGTACTGCACTTTTTAACTTTGTTATAAGCTCACCCTTACAGTCGGACAAATTAAACAACAAAGGCTTACGTGTGGTTTTGTTTTTAGTCGGAATATTAGAAAATCTCGCACTGTTATTCTACTTTAAATACAGAAATTTCTTTTTTGAGAATGTAAATCTTATCTTTGGCACAGATTTTACTATGAAGAATATAATACTTCCGTTGGGAATTTCCTTTTACACATTCCAGCTGATTTCATATATAACCGATAGCTACAACAAAGACGCAAAGAGATATAAATTTACAGATTATATGGTTTTTGTTACCTTTTTCCCACACCTTATAGTAGGGCCTATCGCTCTGCACGATAAATTTATGCCACAGCTTGATGACGAAAATCTTTCTAAATGTGATAGTAAAAATATAATGCTTGGTATATTACTTTTTGCAATAGGCTGTTTTAAAAAGACCGTAATTGCAGACCCTTTAATTGCGCATGCATCTGAGTTTTATGCACTGAACACCCCTGAGGGAACTATAAATGCCTGGAGTGCGGTGCTATCATATACATTTGCATATTACTTCGACTTTTCGGGATATATAGATATGGCTCTCGGTCTTGGCAGACTTTTTAACATAGAGCTTGCACAAAACTTCAACTCGCCATATAAGGCACGCAACTTTGCAGACTTCTGGCGCAGATGGAACATGACCATATCAGAATTTTTAAACGATAAGGTGTTTAAGAACATATTCCATTTCGGTAATGGTGTTATAAAGCTTATATTTGCTACAATTATAACATTTATAGTATCTGGAATATGGCACGGAGTCGGATACCATTATATATGGTGGGGCATTGCAAACGGTATCTTTGTATGTTTTGCAAATATTATGACACTGCATCGCAAAAAACTACCGTTCCCTATTGCATGGGCGTTGACATTCTTCTTCTCGGTACTTGTACGTGTATTATTCGACAGCTTTACAACAATACAGGCAATAGAAATGTATAAGGTAATGTTCACACCCGTATCAAATCTTGGTGAGCAATTAAGCCTATACCTGTCGCAAAATACAGGCATAGTAATACTTCTTATTCTGTCTGCAATTATAACATTTGGTTTTAAAAACTCCAACGAAATAGCAGATAACTTCAAACCAAGTATAAAATATGCAATATTTTCTGCATTTTTACTGGCTTTATCGCTATTTAGCATGGGACAGGTTTCTAACTTCTTGTATTTTCAATTTTAGGAGGTGTAAGTTATGAAAAAGTTTTTAATTACATTCTTTATTTCGCTTACACTCTTTTGTGTATTGATTGCCGCCTTTAATATTGCAGTCGACCCGTTTGGTATATTTGGCGACAGGTTCTTTAACTACTACGAATATAACATGACACAAAATCCCCGAATAGCCAAAATTGCATATCTTGATAAGAACTATCAAAAGTATGACTCCTACATTGTGGGAAGTTCAAAAACAAGCGCATACCCAATAGATAAGCTAAACAATTACTATGACGGTGCAAGCTTTTATAATATGCTCTCCTATGGCGGAGATATGGCGGACAACAAAAAAACGATTGAATATATAATAAACAATTACAATGCAAAAAATATTATTTTAAATATTGGTCTTGAAGAGGTTTATCAATACGACTACGAAGATGATAAAACAAAGGGTAACCTTCACGCAAAGGTTTCGGGCGAGAATGAGTTACTGTTTTATTTAAAATATGCATTCTTAAATCTTCAGTATTCTTTCGATAAAATAGAGTCATATTTAAAACGCGACTTTTTACCAAGTGCTGATGAGGTATTTATTCCCGAAACAGGTGCATACAACAAAGCAGTTCGTGATGTTGAATATCTTATGAGCGAAGATGAGCATATAAATGCCAATGACGGTTTTTTCCTATACCGTGAAGAAAGAGAAGAACTCCCCTACATCGACAACGCAGTTGAGGACATTAAGGCTATAAAGGAATTGTGCGAGGAAAACAACGTAAACTTTATCCTTATTTCTTCCCCTAACTACATTACAGAAATAGAGGACTACAATGCTCAGGACCTTTGCGAATATTGGCAAAAAATTGCAAACGTTACGCCTTTCTATGACTTTGCAGGATATTCGCCCATAAGTTATGATTGCAGATATTTCTATGATGATGCGCATTTCAGAAACGACGTTGGTGCAATGGCACTTGCATACATCTTTGGCGACGGTGATGTGTATGTCCCCAATGGTTTTGGCCATTATACCACATCTTACAATGCATCAGACAGGGCAAAAGAGATTTTTGTATCCCCAACTATTGCGGATAACAAAAGTAACTACGTTTACGATTTACCGATACTGATGTATCACGATATATCATATAAAACAGGGGATGTATCAATTACACCCGAAAGATTTAACGAGCATATGCAGGCACTCAAAGATAATGGCTATACAACAGTTACCTTTGATGATGTGTACGGTTATGTAATGAACAACGCCCCACTGCCCGACAATAGTATTATGATAACCTTTGATGACGGATATCTGTCAAATTATGAAAATGCATACCCCATCTTAAAAGAGCATGGAATGAATGCAGTTGTTTTTGCAGTTGGTGTAACAACAGGGAACGACACCTACAAGGATACAGGCAAGGAAATAAACCCGCACTACACCTATGAACAGGGCAAGGAAATGTATGATAGTGGTGTTATACGAACACAAAGCCACACCTATGATATGCATAATGTAAAAGAACTCGACGCTCTATACCGCGAGGGTGTAAGCAAGCTAAAAGGTGAGAGCGACAGTGAGTTTGCACAAATTTTCTTTGATGATATAACAAGGTCAAAAGAAGAAATAGAAGCAAATATCGGCAACGGTGTTATTGCACTCTCATTCCCTCACGGAATACATTCACCGCTTAGTGATGTGGTGTTAAAAAAAGCGCTCTACCATGCATCTGTTACCGTGGAGGAGGGTAAAAATCAACTTATTAAAGGTCTGCCACAATGTATGTTTGGTTTAAAACGATTTGGTGTTTATCAGGACATGAACGGGGAAGATTTAATTGAGAAAATAAAATAAAATAAAATAAAAGATAAGAGTATAATGCATAAATCAAAAAGGGCAGTCTGTATAAATTCTATTGCTCAAACAGTTAAATCCCATGGATTTAAAACTCGCAGTATCGAATTTATACAGACTGCCCTTTTTTGCATTTAAATAATCTTTGCTAAATACAACAGTCTCTTTTAAAATCTGTATATAGCTGATGGAGAAATCATACCCACATCAGTATTATTTATAAGCTTCTCTGCCGCCTCGACATCTTCTACACTCAGTATCATAAGCGCCTTGCCCTTTTCATGAGAAATGCATGCATACATATACTTTATTTCTACTTCATTATCAGTTAAAATATGTAGTGCATCGGCAAAGCCACCGGGTTGGTCATCTATTGCTACAGCAAGCGCGTCTGTTACCTTTGCAATAATACCCATATTGCCGAGAACTTCCTTTGCTTTTTCCGAGTCGCTTACTATCATTCTCAAAACACCGTATTCAGCTGCATCTGCCAATGAAAGTGCAGATATGTCAACATTATTCTGAGCAAGTATGTCCGCGATTTCGGTCAATCTTCCTTTTCTGTTTTCTATAAAGGCTGAAATTTGTTTTACAATCATGGTTGGTTTCCTCCTTTAATTAAAGCTTTCGCATATCAAGTACTCTTTTTGCTTTACCCTCACTTCTCTGAATGGTTTTTGGGTTAACAAGATGTACTTTTACGCTAAGTCCCAAAGTTGAACGAAGTTTTTCTGTAATTTGCTTTTCGACAATATTTATACTCTTAATATCGTCTGCAAACATATTCTCACTCATCTCAACTTCCAAATCGAATGTATCGGTGTTATTTACTCTGTCTATTTTTATGAGATAGTTTGGTGTGATTTCACCATTATTTATATCCAAGAGAACTTCTTCAATCTGCGACGGGAATACATTTACTCCTCTTATTATAAGCATATCATCACTTCTGCCGCTTGGCTTGTTCATTCTTAAATGTGTTCTTCCGCATTTACATGGCTCGTATATAAGTGAGCAAATATCCCTTGTTCTGTATCTTATAACCGGGAATCCCTCTTTAGAAATAGTCGTAAATACCAATTCACCTGTACTTCCCTCAGGTAAAACCTCACCTGTATCCGGATTTATAATCTCGGGTATAAAATGGTCCTCCCAAACGTGCATACCGCATTGATATTCACACTCACAAGAAACACCCGGGCCTAATATCTCGGATAAGCCATATATGTCATAAGCACGTATACCAAGCTTTTCCTCAATTTCGCGACGCATACTTTCGCTCCATGGCTCAGCGCCGAAAACTCCTACCTTAAGAGAGAGCTGGTCTTTTACACCTAATCTCTCTATTTCTTCTGCTATGTACATTGCATATGACGGTGTACAGCATATTGCAGTAGCTTTAAAGTCAATCATTGTTTGTATTTGCAAAGCGGTGTTACCTGATGAAATAGGAATAACAGTTGCGCCTATTTTTTCTGCACCTGCATGCAATCCAAAACCACCTGTAAACAGACCATAACCAAACGCTACCTGGAAAATATCGTCCTCTCCAAGTCCTATTGCACTCAACATTCTTGCAACGCAATCTGCCCACATATCAAGGTCGTTTTCGGTATAACCAACAACTATTCTCTTACCTGTTGTACCACTCGAAGCATGAACTCTCTTAATGTTTTTTAATGGTTCGGCAAATAATCCGTAAGGGTAATAATCCCTCAAATCCTGCTTATATGCAAACGGAAGCTTATGTAAGTCATCAACGCCCTTTATATCCTCAGGTTTAAGACCTTTCTCATCCATACGCTTTCTAAAGCATTCCACATTTTTATACATTCTGTTCACTTGCCATACAAGTCTTTCGCCCTGAAGCTTTTTCAATTCGCTTCTTGGAATAGTTTCTACATTAACCACAATAAACACACCCTATCCTTAAATTTGCAATAAGCAGCCTGTAATTACAGGCTGCTTTTTAGTTTATCTGTTTAGTTTAACCCTCAACGATTCTTTTTGTATCAATAGCAATCATCAATTCCTCGTTTGTTGGAATTACAAGAGTTTTAACAGTTGCATCATCAGCACTTATATCAACTGTTCCTCTTACGCTGTTCTTTTCGGGGTTGATTTTTATTCCCATAAACTCAAGGCCTGATGTTACATCAGCTCTTGTTTGTGCATCATTTTCACCAACACCTGCTGTGAATACAACTGCATCAACACCGCCCATAGCTGCTGCATATGAACCGATATATTTCTTAACACCGTATGCAAACATCTCAAGTGCAAGCTTTGCTCTCTCGTTACCATCTTTTGCTGCTGCACTCAAATCACGGAAGTCTGATGAAACGCCCGAAACACCAAACACGCCTGATTTCTTGTTCATTAAATCGTCAACCTCTTTTGAAGTCATTCCCTTGTTAAGAAGATAAGTAACAACTGCAGGGTCCATAGTACCTGTTCTTGTTCCCATAACAACACCATCAAGCGGAGTAATGCCCATTGATGTATCTACGCACTTACCGCAATCAACCGCACTTATTGATGAACCATTACCTAAATGACAAGTAATTATTTTAACCTCTGACGGGTCTTTACCTAAGAATTTTGCAGCTTCTTGTGATACGTACTTATGGCTTGTTCCGTGGAAACCGTATTTTCTTATCTTTTCCTTCTCATACATTTCGTATGGTAAACCATACATAAATGCCTTAGCAGGCATTGTCTGATGGAATGCTGTATCAAATACGCCTACCTGAGGAACATTCGGCATAATCTTTTCACAGGCATTTATGCCTATAATATTTGCAGGGTTGTGCAATGGTGCAAGCGGAACGCATGCATCAAGTGCTACCTTTACATCATCTGTAATTAAGTATGAATCAGAAAATGTTTCTGCACCGTGAACTACTCTGTGGCCTACTGCACCTATTTCGTCCATTGATGAAATAACACCATGCTCACTGTCAACAAGTGCGTCGATTACCATTTGTATAGCATCGCCATGGTCCCTCATAGGCTTTTCTATCTTAACCTTATTGTCCTTTGCAATGTTTGTATGTTGAAGATTTGAACCATCTATTCCTATTCTTTCGCAAAGACCTTTTGCCAGGACATTTTGCTTAGTCATATCTATTAGCTGATACTTTAATGATGAAGAACCTGCGTTTATTACCAATATATTCATTTTTATTGTTCCTTTCTGTGTAACATTGATTTTTATATTCACTAACGGGACGTCGAGGACGCCGTCCCCTACAATCCTTACGTACATCATTTGTTTGTCTGAAAGAAAATTGTTCAGATTGCCGCTTTGAAGTTTGGGTGCTGTACGATTTGTACCGCCCCAAACAAAAAGTGGTAAGATGGGCAATTTTATTCAGACAAGTGTTAATTTTGGGCTTGGATTGCTGTTATTGCTATAACCCCTGCTATATCCTCTGCAGTACAACCTCTTGAAAGGTCATTTACAGGCTTTGCAATACCCTGAAGTATCGGGCCGTAAGCCTCTGCCTTTGCAAGTCTCTGAACAAGCTTGTAGCCAATGTTACCTGCGTTCAAATCAGGGAATACAAGTACATTTGCCTTACCTGCAACAGTTGACTCGGGAGCTTTTTGCTTACCCACTGATTCAACAATAGCAGCGTCGAGCTGCAATTCACCGTCAAGCTTCAGTTCGGGAGCCTTTTCCTTTGCAAGTCTTGTAGCCTCTTGCATTTTTTCTACTAACTCACTCTTTGCTGAGCCATATGTAGAATAAGAAAGCATTGCAACTGTCGGTTCTGCACCAACAAGCTTTCTAAATGAATCTGCCGAAGAAATAGCAATTTCACTAACCTCGTCAGCATTCGGATTCTGGTTTAGTGCACAGTCAGCAAATATAAATGTGCCATTCTCGCCCATATCACAATTTGGAACACTCATAATAAAGAATGCAGACACAAGCTTTGTGCCGGGTGCAGTCTTCAAAATCTGAAGTGCAGGTCTTAATACATTTGCAGATGATGAAACTGCACCTGCAACCATACCGTCAGCATCGCCCATTTTAACCATCATTACACCATAGTATAATGGATTTTTTACAGTTTCTGCCGCCTGCTCGGGTGTTACACCCTTATTTTTTCTCATTTCGTAGAATGCATCAGCATACTCCGCATTTTTATCGCTCACTTCAGGGTCGATTATATCTGCCTTAGCAATATCAATACCTTCACTTTGTGCCATAGCCTTTATTTTTTCGGCATTTCCAAGTAAAACTATTTTTGCATATTCCTCACCAAGTGCCATCTCTGCGGCCCTTAAGCTTCTGATTTCTTCACCCTCAGGAAGAACTATAGTTTTGATTGATTGTCTCGCCCTTTGTTTTAGTACGTCTGTAAATGTTTGCATTTTTTATTATTCTCCTCTTTTGATAAAATTATATATATACATTATATACCTTTTCTTCTTAATTTTCAAGTACTATCTCAAAAAATATCAATGTATTTTCTCTTTTTAAGGCAACGGATTTCCAAGCTTTTGCACCAACTTATTTGCACCTCTTATCTGCCTTAATCTGTACTCACCTATCCAATGTGTATCTGAGCCTATACTTACTTCAATTTTACTATTTTTAATAAGCTCCTGCTTTTTGGGGTTAGTTAAAAAATCGTAATAATAGCTGTAATTACCGGATGTATTAAGTTCCCAGAATATATCAGCTTTCTTTAACTCTTTTATGATATCAAGACCGTATTTTTCGCTAAGCTTAAAAATATCTGTATGCGCAAGACCGACCTTGCACTTAAAGAGCTTTCGCCACTCTAAGAATTCGTAAAAATCCATTGCGCCTTTTGGCGCGTCAAGACTCTCAAACAATATATAATCAAAATACTCTGATACATCTGCCAAAAAATCATCCGGTTTGGGACGGGTGCCTATTTCAAGACCGCATAATACTTTTATGTCGTCTTTATACTTTAATTTGCAATGTTGCAAATGCTTATAATACTCATTTAACTTATTACCTATCGAAAACTGATGGTCGCATATTCCAACAACATCTATTCCGTGCCTTATAGCATTTTCGATAACCTCTTCAGGCATATCTGTACTGTCGTAACTAAATAACGTATGATTATGTAAATCTACAATCAAAAGTATTGCCCCCCTTTCCCCTTTTTATATATTATAAACCCTACCCTGCTACTGTGTCAAGTTGGAATATAATTTTATTTAATTATTCTTACATTCCAACGTTTAATAATACATCACCGTTTTCTTTATATATTACCGCATCGCAATCTCTTTCTATGCGATTCATATATGTAAAATATTCGGACTTATCTTTAAAATACGGGTTATAAGAATATATAATTTCTTTTGCCTTTTGAGCATTATTTTCTAACAACAACACTAACGCAATAAGCTGAATTTTAGCCGCATCAACGCAAGCGGTCTCAGGATCACAAATACGATAATCCACACCATGCTCAGTGCCACAGGCACCTCCTACATAAGCCTGAATTGTAGGCATAAGACTTGCCATATCTCCCATATCTGAAGAACCCGCATTCCACCTTTCGGGGCCGCAGTCAATGGTTGTAAGGACTTCGTCCATAGCCGCTTTAAATACAGGCATCATAACACGGTCATTCCACCTTGGCCATGCACCGGGATTGTCCTTTATATGTGCTTTAGCACCAATCGAAGCCGCAGATGCCGCAATAGCACGATTTACTTTTTGATTGGCATTTACGACAGAATCCATAGTAGCGCCACGCACAAAGGTTTCGAGTGTAACATTATCAGGTATTACATTAACTGAAGTAGCCCCACACGAAATAACGGGATGCACACGAATATGCTTAGAATCTTCAAATGTTTCACGCAATGCGTTTATAGCATTAAGCGCAGTGTTTGCAGCATAGAGTGCATTTATTCCAAGATGCGGCAAACCACCTGCATGCGATGAAACACCTTCAAAACAAACCGACTTTGAAATATATCCGTTGGACCCGCCATTCATACTTCCACAGTGCTCACCATCAACATCCGCATGTATCATAAATGCCAAATCTCCGCCATCAAGCAGTCCACGGTATAAGAATTCCACCTTACCGCATTTATAACGGATTAAGCCATCATCCACAAGTGCCTGACGAAAATCCATTTCTATGCCTTCTTCGGCAGGAACTACAACAAGACGTATTTTACCACAAAGACCATCGAGCACCCCGTCCTCCTTTAGTGCCGCCGCCAGACCAACTAATGCCGCAGTCTGAGTGCAATGTCCGCAGGCATGTACTGCTCCGGTTTTTGGGTCTGCATCCGGATGTGATGGAACAGTTAAAGCATCCATCTCTGCTAACACAAGTACAGTCGGTCCTTCACGTCCTGTATCAGCCTCAGCATAAAAACCGGGGATGTTTCCTGCTTCAACCACATCGTATCCAAACGACACGAACAAATCCTTTAAGTATTGGTGAGTATTCCACTCTTTGTATCCGGTCTCAGGATGACGCCACAGATAGTCGAGCGACTCAAGAATGAGAACTCTGAATTTTTCTATACTTTTTTTATAACAATCCACATTTATCTCCTGCCTTTATTTAGAAATCACCTTAGAACTTATTGTATCACTTTTTACAAACAAATTCAAGTATTATTTACATATTCCACTCTTTTTTTACATTATGTTGACTTTTAGCAAAAGCTCTTGATTTTTAAGCATAATTATTATATAATAAAAGGGGTATTTTAATTTTTATACGGAGATGTTTATGAAAAGAATATTTATTGTTATTACAGCTCTTATACTTAATATACATACCGTTACAGCACTTGGTGCCGAGTGGGAAAAGGACTTTCCCTGGGCAGTTGATGCTGTTAATTACTGCGTTGGAAATAATATTCTGCAAGGCGATGAGTATGGCGATTTAATGCTCTCAAATAAGCTTTCGCGCTCACAGATGGCAAAAATACTCTCTATAGCTTTTAATCTGAAAACAAAAGATACAAACCCGTTTAAGGATGTATCATCTGACAGTTGGGAGTACCCGTATGTAAACTCCATATATGAATACATTGCAAATCCGGGTAACTACTTCGATGGCATAGGCAAAGCAAAGCGCGAAGATTTTATTATTACAATAATGAATATATGCGGCATTAACGGTGCTGATACTGATGTTCTCACACAATTTTCTGACTATTCAAAAACCACACCCGAGCATCGTCCTCTTTTGGCAGCTGCTGTAAATATGGGTATATTAACAGGTGATGGCGGAAACATAAAGCCACGTTCGAATCTTACACGTGCACAGGCATGTGCTTTAATTCACAGAGCAATAGAAAAAGCACCGGTACAAAACCCGCAACCAACAACGCAACCCGAAGACAATATTATACAAAATAAGTTTGATACATCAATCCTTGGAGAAGCACAAATCAGTGTCGAACAAGCTCAGCAGTGGGCACGCGACAGAGGTGCAAGCGAAAAATATATTAACGTTGCTGTATCTTATTGGAAGTATGGCGCTCTCATGGGAATTCGTCCCGAAATACTGTACGCACAAGCAGGTTGGGAAACCAATTACGGACGATATACAGGCGTTGTTTCGGAGGATATGAATAACTGGGCAGGCGTTAAAGTCTATGGCAGAAATGACGACGAAAAGGATGCTCACGAAACATTTGCAACTCCCGAAGAAGGTGCACGCGGACACTTTAACCACATGGCAGCATATGTAGGTGTTGAGCCATATGGCGAGCCACACGCAAGATACCACAGTGTAAAGACCACGCCTTGGGCAGGGACAGTAAAAACACTCGAAGAGCTTGGCGGCAAATGGTGTCCCGACACTGAGTATGGAACAAAGATATTAAACCACTGTCTTGTTCCTATGAGTAAATACTGATGATTTTGGAAAGGTAAATTTTAATGATACTACTTAATGCGAGTAATTTAAAGAAAATGTTTCTTGACGAAACACTGTTTGACAGTGTTTCGTTTAATGTTGATGATAATGATAAAATTGGCTTTATTGGTGCAAATGGTGCAGGAAAATCTACCCTTTTTAAAATAATAACAGGCGAAATGGAATACGACGGTGGTGATATGTTTTTTAACAAATTCACCAAAATAGGCTATTTGGAGCAATATGCGTGCAGTGATAGCGAAAACACCATTATGCAGGAAATGCTTACTGTTTTTGATGATGTTATTAAAATAGAAAAAGAGCTTGAGGATATTCGTTTTGAGATAGAAAATAATCCGTCGGATATTACTGCACTTATAAACCGCCAGACTGCTCTTCAGGATGCATTCGAAAAAGCAGACGGATTCTTTTATAAAAATAAAATAAAGAGCACACTTACAGGTCTTGGGTTTGGTGAGGCAGATTTTTCCACAAAGGTATCACATCTCTCAGGGGGACAGAAAACGAGAGTTTCTTTGGGCAAGATACTTCTGAGTAATGCAAATCTTCTTTTGCTCGACGAGCCTACAAACCATCTTGATGTAGAAAGTATAGAATGGCTCGAGGGATTTTTACAAAGCTACAAGGGTGCATTTATAATTATATCGCACGACAGATATTTTCTTGATAAGGTTACAAATAAAACATTTGAGCTTGAGGTTGGCAAATTCAGAAGTTACAACGGTCCTTACAGTAAGTATATGGAGCAACGCGAAATAGACAAAAAAACAGAAGAACGCAATTACGAGAATACTATGCGCGAAATCGAACGCCTTGAGGGTGTTGTTGAGCAGCAGCGAAGATGGAATCGCGAAAAGAACATAAAAACCGCCGAAAGCAAGCTAAAAGTAATAGAAAAGCTCGAAAAAGACCTTGTAAAGCCTACAGAAAAGACAGAGGATTTTACCTTTTCATTTAAGGCTCTTGCAGGCGGTGGTAATGATGCTCTTGAGTGTAAAAATCTTGGCATGGCATTTGGTGAAAACCGTCTTTTTAAAAATGCAGATATGCTTATAAATAAGGGCGAAAAAGTGTTTTTGTTAGGTCCTAACGGTTGCGGAAAAACTACTTTTTTAAAAATTCTTTTAGGTCTTATAGAATGCACTGAGGGGACATATAAAATAGGTGCAAATACGGAGCTTGGATACTACGACCAGCTACAGGAAAATTTAAACCCCGAAAATGAAATAATAGACGAAATCCGCGACATCTACCCTACTATGACAAACACCGAGATACGCAACGCACTCGCTGTTTTTCTCTTTAGGGGTGAGGATGTATTTAAACAGATTAAAAAGCTTTCGGGCGGCGAAAGAGCAAGAGTTGAACTTACAAAGCTTATGTTAAAGAGCGTAAATCTGCTTATTATGGACGAGCCTACAAACCATCTTGACATTGCATCACGCGAGGCTTTAGAAAATGCACTTTCAGACTATGACGGAACAATGCTTATGGTTTCGCACGACAGATATTTTATTAACAAAATGGCAGACAGAATTTTATATCTTACTCCCAACGGTCTCGAAAATTACATTGGTGGGTATGATGACTTTATAAGCAGGCGCAAGATATGTGAAACTATTGAAGAAAAAAAGACAAGCTCAGGTGCATTAGATTATAAAGAGCAAAAGCGTTTAGAAGCGCAAAAAAGAAAGGTGCTCACCCGCTTTGCAAAGGTTGAAGAAGAGATTGCAACTCTGGAAGAAGAAATTGAAGAAAAAAACAACGAGTTGTTAAATCCGAAAATTGCAACAGATTATGTTTTAGCCTCTAAAATCACAGCTGAGCTTGATGATTTGAATACAAAGCTTGAATCACTATATACCGAATGGGAAGAATTACAAACAGAAATTGAGGAGAATGAATATATATGAGAGCAGTACTACAGGTTGTAACTAATGCCGATGTTAAAATTGACGGAAGAATTTCGGGCGAAATAGATAGGGGTCTACTTGTGCTTTTGGGTGTAGGCAAAGATGATACAGATGAGCAGATTAAAAAGCTTGGTGATAAAATTATAAAGCTGAGAATTTTTGATGATGCAGACGGAAAGACAAATCTGAGCATAAAAGACGTTGGTGGAGATATGCTTATTGTGTCGCAGTTCACACTTTACTGGAACTGCAAAAAGGGTAACCGACCAAGCTTTGATAATGCAATGCCGCCCGATACTGCAAACAAGATGTATCTAGACTTTGTTGATTATATAAAAGCACAGGGTATAAATGTTCAAATGGGCGAGTTTGGTGCAGATATGAAGGTAAGCCTTACAAACGACGGCCCCGTAACAGTTGTACTTGATACAGATTTGCTTTAGTCCTGACTTGATACAAGGCCATAAAGACTGTCGAATATTGTCGCAAGAGGAGATGCAATATTATGAATATATCTAAAAGTAAAATAAAAACAATTTTACTTTCTATAATTTCAATATTAGTTGTTATCGCTACCTGGGTTTTTAATTTGGGATGGTTGCGTCTTTTTATGACAGTGGTTTTAGTTCCACATATTGTATTATTTGTTTTTATGAACTTGTATTCGACCAAGTATTTTGATAATTCTAAAAGAATTAAAATATTAAATATATTCTTCATTTTAACATTTTTAGTTGCCTATGTATTTATGCCGGATGGTGATGATATTAGGTCGTATGCCTTTTTTGGACTAGTACATAACGAAAATATTTTGAATATAGCCGAAATTATTTCAACTGTTGCATTTGTTGGGAATGTTGTTACGTTTATAATGCAAATTGTAGTGATAGAAAAAATTAAGAAAAATTTATTAGAAAACAAATAATTTTTAGTCTTAACTTGTCATGAACTTGTTGATAGAATAAATGGCATCTAGATTATACAGTCTTTATATTAAGAATTCCCGAAGTGAATTCTTCAGCGATATAAATTCCTTGCGGAATTTGCGATATACCAAAAGGTGCGATATATCTTCGATGCGATATGTCCCTTGGGGACGAGATAAGGAATTTATATCATATCGCAACGTAATGAAATGGAGTTATATTGCATTTGTGAAACAAATATATCGCACGAACAAAGTGAGTATATCGCTGAAACCATTGGCATCTAAACCTTATATCCCTTATATAAAGAGTGTCGTAATTTGGAAGAAAGAAGGAATAGTTTTGAAATATGATGCATATTTGTTTGATTTTGATGGTACATTAGTAGATTCAATGCCGACATTTGTTTCTGTTATGTTGAAAATTCTTGATGAAAACAATATAAAGTATGAAGATGATATTGTAAAAATAATTACACCTTTAGGTTATACCGGAACTGCTGAGTATTTTAAGAAAATGGGGATTCCGTTATCAGAAAAAGAGATGGTTCAGTTAATGAATAAGTATGCATACAACGAGTATGTGTATAATATTCCGGCAAAGACAAATGTTATTTCGGTTCTTGAAGAATTGAAGAAGAAAGGGGCAAGCCTTAACGTTCTTACAGCAAGCCCACATAGTGTTCTTGATCCTTGTTTAAAACGACTTAAAATATATGATTTATTTACTAATGTGTGGTCTTGTGATGATTTCAAAACCACAAAGGCTGATCCTGCAATATATAAAAAGGTTGCAGAAAAATTGAACATTCCAATCGAAAATATTCTTTTTCTTGATGATAATTACAATGCTGATAAAACAGCAAAATCAGCCGGAATGAATGTGTGTGGAGTGTTTGATAAATCATCAGCTGAATATGCGAATGAAATAAAGAATGTTGCTGACTATTATATATATAATTTTGCTGAATTATTAGATATTTAAAATAAAAAATAGTCTTAATTTAATGTCAACGTTAGTTAAAAACTGTGGCATTCAGATTATACAGTCTTTCTAAAAAGGCAAGTTTGCATTTTGCAAACTTGCCTTTATTATGTTCTTAATTAAGACAGTATTATTTACTTTGTTGTTTTGTATAATTTAATAATCCGCCTGCATAGAGCATTTCCTTTTGGCGCTTAGAAAATTCTGCCTTTGTCTCAAAGGTAAAACCCTTTGTTACATTTTCGCATACGATTGTATTACTATTTGCAATCTGTTCTGCAATGTCCGCAATTCTGATTTCGTCTTCCTGAGCTATTCTGTCATAATCGCTTTCATTTGCAAACTGTAATGGTACAATACCCGCATTTATAAGATTCGCCATATGAATACGTGCAAAGCTCTTGACTATAACTGCCTTAACACCAAGATACAGCGGTGCTAATGCGGCATGCTCTCTTGATGAGCCCTGACCGTAGTTTGAGCCGCCAACGATTACGCTCTTTCCCATTTCCAGTGCTCTGTCGTGGAATGTTTCGTCGCATACTGCAAAGCAATGCTTTGAAATTGCAGGAATATTTGAACGCAATGGCAATATCTTTGCACCGGCAGGCATAATATGGTCTGTTGTGATATTATCGCCTACCTTTAGCGAGCATTTTGCATCTATATCCTTTTGCATTGGCTCGGATACCGGGAATGGCTTGATGTTCGGACCTCTTAGCACCTCAACACTTTCCATATCCTCCTCTGCTACGGGCGCAACAACCATATTATCATTTATTGTGAACTTTTCGGGTAATGTAAACTCAGGCATATCACCAAGCTCTCTTGGGTCTGTTAAATAGCCTGTAAGCGCTGATGCCGCTGCAAGCTCAGGTGATACAAGGTATATTTGTCCGTCCTTTGTGCCTGAACGTCCCTCAAAGTTTCGATTAAATGTTCTTAACGATATTCCCTTTGAGTTTGGTGATTGTCCCATACCGATACATGGACCGCAAGCGCTCTCTAAAATTCTTGCACCCGCATCTATCATTGCTGATAAGGCACCATTTTCTGCAAGCATATTAAGAACCTGCTTAGAGCCTGGTGCGATAGAAAGAGATACATCAGGATGTACTGTCTTACCTTTTAAAATATATGCAACCTTTAGCATATCCAAAAGTGATGAGTTTGTACATGAGCCTATACATACCTGATCTATCTTCATTTTGCCAATCTCTGCACATGTTTTTATATTATCAGGTGAATGTGGGCAAGCAGCCAAAGGAACAAGCTCACTAAGATTTATTTCTACCACTTCATCATACTCTGCGTCTGCATCTGCACTAAGCGGTGTATATACTTCCTCTCTGTCCTGAGCCTTTAGGAATTTTCTTGTAACCTCATCTGACGGGAATATAGATGTTGTTGCACCCAATTCTGCGCCCATATTGGTAATTGTTGCTCTCTCGGGCACTGAAAGAGATGAGACACCCTCTCCGCAATATTCTATAACTTTACCTACGCCACCTTTTACAGTAAGTCTTTTTAATACCTCTAAAATAACATCCTTTGCAGCAACCCAGGGTTGTAGCTTACCTGTTAAATTAACCTTAACCACCTTAGGGCATGTGATATAATATGTACCGCCGCCCATTGCAACTGCAACATCCATACCGCCTGCACCTATAGCTATCATACCTATACCGCCGCCTGTAGGTGTGTGCGAGTCTGAGCCGATAAGAGTTTTACCCGGTACACCAAATCTTTCGAGATGCACCTGATGGCAAATTCCGTTACCCGGTCTTGAGAAATATATTCCGTGCTTTTTACATACACTGCCTATAAATCTGTGGTCATCTGCATTTTCAAAACCGCTTTGAAGTGTATTATGATCTATATACGCTACTGATTTTTCCGTTTTAACCCTGGGAACTCCCATTGCCTCAAATTCGAGATATGCCATTGTTCCTGTAGCGTCCTGAGTCAGTGTCTGGTCAATTTTTATTCCTATTTCTGTACCTTTTATCATTTCACCCTCTACAAGATGCGCTGATAGAATTTTTTCTGTTAAAGTTAAACCCATAATCGTAATCATTCCTTTCAGTACTAAACCAAGTCTGTAACAAAATTATTTATACTATTATATTTTATAATTTTTTGCTATGTTTGTCAAGCCTTTTAACTCACGAAATATACTCCTGTGAATATTATATTATTAGTTAATTTAATCAAAAAAGGCGGTGGAACTATGAACTTTGCAGCAGCAATATTGTTTATCTTTTATATACTTGCTATTGTGTATATGATAAAGCAATCCATTAAGACGTACCTGTCCACACAGACAAAATTTGTGCTTATAAATGCAAAAAAAACGAACAGTATAGAATATACTGTCCGTTATGCACTCACAAAATATGTCGACCGCGAAATATATGTAATAAACAAATCATCGAGCGACGAAATGATGGTTATACTAAAAAAACTCGAAAATGATAACGAGCGTGTACACGTTATAAATATGTGCTATTAGACTAAATTCTTTAGTGTAAAACCGCCATTTTCATATATCATATAACTGTGATTTGTATTTTCCTTTGGGATTGATACAGAGCCCGGATTTAAGTATCTTATACCGCCTATAACCTCATCCTTACTTACATGTGTATGACCATTCATGAGATATGCACCATTCTTTATCGGCGGTAAATTGTCGGGGTTAAATTTGTGCCCGTGTGTTATATATAGCTCCTTTTCGTCGATATACATAACCATATAATCTGCCATAATCGGGAAGTTTAGCACCATCTGGTCAACCTCCGTATCGCAGTTGCCACGAACGCACAAAATCTCATCACTTAAACTGTTTAAAATATCAATCACCTTTTTGGGGTTATATCCCTCAGGTAAATCATTTCTTGGTCCGTGATAGAGTAAATCACCCAGAAGAATAAGCTTTTTGGGAGATTCCTCGTAATATTTTTCTTTTAACAACTCTGCGTAGTATGCGCTGCCATGTATATCAGATGCAAACATCAGTTTCATTTTATCTTCTCCTTATGAAATTAGAAACATTTTTATAATAGCTAAAATTAAAAGATGTAACGGGTAGAATATGTAAAAGCCATATTTACTTTTTCTTCCCCTCTCGCCATTGTACAGATACAGGACAGGTATTGCAAGCAATGTGCATAATTGCAGTGCAAACGAATGCACATTACCAGTATGATACATGTAGCATCTTATAATTGCCACTATAGCAAATACAGTCATCTGTTTTGCGAAGTTGCCATAGAACAGACCAAAAACAAGCACCCATATAACACCATATAAACGCCAGTCGCTATAATATGTCGCATATACCGCCAAAATCACACCAATAGCCTTAAAGATAATATTGATGTTTGATTTTGAAATGGTAAGTGCTAAAAGCCCCACAAACAATGTGTATATAGCATTTAAATGAAATACGTTGTATTTTATAAAATCCAACAGATTTGTATGTACACTTTCCACTCCAAATAAATAATAAGGCACCTGCGAGATTACGGCAAATACAAATAATCTTAAAAAATATTTTTTGAGATTACTTGTATGATGATACCCTTGTGCAATAAAAAAACACATTATGGGCATTGTTATTCTGCCCATGATGTTCATGCCCGTTGCAATGGTTACATTCTGCGTTAAAGGCAAAAGCACCACTATATGTGCAAAATGGTCTAAAAACATTGTAACCATGGCAATTAGTTTTACCTGATAAGCATTTAGTCCTTTTTTCATAGCTTTAATCCTTTATGAATTATATGTTTTAGTTTGAAAGAAAATTGTTCAAATTGTGCATTCGCACGATTGACGCGTATTTTTTATACGCAAATAAGGGCGAATGTGCAAGGTGGGCAATTTTACTCAAACTTACAGTATTTTATATGGCATAAATTCTAAATAATCTGCTGCAATCAGCTTGTATTCCACTCCGTTTACAGTTTCGTTTACCGCATTAAGCTGCGAGGCATGGTGGAGGTGTCCGTAAAAACACTTTGATACACCATACTCCTTCATTATCTGACGGAATTTATTATCGCCCTTTTGCGCGCTGATAGGTGGATAGTGCGAAAATACAAAAATATCATCACATTCACCTATTTTCTGCAGAGATAATTCGAGTCTTATACATTCACGCTCGAATAGTTTTTTGTCTTCTTCGTTAAAATTATCCCATTGCGGATGCTTCCATCCTCTTGTACCGCAAAGAGCAATGTTTTGATACATATAATGATTATTCTGTAAAAATTCAATACTGTCAAAACCATTCTCTTTAGTGAACTTTTGCATTTTGCTCATTGTAGTCCACCAATAGTCGTGATTTCCCTTTGAGATAATTTTTTTACCGTTAAGGCTATGTAAAAACTCAAAATCTTTTTTTGCTTCATCAAGATACGTCGCCCACGAAAAATCTCCAACAATCATGGTAACATCATCTTTTTTTACAACACTCTGCCAATTTTGCTTTAGCCTTTCTACGTAGTTCTCCCATCTGCTGCCGAAAATATCCATTGGCTTATCTATGCCAAGAGGCAGATGTAAATCTGCTATAACATATAATGCCAAACAAAGCCACTCCTTTTATTTACAAACAATACAAACCCAATCCTTGCGCTTGTGAGTTTCGCATATATTAAAACCTGCCTCTAAAAGAGCTTCCTTTACCTCATCCTCACGTTCTTCTATAATACCTGATGTTATAAACACACCGTTATCCTTTAAGAATTCCTTTGCCTTATGTGCTAAACCTATTATTACATCTGCAACAATATTTGCAACAACCACATCATACTTGCTACAGATTTTTTTGTTTAGTTCATCATCGGTAAGTACATTTCCCGCATAAACTTTATATGTGCTTATATCCACTCCGTTACGTTTTGCATTGTCATATGCAGTGTCTACTGCATTAGGGTCTATATCTACCGCAACTGCCTCACCCGCTCCAAGCATAAGTGATATTACAGACAGTATTCCGCTGCCGCAACCCAAATCGAGCACCTTATCACCATTCTTTACAGTTTTTTCCAAGCTTTCAAGACAAAGCTGTGTTGTATGGTGAGAGCCTGTTCCAAAACTCATTCCCGGATTTATGTCGAACACTATTCTATCAGTTGCTTTATTAAGTTCTTCCCACTCAGGCTTTATAAGAAGTCTTTTCCCTATTTCGATTGGGTGAAAATACTTCTTCCAGTTGTTTGACCAGTCCTCTTCGCTCATATTTTCTATCTCTATTTCGAGTCTGCCAAATTGCTGCTCACTATCGAGCCCCTTTAGTTCGAGCATAGAGGTTTTTATCTGCGCAAGCATTTCTGCACCGTCAACATCGTTTGGCACATATACACTTATATTGGTTTCGCCCTCTTTTTCGCGGATTAAGTCCTCATCAACATAGTCCCAATATTGTTTGTTTTCCTCTAAAAAGTCTTTAAAGTCCTTTTCGTCCTGAATTTCTATACCGGTAATTCCTAATTGGTAGAGCCTACCGCATACAGCTTCTATTCCTTCTGACGTTGTAAAGACTATTACTTTTATCCAATCCATTTTTTATCCTCTCAATTAGTCAAGAAAATCTCTTAGTTTTTTAGAACGACTTGGGTGTCTTAGCTTTCTTAATGCTTTTGCCTCTATCTGACGTATTCTTTCTCTGGTTACATCAAATTCCTTGCCCACTTCCTCAAGTGTTCTTTGTCTTCCGTCCTCAAGACCAAAACGAAGACTTAAAACCTTTGCCTCTCTTGGTGTAAGTGTTCTTAATACTTCGCCAAGCTGCTCCTTTAACAAGACAAAGCTTGCCGCCTCAGACGGTGCCGGTGCATCATCATCAGGAATAAAATCACCCAGATGACTGTCTTCTTCTTCGCCTATAGGTGTTTCTAACGAAACAGGTTCCTGAGATATTTTTGAGATTTCTCTTACCTTTTCGACAGACATATTAAGTCCCTCTGATAATTCCTCAGGGGTAGGCTCTCTGCCAAGCTCCTGTACTAACTGACGTGATACCCTTACAAGTTTATTTATTGTTTCTACCATATGAACGGGTATTCTTATTGTTCTTGCCTGGTCTGCAATAGCACGTGTTATGGCTTGTCTTATCCACCATGTTGCGTATGTTGAGAATTTATAGCCTTTAGTATAATCAAATTTATCAACTGCCCTTATAAGTCCAAGATTACCCTCCTGAATAAGGTCTAAGAACATCATACCTCTGCCGACGTATCTTTTTGCTATACTTACAACAAGACGTAAATTTGCCTCTGCAAGGCGTTTTTTAGCATCCTCATCACCATCAGCCATTTTCTTTGCCAGTTCTGTTTCTTCATCAGCGCTCAACAAATCAACCTTACCTATTTCCTTTAAGTACATCTTTACATGGTCGTCTATACTTATTCCCTCCGGAACAGAAAGGTCTTCGAGCTCTTCTTTGGTGATTTCATCATCACCCATCTCCTCAAGCTCTTTTTCCATATCCTCTTCGGTAAGCTCAATCTTGTTTTGTTCAATCTCGTCTAAGAAAATTTCGACTTCATCAGGGCTTACTTCTACACTCGAAAGTTCCGCAATTACCTCTTTATAGCTAAGCATTCCGTTCTTCTTACCTTTTTCGAGAAGCGATTTTTTTATTTTTTCTTTTTTTTCAGAACCCTCTGTATTTTGTTCATTTTCCTGGTTTTCCATCTCTTCGATTTTGTTCTTATTCTCGTCCATACTAAATACCCTTTCTTTTTTGTATATTTATCTTTTACTGTTTATTTTCCATGATTGTTCTCTTTTTTATAAGTTCATTAAGTCTTACAGGGTCAGTTTCGTTATTTATCTGCAAAATTACCCTTTCAAGCTCCATACTCCAGATAAGTTCATTAAGAGCCTCTTCATCAGCATCATATATTTCCATATTATAAAATACTGCAGTTATTTCCCTTATTGCATCATCGTCTCCTGAAAACTCGTTTAGGAGCATAGACTCTTCGGGGATACCGTCATCCTTTTCGTAGCAGTCATATATGGCTTTTGCCAGTCTTCTGTACGAGGCGGTAGCATATTCATCAACCTTTATTTTATCTTTTACTCTGAGATATAATTTTTTTGATGATACAATAAGACCAAGAATACGCTTTTGACATTCTATAAGCTTTTGAGAAACCAGCTCTTTAGAATTATCGGTATTTATGTCGCGTTTTATACTGTTTTTTGGCTTTAAATCGTTATATTTTGCACTGCCGGGTGATATTTTTTTGCGATATTCACTATATATAGCATCTTTTGAAATATCCATTTCCTCTGCTATCTTTTTTATGTATGCGTCAACCTCAACTGCGTCCTTTACAGTTACTAAAATATCCGACACTGCACTCACAAAACGGATTTTTCCGTCGGTTGTGTTTGTATCAAATTCGCTTTTTATAAGTGATATTTTAAATTCCGTTGATGGCAGGGCATTTTTTATAGCACTCTTAAAGCTTGCCGCACCATACGTTTTTATATATTCATCGGGGTCTTTTGCATCCCTAAGCTTTATTACTCTCGCTCTTCCGCCCGCGGCAGTTATTATGTCTATTGCCTTTAGTGCGGCTTTTTTACCCGCCTCATCACTATCATAGCATATAACAATTTCTTTTGCATATCTTAACATAAGCTTTGCCTGATTTTCTGTTATGGCTGTACCCAATGTGGCAACAGTATTTATTATTCCCGCCTGATACACGGATATTACATCCATGTATCCCTCACATAGCATAAGCTCTGTTGATTTTGCATTTTTTGCCAGATTAAGCGAGAAAAGATTTCGTCCCTTATCAAATAAAGGTGTGTCGGATGAATTTAAGTATTTTGGTATTTTATATCCGTTTATTTCCTTTTGGTTGTGCATTATTCTTCCGCCAAAGCCTATTATATTACCCCGTACATCTATTATAGGGAACATTACCCTGTCGCGGAACTTGTCCACAACCACACCTTTTCGTTCAACTGCGAGGCTTGCCATAATCATTTGCTCAGTTGTGTAGCCCTGAGCCTTTAAATGCTCTACCAATGCAGTCTTTGTGCCGGGAGCATAGCCTAACCCAAATTTTATTATTGTCTGCGGACTGATTTTTCTTTGAAGAAAATACCTTCTTGCCTCTTCACCGACTTTTTCGTCTTTTAGCTTTTCATAGAAAAACCTTGCAGCAATTTTATTCATTGCGATTATGGTTTTTCTTACGGAGTGAGTTTTATCGTCGTACGCGTCATCATCACTTATATCGATGCCTACTTTTTCTGCCATAAGCTTTATTGCCTCTATAAAATCGAGGTTCTCGCATCTCATCACAAACTGCGGAAGATTGCCGCTTGCACCGCAACCAAAACAGTGGAAAAGCTGTTTCTCGCGATTTACGTGGAATGACGGTGTCTTTTCGTTATGGAACGGACACAGACCCATATAGTCGCGTCCCGCCTTTTTTAATGTACTGTAGCGCGATACATAATCCACTATATCATTTTGCATGCAAACTTCTGTTATGAGCTCGTCAGTTATTCTGCGTGCCAATATAAACTCACCTCCCCAATAAAATTCTTCTACTATATAATACGATTATTCTCTCCCCAATTCCTTTTTTATTCACAAATTTTTTATAATTACACTTTTTTACTAAAAATATGATAAAAAACGACGGTGTTTTCGAGAAATTACAATGAAATATATTAAAACAGAGAGGGCTGTCTGGGTTAATTTGATATTGCGTGTTTACATTGTAGGGGACGGCGTCCTCGTCGTCCCGCTTGGATATAGTTTAAGAGCATAAAAATAAGAAAATCTGCACTTTGCAGATTTTCTTATTTTATAATTTAATGTAATTACTATATAACATTTAAACGGTCTGCCTATTAGTACATTCCGCCCATTGCTGATGGATCCATTGCAGGTGCCGCTGCCGGTGGCTCAGGCTTATCTGCAACAAGACTCTCTGTTGTAAGCACCATTGATGCTACAGATGCAGCATTTTGAAGTGCACTTCTTGTAACCTTAACAGGGTCTACTATACCATTCTCGAGCATATCAACATACTCTTCCTTAAGAGCATTAAAGCCTACTCCTGCCTTATGGCTCTTTACCTTGTCAACAATCACACTGCCCTCAAGACCTGCATTCTTCGCAATCTGCCAGCATGGCTCTTCGAGTGCTTTAATAACAATCTGTACGCCTGTTTTTTCGTCGCCCTCTGTTGTTTTTAATAATTCCTCAACTGCACCTATTACATCAATATAGCTTGTGCCGCCGCCTGCAATTATACCCTCTTCAACAGCTGCCTTTGTAGCTGCAAGAGCGTCTTCTATTCTTAGCTTCATTTCTTTCATTTCTGTTTCTGTTGCTGCACCAACCTTGATTACTGCAACACCGCCCGCAAGCTTTGCAAGTCTTTCCTGAAGCTTTTCCTTATCAAACTCAGAAGTTGATGCTGCAATAGAATTCTTTATTACGTTTATTCTTGCAGCTATTTGGTCCTTTGAGCCTGCACCGTCAACTATTACGGTATTCTCTTTCATAATCTTAACCTGTCTTGCACGGCCAAGCTGTGTTATTTGTGTATCTTTAAGGTCAAGACCAACCTCTTCTGATATTACCTCACCGCCTGTAAGGATTGCAATATCTTGAAGCATTTCCTTACGTCTGTCGCCAAAGCCCGGAGCTTTTACAGGTACGCATGTGAATGTACCTCTTAATTTGTTTACGATAAGAGTTGATAAAGCCTCACCCTCAACATCCTCAGCAATAATTACCATCTTTTTACCTGCCTGAACAAGCTGCTCCAACAACGGTAATATTTCCTGTATGTTAGAAATCTTTTTATCTGTTATAAGAATGTACGCATCATCAATAACCGCTTCCATTTTATCTGTATCAGTTACCATATAAGGTGTTATATAACCTCTGTCGAACTGCATACCCTCAACAGTTTCTGAATATGTTTCTGCTGTTTTTGACTCTTCTATTGTAATAACCCCGTCAGCTGTTACCTTTTCCATTGCATCTGCAATTAACGCGCCAACCTCTTCGTTTGCAGCACTGACTGATGCAACTCTTGCAATATCCTCTTTACCCGAAACCTTTCTTGCAGAAGATAAAAGATTTTTAACTGCAACGTCAACTGCCTTTTGAATACCCTTTCTTACAATCATCGGGTTTGCACCTGCAGCAACGTTCTTTAATCCTTCTCTTACAAGTGCTTGCGCAAGAAGTGTTGCAGTTGTTGTACCATCACCGGCAACATCATTTGTTTTTGTTGCAACCTCCTTAACAAGCTGTGCACCCATATTTTCGAATGCATCGTCAAGCTCAATTTCTTTTGCTATTGTAACACCGTCATTTGTAATTAGCGGAGCACCGAACTTCTTATCTAAAACAACATTTCTTCCCTTTGGTCCCAATGTAATCTTAACTGTATCCGCTAATTGATTTATACCATTTTCAAGAGCGTGTCTCGCCTCTTGACCATATTTAATTTGTTTAGCCATTATAAAACCCTCTTTTCTTTATTTTTATATAGCATCAGTCAGTAACTTTTGCCAAAATATCTGATTGCTTTAAGATTGTGTATTCTTCATTATCAAGCTTAACCTCTGTGCCTGCATATTTAGAAATAAGCACCTTATCACCCACTGCAACTTCCATAACTACATCCTTGTCGCCGGGGCCTACTGCTACAACTTGTGCAACCTGTGGCTTTTCCTGCGCTTTTGCAGTTAAAATGATACCGCTTTTTGTTGTTTCCTCTGCTTCGAGCATTTTTATAACAACTCTGTCTGCCAATGGTTTTATGGTCATAATTTGTTACCTCCCAAAAATCTACTAAATATTACGTTTTTAGCACTCTCTTCATTAGATTGCTAACAATAGATATTATGGTACTTTTTAGTAAAATAAGCAAATGTGCACAATGTTTGTTTTTAAGGGTTTTAATTTATTTATCTTTTATTTTCTTTAATTTTCTTCCATTTTCTCCAAAATGCGAATTTAACAAAATGTTAATATTTGCATATCAGCTCGAAAAGTTCTCAATCAGTGCACGTGCTTCATCTATGTTTTCGCATTCTATGCCCTCTTTTAATTGTTCAATATCATTTTTAGGGAACATGCTCACACTTATATTAACACTGTATATCATCTCTTCACCGTCTTGTGTTATTCTTAAAAGACTAAGCTCATCATCATTAAGTCTTACTGCATATTGCAGCTTTTCTGTTATTGTTGCCGGCATAGATACATCCATGAGTTCATTTTTTGATACCGCTCTTGAAATAACTGGCTTTGGAGTTCGGAGTGTACCCACAAAAAAACCTGCACCAAAAAATACAAACACAAGCAATACATATGCTAAAACCATTATTATATTACTCTTTTTTTCCATAATAGCCTCCAGTTTTTTTAATATTTGCCATTATTTCCAAAAAAGAATCAATTTATACATTTGTACCCTCTACATTACATTTAATGATAATCTTATTTTATCTGAAACTGTTGCTATAAATTCCGAGTTTGTGGGGCGCGGATTATTAAGGTTACTGTATCCGAATACCGACTCTATATTACAGCTTTTACCCCTCACCCAAGCAGTCTCAACTGCATGACGTATTGCCCTTTCTACCCTGTCGGAAGTTGTGTTAAAAACCTTTGCAATCTCAGGGTACAACTGCTTTGTTATAAAATCAAGCGTGGTTATATCCGTAACACTCATTATAATTGCCTTTCTTAAATATTGGTAACCCTTTATATGCGGCGGCACACCAATATTGCGCAAATTTTCGCTTACAATAACTTCGAGATTTTTGTCAGTATTTTTTGTAATTGATTTTGCGCTTGCATTTTGGGGCTGAGGTTTTATTATGTAACTGTCCTCGCCATATTTAAATGTAAATGTTTGCGCACCACTGGCGCCCGAAAAGAATTCCTTTAGTGACATTACAGTATTGTTGTCATAATCCGCAATAAGAATTGATAATTGATTTGACATTTATATTTCCTCCCTTTTTAAGTTAATGATATAATATAAGATAATTTTACATTTTTCAATATGTTTTTCTCTTTTTCGGCACCTTTATATTTTTAGTGTCGAAAAAGAAGCTTTTTAGTATTATTTAAGAACATTATTTTTCCTTTTGTCTAAAAAAAGTTACACAAAAAGCAGGCTTTATTACACATCTGTAAAAAAAATGTGCTTTTGCTTTTCATCATTTTTACGGTTTTGTGAAAGATGAACACAAAAAAAGACGAAACACGTCAGAATGTTTCGCTTATTGAATGGTTCTATAAGATATTCTCCAATTTTAGTTTGAAGTTTCTTGGCAGACTCTCTATTAAGAAATCAAGCATATAACACTTGGACAGTGCCTGTTTTTTGTCATCCTCATGCGTAAATGCCAGAAGCTGGGCAAGCTCTCCCTCTATATCGTCAAGCTCCTGATGATTTCCTACCGCATCTAAAACCGCACGTTTTTCCTTTACAAATTTTTGTAATGATTTGATTTCAATTTCCGCATCATTATAATTTTCGTTCAATATATTTATGGTTATTATGTTATTTTTTAACAGCATCTCATTTGCAGTATTTTCGAGATGATTTGTATATATTACACTCCCGCCAACACTGATAGCTATAATTACCAACGCGACAATAACACTTCTCATACTACTTTTCTTTCTCCTGAACAAATAACTCTCCGTCATCAGAAATTGATGCAATAAATACCTTTTTAATTGATTTTATTCCCTGTTTTTCGAGTTCTTTCTTTATAAACATCAACGAATGACCGCAACGCTTTAATTCTTCTTCATTTATACTTCCGTCGGATATTACCATATATGGCACAGAACCATTACCACCATTGCTTTCTTTTTCGATTATACTGAGCTTACCGCTTGTTTCGACTATTGCAACCTCAACATCACGTATATCGGGACTTCCGTTAAATCTCAGCTCCGATATTAAATCGTCAAGATTAAACCTGAGTTTTCTTAATTCCTGTTCTATTATTTTCCCATTGTATATAACAACACTTGGCGTACCTGTAATGACCTTTCTTGCCCATTTGAATTTTAACGAAATATATGATAGCAGCACCTCTGCCATAATAAGCGTCAGAACAGGAACTATCCCCGACATAAGAGGAATATCTATATCCTGCATCGGCACAGACGCCAGGTCCGAAATCATTATTGCAACCACAAGCTCTGACGGTTGCAGCTCGCCAAGCTGACGCTTTCCCATTATTCTTAATGATATTACTATCGAAAAATACAGTATCAGTGTGCGAAAAAAAATAATAAGCACGTCATCACCCCGTGCTTATTATTTACAAATATTTAATTTAAAATACTGTTTGTTACTATTTTTTCAGCAACCTTTATTCCATCAACCGCCGCGGACATAATACCTCCTGCATAGCCCGCACCCTCGCCGCACGGATACAAGCCTTTTATATTTGATTGCATTGTATCATCTCTTACAACCCTCACAGGTGATGACGAGCGTGTTTCGGGAACTGTTATAACTGCACCGCTATTGGCAAATCCGGGTAATTTTTTATCGAGCTCAATAATGCCCTTTCGCATTGAATCAGCTACAAATCGGGGTAAAACCTCTTCTATATCCGACCATGTAACACCCATTGCATACGTAGGCTCTACCTTTTCACCATTTACACCTGTACCCAAAAAATCGCCTACATACTGGGCAGGTGCCTTATATGTGTTATTTGCAATCTTATATGCCTTTTTTTCTATTTCACGTTGCAGATACATACCTGCCAGAACATCATCACTGCCAAAATCGTCGGGAGTAACACTCACAAGCAGGGCACTGTTTGCATTTTTTCCATCACGTGCATAGTAGCTCATTCCATTTGTTACAATAGTCCCATCTTCAGACGCAGCTGCCATAACATACCCACCCGGACACATGCAAAATGTATATACACCTCTGCCTTCCTGAAGATGACACGATAATTTATAATCTGCAGCACCAAGCTCAGTATAAAATTCGCCATATTGTGTTTTGTTTATCATTTGCTGGGAATGTTCTATACGACCGCCTACAGAGAAACTTTTTTGCTCCATTTTTACACCGCAGTCCTTTAACATCTCAAATGTATCTCTTGCGCTATGACCCGTTGCAAGCACTATTTTATCCGTTGTAATATTATAGTCGTCGTTTACAATGCAACCTTTAATTTTACCCTCTTGAGTTACAAGCTTTGTGAGAATACTTTTAAAACGGATATCACCACCATTTTTTATTATCTCCGTGCGCATTGAGCGTACCATATTATATAAATTATCTGTTCCTATATGCGGTTTTGCAAGGTACATAATTTCCTCAGGTGCACCATGCTTTACAAAAATTTCAAGCACCTTTTTTATACGAAAATCCTTAATACCCGTGGTGAGTTTTCCGTCAGAGAAGGTTCCTGCACCACCCTCACCGAACTGGACATTTGAGTTTGTGTTAAGAATTCCGTTTTTACTGAAGTTTTCTACGTCCTTTTTTCGCTCTTCAACACACTTACCACGCTCTAACAATATAACCTTATGTCCGTTTTGGGACAGCATATATGCACACATAAGCCCTGCCGGACCACAACCGGCAATAACTATGGGATTATTGCTCTTTTCACCTTGCGGGAATTTGTATTCTTCCTCTTTTACAAACTCTGTATTTTTATTTTTCTTAACCAAAAGAAGTTCATTATCCGCACACAACTGGACAGTGTACACATAATGAACGTCATTTTTCTTGCGTGCATCGACAGATTTTTTGTATATTTTCATCTCCCTTGCACTTGGTATATCTTTTTTAACTTTTTCGTATATATCCTCACCTATGGCAAGCTTTATACCACTTATACGTATCATTTTTAATTCTCTATTCTCTTTTTTCTGAGCATTGCACCCTCTGTAACAGCCTCATCACAGTTTATATAAACATTCATTTGTGCATGCGGTGCAACGTCAATATCTTCACCTTTATCATTCTTCATATAAGTAATTATCTGTTTAAAAAATGGCTTCTGCGGTTGGATTATTTCTATTTCATCTCCCTTAAAGAATCTGTTTCTCTGCGTAATTTTTGCAATCCCGGTCTGCGGATTATACTCCTCCACCATACCAATTAAATCATAATCCCTTATATATGAGCTATCGGTATACACCTGTGTATCCTTATCGGGCTTATGATAATAAAACCCTGTAGTATACGGGCGGTGGCTTACCTTACAAAGCTCTTCTAATTCCTCAGGATTGAATTTATAGTTTTCGGGGTCGGCAAAATATCTGTCTATTTCGCGTCTGTATGCACCAACTACCGTTGCTACATAATATGAGGTCTTTACTCTGCCCTCTAATTTAAGGCTCGAAATTCCACACTCAACAATCTCAGGAATATGTTCTATCATACACAAATCCTTTGAGTTAAATATAAAAGTACCTCTTTCATTTTCAAATACATCCATATACTCATTAGGTCTTGTTTCTTCTACAAGCTTATAGTTCCATCTGCACGGGTGCGAACATGCGCCCTGATTTGCGTCGCGGTTTGTCATGTAATTGGACAAAAGACATCTGCCCGAATAGGAAATACACATTGCACCATGTACAAATGCCTCAATTTCTAAGTCCTCAGGGATTTTTTCGCGGATTTCTTTAATTTCCTTAAAGGACATCTCTCGTGCTAAAACAACTCTCTTTGCACCCATCTTGTGCCACATTGTTGCACTGCGGTAATTTACGTTATTTGCCTGAGTGCTTATGTGTATCGGAAGCTCAGGCGCCAATTCCCTTACCATATCAAACAAGCCTAAATCTGCAATTAAAACCGCATCAAAACCAATAGGGCGCACCTCTTGTATGAACTCCTCAAACTTTTCTATATCATCATTATGAGGCAATATGTTTGCTGTAAGGTACACCTTTTTGCTTTTGTCATGAGCGTATTTTATGCCCTCCTTCATGTCATCAAGCGAAAAGTTTTCCGCTGCAACTCTAAGACTATATGCCTCGCCACCGATATATACTGCGTCTGCACCATAATCTATTGCTGTTTTTAATTTTTCCAGACTGCCTCCGGGTGCTAATAGTTCAGGCTTTTTCATTGCTCTAAAATTCCCTTTCTTATAACTTAACAGAAATTGTTACACCATCACCCAAAGATAAAAGTGATGTTTCAAGTTTTTTATGCTCCATAAGCATATCTATATAACTTCTTAATCTTTTTACTATTGTTATTTTTCTTCTTACAACATGATTGTCATCAGGCGTCATACCCTTATACAAAACATTATCCGATATTAAAATACCGCCCGTCTTTAACAGGTCAACACATTTACCCAACATATACATATAATGTGCTTTTGGTCCGTCAAGGAATATTATATCAAAATATTCGCTTTCCTCTATTGTATATATAAATTCCTTTGCATCTGCCTCAACAACTGTTATTTTATCTTCAAGACCTGCTTTTTTTATATTTTCGCGTGCTAAAAGAGCTAAATCGTGATTGTACTCCATCGTAATAATTTTTGCATCATCATCCATACTCTGCGCCATTAAAATTGCGGAGTAACCTATTGCACAACCAACCTCTAAAACTCTCTTTGGTTTTTTTATTTTTGTTATTACCGACAGAAACCTTGCAGTTTCAGGCTCTACAATCGGAATACTGTTCTCCTCTGCATACTTTTCAAGCTCATGCAAGAATTCATCATTATGCTTTGTCTTTTCCCTCAAATAACTCGTTATATAGGGAGGGACTATTGCATTTTCATCATATTCTATCATTTTTAGTTGTTCCTTTCAGTGCCCGATGGCACACCAAGTCTGAGAGAAAATTGTTCAGATTGCCGCTTGAAAAAGCGACGGCGTATGTTTGATACTCCGAGCTTTTGAAAATGGTAAGATGAGCAATTTTATTCAGACTTTATTGGATTTTATCATCCTGATTTTGATATACATCTATATCGATTGTAACTGCCATAGACGCTGCTTCGAGCTCTTTTCTGTAGTCAGCATAGTTTTGCGCAAAGAATGTTGTTCCGTCCTCTCTTTGACCATAGTAATATTCATTGCTTTGCGTATGGTTTAAAACCGCCTCAATAGCCTCTGTACCCGGTGAGCATATAGGCCCAGCAGGAAGACCCGTATGAATGAATGTATTATATGGCGATTCAATCTTAGTTTCTGATGTTGATATAACAGGACGTCTGTCGCCTAAAATGTATTGTATTGAGCCTACAGACTCCAGATAAAAGCCTTTTTTGTATCTGTTAAAATATACACCTGCAATTCTGTTCAAATCTGCACCTTTTGGTGCTTCTCTCTCCACAATAGACGCAAGTGTTACAAGCTCGTCTGTTGTCAGTCCCAATTCCTGGGCCTTTGTATAATACTCCTGCTTGAATTGTTTGTTAAAAGCATCTAACATAAGTTCTGCTACATTATACGAGCTCATCTCTCTTGATATTTCGTACGTTGCGGGATACAGATATCCCTCAAACAAATTATCACGCACGGGGATGTTTGCCAAAAACGGATAGTTATATGCTTCTTTTGTGCTTAGCGCACCATAAAAATCCTGCCATGGCACTAAACCCATATCGTGTAACTGCTTTGAAATTTCTTTCATTTCCTCACCCGGTGCAACAACAACCTTCTCGGTGTTTCTTGCAGGGGAAATAAGCATATCCAATATATCTTTATACGACATTCCGCTTTCTATAGATAGTACACCTTTTTGAAAACTACCGTGGTATCCACCCATAATCGACTGCGCAACAAACATATACGGATATTTTATTATGCCCTTTTCCTTTAAGAGCGATGCTACCTCAAATGTATCCTGTCCATCCTCAATTATTATTTGTTCATACTGAGTATCCAGCGTTATTCCCTTACTGTCTCCTCTTCCTATAAGTGCCCCAACAAGTATTATTGCAAGCACTGCAATAAATATTATCAGTATAATCTTTCCTCTGTTGGAGTTTTGCTCCTTAACAGTTATTCCGTTCATATTTATCTCCTTTATCTGTATGGTTCTTTTTAAACAAATTAAAATGCCCTACTCTACATTATACTTGATTTTTTACCATTTTTCAAGACCAATCAACAAATTTGTTTATAATGTATAATTGTAAAAATAATTCACCTTAATTTAATTGACAATTCACTTCCACTGTGATATAATATAATAGAATATATATGTGTTTATGACGCGTTTAGGAGGTATTCGTTATTATTATGGAAGAGAAAATTACAAATATAAACACTCAACAACCCGAAAGCGGTTCAGTAACCACCGCTGAAACTCCCGAAAGCCAGCTTTCTGTAATTGATATTATTAACATGATGCTTGCATTCTGGTGGCTCCTTATAGTTATGGGCGTTGTAGTAGGAGGCGGAACTTATGCTTATACAAAAATAACCTCTATACCCGAGTATAAATCCGAGTGTACTCTATACGTTAATACGGTAAAGGAACAAACAACCGAGGACGTAGATGCTGTTGGTATAAAAAATGCCGCAACACTTTTGCCTACATATATCGAGGTATTACGCAGCGGACCTTTTATGGAAATAATTTCAGATGATATTGAAAATAAATACGGAGTAACTTCATTATCACGTATGATAAGCTACAGTGCACTTGAAGATACAAACATCATAAGTATATCTGTTACAACAACCGATTCGCATGATGCATACATCATAGCCAAAAGCATTTTAAGAAACGCACCGGCAAAGATACAACAGATTTTTGAGGGTGGTTCGGTAAAAGCAATTGAATACCCGGTAGAATCGACCACAGCAGAGGGAAACCACGCTTTCAGAAATGGTATTGTAGGCTTTTTGGCAGGAATTGTATTAGCAGCTTTTATAGTGTTTGTAATAAACATCTTTGATACAAGAGTAAAGAGTTCAAAAGAACTTACTGTAAAGTACGGATTCCCCGTATTAGGCGAAATCCCGAATATTTTGGAATTGTAAACAGATAGGAGCGATAGTTGTGTCGGATATAAATAACGAAGAGAAAAAGGTAACAAATAATAAGACTGCCACAAAAAAGAAGATGACTCAACACGAGTGGAATCAACTTTCTCTTAAAAGAAATCAAATGGCAATTATTAACAAGAAAACACCTTTTATTGTTAAGGAAGCATATAAAACCGCCAGAACAAATATAA
The DNA here is from genome assembly GCA_045612845.1 of Clostridia bacterium. Taxonomy (GTDB): domain Bacteria; phylum Bacillota; class Clostridia; order UBA1381; family UBA1381; genus Ornithomonoglobus_A. The sequence goes on from JAZKZV010000017.1 coordinate 94,233, forward strand.
TCTTTTCAGTTTCAGGTTCTGATAACAAGGAATGCAAGACAATAATAATAACAAGTTCAGGCTCGGGTGAGGGTAAAACCACATCAACCCTTAACCTTGCAATAACCTTTGCACTTACAGGTGCAAAAGTCCTTGTTATAGACGGTGATATGAGAAAGCCAAGAATACACCAATATCTTGGCATAATAAAGGATAACGGGCTTTCGACCGTTTTATCCAAACAAAAGTCATTCGAAGAGGTTGTTTACCGAAACGAACGTGATGGTCTTGACGTTCTTACATCAGGTTCAATACCTCCAAACCCTGCTGAGCTTCTTGGTTCAGAGGCAATGCAAAATCTTTTGGAAAAACTAAAGCTTCAGTACGATTACATATTTATTGATACTCCACCTGTTTCGATTGTTACTGACGCTGCTACTATTTCAAGATTTTCGTCCGGTGTTGTACTTGTTGTTCGTGAGGGTATTACCAACCACGAAAGCGTGAGCCATTCCATTAACCTCTTAAAACTTGCAAATGTAAAAATATTAGGATTTTTTGTTAACGATATTGACATTACAAACTCAGGTTATGGTTCATACGGAAAATCCTACGGAAGAAGATATGGCATATCACGTTATTCACGTTATTCATACAGGAGATATGCTTCTTCATATGGTAACGGAAAATATGGTTATAATTATAACTATAACAACTACAGTTATAATTATGCTTACAGATACAGCTATGGTGAAAAGCCCTCTAAGAACCCTGTATATACCGAATCGGTACATGATAATAACGTAGAAAGTACAAGCCAAGAAAACGAACAAAAGGAGTAAGTTAAAGTGAAAAAAACTATTACACTGTATCTGGTGTTTTGCATTTTAATATCTTTTATACTCAGCGGTTGTTCCGATAGCGAGAATACAACGAGTTTGCTCTCGCAGATTACTGTGGTAAATATCTTACCCGAGGTTGATGAAGATGTCAGTTACACATCTCTTTCGCAGATAGATGAGTTGGTATATGAACAGCAAATTGCAGCCTGCGAGATGTATATAGAAGCATGCTCTCAAACAGACTACAGAAATTATATTGATGAACCGGAAAATTCTCACGATGGCGAAATCCCGCGTTCTGAGCGAAAGATTGCCAATATGGTTACAAACCGACGCAGAGAAGTTTTTGACGACATAGAAATTGAATTTTCTCTCAATATATACCGTCTTTTAAAATCTGTTGAGGATTGCCCAAATATAGATGCATATGTAAAGAAAGCACACACCGACGTATTTGACTTTTTTGATATCTACGACAGCTATTTAAACAAAGACAAAAATGAAGCACTTGTAAATATATTAACCGAATATTACACGCGCAACAATGTTCTTGCTCTTACCTTCCTTGATGATAACAAGAACGACGTATGCAAAGCTTCTGTTAAACGCATTTCAAAAAATTCAGATATGAACGAAGATTTAAGAATGTACGTTTCACAAAACAACGAAATTATAAGAGCTCTTAACTCTGTTTACGGTAGCATACCATCAACATATGCAAATAAAATAACAGATGATAGCAGTTATCTTGCAAAAAAGCTTATTGCTTCTATGGAAACACTTTCAAACGAAGAAAAGCTTGAGATGATTTATCAATTAGAGCCGACACCGTCGCCGACACCGACACCATCGCCTACCCCATCACCGACACCGTCGCCGACACCGACTCCCAACCCAACATCTACTCCTAAACCAACAAAGCTTCCGACTGCTCCAAACACAGTTTTGGAACCCACGGAAGAGCCATTGATGTTTGATTGATAATTTTAATATAAAAATTTTAAAAAAAGGCTTGACAAATGCCCCACAATGTAGTATAATAATTAACGTTGTGGCGGTATAGCTCAGCTGGCTAGAGCATTCGGTTCATACCCGAAGTGTCATTGGTTCAAATCCGATTACCGCTATCAGAAAAGACTATTCTTCGGAATAGTCTTTTTTTAACTAAATCCGTCTTTCGACGGAATAAATCCACCTTCGGCGGATGAAATCTGCTAACACAGACGAAATCGCCTTTGTCGTATAAAAGACGGATTTAATTTCATCAAAGCTGTAAAACATTGATTTCATCCAAACTTGTTTGGATTTCATCGTGCATTGCACGATTTCATTAACAATAAAAATCCTCATTCGTAAGAATGAGGATTTTTTAATTATTCAATAAAATCACTTTTATGTGCTGCAGTATGGTTTTTGTGAGATACAACAATAGGTTTATCACATATAAATCTTACTGCAAATTCAGAATTTTCGGGAATATCTTTAACATTAAGTGAATGCCAGTTAAAATACTTGGGGTTCTTTTCAACATCGCTTTCATCGATTATATTAACATTTCTAAAACACGATGAATTCACCTGAGCCCTTATGTTTTCTATATAATTCGATGGTTCTTCAAAAATAATATCTATGTATACATCCACCGGAAATCTCGTCAGGTTAAGCAAAGAGAATACAAAGTCATCTTTATTTGCAGTATTAAGCCCCGTAAATATCCACGCTGTAGAGCCTGCATTCTGACGTCCTTTTAAATATCTTTCTTTAATCTCGTGCTTTTTGTATGCGGGCGCAGTATACGGTAATGTAATAGTTGTTGTAACATCACCTGTAATAAGCTCATCTATTCCCTGATTTAAAAACAAATGACGTGAACCCTCAACATATGTATCAAAACGCGTGAACGCGTTTTCCTCTGAAACGGGTAACAGACATACGCTCGGCTTTATAAATGCATAACCCTCTTTTTGAGCATCTACTCCCCCACTTCCAAAACCATGGTGCGGAACTTGTAAGATGTCTGACTTTAAGAACTCTCCGTATCTTCCTGAAAGTTGTGCCGCAGAGAATGATGCATCTGCGGTGAACAGTATCACCTGAGTACCAAGCTCTATTCTGAAAACAAGTGACTGTGCATTTGAATCCTCATTTTTAGCGTCTGCGGTGTCTTCTATTCCCGAAAGGAACTGCACGATAGCATCACCGATTTTGTATATTTGTCCAATATGCGGCATAAATATTTGTGCACCAAGTTTTTCTATATTGGAGTACATTAGGTTTATGTGTATAAAATCAGAGTGATTACTTTCTACATTATAATTCTCGTCTTTTATATCAAGCTCGCGTCTTAAATATTTTTCCTTTGGATAGCTTTCGGCATCAGGGAAATCGAACAAAACCTTTTCAACAATCACATCATCACCAAAAAGCTCTGCAAATCTGTTAAAGCAGCGGTAGTGGTCGCAATGAGCATGAGTCATTATCCATGCCGCAACAACGGGAGTTTTACCACCACTGCCCTTTTGGAGTACTTCCATAAGATTTTGAGCATCCTGCGTAAAATTCCAACCACCGTCTATTACTATAAAACGTCCGTCTCCAAGACGAATTGCATATGACATTCCAAAATCGGCCAAATGCACCTGAGTTATCTGTGGTGCAACCACGTTCGGCATTGATGTATCTGTGTAAGAAAAGTAATTGCAGTTTTCTTCTGTTACAATAGTTAGTTCCTTAATTTTACTGAAGTAATTAAGAAAAATACCATAACCATCTAAGGAAAATGCTGCATAATTATGGCTACGCTCATCATCATATGCAACATGGCGCGATTCCTCTTTTTTGTAGCCATTATCTTCGAGCAACGTACAATACTTATTAAAGCAATCCTCTTCCACATTGTATATTTTTACCACATGCGAAGTTTTATTTATCTGCTCTTCAAACACATCTGTTTCGTCAAATGCAGGAAATTTAACATTCATTTTGTTATTCTCCTTTTTTTACTCCAAGTGTAACTCTTTCGTCGTTTATGTTCCATTCCTTAACTGTGCCTATTGCACCTGTTGTAATAATATCATCACAAAGCACTTCAGACTTAATATAGTCTGCATTTTTATCCATAATGTTTGCAATTTTTTCGTTACCGCCGCAAGAAACCTTAATATAATCCATTACCTCAAAGCCTGCTTCTTTTCTCATTGTCTGGATTTTTGAGATAATTTCTCTAACAAAGCCTTCTTCTATAAGTTCATCGGAAAGTCTCTTATCAAGCACAACTGTTATGCCCTTGTCGCTATTTGTTTCGAAGCTGTCAGATTGTTTTGTTTCGATTAACAAATCCTCTTGTGTTAAATCCTCATCAACACCTGCAATATTTATTACTATCTTGCCTGTTTCCTTTAACTGTGCCATCGCTTTTGCACCGTCAATAGCAGATAATACTTCACGTACTTCATTCAAATTCTTACCAAAGCGTCTGCCAAGCGTCTTAAGTTGCGGTTTGAAACTATAATCTGTAAATGAGGAAACATCATCAGTAAACTTAATCTCTTTTATATTAAGCTCATCCTTAATAATTTCTGCATAGAATTCATCAAGAGCAGACTCCGCCTTAACATACATTGTACCTATAGGTTGTCTATTTTTGATATTGGCACTGTTTCTGCACGCTCTTCCCAATACAACAATATTAAGAACCTCTTCCATTTTCTCCTCGAGGTCTTTGTTTATAAGTTCATCATCATATGCCGGGAAGTCGCAAAGGTGTATGGATTCCGGTGCATTCTTATCTATGCTTCTTACAAGATTCTGATAAATATCCTCACTCATAAATGGTATCATAGGTGCACTTATCTTACACAATGTAACAAGTGCAGTGTATAGTGTTATATATGCATTTATCTTATCCTGAGGCATATCCTTTAGCCAGAAACGATTTCTTGAACGTCTTACATACCAGTTTGATAATTCATCAACAAAAGCATCCAACGCTCTTGCTGTTTCTGTTATCTTGTAATTTGCAAGATTTTCGTCAACCATCTTAACAAGAGTATTTAGCTTTGATAATAGCCACTTATCAATTACTGCAAGCTTATCGTACTCTATTTCATACTTTGTCGCGTCAAAGTTATCGATATTTGCATATAGCACAAAGAATGCATATGTGTTCCATAAAGTACCCATAAACTTTCTTTGTCCCTCTGTTACCGCACCGGCATGGAAACGGTTAGGGAGCCATGGTGCACTGTTTTCGTAGAAATACCATCTTATTGCGTCTGCTCCGTGAGTTTCGAGTGCCTCGAACGGGTCAACTGCATTTCCCTTTGATTTTGACATCTTCTGTCCGTTTTCGTCCTGAACATGCCCTAAAACTATTACGTTTTTGTATGGTGCCTCGTCAAAAATCAATGTTGAAATTGCAAGCAGCGAATAGAACCAGCCTCTTGTCTGGTCAACTGCCTCAGATATAAAATCTGCCGGGAAGTTTTCTTCAAAGATTTCCTTATTCTCAAATGGATAATGCCATTGTGCAAAAGGCATTGCACCCGAGTCAAACCAACAGTCAATAACCTCTTTAACTCTGTGCATTTCCTCACCACAGTCAGGACATTTTATTGTTACTGCATCAATATATGGGCGATGTAATTCTATTTCGTCAGGACAGTTTGAGGACATTTCCTTAAGCTCTGCTATTGAGCCGATTGCGTGTCTTTTACCGCACTTACACTCCCATACATTAAGAGGTGTTCCCCAATATCTGTCTCGGCTTAGTCCCCAATCCTGAATATTGTTTAACCACTCACCAAAACGTCCCTTACCTATTGATTCAGGAATCCAATTTACCTTATTGTTATTATTTATAAGCTTATCCTTTACTGCAGTCATCTTAATAAACCATGATTCACGTGCATAGTAAATAAGCGGAGTATCACATCTCCAGCAATGCGGATAGCTATGCTCAAACTTAGGTGCGTTAAACAACAGACCTCTATTCTCAAGGTCAATCAAAATTTCTTTGTCTGCCGCCTTACAGAATGTACCTGCCCATGGTGTTTCCTTTGTCATTTCACCCTTTGAGTCTACAAGCTGTAAAAATGGTAGCTCATACTTCTGACCAACTCTGTTGTCGTCTTCACCAAATGCAGGTGCAGTATGAACTATACCTGTACCGTCTGTTAATGTTACATAATCATCACAAGTGATATAGTATGCTTTTTTATCTAATTCCTTAAAATTAAATAACGGTGTGTATTCTCTGTATTCAAGGTCTTTACCAACATAGCTCTCTACAATCTCGTACTCTGTTTCGGGGAAGTTAGCCTCAATAAGCGCCTTTGCAAGAATGTAGAAAACTCCATTTGCTTTTATTTTTACATATTCCTCCTGAGGATTAACACAAAGCGCAACGTTTGACGGAAGTGTCCATGGTGTAGTTGTCCACGCAAGGAAGTATGTGTTTTCTTCGCCGGCAACTGCAAACTTGGCAGTTGCAGAGCGTTCCTTTACATCTTTATAGCCCTGTGCAACCTCGTGTGATGAAAGAGGTGTTCCGCAACGTGGACAATAAGGTACAATCTTATGACCTTTATATAAAAGTCCTTTTTCCCATATCTGCTTTAGCGCCCACCATTCTGATTCAATAAAGTCATTATGGTATGTTACATACGGGTCGTCCATATCTGCCCAGAAACCAACAGTACCTGAGAAATCCTCCCACATACCCTTATACTTCCATACGCTTTCTTTACACTTATTTATAAATGGTTCAAGACCGTATTCTTCTATTTGCTCCTTACCATCAAGCCCCAAAAGCTTTTCAACTTCAAGCTCAACAGGCAAACCGTGTGTATCCCAGCCCGCTTTTCTGATAACCTTCGCGCCTTTCATTGTACGATAACGTGGAATCATATCCTTTATGACTCTTGTTAAAACATGACCAATGTGTGGTTTTCCGTTAGCTGTAGGGGGACCGTCATAGAATGTAAATACTTCGCCCTCTTTACGCTCATCAATACTCTTTTTGAATATATTATTGTCCTTCCAGAATTGTTCTATCTTCTTTTCTCTCTCAACAAAGTTGAGGTCTGTTGGAACCTTGTTATACATTGTATATCACTCCTTAGTTGTTTTTACTTGGTTTTAATCATTCCTATTGTGGCGCATAGATGTTTTACTCTTAAAGTGTCTTTTTACATACTTGCCTATGTATTCACCATTTTGCTGTTTTTCTATAAGATTCTGATAAAAACCATAAGAACCAAAATTCAATATAGCTTCCTTTACTATATCTCTCATTTTTACATCATTACTCTTATTAGCTGATATTCGCCATGCAGACCAGTTGATGCGGCTCTTTCTAACAGTTGTAGCCATTCTGTTTTCCTCGTCCATCTTTTTAAGCTCTTTTATTGAGTAAAGTCTGTTCTCGTCATCATTTCCCTTGGCAGAATCACCCTCATCTGCATCAAGCTCTTCATCAAGACTCTTTTTAATCGAAACCGCATATTTATCCATTTCCGATTCAGAGTACTTTTTACTCTCTGCCTTTTCTTTTGCCAGTTCCCTTTTTTCTATATTGTATCTTTTTGTGAAAAAAGAATGTGAGAAGAAAGTAACAAAACCAAACAATACAGTTGAAATAATCATGGACACACATGGTGATATAAGGTTTTTTGTTAAATCATCAGGGTCTATAACTATCGGATCGCAAATAACCTCAAATACTCTGCTGTGGAAAAAGAATGCCACTCTTGCATCTTTCCAGAACATAGCCTCAGTCTTATCCCATGTAAAAATGCATATCAGTCCAATTATAATTGCATATACAGCAAAAGTTGTGTACTGAACAATCATATATATTTTTTTCGACTTTATATCTCGCGTCATTCGTCTCATCATTAACAAATTTCCGCCAAAAAATATAACTGTGCACACTACACTGATAATAGCAAGAACAGGGTAAAAAATTGCCCCTTGAACTCTATCAAGTTGAATTATTGCCGAAGCAATAAGGCTCGGTATTATTGTCAAAATAATCATTTCACAAAATCTTCTCAAAAACAGAAATTGCATTGTCATTCTCCTTTGTTTTATATTTTTTTACAATTACATTTAATTATATCAAATTTCACACCTGTTGTCAATAACAAAAATACCTCAAAACATGATTTTTAATTATCACACTACGCTATATTTAATACCTATAAATCATAGTGTTTTATCTTGCTTTCTGTTATTTTTGTTAAATTAAGATATTCATGTTCTTTAAATATTGCAAATAGATGCTACAATAAAAACACAAAAGGTTCATAAAGGTACATTTAAACTAACACGAAAGGAGGACAAAGATGGAAAAGCTATTTTGTAAATTTAATCTTTTCTGGGGAGCTGCAGTGACTTTTATGTGTCAGATTTTTGGCAGGCACTGGTATTTATTTGTTGCATTTATGGTACTTAATGTAACTGATTATATAACAGGAGTTATAAAAGCACGGTACACAAGAACAGAAAACAGTTCCGCAGGTTTTCGCGGAATAGTAAAAAAAGCAGGTTGCTGGCTTGTAATTGCCATTTCGTTTTTTGTTGCCACTGCATTTTCTGAGCTTGGTACACTTATGGATATGGACTTGGGATTTACGTCATTTGTTGGATGGTTTACTCTTGCAACCTTTATAATAAATGAGATACGTTCAAATCTCGAAAATCTTGTACAGATAGGCGTGAATGTTCCAGCCTGGCTGGTAAAAGGTTTTGAAGTTGCTTCGAATAGGATAAATAATATAACGGAGGTTAAAAAATGAATGTTATAGAAACAAATTGGGATTGGTGCTGCACACTCTCGCCGAGGAATGAAACAAAGTATATTGTTCTGCATCATATGGCAATGAAAAACTGTACCGCCAGACAAATTGACCTCATGCATAAAAACTCCGGCTGGAGCGGTATAGGATATCACTTTTTTGTATCAAAGAACGGAGAGATATACCGTGGCAGACCCATATGGGCAATAGGCGCACATGCTCTGGGCGAGAATAATTGTTCTATAGGCATTGGTGCCGAGGGCGACTACAGCACGGAAACCTCCATGCCACAAGCGCAGAAAAAGGCTATTTCCGACCTGATATATGAGCTTAGAAATACATATACTTGCGCAACAGTTGTGGGACATTGTGAAATATGTGCCACACAATGTCCGGGAAAATTCTACCCGCTTAATGAACTAAAAACAAATATAAATACAGGAGATGAGCTTACAATGTCGCAATACACAGAACTAAAACAAATGATAGAAGATATTAAAAAAACAGTTTCACAAAAATGCGGTTATTACAACTACATAGACGAGAATATGGACAAGGATTTTCAACCTACAATAAAAAAACTTGTTGCACGCGGTAAACTTAAAGGAAACGAAAATGGTGAGTTAATGCTTACCACTGATATGATGCGAATTCTGACAATCCTCGACAGAAGCGGTGTTTTTGATTGAATTTTTACTAAATTTTATAAATTGTCTTGACAAAACCCAAAAAATGATGTATAATACTAAGGCTTGCTATAAATAGCAGGTAATCCTTGCCCGAAATAATGTGTTTCGGGACATAAGTCCATAAGGAGGTGCAATGAAATGGCTGAAAAAATGCTTAACAGCTATGAAACAATTTTTATCGTTGACGCAACACTTACAGAAGAGGGTGTTAACTCTCTAAAAGACAAGTTCGTATCTCTTATAGAGAAAAACGGAGAGGTTGAATCTGTTGATGAGTGGGGCAAGAGAAGACTTGCATACGAGATTAACGATAGAACAGAAGGTTTCTACTATCTTGTTAACTTCAAGGCTAATGCGGAATTCCCAAAAGAGCTTGAAAGACAATACAAGATTACAGACGGAATCTTAAGAACAATCGTAATCAAAAAAGACGCAGAATAATTGCGAGCGGGGTGTTCACATGAATAAAGTTATGTTAATGGGCAGACTGACCCATGATGTTGACCTTCGCCAGACTCCGCAAGGTGTCAGCGTAGCAAGATTCAGTATCGCAGTAAACAGACGATTTAAGGACCAGAACGGAAACTATCCGACTGATTTCATAAATTGTGTTGCTTGGCGTCAAACAGGTGAATTTATATCACGTTATTTCCATAAAGGCAGTATGATTGCTGTTGTAGGTTCTATCCAGACAAGAACATGGGATGGACAAGACGGCAAAAAGAACTATGCTACTGACGTAGTCGTTGAAGAAGCATTCTTCACAGGCTCAAAGGCAGAGAGCGGTTCAGGGCAGGCAAATGGCGGATATAATCAGGATTACGCGTCCGCACAGGGTGGTTTTAGCGCCCCTGCACAAAATGTTCCATCACCATCTTCCGATTTTTCAGGCGGTTTTGATGAAATGGATTTTGCAGCAATAGACGGAAGCGAAGACGATTTACCATTCTAATTGATAAAAATTGATAAGGAGGAAAAAATCATGTCCGAAAAGAATGATAAGCAATTAAGAGCAAGAAAGCCAAAGAAAAAGGCTTGTTTGTTCTGTGTTGATAAGGTAGATTCAATCGATTACAAAGACACAGCAAAGCTTAGAAGATACGTATCTGAAAGAGGAAAGATTGTTCCAAGACGTATCAGCGGCAACTGTGCTAAACATCAAAGACAACTTACAACTGCAATAAAGAGAGCAAGAATTATAGCATTGCTTCCTTTCGTAGCAGAATAATTAAAACAAAAACCGGTCGCATCTGCGACCGTGTATATGCCGCTGTGGTGGAATTGGCAGACGCGCTGGACTCAAAATCCAGTGGACTAATAATCCGTATCGGTTCGACCCCGATCAGCGGCACCACTTCGGAACAAGCAAAGCTTGTTCCGATTTTTTATTGCATAAAAATCTCTTAAGCTTTTAAATAAAAAAACAGAGCGTAGCTCAATGTCATTAAGTTAAGATGATATTGAACATATGCTCTGTTTTTGTTACAAGGATTGTTATATCCAATAAGATTATTACACCTCTGTATTTTCCATAACAAATATTTCATATTCCCTCTTGCCTATATAAGCCCCTGCAATTCTTAAGATTGTTATAATAAGCAATAAAATCCCTCCGCTTATCAACATCGAAAAAATTGTTCTTACAGAAAAGCACTCAAAAAATCTCAAAGGTAAAAAAAATGCATTCAGAAGCCAAGGCAAAGACAACATATAAACCATAGCAGCCAAAAATAAGAATATTATACAGGGCACTAATTGGCCTATAAAATAATCTTGTTTTTTCCAGAATGTTACAGAAAACACGAACGCGTCAATCCCAACAAGTACATTAAATGCCACAAATGCAAAAAACAGAATTCCGCTATCGGGAATTTCCGCTTTTATAAAGCGTAGCAAAAAGAATACCATTGATATAATAACGCTTGTAATAAACAGTCGCAAAAACCTTGATGTCATAGATATAAGCATAGCAATCCTCTCTTTTATATAACAAAACCGCTTGCTAAATTTGTTACACAGTGAAGGAGCAAATACTCCTCACTGTGTAACAATGTAGTTGTTTCGGACGTTTTGTAGCAAACAGTTAAATTATATTTATCTTGTTATTGTGTCGATGTTAACTTCCTCCGGATTTGCACTTAACACATCTCCGCCACCCTCGTTGCCTGCACTACCACCAGAATAATCTGATGAAGCCTGAAGTATTTCTTCGTTTGAAAATTTAAAAATATTTATTTTGGGATTTGCAAATTGTTTCATTTTTTTCCTCCTGATATAATTATCTAAATAATTTTGTTGCCGAATAGGTTTTACTTTCTCCTTCCTTTTCTATGCCATTCAATACAACAAATGGTGTCATTGTAACTTGTACATCACTTGTTATCCATTCTGATTGAATACAAAGTGCCACCTCAAATACTTTTGTATTATTAGCACCAAAATCACCACCTACAAACTCTTTCCATTCACCATTCGAGTTATAATCTACTTTCTCATATGGTTTGTCTGTGAATTCAATAACATCTTCTATTACCTCTGTTCCTCTTACTGCTTTATATTTAAAACCATAGCTGTCATACTTTGTGGCGTCGTCAATACCAGCAAACAATCTTATTCTGCCATAGGTATCTTTTGAGCCTATGATTGAAACTCTACCCATTTTTGAAAGAATGCTGAGTGTTGAATTCCAAGAAATAGTTTCAGCCAAAACTTCTTTTACGCCCCAAACACCATTACTTTCAGAAACTTCATATCCATCCGGAACATTGCCTGTAACAACAGTAGCACCATCTTTAAGAGCTGCTGCAGCAATGCTTACCTCAACAGGCCACTCAGTTGAACCTTCAGTAACAGACAAATATACATCTCCATTCAAGGTTGCACCCTCAGCAACTGTAAGTTTACCGCTATTCGCATTTTTGCTTGGATCCTGCATCCAGATAGACTTATTAGCACCTTCAACAGTACCGCCGTTGATTGTAAGAATATTTTGTGCTTCAACACCGTTGAGGAACTGACGGATACCACGGTAAGGAGACTTGATTGTACCACCGTTAATTACAGTTTCAGCATAAGTACCCTTGCCGTTAGTTAGGTTGTCTATACCATATGCCATATCTGTACCGCCAAGATGCTCTATTGTACCATTTTCAATAACAAGCTTACCACCAGGGTTGTTTGCAAGAACTGCGGAATAGCGATTCCAACCTGAGTTTACGGTAGATGTAAGAGTCATTTTACCATTTCCTGTAACTGTAAGTTCTCCGCGATTGTCGATAAGGCTGAAATTCTTTTCAGTATTATCTGTACCTGTTATTGTTTTTCCGTTAAGGTCAAGGGTGATTTTTTTAGTGTTAACAATTATCTCGTCCATTGCGATATCCTTTAGAACTGTAACTGTATCACCATCATTTGCTGCTGCAATTGCTTCTGCAAGAGTCTTATATGTTCCTTCTCCAATTTTTGCTTGTGGCATTGCGTCTGCTGCGGTGAATTTGTATACATTGCCAATAGCATAGCTTTCCTCAGGATTTTCAGGGTTATATAACTTAAGTGCTAATGTTATTTCCAAATCAGGATTTGCCTCGATAAATTCTGGTGTCAGATAAATACCACAGTCAAACTCCTTAACCCAGTCTAAAATATCTGCTTCATATTCTAAGTCAAGACCCATTAAGTCTTTTACTACTTTTATTGGCTCGTTTGCTTTAAGAACTACATCCTCTGTATCAACTCCAAGCTTAATCCAGTCTGCAAAGAATGAATCATACTGACCTGCAAGATAACCATCTATACCTCTTACGTCTTTGTTGATTACCAATTCATAATCTGCAAGCCATTCTGAATAATACTCACGTTGCTTATCTGTTGGCTCATCCGCCTTAAAATTCATTTGGAAAGTTAAAGGAGTTTCTACCGAAACATTTCCAAGTGAACCATCATATGTACGAGCCATTACAGTTGTGTTTATTACAGGTTCTGATACTGTTGCAGTTGGAAGTGATGGCGCTACCATAACCAACTCACTTGCATAGTTTGTTTCTTTTTCTCCATTACATTGCTCATTGAACAAATATAGCTTTTTATCGCTCATATTATATGCAGAAAGGTCAAGTGTAATTGTTCCGCTTTCTTGTGCCTGTGCCACTTTACCATAAGCAACAACATTATCATCAGCATCTTTTACAATAGCCGAAACATATTCATTATCCCCTGTTTTTGCACCTGAATATGCAACCTCATAAACATCATCTGCAGTCGAAATGGTTTTAACAGAAAAATCTCTGCTGTTATCTTTTAATACCAATTTATATTCGTTTGTTGTGTTTTCTTCAACTGCTGCAAAGTCAACATCTTCTACAGGCGCATAGAAAGCAACTGCATCAGGATTTAAGTTGAACGCCGGACGGATTGACTGCCACCATGTATTTGCACCTTTGTACCAGTTAACTGCATTGTTTGCATAAGTTATAACTGTTTGAATGTCAGCTCTTCCCCAAGAACGTGTCCATAGGTCTCCAGCAGCAACTCCATCGAGATGTGTTGCGGGAGCTGTATGTCCGGCTGTTGTCAGATATTTATATACTTCTTCACCGCTAAGTAAGAAATATGTATCATCTTCCAATCTGTCAGCAAATGTAGAGCCAATACTACCACTCCAACCACCATTAAAGCCTGAACCTCTGTTATAACCGTGTCCGCTTGTGGGTAAAACCGCTGCAATTTCAATATCACTGAATTCCATATCGCTTGCAAAGTTTTTTCTGCTTGCAGGAAGACCGGCAACGAAGATTGTTTCTGTAAGAGCTTTGTTATGATCTGATATATCCAATTCCGGCACTGCATAACCAACCCATTTAAAAAGACCCGAAAGATGTTCACCCATTGCTATTTCTTCTCCGGCAACAACAACTTTAGGACAAACATTTTCTAAATATCTTTTAAAGGTATAATATGTAACACCATCTTCAAAGCCATTTGATACATCTGCAATAGAATAGCCAGCCTGATCATAATAAGCATTTACGGTTGTTGCATCTTCAGGCCATTCTGTCATAAGTACAGGTTTACCTTTTTCATCAAGAGTGTACCATGTATCTTCTGCCCAATCGGCAGGGGTAAGAGTAACCAATCCCGGGACAGTAATACCATTAACTTTTGCACTGTTTCTGTTGTGGTCAGAAAGTTCAAATTCATCCTTAACAAAATACGTTACACCGTCAACGGGTTCGGTATCAGTAACGATATTTCTTGTGTAATATCTCCAGCCCTGACCATTTCTGTCAGGCATTGTGTCCCAACTTCCGGGCCAAGATTCATTATAGTACGCGAAGGGACGGAATGTTTCATAAGTACCAATACCTGTCAAATACATGCGAACATCCGACGTGAGATAACCGCCAGATGAATCATCAGTTTTTGTGCCGTTTGCAATGTTATCAGCATAGTGAGGATTTCTTTCATCATCCCAAGGCATTACCATAGCACTTGCCCAAGACTTATCTGCGGAGCTCCATGCGTTATTACTGTAATGGGCATTGTACTGAATACCATTTGCCATTGCATGCTCACTGAGTAATAGAATACCCTCCTGAGCATTTTCGTCTTGGCTATCAGAAGAGTAATTCTTGCTTAATACTCTCCACGGAATGCCACCATAATAAACTGTACTGTAATCACTGCCAACAGTGAGTACAGTTGTGCTTTCACTTACAGAATTATTCTTTTCTGCCGATAACACCGTAAAATTCATTGCGCCCACTACCATTGCAACACAAAGGATTGAGGACAATATTTTTTTAAGCTTCACTTAAAATTCCTTCTTTCTTTTTTAATATTTATAATTAGTCAGCCTTAGCTGTTTAATTATCTTAAAAATCTGCCAATTATTGGTATATAATATTTATATAGTTTTTTTAGTTGTTTCTTCCAGTACTCATATTCCGCACCACTGCTGCGCTCCATCTCAATTATTATGTACTTTCTGTCTTTTAAAAACGGTATAATTACACTCGCTATGTAAATCAAAACAAGCAGGACAACAATCAGGGATATACATAGAACTATAATAATTGTGTCTGGATTTATACTGCTTTCATATTCCATATTAGCCCATCCTCCTTAAATGTTTTAAATAATATTTTCTGCTGATACTACTACAACATAATTAACATTATGTTGTATAAAAGAACTTATTTGATAAAAACACCAAGCATTTGGTGGATAAAGTATATCACTAAACGAGCCTTTTGTCAATACATAATATGAATTTTAATAAATATAAACATAAAAATGAGAGCAATGTTGGGGAATTTTAAAAACATTGCTCTATTTGTTGTGTAAAAAATTTTTTATGGGGGATTTTTTTCGAAAGTAAATTAAAAATAAAAATTTTTTACAACATAATGTTAATTATGTTGTTTTTTTATGCCCTCATACATACAAGTCCCATTTTTTGAATTTGTCTGCGATGAATATCGCCACTTTCTATGGTGTATATCCGTGTAGTATTTATGCTTGAATGACCAAGTAAGTCTGCAAGACGAGCAATATCCTTTTGCTGAGAGTAAAAAGTGCGTGCAAACAGATGTCGCAAATTATGGGGAAATACTTTTGTTTTGCTTACCTTTGCACTTTCACACAGTTGTTTCATTTCTTTCCAGATATTTGTGCGGTTTAATGGTTGTCCATTTTTAGAAACAAATATCGGTCCGCTTTTTATTTTATTTTTTTTGATATATTCCATAAGCAGCATACACAGACTTTTAGGAAGCATTACATATCTGATTTTGCCCTTGCTCCTGACAGCCGCCCTCTGATTTTTTACAGCCTCCGTGCTTATAAACTTTAATTCCGAAATTCTTATTCCGCTTGCACACACCGTCTGCATTATATAATAAAGTCGTTTGTTCTTGTTCTTCCATGCTGCATTTAATAATCTTTCATACTCGAACTTTGTTAGTTCCTTTTCCTTATTCGAAAATATCTGCTTTTGAATTTTTAAGGTCTTTACCTTTAACTCATACCAATTACAAAAATCAAAGAAACTGTTAATTGATGATAACATTGAATTAACACTTGATGGCATATACTGCCTTATTAACTCCTCCTTGTACAAAATAACATCATTCTTTTCTATGGCTTTTGTTTTTATAAACCTATAAAATGCCCTTATATCCCTTATATACTTTTCGATAGTTGCACTCGACTTTTCCTCTTGATACAGATGCTTTTTAAAGAGTATAATTTGCTTATCTGTCAGGCGTCTCATCATATTGTATTCTCCCTTCTGTATATATAGTTTTTCATCTACATTATATTTTTTACATATATTTGAGGTTTATGCAAATAAAAATGCCTGATATATACTTACCCAGATTTCTGTTTTAAACTCAATAAAACAAAAAAAAACAGAGCATATGCTCTGTTTTTTTATTATTTCAGCTCGTCTGCTGTAACAAATCTGTAACCCGCATCGTGCAGAATCTTACTCATCAGATAAACCTTCTCAGGTGTATCCGGTTGATATGCAAGATAATCCTCATAGAAATACTGCTCATGCGTTGCAATACCTATAAATTCAAGGTCTTGTTCAATAAGCGCATTAAGTTTTACCTCTATTTCTTCAAGACTGTTGAGGTTTAAGCACGGACCTCCGCTAAGCTGTCTGTAACGCAGGTTTAGTTCCTTATCCTTAACTGATTCGTTCTTCCATTTTATGGCCTCGTACTCTGCTTCATCTACATGGTTATATCCACAAATAGATGCACGAATTCTTACATCGTCTGTAGTTCGTGAGAACAGTTTAGTTTCAGGTTGTCTGTTCTGCTTAAGTCTTGCTGCGTGTCCATACGGAAGAATGCTCTCATCACCCGTAAACTCATATCTGTCGCCGAATGTTGGTGCAACAAGTCTTATACCGCAATCAGCCAAAGCTCTGCAAGCCTCCTTACTGAGTGGGAGCCAGTGTGTACAAAGAACATCAGGATAGCAACCAGGGCCTGCAAATCTTTCTACTTCTTTTTGGATTGTTTCAAAGTTATCCTTAACATCCTGATATGTAGCATTTACATAAGGATAGTCAGGGAATTCCTGTTTTGCATGGAATGCAAGGCGTAGCCAGTCCTTATTTGCCTGAAATTCATCTTTATATGTATCAGGCATATCTGATAGAGTGAACTCATCATTTCCATAAAAGAAATCAGTTCTGTAAAAAAGATTAAGTTGAACTGTAAGACCGTTATCATCATGCGCTTTTTTAAGCATTTTCATAAATGCATTATCAAAAATTGACTTTGGCTTTTGTCTTGCTATATCGCGAAACACCCAGATAACATCATCAATAAAAAAGTAACTTATTTTTTCCATTATAGATTTTCCTTTTCACTCATTAGTCAATTGTTGTTTTCCATTCCTTATCCCATGGATAGTACATTGTAAGTACCTTACCGCCACGCTTTGCAGATTCTTCTGCGTATATGCCCGGAAGT
Organism: Clostridia bacterium; assembly: GCA_045612845.1. Classification (GTDB taxonomy): domain Bacteria; phylum Bacillota; class Clostridia; order UBA1381; family UBA1381; genus Ornithomonoglobus_A. Next base: position 112,031 of record JAZKZV010000017.1, read on the forward strand.
GTCATTGCAAGACCTTCCTTTAATGTAACAACAGTACCCTCTTCTCCAATCATATGCTTAAAGAAGTTATCGAGCATTGCATAGTCCATACCATCGTGGCTTGATTGTGCCTTTGGGTCATCCTCATATGCAGGAGGCATTTGTCTTCCTTCAATTTCTTTAAGACCTGTATCAAGCTCTTTCATTGAGTTGTATCTTATAACAGGCTTGTTAAATCTCTCAATTCTTTCGATATAACCCTCAGAACCGAATACTCTGTAATTGTGATGGCCTATCTGCGCTCTGCATCTCTTGTTTCTCATAAGACGAACAACAATGCCAGACTCTGTCTGGAATTGTGCACACATCATATCGTCTATGCCATTACGTTCTTCCGGATTATCTGCATGGTTACCTGTACCAAAACAGCTTACCTTTCTTAAATCCTCTTTAAGAATTCTAAGTAGCGGACCAAGTGAGTGTGTGCAATATCTGATTGGTATAAGGCGCTTTCTCCAGTCTCCGTTTACATTAACAAACTTACTGAATTTGCTTCCCGGCAAGCCCCAGTGTATATATTCTGCTTCCATACAATATGGATTACCTAAAAGTCCCTTATCATAAAATTCTTTTAAAGTTGTTGAAAATCTTGAGAAGTTAGGGTTGGCACCTGTGTATACATTTGCCGTTGAATTTTGCGCCGCTTTCCATAGTCTGTCTGCTTCTTCAAGACTTGCAACGTTTGGAATGTCTGTAAACACATTTATACCCTTTTCAACTGCTTTTGCACAGAATTCTGCGTGAATATCTGCACCTGTTTCTACAATTAAAACATCCATTTCAACTTCTTCGAGCATTTTATCGTAATCCTCGTAGAATACTGCATCAGAGAAAGTCTCCGAAAACGGTTCTGCCTCTGACCATACATATGTACCATTAACATCTGTTACAACCGGTTGCGGATTAAACCAGTTACGTGGTAGAATATCACAACCTGCAACAACCTTAACACAGTCAAAGCTTGCGGCAATTTTTAAAATATCTCTGCCTCTGCCGCCAAGTCCGACCATACCTACTCTTACTTCTTTCATAATTAACACTCCTTTTATTTATTTTATATTCATAAGCACAATGGCTATTATAGCAGCCACAACACTTATTATCTGACGTTTGCAAAATCTTTCCTTATAAATAGTAGTTGCCACCAAGAACCCAACTACCATATTAAGTCCGGCCCTTACAGGCGACGAGAACGAAACAGGAAGATAATTATATGTAATAAGAACCAACAGATTTTTAATTGCGTTGCATATTCCTGCACCTGCGCCGTATAAAAATCCTAATTTGACAGTACTTTTGAATGTATCACGTTCAAAAATTATACCCAGAACAAGTAAAAATACTGTTGCACCGCCAAGTGAGATAATCAGATACTCATTCTTGTAGTCGTCACCAAATTCACCAAACTGCATTCTTCCTATAATTCCTATTAATGCATTTGCAAATATATTAAGAATTATGCAGATTACCCATTTTAATGTGATTTTCTGACCGGCGCCAACTTGTTTTTGATAATTCATCATTGAAAGGGATATAACAAACAACGCAAGCGCTACATATGTTAAAACTCCCGAAGGCTCTTTTAAAAACATAATACCATAGAATGTGGTTATGATAATTCCGAACGAGTTAAACACTCTGGTCAGTCCGAACGAACCCCATTTAAGAGCAAGATACACTGCATAAAATCCTGTTGCGTACATCAGGGAATTGGCTGCACCATATATGCAAATTTCCGGAATGAATTGCAATCCATTTTTGTCTGTAACAATAAAATACAACATAGCAAACATACATATAATGGCGTTAAAAAACATTCCGCCACGATTATTGTTGTTTTTTCTGCCGTAGGCTCTTATTGTCATTACTTCTGTTTGTTGTAAAATTACCTCTGCAATTATAAGAAAAGCTCCAATCATATCCTCACCCCATATATAGTTTCATTATCTGATTATTCCATATCCTCAACAGTTATAAATGTAAAGCCATTATCCTTAAAGAATTTACCTGCAAGATACATCTTATCTGCATAATCACTCTGATATGCATAATATTCGGGATAAAAATACTGTTCATGATTTGCAAATCCGACATACTCATAATCTTTAAGCTCGTTTAATCTTTCCGCAAGACTTTCCATAGTATATAGGTTCAAACACGGTCCGTCTGCAAAGCGTCTGAATCGCATACCTGTTTCTTCATCAAGATATGATGTGTTCTTCCATCTCATCTTATCGTGTTGTTCGGGATAGAGATAGTTATATGAGCATATCGAAGATGTAATAGCTTTATTATTCGTATTACGTGTAAACAACATTGTTTCTGGTTGTCTGTTGTGGCGGAGTCTTGCTGCGTGTCCGTACGGAAGAGATGAATCATCGCCTGTAAATTCACGTCTTTCTCCAATGCTTGCCGACAAGAACTTAACACCGCAATCTTTAAGCGCCTGACATCCCGCCTTGCTTATTGCGCCCCAGTGCAGAACGATTCCGTTTGAAAGAGACTTCTCGCCCGCAAAACGTATTACTTCGTTTGCAACTGCGGTATAGTTTCTCTTTGCATCTTCATATGATATGTTTACATACGGATAGTCAGGAAACTCCTGCTTTGCGTGAAAACCAAGTTTAAGCCACGATGAATTTTCTTCAAATTCTGCTTTGTACGCGTCTGTTACATCGGCAAGTGTGAACTCGTCATCACCATAGAAAAAGTCTGTTCTGTAAAAAAGGTGCATTTGCACAGTCATACCAAAATCATCATGACACTTTTTAAGCATCTTAAAAAACTCATTGTCGAAAAGAGACTTTGGCTTTTGACGTGTTATGTCTCTTAAACACCATATTACGTCATCAATAAAATAATAAGCTTGTTTTTTCATTTTTTTAACTCCTCCCAGTTTTATTATTTTTTATATAGTTTATCAACACTGATAAATCCACCATAATCCCTGAAACGATTACCCTCTTTTAAGTATTTTTTTATATTCCGCTGAAGCGATGTTTCCTCAGCTAAATCATCAACTTTTCCGGATTTTGAACCCTTAAACACCGAAATAAATATTCCGTCACTTTCTTCATCAATTTCAAATCTTTCAAACATATCGCCAAAACGACTTATGTTTGTTTTTTTGCCCATAATAGCTTCAACGTGTGGGTTTAAAAGCCACGATTCACACACAAACCACTTAAAATCGTATTCGCTGTAATATTTTTTAAAAAAGTCAAGTGCGTAGCGAAAATTCTGCATATTTTCGTCTACATCTAATTTTGTAGCTCGCGGAATATGTACCCCTATTGCATCATCACCCTTAAATGAGCGTATTTCAAACTGAAACGCTCCAAGTCTGAAAAGCTTTCCTTTTGCATACAGAGGAAGCCAGAAGTGGTATCCGCTTGTACCAATTCTGCCCTTACGATTTTTATTTGCATTAAGATACATATCTATGGCGCCAAGCGTTGCAGATAAAATTTCCTTATCTACTCCCCTTTTTATTGCATCGTTACAAAAATCAACAGCATTTGCTATAAGCGGAGGCATAAGTGCAAATTCCGATTTTAGCGTACCATCCTCGGGAGGTTTCAGTTCTGACACAGATATATCCTTTTTCATAAAAACATACATTGCCGAGCAAAGAGATATATAACCATCATCGCACATAAGTTCATCAATTGCATTCATAATGTATTCAAGAACTTCTTCGCCAAAAATTGCGTATTCATTATTGAATTTTATTATATTTTCCTTGTTGAAAATAACAGACGATATGCTTTCCTTTTGTTCTTCTGCCTCTGCAAGATATGCAGAGTAAGAAGGGTTTTTTAATATTTCAAGATTTTTGTATACATTCATATTCATTCTCCCGCATATTCAAAATGCTTTACTCTACATTCTTAAAAGTAAGAGTCCCAGTTTTTTAGTAAAGCTCAGTAACTCATTGCAATATACGTGTTCATTTGGCTGATGTGGTCCACCACCCTCTGCCGAGCCTGCGGCTCCTCTGTAATTAAAAGAGTTTTTAGAACAGTAAGCCAGAAGGAGTGATAAATCGGAAAGGCAGTTTCCGCCAGTAGATACTTCCCCGCCCGTTTCTTCGCTTATTAAATCACACAGAATTTGCAGTTCCTTACTGTTTTTATCTGTTTCACCGTATATAAAAAATCTTGTAGTAAGTATAAATCCGTCTGTAACAAGTCCAAGACGGTCAAAATCATCTTTTAATTCAGTGCATATTTTATCAAACTGAGTCTCACATTCCTCTTTTGTCATATCAGTGTAAATTGCAAGATTTATAACGCCTTCGTTTGCTCCGCCCATACCCGAGTGAGTATTTGTAAGACGAATTTTGGTTTTTGGACGTTTACCCAGCTCTTTAAGCTTTTGAACAGCCAGATTAACACCCTCAAAAACGTCGAATACAGATGCAACTCTGCCATCGTTCCTGACAGATTTTAATGTCAGCTTAAAGCATCCGCCGCCATTGGCAACCTTTTCGACACCGCTCGAATCGAGATTTATGCACACATCGCAAGGATATTTAAGACCAAGCGCCAGCGCACCATTTCCGCCGCCGCCCTCTTCGTCGCAATATGAACCCATAAGCAAGTTCTTTTTGGGAACAATTCCAAGCTCTTTAAAGGCTTTTAAAACAAACCACGCCGCTACAATGCCCGATTTATCATCACCCGCGCCTCTGCCGTAAATTTTACCGTCTTTGATAATTCCCGAAAACGGGGCATCCGTCCACTTAGATAAATCACCCACATCAACTGTATCGATATGAGCTGCAAGCATAACATTTTTTGATGTGTCTTCACCTTCAAGTATTGCAACAAAATTTTGTCGCTTATCGCCACTTCTTCCGCTTATATAGTCTTTATGATTTACAATATCCTTAATACTTTCAGGGGTAAATCTGTCTGTTTTAAGACCCAAATCACGACATATCTTTTCAAGGTAATCTTGTCCCTGGTTTTCGTTACCGTAGGTTTTGTGGTTAACTGTATCAATCTTTATAAGTTCAGAAAGCTGATGGTATAATTCATCCTGTTTCTCATCCATATATTTAATCAGTCTCTCCTCGGTTTGGTTAAGCAGCTTTATTTGCATATCATATCACCCCGGAGCATTTTTATATCTTTTACACAAATTATAACACACATAAAAGCATTGTAAATGGAAAAAAACCATTTTTGAATGTAAAAAAACCATAAAATCTTGATTTTTTACAAATTAAGTGATATAATAAATTCACTTAAAAAAAGGACGGTGAAGTAATATGGAGGATATATGCAATTTTATACCACCAAAAAAATATGATAATTCAATATGCTACTACCATTTTGTGCATGAAACCAACATAAAAAAACACCGACAACCTTTTTTCCATTCAAATTATTATGCAATACTTGTTTTTAAAGGCAGTGCAGACCTTGTAAAAGGCAACACAACCACTCCCATAAAGCGCGGCACATTGTTTTTTATATACCCATACCATAGCTATACCATAAAAAACTATAAGGATTTTTCGTATATGTACATATCCTTTAACGGTATTGGTGCCGAGCCACTATTGACTAATTTTAATATCACAAACGAACATTTTATATTCGAAAATTTTGATAATGTTATCGAATTCTGGATAAGTTCAATAAGACGTGTTAATGCCACCAACGCAAACACGCTTACTGAAAGTGTTCTGATGTATACTTTGTCGTTTATAAATTCTGCCAACAGCCCTGCATCAAAAGAACACAAGGATAAATTTGCAAGTATTCTTGACTATGTAAATTACAACTACGCTTTACAGGATATGTCTATAAAAAAGGTTGCCGAAATATTCTTTTACAACGAAAAATATATTTCCTCGTTGTTTATTAAAAAGACAGGTGTAAAATTTACCGACTACATTAGCAAGCTACGCATAGAATATGCAAGCAAGCTCATAAAAAACGGAGATGTAAATATTACAGATATTTCCTATAAGTGCGGTTTTTCCGACCCGTTATACTTTTCGAAGGTGTTTAAGAAAAATACGGGCAAATCACCAACTGAATACATAAAAAATAACGACACAAAATAAAGTGTCGTTATTTTTATTCTTCCTGTGCAGTCGGCTTATTGTGGTACATGGCATTTCCGTGCTTTATAATTCTATACTCCTTAACATTCATTCCAAAATGCCTTTTAAATCGCTTTCTAAAAGAACACTCATTCTCATAACCCACTGCCGCCGCAATACGTGATGTCGGTATATTAGGGTCTTTTAAAAGCTCCTCCGCTTTTTTCATTCTCGTCATTATAATATAGTCCGAAACAGTTATACCCGTAGCTTTTTTATACATTGCAGAAAGATAACCGCTTGATATTCCAATTTCCTTTGCAATTTCCTCACACGAAATACGCTTGCTATATTTTTTTTGAATTATTGAATTTACCTTTTTTATGTAGTATTGGTTATACCTGTAAATCTCCTCATTATTTTGCAGAATTTGGCGTCTTACGTAAGCATCAAGCTTTGCAATTATCTCGTAAAATACCGAATATCGCATAAGCTTGTATTGCTCTGTATCCTCAGAATTATAATGTATATATTTATGCAAAAGAATATTAAATTCAATCAACTTGTCCGATGTTATATCATCTGTAAAACCAGGAAGAAGAATTACCGAATTATCCCTTGCATCTTCTGCATTAAGCTCCTTTTTTTCTATATACAGTTTATCGAAGGTAACTATAACAGATGTTACGCCAACTTCTTTTTGGGGCAAGCTTTTAGAATGTGCCCCCTCCTCTGCAACTGTGCACGAAAGTGCATTAACATTTTTATATATATGCTCTTTCCCGTCAAAATACCTTTCAAGATACTCTGTATTTGTTATGCAGATTTCGAGCATATTTTCAAGATGCGAATTGTTCCAGCTATAATTTGTTATTTTGGTTTCGCAGGCAACAACGGTATTGGGAAAACCCTCAAAGCTCACTTTATATCCGTACATAAAACATATCTCCAATTTGTTAATCAATCACTTTAATTATATAACATCAGTTGTAAAAATTCAACCAAAAAATTAAAATTATATATTAAAATTGGTAATATTATATTAAAATCAGTCATTGATATTCGCTTTATTGATTAGTATAATCATACTATCAATATGCTTGCAAGGAGTCAATAAAAAATGAGTTATAAAGTATATCCGGCAATTAAAGTAGCCGATGACTGCACCAATTACGAGGTCAAGATTAACGGAAAAGCAGTGGAGCTTAATACCGCACGTGTTTCGGCAGTTCCTTTTAACCGTCGTTGGCCGGGACATCAACGTCAAAAAAGTCAAACAGAGCTTGTAAACTTTTTATCATACGAAGCAGATGAGAGCGTAACATTTGAGATTATACCAAAAAAACCATTTAAAAATGTTATAATAAGACCACTCTCGTTAGGAATTAAACCACAAATTTCAGACGGTAAAATTACGTTTACTATGGATAAGCCTGCATATATATCCGTTGAGCCTTATGGCATCAATAACGTACTGCATATTTTCGGCAACCAGGTTTCGGAATATGATATTGATTTTGATGCAGAAAATGTTCTTTATTTTGGTAAGGGCGAACACTACGTAGAGCTTATTGAACTTAAAAGCGGTCAGACACTCTTTATAGATAAGGGTGCAGTTCTCTACACACGCGTGCACGCCATTGATGCACAAAACATTAAAATTCTTGGTCGCGGCATCCTTGATAACAGCAAGCACCACGAAGAAATCCTATTTGATGTGGATGATTCACCAAATAGTGCAATGAAGAGAAATGCCATCCGCAAACACACAATACAGTTTGAATATTGCGAAAACATAGAGGTTGAGGGTATTACAATAAGAGGTTCGCTTTTATATAACATTAAGCCGATAGCGTGTGAAAACATACATATTTCAAATGTTAAGATTATAGGCAGTTGGAAATATAATTCTGACGGAATAAATACAGTTAACTGTAAAAATGTTCTTATCGAAAACTGCTTTGTAAGAACTTTTGACGACTGTATTTGTACAAAGGGCTTCGACTTCTACACAGCTGATGACGTTGATAAAGCAGTATTTGAGGCATCACACCGAAATGGTAAAGTCTATGATGTATCAAAAGATATTAACGTAAAAAACTGTATGCTATGGCCGGACTATTCGGGAGGACTTTGCATAGGGGCAGAAACAAAGGCAGAGGAAATGTGCAACATAGTATACGAAGACTGCGACGTTGTTCACTTTAACTGTTCTGCATTCGATTGCTATAATATTGACTATGCTCATGTTCACGATATTACATACAGAAACATTAACGTTGAATATGATGATATTGCTTTGCGGCCTAAGGGACAAAAATCAGATGACGATGTATATGAAAATACTCCGGGTTGGATTCCATACTTACTTGCAGTAAGAACAACCTATCATTCTGAATATTCTGCAGGCGGAAACCGCAGAGGAAAAACAGATAATATTAACTTTGAAAATATACGTATGTTTGGAATATATCCGCCAAAAGTAAAGGTTTTTGGTTATCAGGACGAGTATAAAACAAAAGATGTAACATTTAAAAACTTTTCAATTAACGGTAAGCCGGTTACCGAATGGAATGAGTTTATTCTCGAAACAGGCGAAAATAAACCGATTACAGATTGGAGCAAGCTTGATGAAAAATTAGCGAAAGCATACGTTGAAAATCTAAGGCTTGAATACGAAGAATGATTATGAATAGGTGTTGCTTAACGCAATACCTATTTTTATATAATATATCTCCTTATATATATTTTTTTCTTGACATACAAAAATATATATATTATAATATATTGTAGAAAATTAAATATTTCAGCATATACATTTGGAGGAATTATAATGAAATATACAATAGAAATTGCAGGGTTAAAAAGAGACTTAAAGCTATACCCCATAAATGATAAACTTCAGATTGCAGCTTTTATAATGTTTGGTGATACAGAAATCACAGTTGCAAGTGCAAAGGCTCTTTTAGAAAAGGCTCCGGACTTTGATGTACTTATAACTGCTGAGAGTAAGGGTATTCCGCTTGCACACGAGATATCAAAGCTATCAGGAAAGAAATATATAGTAGCACGTAAAAAGCCAAAGCTTTATATGGATAATCTTGTAACTGTAGAGGTTGAGTCTATTACAACTCAGGGTATGCAATCACTTTGTATAGGCGGAGATGACGCTGCACAGATGAAAGGTAAAAAAGTACTTATAGTTGATGACGTAATAAGCACCGGCGAGTCATTAGATGCAATCGAGGCACTTGTTAAAACAGCCGAGGGAAATATTGCAGGTAAAATGGCAGTGCTTGCCGAGGGCGATGCAATAGACAGAGAGGATATAACATATCTATCACCACTGCCCTTGTTCGATAAGCAAGGTAACTCAATATAATTGCATATATTGAATAAATATTGAGCAAAATAAATATTAAGGAGGATATATAAAATGAGCAAATACGATGGAACACAAACACAAAAAAATCTTGAGGCTGCTTTTGCAGGGGAATCTGAGGCAAGAAACAAATATACTTATTTTGCTTCTGTTGCAAAAAAGGAGGGCTATGAGCAAATAGCCGCTCTATTCCAAAAGACAGCTGATAACGAAAAAGAGCACGCAAAGATGTGGTTTAAAGAAATGGAAGGCATTTCTAATACACAAGAAAATCTTAAGAGTGCAGCTGAGGGAGAAAATTATGAGTGGACAGATATGTATGCGGGCTTTGCAGAAACTGCCGAAAAAGAAGGTTTCCCCGAGCTTGCTGCAAAATTCCGTCTTGTTGCAGCAGTAGAAAAACACCACGAGCAAAGATACCGTGCACTTCTTCATAATATAGAAAATGCAGAAGTTTTTGCAAAGAGTGAAGTAAAGGTATGGGAGTGTCGAAACTGCGGTCATATTGTAGTTGGCACAAATGCACCGGAGGTTTGCCCTACATGTGCACACCCACAAGCTTACTTTGAAGTTTACGCAGATAATTATTGATACAATAAAAAATGGCTGTTATAGAATTTAACAGCCATTTTTTTATTTTACTTTAAAACTGATACAGCATCACCTATCGTTTTCTCTAATGCTTCTCTGCCATATTTGTCAACTTCTGCTTTGTTCTTCTCTCCATGAGTCAGACAGCCTGCACCACCGATACAGCCACCCACGCATGCCATACCCTCTATAAAGTTGGCATCAAGTACATTTTTACTCTTTTTAAGAAGTGCTACTCTGCACTCTTCTATTCCATCACACGGAATTGCCTTTAGGTCAAAATCAATATTCTGCTCCTTTAACCCTTGTGCAACCGCATCGGAAAGTCCGCCGCTACGTGCAAATATTCTTCCAAAGTATGAGGCATTATCAAGAACATCCTCCTCAAGAGTTGTAATATCAATATCCTTACTGTCATATAATGCCTGAAGCTCTTCAAATGTCATAACCGCATCAACATACGGTTTTACCCTCTCTAACTGCGCCTCAGCTTTTTTTGCAGTACACGGACCTATAAACACAACCTTTGCATTTAAATCAGTTTCTTTTATGTACTTTGCAAGTGTTGCCATAGGCGACAGATTATGCGATATATGCTCTACCATATCCGGGAAAGCAGACTTTACATATGATACAAATGCGGGACAACACGAGCTTGTTAAAAATCCTTTTTCTGAAAGCTCCTTTGATTCCTCCTGTGCAACCATATCAGCACCAAGTGCCGCTTCTACAACTGTGTAAAATCCAAGCTCTTTAAGTCCGGCTATTACCTGGCCAAGCTTTGCATACGTAAACTGACTCGAAATTGACGGTGCAACCATAGCATACACCTTGTAATTCTTATTGTCTTCGCTATTCTTTATTAAATCAATAACATCAAGAATATATGATTTATCCATAATTGCTCCAAACGGGCACTGATATACACATGCACCACAGGATGTACACTTGTCATTATCAATTACTGCTGCTCCGTTATCTTCATCTATCGAAATAGCCTTTATTTTACAAGCGTTCTGACATGGACGTTTACGATTAACAATAGCAGAATACGGGCATACCTTTGCGCACTGTCCACACTCAACACATTTTGACTTGTCTATGTGTGCAACGTGGTTATTGTCAAAGGAGATTGCACCTCTTTTACATACGTCCTCGCATCTGTGAGCAAGACAGCCTCTGCATGAGTCGGTTACCTCATATCCTGCCGCGGGGCACTCATCACATGCAACTTCAATCACCTCAATAACGTTCGGGTTTTCTCTATCGCCACCCATTGCAACTTTTACACGTTCTGCAAGAATTGCTCTTTCCTTATACACGCAACAACGCATTGTCGGTGTTTTACCGGGAACAATTATTTTTGGTATATCAAGAATGCTTTGTGCTAACGTATTACTCCATGAGTGTTTTGCAACCTCACGAAGAACCTTATACTTTAAATGCTGTACTTTAGTGTCGAATTTTCTCATTGATTTTTATAATCCTTTCTCCACTTTTCCTAAATATATAAAATCAAAATTTATCAAAGACCTGAGTCTCTTATTATTCCCTTTAGTACATCCGCAGACTCATAAAGTCTTTTCATTTCATCATCAGCAAGTTGGTTTGCAATAATAGATTGCACACCTGTTGAGTCAACAACTGCAAGAGAGCTAAGACAAACATCTTTTATTCCATACTCGCCATCATGCAATGTTGATACCGTCATAACACTTCCCGCATCACCGCATACAGTCTTTACAATATGCATACATGAGGTTGCAACACCATAAACTGTACAACCCTTTCTTTCTATAATCTTTCCGCCTGATTTTTTTACATACTTTTCTACTTCTTCGTGAGTATATTCAGAAGCAAGAAAATACTCAGTAGCAAGCGACTCTCTGTATTCTGATAATGGTACACCTGCAATAGTAGCAGTAGACCATGCTACAAACGAGCTTTCACCATGCTCACCCAAAACGTTAGCATGTACTTGTTTTTTGTTTACATTATAAATTTCTGCAAGACGTGTTCTTAGTCTTATAGTATCAAGCAATGTACCTGAGCCGATAACCTGATTTTTGGGAAGACCTGTGCACTTTAGGAATGCATATGTAAGTATATCCACAGGATTTGCAACAATTATGTACATAGCATTTGGAGCATATTTTGTAATTTTGGGAGCTATATCCTTTATAATTCCAACATTTGTGTTAACAAGGTCGAGTCTTGTCTGTCCGGGCTTTCTACCCACACCGCTCGTTATAATTACAAACTGAGAACCTGCGGCATCTCTGTAATCACCCGCGTATATATCACTGTTTTCCAAAAATGGCGTTGCCTGCTTGATATCAAGAGCCTCACCTAATGCTTTGTCTGTATTTACATCTATCAATACCACTTCTGATGCTGCATCACGTGCAAGAAGTGAATATGCAGTTGTTGCACCAACTGAGCCTGCTCCGATTATTGTTACTTTAACCTTCATAATTTATCCTCCCTAAAAATAGCTCACCTTAATTCTTTTTCCCATAAGCTTAAGACACTTTGATAGTTCTTCAACCAAATTCATCTTAATACTGAAATTTATCGGCAAATCCGGATTTTGATGTGCAGGGTTTATAGCTCTTCCCACATAAAAATTTATATCCGTTGCCTCTTCAAACAAGAGCTGGCAAATAAGCGCTGCACCGTCCCGCTTAAAATTCCACTTTTCGTACATTTCATTTTTATCCAGATAATCCTTTGCATACTCAAGGACTCTGTTTACTGTTATAACTCCCTCAGTTACAAGGTCTACACCCTCAATTTTAGCTATTGGCGGAATATCTGATTTTTCAAAATTCAGTGATGCCTGTAATGGTTTGCCTAAATATTTTGCCGCAATAGAAGATGTTGTACCGCCGCATATAATATGCTTACCCTCTTTTGAAAAGAACAGGGACATCATCCTGTCAGCGTCATCACGATTTGACGGAGGGCCAAACAGTATATTCATAGGCTCGCGCTTTCTGATTTTAATAATACAGGCAGTGGCATCATCACCAGGCTTATTACCATATAGTCTGTCGCATTCATCAACAAGGATTGTTGAAAGATTTTTTGCTGTCATATTGGTTGCAGACATAACCTCCATGTAGGATATAATGTCTTCACGTTTCCAGCCGAAGTTATATGCAAGTCCTATCCCTGCATGCGGACAACCATCACTCATGGCAATAAATATATCATTTTCGCACAGCTTTAATTCTGTCTTGTATATTTTCTTACCGTCTATGTTCATCTCCGTTTTGGGATATTCATAATTTTCATTATTTCTGAGCACTATAACATGCGGATTATCATACTGAATAATTTCAGCACTCTCATTATCTATTATGCGGATGATTGTGAATGTTGAATAAGCAACACCCCTTAACGAGCAAACCGGCAAGGTTGCCGCTATGGTTGATACACACTCTTCAATAGGTAGTCCCGATGCCATCATGGTAGAAATAATTTTAGATGTCAGTGTAGAAAGAATACTTGCCTTAACTCCGCTTCCCAAACCATCTGCAAGAACAACAACGGTCGAATTATCACTTTGCTCAATAATTTCTACATGGTCTCCGCAAAGCTGTTCTCCGTAATGGTTAATACTTTTATAGCCGATATCTGCACATAAATTATTCATCCTGAATCGACTCCTTTAGTTTAGCAAGTGCTATTTTGGTTTCTGCCGCAGTTTCACCAAGCAAAGAGGCGATTTCCTGAACTATTCGCATTTGCTTATCTACTACCTTATCGGCCACCTCAATTGTCTGTCGGCTTATATTCTCCTTCTTTTCGCGCTCTTTTTCTTCATCAGTAATATCACGCATAATACCTATCAGAAGATGTGAATCCTGGTCATATACTACTGCTTGTTCGATATAGCGGTTATATTCCGCCAGATAAACCCGCTTGTTGTGAATATTTCTGCCTGAACTGAGAACCTCTACAAAGTCCTGAGGGTCCATAATACGAACAACCGAATCGCCAAGAATATCTGCACTCGAACGAATATTCATCATCTTTCTTGCAGCTTCGTTTATCTGCTGCACCTCCAGATTTTCGTTAAGTACAACAAGACCATTTGGAGTGTTTTTAACCATAGTATCCGAAAAGCTTTCCGCTTTGTCTTTTAAAAACGGCAGACACATAGAAATCTCTGCTTTACCCTGACAGACTGCAATAGCCTTTTCGCGACATGTATTATATCCGCAAGAACCACAGTTAAGCTCATCTTCACTCTTGAATTTTCCCATCTGGCGAAGAACATTAAATATTTCCGTCTCAGTCGGAGTCTGTAACTTATGGTCAATATATGTAAACTGCTTTTTTATTTCGACATTATCAAGCTCTGACACATCAAAGTCCTTATCACCTGCATAATTTGCTATAGTAACATAATCTTTTATTGGTGCAGAGCGGTGATATTTTTCCATGACAGGACCACCTATGCAGCTTCCTACACATGCAGACATTTCGATAAAGCACTTATGGATTTTTCCGCTTTCTATATCTTTTAGCGCTGCAATACAGTTTTCAACTCCGTCAAGTGCCATATAGGTATAACCCGGGGCATCCTGCGTCATTGTCTTTAAAATTCCGCCCGTTGTCGGGAAAAATCTTGCACGACTTTCCTCGTTGTAATCTGTAGCTGATTTAATCTCTATATTTTCCTGTTGTAACCAGTTTGTAAGCTCTTCAAATGTTAAAACTGCATCAACAATACCCTCATAGTACTCTGCTTCGTCTTTTTTGGCAACACAAGGACCTATAAATACAGTTTTTGCGTCCGGAATTCTCTTTTTGATGTCTATACAATGTGCCTGCATAGGAGAAACAACGTCTGCTAAATACTCAAGCTCTGCGGGAAAATATTTTTGTATAAGCAAGTTAATAGAATGACAGCATGATGATATAATAATATCTCTTTCATCTTCTTTTAACATTCTTTCGTATTCTTTTTTTACAATAGTAGCACCGACTGCTGTTTCTTCAACATCATAAAAGCCAAGTTCCTTAAGTGCATCGCGCATAGAGTTTATACCAACACCGTCGTAGTTTGCAATAAATGATGGAGCAAGACTGACAACAACAGGAGCACCACTGCGCAACAGAACTTTTACCTTTTCAGTCTCGTCTACAATCTGCTTTGCATTTTGCGGGCATGCAACAAAACACTGTCCGCACAAAATACATTCATTTCCGATAATATGTGCCTGATTACCCGAAAAGCGAATTGCCTTAACAGGGCAGTGGCGGATACACTTATAGCAGTTTTTACAGTTTGATTTTTTTAACGTTAAGCAATTTGGCATATTGCTCTCCTCTCCTTTCGCTTTCAATTACAACAAGCACTTTATGTAACTAAGAATTACATCTTTGATAAAATTTCGTTTTTAAAGAATTCGTCTACTGTTTCGGGAGTAACAGAATGGAAGTTATCGTCCACTGTTACACATACCCCTTCCTGACATTTCCCCATACAAAAAGTTCCGCTAAGTTCCAACTTATCATCAAGGCTATTTTCCCCAACAAGCTCCTGAAGTCTCTCAACAACCTGTCTTGAACCTTTGATATGGCACGAACTACCAATACATATTGTTACCTTCATATAAAACATCCTTTCGTATTTTTGCGGTCTGTATTCAGACAATGTACAGACCGTTTTCTTCATCTATTGTATTATAACATATCGCTTGATTTATTTCAACAGTTTACGACAATTTATATTATTCTTTTGTCTAATTTTTCGCTGTTCTCTTTCCTGAATTCCTCAAATCTGTCCTCTTCTATAGCTTTTCGTATCATACTCATAAGCTCGTTATAGAAATACAGGTTATGCAATACACAAAGCCGCATTGCAAGCATTTCCTTCGCCTTAAACAGATGTCTTAAATACGCCCTTGAATATCTCTGGCATGTCGGACAGTTACACTCCTCATCAATAGGTCGCATATCTGTTTCATACTTCTGATTTATTAGGTTCATTGTACCATGTCTGGTAAAAATAAAACCATGACGTGCATTTCGTGATGGCATTACACAGTCAAAAAAATCGACACCCCTTGCAACTGCCTCTATTATGTTAGACGGTGTTCCCACACCCATAAGATAACGCGGTCTGTCCTGTGGCATAAAAGGCTCAACTGCGTCTATTATTCTATACATTTCTTCGTGGCTTTCTCCTACTGCAAGTCCGCCTATAGCATATCCGGGCAAATCAAGCTCTGCAATCTTCTTCATATGCTCAACCCTTAAATCAGCATACGTTCCTCCCTGATTTATACCAAAGAGCATCTGTTCTTTATTTATTGTATCAGGGAGTGAGTTAAGGCGCTTCATTTCTGCCTTACATCTCTCGAGCCATCTGTACGTACGATCGCATGATTTTTTTACGTAATCGTATGGGGCAGGGTTTTCTATACACTCATCAAATGCCATTGCAATAGTAGATGCAAGGTTTGACTGAATTTGCATACTTTCCTCAGGACCCATAAATATTTTATGTCCGTCTATATGCGAAATGAAATTTACTCCCTCTTCAGTTATTTTTCTTAACGAAGAGAGCGAAAAGACCTGGAAACCGCCACTGTCGGTAAGGATGGGTCTGTCCCAGTTCATAAACTTATGCAAACCGCCAAGCTGTTTTACAACCTTATCCCCCGGCCTGAGATGCAAGTGGTAAGTATTTGATAATTCAACCTGACAACCTATCTCCTTGAGGTCGTTCGTATCAACTGCGCCCTTTATTGCAGCAAGAGTCCCTACATTCTGGAATACGGGCGTTTGCACAACGCCATGCACCGTAGTAAATTCTCCGCGCCTTGCTCTTCCGTTTTTGTGTAAAATTTTAAACATATATCTATTCCTTTTCTTCTAAATTAGGAGTTTTTCACTTATAAAAACACATATAAATTGTATCACAACAACCATGCTTTGTCAAACCAGACGACTATCAGCTCAAAAACTCACGTATGGCTTTGTTTGCCTCCTCAATCTCCTTTTTAAACGCCTCTGCAGATAATCGAAGCGCACCGTTTGCAAGAATTATAATCTGTTCAAGATTATCGGATGTTGCCACTCGCACGCGGTGCTTTTTTGCAAGCGAATGCGTCGCCTTTTCGATGTACATATCGGCAGTTTCCGCCTCTTTTGTGTATACTACGCTTATATTATTTACCTTTTCCACCTCACGCACATTACCCTTGACCTTGTATGCATCAAACACAAGAATAACCTCGCACTGCTTATAACCCTGATAATTACATAAAATATTTATAAGCATATTCCGTGCCAAATCAAGATTATCCTTTGAAAGCGCTTTCAACTCGTCCCATGCAAATATTATGTTATATCCGTCCACAAGCAGATATTCAGGTCCTTGCGGAAGCGGTTTTGCTTTAGGAAACTTTGTGTTTGACGCTACGGGTTTTCGGGTGTAGATAATCTCTTGGCTACGTTGTTTTACAGGTCCGTATATACTCTCAAAAATCCTAAGAAGTTCTTTATCCTCAGCCACACCGTCCTCATATGTTGTTGTTTTCTGAACTACTGTTTTATTTTTCTCTTCCTCTTTTTCATCAAAGCTTATACCCGTATCTATATGCATATAATCTCTAACCTTGTCCCACTTAACAACAAATCCTGCACCATGGGAACAGAATACTGAATCTGCACTGTTTTCCAAATCGCTGTCGCTATCATAAGATATTTGCTCTATAACCTCCTGTTCGTTGTGGCACTCCTCATAACCGCAAACAGTTGTAAATAACTTACCCATGCCTTTTGTAAACCCTATAAGCTCTGTATGATACCCTCTCATCTTACACACAGGTGCTTTACCGCAAATACATGAAATATCACCGTCTGTTTCGGGCGCATCAAAGCTTGCACCCATTTGACCCAAATCAGTCATTATACGTCCGATATTTTCTGACGGAGCCTCTATTCTGTATTCATACCATGGCTCCAAAAGCATGCTTTGTGCACATTTAAGACCTTGCCTTAGTGCTCTGTATGTCGCCTGACGGAAATCTCCGCCCTCTGTATGCTTCTGGTGTGCTCTGCCTGCAATCAGGGTTATTTTTATATCTGTTATTAGCGAGCCTGTCAACACACCTATATGGTCTTTTTCCTCTAAGTGAGTTAAAATAAGGCGTTGCCAGTTTTTATCAAGCTCATCAGTTGAACAGTTAGTTTCAAACCGTATGCCCTCGCCTCTCCTTAAAGGCTCCAGAAGAAGATGCACCTCTGCATAATGCTTTAGTGGCTCGTAATGACCCACACCCTCCACAGGCGCTGTAATAGTTTCTTTATATGCTATTTTACCCTCTCCGAATGTTACATTCATTCCAAAGCGTTCAGCTATTACGCGTTTTAGAACGTCAATTTGTATCTCGCCCATCACCTGCGCATGAATTTCGCCAAGTCGTTCGTTCCATACAATGCGCAACAGCGGGTCCTCTTCTTCGAGCTTTCTGAGATTTTTAAGTGCAGTATGAACATCTGTATCATCCAAATTTACACTATACGATAAAACAGGCTCTAAAAGCGGAATGTCCGCGTCATCTTCAAATCCAAGTCCCTCACCCGGATACGTTTTTGTAAGTCCTGTTATTGCACACACATCACCGGGATATGCCACATCCGTTACCGTATATTTAGCGCCCGAATAAACCCTTATGGAGTTCACCTTTTCCGACCATGCATCACGTGTACCCTCCTTGTCGGATAACAACGATTTCATCTTTAAAGAACCACCCGTAATCTTAAGGTGCGTAAGCCTTTCACCTTGTGCATCCTCCGAGATTTTAAACACCCTCGCACCAAAACGTTCATCTGCAACGGGTGTTTTTGTGTACTCATCAAGACACTTCAAAAAATCCATAACACCGTCCGTTTTTAGTGCAGAGCCAAAAAAGCATGGGAACAATTTTCGTGTTGCAACTGCATTTCTGATATCCTTATCCGATACAGTACCATTTTCGAGATAGGAATTCATAATCGGCTCGTCGCACATTGCAACACTTTCCATAAACTCATTGCTTTCCCTGTCGCACGAAAAATCTACACATGCACCGCATAGCTTACTCTGAAGCTCGCCAATAAGCGTTTGTAAAGAAAAGTGCGAAATATCCATTTTATTTATAAATATAAAGGCAGGAACGTTATATCGTTCTAAAAGCTTCCACAACGTACTGGTATGATTTTGTATGCCCTCTGCCCCGTTTATTACTAAAATCGCATAATCAAGTGTGTGTAACACCCTTTCTGTTTCAGCACTGAAGTCTATATGTCCCGGGGTATCCAACAACGTAAAATCCGTATTTGCATACGAAAAAAGAGCCTGTTTCGAGAATATGGTTATACCGCGTTCACGCTCTATTTCGTGTGTATCTAAAAAAGCATCGCAATGGTCAACTCTGCCAAGCTTACGTAATTGTCCGCTTTCGTACAGAATACTCTCGCAAAGAGTAGTCTTTCCCGAGTCAACATGCGCTAATATACCAACTACAAGTTTCTTCATTGTTACCTCCGGTTTTTCTTCACTTAAATCTTAACATAAATCATGCTTATTGTCAATTAAAGATGGTTAAATACAAAAAAATACTCCCCGCAAATCAGCGTGAAGTATTCTTATAATTTATATAAAATCAAAGCTTTTCAAGATACGATTTGGTAAGCTCTTCCAAGAGCTCATCTCTTTCGATTTTAACAATTAAATTTCTTGCTCCGTTGTAGCTTGTTATGTAGGTAGGGTCTCCGGAAAGAATGTATCCGACTATCTGGCTTATAGGATCATATCCCTTAACTTTCAGCGCTTCGTATACCTGCTGTATAACATCACTAACCTCAATACCATTGGCATTGCCAAGCTTGATTTTCATTGTTTCGCCAAAATCCATAGTATATTACCTCCGTTCCTGTAAGCATATTACTTACCTACTACTATAATAGTACATTTTAGCGAAAAAATCAAGACTTTTTTTAAAATTATCAATTTGTTAAAAAATAGTACATAAAAAGTACCATAAACAAGAAAATATGCATAAATTTTCTGCATATTTTCTCATTGTTTTGCATATATACTCATTCAAAATTGCAAACTATATAAAACAATATTGTGATATATTGCTTTTTTTACAAAAATAGGATATAATAAGTAAAACAAAACATATTGAGGGATATAATGGACAGAAAAGAAAGAGTTTATGAGTATTTAAAATCAGAAAATTACATTCCAATGTCATCAGAAGAGCTGATGATTATGCTTGACGTACCCAAAAATGACACAGAAGAATTTAAAAGAATTCTTGATGAGCTATGTATTGATGGTAAAATATTTTTAACAAAACACAAAAAATACATGGCTATAACACCTGGTTGTGCAACAGTAAGCGGAACTCTTGACTGTGCTATGAGCGGATATTTCGGCTTTCTTATTCCTGACAACAAAAACGAAGAAAAGGTTTTTATTCCCGGTATAAAGCACAACGGTGCTCTTCATGGCGACAGAGTGCTTGTTGGAATTGAGAACGCAAAAAAAGAGTCAGAAAGCACACGGGAGGGTACTGTCTTACGTGTGTTGGAAAGAAAAAATGAGATTCTAACGGGTGTAATTACAGATACACGAAAAGGCGGATACTTCAGGGTAAAGCCCGATAATCTGAGAATATATTCGCATATAAACATCTCACCTGATAACATGAACGGTGCACAGGTCGATGACAGAGTTGCTATCTGTATAACAGATTATAACAAAAACAATGATGTTTTTGGTGTTGTAGATGTTATACTGGGAAAAAGCGACTCTCTCAAAGGCTGTATTGAGGGTATTATAATATCACATAACATAAAGCAGGATTTTGATGATGATACAATGAAAGAGGCTTTCAACGTCGATGAATCACTTTCTGTTGGGGACACTAAAAACAGAGTAGACCTCAGGGATAAAACTATATTTACCATTGACGGAGATGATGCACGCGATTTTGATGACGCTATATCATTAGATATACTAAAAAATGGCAATTACGAATTGGGCGTGCATATTGCAGATGTAACACATTATGTGAAGATGGGCAGTGCACTCGATAACGAAGCATTTATGCGCGGTACAAGCGTGTATCTTGCTGACCGTGTTATTCCTATGCTACCCCAAAAACTCTCAAACGGAATATGTTCACTTAACCCTCATGTTGACCGCCTTACACTTTCCATAACAATGGAAATAGACAAAAATGGTAATGTTGTTTCTCACAGACTGGAAAATACCGTCATAAATTCAAAAGAGAGAATGACATACAACAATGCAAATGCAATTTTAAATGGGGACACTAAACTCCGCGAAGAGTATGCACATATCGTTCCTGTGTTGGAAAATATGGAAACGCTTGCAAAGATTTTGGAAAAAAAGCGCGACCGACGCGGTGCAATACAGTTTGATTTTCCCGAATCGCAAATTATATGTAACGAATTCGGCAAGCCCGTTGATATTATAAAATACGAACGCGGAACTTCAAATAAGATAATTGAAGAATTTATGTTATGTGCAAATGAAACAGTAGCAGAATATGCATTCTGGGCAGATATTCCTTTTGTATACAGGGTTCATCAATCCCCCTCAGAAGAAAAGCTTACAGCTTTTAGTAATTTTATAAAACCGTTCGGATTATCTCTAAAAGGAAGATATAACGAAGAAAATCCACTGCACCCAAAGGAATTACAAAAACTTCTTGAGCAGGTTTTAGGATTACCAGAAGAAAATATTATTGCTATGACAATGCTGCGTTCACTTATGAAAGCAGAATACAAAACACAAAACCACGGACATTTTGGGTTGGCGGCAAGGTATTATTGCCATTTTACTTCACCCATACGAAGATATCCTGACCTCACAATTCACAGAATTTTAAAAAGCTTTATAGCAGGTGAGGATACATCAAAATACGTTGATTTTGTATCAGACTCCGCCCATCATTCGAGCGAAACAGAGCTGACTGCGGAATATGCAGAACGCGATGTTGATGACCTTATGAAAGCCGCATATATGAGTATGAACATCGGCAAAAGCTACGAGGGCATTATACGTCATTTAAGCAATTCCGGAATATTTGTCGAGTTGCAAAACAGTGTGGAGGGCTTTATAGGTGTCGAGAATCTGACTGACGACTATTACGATTACGACAAAGACAACTTTATGCTCAAAGGCAGACGTACTGCAAATGAATTTAGGATTGGCGATTTAGTATATGTTACAGTTATGAGGGCTGATATTGTATCAAGACGCATTGACTTTGTACTTGAGCAAGATGCAACCGCCAAAATGTTCGAAAAGTTCAGAAAAAAAGATAAAGCTCAAAGTGTTATTGATACAAACAAAAGAAAAAGTCAGAAATCATCAATAAAAAGAAGAAAATTTGTAAAAAAGGTTGGAAGAAAACACAATGGATAAATTTGAGATTATTGTTCCTACATTATTTGGTCTTGAGGCATTTACAGCACGCGAGATACGCAATTTAGGATACGAAACAACAAGTGTAACAGACGGACGTGTTACATTTATGGGTGATTATATGGCAATTTGCCGCGCCAATATGTGGTTAAGAACAGGCGAGCGTGTTTTAGTAAAAATAGCTGAGTTTAAGGCAGAAAGCTTTGAGGAGCTTTTTGAAAGGACAACCGCTCTCGATTGGAGCCATTGGATTTTAAAGGACAGCGCATTTCCCGTTAAGGGGCATTGTTTAAAATCAAAGCTTGCAAGTGTAAGAGACTCGCAGGCAATAATAAAAAAGGCAATAGTAAAAAGCCTTTCCAAAAGCTATGGCATAGATTGGTTACCCGAAGACGGTACAACATACCGCGTACAGTTCTCCATTCAAAAGGATATTGTTACACTTATGATTGATACATCCGGCGAGCCATTGCATAAACGCGGTTACAGACAGCTTTCAAATTTGGCACCGCTAAGAGAAACGATTGCATCTGCCATGGTAATGATGAGCTTCTGGAAATATGAGTATCCCCTATGCGACCCGTTCTGCGGTAGCGGAACAATACCAATAGAGGCATCTATGATAAAAAAGAATATTGCCCCCGGTATGAACAGGAAGTTTGCCGCCAATGATTTTGAGCAAATATCATCAAAGTTATGGGATAACGCGCTATCGGAGGCAAAGGATTTAGTAAAAGATGTTCCATTGGAAATTTATGCATATGATATTGATAAAAAAACAACCGAGCTTGCACGCGAAAACTGCATAAAAGCAGGTGTGGGCGACTACATAAGTGTAAGTGAGGGCAATGCAACAAAAATAGAGTTTGATAAATCATATGGTACTATAATATGCAATCCCCCATACGGCGAGCGTCTTGGCGAGAAAAAGGAATGCGAGGAGCTTTACCGACAAATTGGCAAAACATTCTCAAAGCTCGATGAATGGAATTACTACATTCTAACCTCAAACGAGGAGTTTGAATCACTATTTGGAAGGAACTCGGATAAAAAGAGAAAAATATATAACGGAATGATAAAATGTAATATTTATCAATACTTTGGAAAAAAACCACCAAAAAACAATAATTAAATATTTATGGCAAAAAGGGTAGCCTGTATAAATTCTATTGCTCTAACAGTTAAATCCTACGGATTTAAAACTCGCAATATCAAATTTATACAGGCCACCCTTTTTGTTCTTATAATTTACTTTATAATATCCTTATTTTTTCATATATTCCTTTAATTTTTCCAGACACTCTTTTGCGTCTTTTCTTCCCATCTGGTAAATCTCCTCAAGCTTATCGGGATTTTTCTCGGTAACACCAATCTCTAATGGTCTGCTTGGTTGTATAACAAACACTTTGCCATCACGTTGTTGTTCTTTTATGTATTTTAGTGTATCGTTATACATTATATGCCTGTTAGCCATCGCATTTATCATATTGGGATATTTTCTTAAAACAACCCTGATAATCGGCATAAGTGAATTTTCCTTTTTCTGATATCCGTCATGTTGAGTAAGAATAACAACATTCTTTTCATAACCCAATTCCTGTGCAAATTTTATTGGAATAGAATCCGATACTCCCCCGTCTGCAAGAACTAAATCATCAATATATACCGGTTTAAACGCAAGCGGAAGTGCTGAGGTTGCACGAAACCACTCCAAATCTTCACTTCCACCGTCATAGCATTTGTGATATACAGGCTTACCCGTGTCCATATTGGTACACACAACGTAAAATTCCATTTCGTTGTTTTTGAATGTTTCGTTATCAAACACATCAAGCTCACGCGGAAGTCTGTTATAGCAAAAGTCCTTGCTGTACAAATTACCCGTTCTTAACCACGAAGAAAAGCTTGCATATCTTTTATCATTACAATATTTTTTGTTATAACGTATTGTTCTTCCTATCTGGCGTGATTTGTAGTTACAGCCAAACACCGCACCGGCACTGACACCTACAGCACCGTCAAAGACAATATCGTTTTCCATTAAAACATCGGTAACGCCCGCGGTATACATACCGCGCATAGAGCCGCCCTCCATAACTAATCCGATTTTCATAATTATAGTCATTCCTTTCTTACGACACAAAGCCAAGTCTGCAAGAAAATTGTTTGGATTGCCATTTTTTCTCAGACTTATTTATTCTCCTTAAATTGTTCCTTTATGTAAGGATTGAGGCATCTTAAGTTTGTACAGGTATAGCCTATAGAATTATATCTGCACTCTGCCTCAACCTGGTTACAGTTTTCACACAGGCTTAATTGTCCCTTTGTAACAGGAATTACCACGTAACTGTTCTTATTTAAAAGCTCTATGGCTTGTTGTATTTCCTTTTCCATTCATTTCCCTTTCGATTAGCGTCTTTTTAATTGCTTCGCCCTTTTTAAAAGGTATTCGCTATTATTTAACGACGGATTCATTATGACTTCGTTTATTAAGATTTTTAAAACGTCGTTTGTCATTCTGCCTTTAGTAAAACCTATTCTTGCAAGGTCGCGGTGATTTATCATAAGATGATTTATTAGATATGGCTCATTTGATGCCACGATTTCTGCATGTATTTGCCTTGCAATATCGAGTTTTTCCTTTTTCTGCGGAAAGTATAACATGTCTTTTGCCATGTTATCCGCCGCCTGAACTTCTAAAAGCTTTAAGAATAATTCCGCACCAACTCTTGACATCATTCTCTTTACGGAAACTGCAGTTGTATCTATTCTGACATCATGATTTTCTATAAGAAGTAGTATATCACGAATTTCGTTAGAGTCCATTCTGAATTGACGCAATATACGTTCAGAGATATTTTTACTTTCCTTATAATGCCCGTAAAAATGAATTATACCATTTTCATCGGTACTCGACGTAAGGGGTTTTCCCACATCATGAAGCATTATTGCCCATCTTAGAATTTTATCACTTCTTACGTTTGTAAGTGCATGCATTATATGCTCACCTACATCATATATATGATACTTATTACGTTGCTTTTCTCCAAAGCATCTGTCAAGCTCGGGCATTATATATTTTAAAACACCCGTATGATGCATAATCCTTATATAATCGGGATGTGGAGATAGTAAAATCCTGTTTATCTCACGAAAGACCTTTTCATTTTTAACCTGCCTTACCAGGTGAGCATATCTTTGTATTGTATCTGCTGTTTTTTCATCAAGCTTAAAATCAAGCGTAGCACAAAGAGTCGCTGCCCTTAACATTGACAGTGGCTTTTGAGAGAATTTTATTTCTCCATCAGGCATGGAACGTATAATATTATTTTTTATATCGTCTTCGGCATTGTATTTATCTATAAGTCCATTTTTAATAGAAAAAGCCATGGAATTTATGGTAAAAACAGCTCTGTTACATATTTTTTCTATACTCTCACCATTCATGCAACGAACGTCGTATACTATGCCATTATGAATAACATTTACATTACCATTATTTGTTTCGAGAGTTCTTGGAAATATTTTTTTTATCTGGTCATTATTTGCAGTTGTATTGATCGTGCATGATGGTATATTTTGTGATGATACAAGCATAAAAAGTTCACGTCCCGACAAATACGCCTCAAAGCCATTTTCTTCAAAAATGCTTAAAACCGAACGCATTTCTGACGGAATATTTATATTCATATACCTCACCACTCTCTCTAATACAACAATATAATAATTATACCTTTTTGACACTTTATTGTCAATATATATAACAAAAAAAGGAACTGTAAAATTTATACTTAACAATTCCTTTTCGAAAAATAATATACGTTATCAGTCTGTTACAACGCCTTTTTTTAGGATAACATTAGCATACAAAGCTGACTCACCTGTCATAACAACTGCATATGCTTTTTTTGCTCTCTCATAAAATTCAAAACGTTCTATATGCTCCATTTCCTCGTCTGTATATGGCTTTATTATCTCAGCATATGTGTCCCAGATTGGTGTTTCAACTGTATCACCGGGCACTTTTTCCATTAAATACACAGGCTTTGCATATGTATCAAGCGGGAATAGCTTTAACATCGCATCAAGAATTTCTGGTACTCCGTGGCCATCACATCTTACGCATCTTGCATTGTGGCTTGCACCCGGGAAGTTTCCGTCTCCGATTACGATTTCATCACCATGGCCCATTTCCATCATGATTTTTAATAGCTCAGGTGGTATTATTTTAGATATTCCTTTTAGCATTTTATATGCCTCCTTTTACTTGGTTTGTATATATGTATTATACAATAAGTTTAGTTATATTTCAATAGGTTTTTAAAAAAATAACAGGAAAAGAATACCTTTTCCTGTTATTGTATAAATCAAAATACTCTTACTCTTATAGCCTCATCTATTGAGTTGAGCTTTTCTTCTATATCAGCAGTTATTTCGTGGTCGGTGTTCATAATTGTGTATGCAACATCGCCTTTTGATTTACTTATCATATCTGATATATTAACACTCGACATAGCATCTGTGAATTTAGCAATCACATTTGGAATGTTTTTATGTATTATAGCTACTCTTCCCTCGCCGCCTACAGGCAATGCACAGTTTGGAAGATTTACAGAGTTTTTGATATTACCTGTTTCGAGATAGTTCTTTATCTCCTTTGCAGCCATAATTGCACAGTTATCCTCAGCTTCATCTGTTGATGCACCAAGATGCGGTATAGCAATTATACCCTCCTGGTTTATTGTCTTGTCATCAGGGAAGTCAACAACATATTTCGAAACCTTACCGGTTGAAAGTGCTTCTTTTATATCCTCAGCATTAACAAGACCACCTCTTGCAAAGTTAAGGATTTTTACACCGTCCTTACATTTTGCCAAAGACTCCTTGCAAATTGTATTTTTTGTAGAATCCATAAGCGGAACGTGAATTGTAATATAGTCAGCTTCCGCATAAACCTCGTCAAGTGATGAAACTCTCTTTGCATGGCTTGATAATTTTAGCGCAGCCTCAACTGACAGGTACGGGTCATAGCCAACAACGTCCATACCAAGCTTTAGTGCTGCATTTGCAACAAGTATACCTATCGCACCAAGACCGATTACACCAAGTGTTTTACCTGCAATTTCGTTACCAGCAAAGTTTGACTTTCCTTTTTCTACCTGCTTTGCAATATCATCACCTGTAAGTGTACTTGCCCACTCAATACCGCCTACAACATCTCTTGCTGCAAGGAAAAGTGAACCTATAACAAGCTCTTTAACTGCATTTGCATTCGCACCGGGAGTATTAAATACTACAACACCCTGCTCTGTGCACTTCTCAATAGGAATATTGTTTGTTCCTGCACCTGCTCTTGCAACTGCCTTTAGATTTTTACCAAGCACTGTTTCGTGCATATTGTAGCTTCTTAGTATAATACCGTCTGCATCAACCGTTACATCATCTGTAATATTATAGTTTTCGTCAAGTCTGTCCAGACCGCATTGTGCTATTTTGTTTAGTGTAAGAATATTATACATAATTACATCGTCCTTTTTATTTATTTTCTGCCTCGAACTTCTTCATAAACTCTACAAGAGCCTTAACACCCTCAACAGGCATAGCATTGTATATACTTGCTCTCATACCGCCTACTGTTCTGTGGCCTTTTAGATTTACAAAGCCTGCCTCTTTTGACTCTTTTACAAACTTTGCGTCAAGCTCATCATTACCCGTTATAAACGGAACGTTCATAAGCGAACGGTCTTTTGCAACAACTGTACCCTCAAACATTTCAGAAGAATCGAGAAAATCATAAAGCATCTTTGCTTTTTCTTCGTTTACCTTTTGTATTGCACTTACTCCGCCCATTTCCTTTATCCATTCAAGAACAAGCTTTAGAACATATATACCATATGTAGGAGGAGTATTGTACATAGAACCATTCTTTGCATGTATTGCGTAATCGAACATTGTAGGTGTACCCTCAAGTGTTTCACCAATAAGGTCCTCTCTTACAATAACAAGTGTAACACCTGCAGGTCCTAAATTCTTTTGTGCACCTGCAAACAATAAACCGAATTTTGTTACGTCAATTTCCTCTGACATTACGCATGATGAAATATCTGCAACTAAAATTGCATCTGTTTTTGGTAACTCTGTAAAGCGTGTACCATAAATTGTATTATTAAAACAGATGTATAGATAATCTGCATCAGATGATAACTTTGAAGGGTCAATCTCAGGAATATATGAGAAAGTCTTGTCAGCAGACGATGCAACTCTGTTTACGCTTATGTACTTTTCTGCTTCTTCTGCAGCCTTCTTTGCCCATTGACCTGTTATAACATAATCAGCTTTTTTGTTCTTTGTAGCAAGATTCATCGGAACCATAGCAAATTGAGATGAACCGCCACCCTGTAGAAACATAACCTTATAGTTATCAGGTACATGCATAAGCTCTCTTACAAGCGCCTCTGCATTATCGATTATATCCTGATAATCCTTTGAACGATGGCTCATTTCCATAACGCTCATGCCGCTATTTGCATACTCTACCATTTCTTCCTGTGCTTTTTTCAGCACCTCAACAGGAAGCATTGATGGTCCTGCCGAAAAATTATATACTCTGCTCATATCTATTCCTCCATCTGATATTTATATCAACTTTTGTTACAATATGTAATCTACTTTATATTATACTCTCTACGTTTGGTTGAGTCAAGAAAAAAATAATATTTCGTCATATAATATATATATCTACCTGTTTTTTTTATTTTTTTGTGGAAATATACATTATCATGACTTGTTTTGCACACAATTTTCGACCGCATCAGCTATTGCCCATGCAATTTTTGCCTGATATTCCTCATTCTGTAAAAGCTCCGCCTCATGAGGATTAGATAAGAAACCGCACTCAATCAGAATTGACGGTATCTTTGCGTTTTTCATAAGATAAAGGCTTTTTGAAACCTCCTTTACACTATGTGTTTGTGCACCCGTAACATCAGCTATAGACTGTTGTATTTCTTCTGCCATTTTCTTTGTATCGTCATTTCCACCTCCATAAAAAATATGAATCCCCTTTGCCGATGTATCGGTAAATGAATTCATATGTATACTCAAAAACAAATCTGCATTGGAGTTGTTTATTATCTCAACTCTCTTATGCATATCGCTTACCTTTTTTTCTCGTATCGTATTTGCGCTCTCATCATATATTCCGTTATCTTCACTTCTGGTAAGCGTTACATTTATTCCCCTCGACTCAAAAACCTCGCATAGCTTTTGAGTAATTGCAAGATTTATGTCCTTTTCCTGTGTACCATCTGCAGCAACTGCACCCCCGTCGGGATAACCATGCCCCGCATCACATACAACGCTAAACTCCCCGTCGGTCAAAAAAACGTCCAAAATTCCATCAACACACAACATTTTTAAAGATATTCCAAAAGCTATCCCCACACACAAAAACAATATACTCCTTTTTAAAACCTTTGTATGAATAATCATAATTTCACTCCTTAAAAGCATAGATTTCTATTATAAATAATATGCCCGGATGTGTTTATTATTCAAACAAAAAACAGGGGTGATAGCTACATCACCCCAAAAACCAATTTAACTTTTATTTTATTGTTCCGCCGCCAACAACCACATCACCATCATAGAGCACAACCGCCTGACCTTTTGTTATAGCACGCTGAGGCTTGTCAAATTCGACGTGAATACTGTCCTCACCTGTTTGCCACACGGTCGCATCCTCCTCTTTCTGAGAATATCTTGTTTTTGCCTTAACCCTTACGGGCGAATCGAACTTATCACACACAATCAGATTTATGTCCTCTGCATCAAGCTCTTTTGAGAACAAATCACTGTCCAACCCTAATACAACCTTATTTGTATCAAGACACGTTTGGCACACATACATAGGTTGCGGCAATGCAAGCCCCAGACCTTTCCTCTGACCTATTGTATATCTTATTATACCCTTATGTGTTCCCAAAACATTACCGTCAAGGTCTACAAATTCACCGCAGGGATATGTCTTATTGCAATAGTCTTCTATAAATTCGGCGTATTTGCCATCATTTACAAAGCAAATATCCTGACTTTCCTTTTTTCGCGCATTCATAAAGTTCTGTTCTTCCGCTATTTCCCGCACCTGTGCTTTGGTCATGTTGCCAAGCGGCAACAGAATGTGTGATAGTTGCTCTTGTGTAAGCGAATACAACACATAACTCTGGTCTTTTGTATGGTCAATGCCCTTTTTTAATAAATATCTGTCAGTGTCTTTTTCTACTCTCGAATAATGACCAGTTACAACGTGGGTATATCCAAGCTCTTTTGCCTTGTCCAGAAGTTTTTTAAATTTAATATGACGGTTGCAATCCACACACGGATTTGGGGTTCTGCCATTTTCGTATGCATCGATAAATCTTGATATAACCTGTTTTTCGAAGTCGTCCTTAAAATTAAGCACAAAGTGCTCCATCCCCAAACGACCGGCAACCTGCTTTGCATCCTCAATATCATCAGAAGTACAACATCCCTCTGATGTTTTTAAATCATCATTTGCAAACAGTTTTAATGTTATACCTATTGCATCATATTTTTGTTGTTTTATTAAATAAGCGGCAACTGCACTGTCTACACCGCCGCTCATTGCAATTATAGCTTTTTTATTCATAGCTTAACCTTATCATTTCATCTATACATTTTTTTGCTTTGTTTATGGTATCATCATCAAGCACTATTTCCTCACCGCCAATACCGCTTACACAGTTGTACACATCCGTCAATTCAGTAAGTCTCATATCCGTGCAGACAAGACCTTTTGATAACGAATAAAACTGTTTTTGGGGACATATAATTTTTAAATGTTCTATTATATTATTTTCTGTCCCTATTATAAATTCCTGTTCGTCGGAATTTATGGCATAATTCATAATATCCGCAGTAGAACCCGCATAATCTGCCATTTTGGTAACCGCCTCTATACATTCAGGATGTACCAGAAGCTTTGCATTCGGATAAGTGTTTTTTGCCTTCATAACCTCTTCTGCACTGACCGACATATGAACAGGACATCCGCCCTTTATAAGCTTAATATTCTTATGCGGTAACTCCTGCGCAACGAATGCACCAAGATTGCAGTCAGGTATAAATAATATGTTTTTATTGGCTATCCTGTCCACTATCTTAACTGCCGAAGATGATGTTACACATACATCACATACAGTTTTGACATCTGTTGTTGTATTTATGTATGCCACAACACAATAGTCTTTGTAAAGCTCTTTTAGTTTTAGGACCTCTTCTTTCGTAATTCCATCTGCCATTGCACAGCCGGCACCCGGGTGTGATAAAATTACACGCTTTTGCGGAGACAGCATTTTTACGGTTTCTGCCATAAATCTTACACCGCACATGAGTATGTTTTTTTGTTTTACATCTTTTGCCTTAACACTCAATGCGTACGAATCACCCGTAATATCTGCAACCTCGAGGATTTTTGGTGATTGATAGCTATGCGCTAAAATACATATATCATTTTTTTCTTTTAACTCTTTTATTTTGTTTATCATTTGAAAATCCCCTTGTTTTTCCGCCAATTTTATATAAAACAGTATATCATATTTTGTGCTTTTGTCAATAGATTTTACCTAACTTTAACAAAATTACAAACTATTTTTAATACCTGCACGAACTGCTTTTAAAAAACAGGTTGACGATAAAGAATAATTGGGATATAATATTTATAGTATACAGAATAGGAAATGAGTATAGAAAATGAGCGTAGAGAATATAGTAAATAAACTTTATAGCACAAGAACCGCCTCTGACGAGGAACTAAAACTTATTATTGATACAGATAATAACTCATATCTCTTTAAAAAGGCCATGGAGCGCAGATATGAATATTACAAAAAAGACGTATATATAAGAGGTTTAATTGAGTTCACCAACTACTGCAAAAACAACTGTTACTATTGCGGCATACGTTGTGGTAATAAAAATGCAGTCCGCTATCGTCTTAGTGAGGAGCAGATACTTGATTGCGCAGAAAAAGGCTACAAATTAGGTTTTCGCACCTTTGTTCTGCAAGGCGGCGAAGACCCGTACTTTACCGACGATAAAATTTGTTCCGTTGTATCTTCACTCAGGAACAAATATCCCGACTGTGCCATAACTCTCTCGATAGGCGAAAAGAGTCATGACAGCTACAAAGCCTTTTTTGATGCAGGTGCAAACCGTTATCTTCTCAGGCACGAAACTGCAAGCGAAGAGCATTATTCAAAGCTGCACCCTGAGGATATGAGTTTTAAAAATCGTATAGAATGTATAAAATCATTAAAAGAAACAGGTTACCAGGTAGGGTCGGGATTTATGGTTGGAAGTCCGTATCAGACTATTGATAACCTGGTTCTGGATTTGAGATTTTTAGAAAAGATACAACCTGATATGATTGGAATAGGTCCGTTTTTACCGCATATTGATACACCATTGGGCAAATACGAAAAGGGCTCTTTTAAAAGATGCCTTAACCTCGTTGCAATACTTCGCCTTATGTTTCCGTACGCACTTATTCCATCTACCACTGCTCTTAGTACAATCCATCCGCAAGGCAGACAAATGGGTTTAATGGCAGGTGCAAATGTTGTAATGCCAAACCTTTCCCCCGGTGATGTACGAGAACTATACACTCTGTACAACAACAAGGCATATACGGGCACAGAGGCAGCTGAGGGACTTAAACTTCTCGAAAAGGAAGTTACGTCAGCAGGTCTTAGTATAAAAATTTCTGCAGGCAATGTAAACAGAGGGTGATTTTAATGATATTAGATAATAAACATATTTTTAAGGGCAGTTTTGGTCTGGAACGCGAAACACTCCGCATTACGTCCGACGGTCTGCTTGCACAAACACCGCACCCGTTTGATGATAAATTGATTACAAGGGATTTTTGCGAAAATCAGCTCGAATTAGTGTCCCCTGTATGTTCGGATATTGACGGATTGTTTGATGAAATCTACAGAATTGATAATAGCATACGTTTAAAAATATTACAAAACAGAGAATATCTGTGGCTAAACAGTAATCCACCGCATTTCGAAAACGAAAATGATATTCCCGTCGCTAATTTTTACGGTGATGAAATTTCAAAAAGAGAGTATCGCGAAAAGCTTGCAAGACGTTACGGAAAAAGGCTTATGATGTACTCCGGAATTCATTTTAATTTTTCATTTTCCAATGAATTTTTAGAGTCTATATGCCCCACAAGCGAAGACTTCTCACAATTCAAAAACACCTTCTATTTTAAATTGTTTAAGCAACTATGCCTACACAGCTGGCTATTGGTATTACTAAGTGCTGCAAGCCCCGTGTATGATTTATCCTTTGACAGTGATTATGCATGCGGCACCGGTTTTGATGGTTATGCCTCCAAGAGAAACGGAGATAAGGGATACTGGAACAATTTTACACCGCTATTTGATTGCACGGATTTATATACGTATATACAAAGCATTGAGCAATATGTTAATGATGGTACGTTATTTTCCGAATGGGAATTATATGTCCCCATAAGACTAAAACCAAAAGGTCGGAACACGCTCAAAAATCTGAAAGAGCATGGAATAAACCACATAGAGCTTCGCATGTTTGATGTTAATCCGCTATCTGATGTAGGAATATTCAGGGAGGATATTGAATTTGCCCATTATCTCATAATTTATCTCGCACATCATAATGACTTCGACTTCACTCCCGCAATGCAAAAACAGGCACTTTCAAATCACAAGGCAGCGGCTCTCTATGATATGTCAAAAATAAAAACAGATAATATGCCCGCATATAATGCCGCACTGAATATTTTAGATGATATGAGCATATTTTTTAAAGCTTTCCCCAAAATTTCAGCGGTAATTGAATATCAGAAAAATAAGCTTATAAGTGGCAACCGATATTGTGAAATTATACGAAAAAAACTCGGCACTGATTTTCACAAAAAAATGCTCGAAATTGCAAAAACAAACTGAATAAGGGACGATGACGATATCGTCCCTTTTTTGTACAAAAAAATAACTAAAATCAGAGGCATAATTTCGTACAAGATGACGTTTGTTTTTTTAGTGTTTAGGTGTTTAAAATTCACGAACAAGTGGTAAATATTATGTATGGTGCTGATTATATGAGGCACACCAAAACAAAAATGAAGGGATTGATATATTATGAAATCATACAAAATGGAAGACATCCGAAATATTGCGGTTATGGGGCACGGAAAATGCGGTAAAACAACTTTAGCAGAAGCTATGTTTTATAACGCAGGGGCAACTGAGCGTTTAGGTAAAGTTGCAGATGGAACAACTGTTACTGATTGCGACCCCGAGGAAATAAAACGCGGTTTTTCGATTTCAACTTCCGTTGCTCCTATAGAGTGGAAGGATATGAAATACAACGTAATAGACACACCGGGATTTTTTGATTTTGCAGGCGACGTAAAGGCAGGCGTGAGAGCCGCAGATTCCGCACTTGTTGTACTAAGTGGCCGAAGCGGTGTATCTGTTGGTACAGAGCAGGTATTCCAATACGCAAAGAACAAGGGTGTACCTATAATGTTCTTTGTAAATAAAATTGATGACAGCCGCGGAAATTATGAGCGTACACTCGAAGAAATGAAAGCAGTGTTCGGCAAGTCCATAACACCGTTTGTATACCCGATAAGAGAGGGCGATGAATTCAAAGGCTTTGTGGATATAGTCGATATGACTGCAAGACGCTACGAGGGTAAAGACAGAGTAGATATCCCTGTTCCTGACGGAATGGCAGATATCGTTGCACCATTAAGAGAAATGATAATGGAAGCCATTGCTGAAACTGACGAAGAGCTTATGGTAAAATATTTCAATGGCGAAGAATTTACCTTTGACGAAATTAAAAAAGCTATCAGAAAAGGTGTAAAGGACGGAAGTATTTACCCTGTATATTGCGGAAGCGGCCAGGATAATATCGGTGTGAGAAGTCTTATGGATGGTATAGGTAAATATCTTCCCGCACCATCAGAGATTGAGGAGATAGGAAGAAAGGCTGATACTGCCGAGCCTGTTGAACTCGTACAAAATGCAGAAGAAACAACTGCTGCTGTTGTATTTAAAACAATAGCAGACCCGTATGTTGGTAAGCTATCTATATTCAGAGTGTATTCAGGCGAAATTAAATCTGATACCACATTATTCAACCCAAACAAAGGCGAAAACGAAAGAATAGGCAAAATATATACTATATGCGGCAAAAAGCAGATTGAGACCTCGTCCGTAAAAGCCGGTGATATTGGCTGTGTTGCAAAGCTCGAATTCACAAAAACAGGCGATACACTTTGCGAACGCAACAAGAATATAATTCTTACAGGTATTGAATTCCCCTCACCTGTACTTTCGATGGCAGTGAAACCGGAGGCAAAGGGCGATGAGGAAAAGATTGTAAGCGGTCTTACAAAGCTTATGGACGAAGACCCGTCATTTACTGTAACAAGTAATACAGAAACAAAACAAACGCTTATAAATGGTCAGGGCGAACAGCACATAGAAGTAATATTAAGTAAATTAAAGACTAAGTACGGAACTAATGTAATAGTTGAAGAGCCTATAACTCCGTATCGCGAAACTATAACAAAGACAGTTGTTGTAGAGGGAAAGCACAAGAAACAATCCGGCGGTCATGGACAGTATGGTCATGTAAAAATTGAGTTTACTCCGGGCATTACCGAGGAAATGATATTTGAGGAAAAAGTATTTGGCGGAAGCGTTCCACGCAACTACTTCCCTGCTGTTGAAAAGGGGCTTCTTGACAGTTGCGAAAAAGGTGTGCTTGCAGGATATCCTGTTGTTAATCTTAAGGCTACACTTCTTGATGGTTCATACCACCCGGTAGATTCATCCGAAATGGCATTCAAAACTGCAGCCTCTATTGCATATAAGGAGGGATTAAAGCAAGCCGGTCCTGTTATACTTGAGCCAATAGGTTACTTAAAGAGTTATGTCCCCGAAAATATCATGGGTGATGTTATAGGCGATATAAATAAGCGTCGCGGACGTATAATGGGAATGGGTGAAAGCGACAGAGCAGGTCTTAACCTTGTAGAAGCAGAAGTACCGATGTCAGAAATGCATAAATATGCAACAGACTTAAGAGCACTCAGCGGCGGACGCGGAATATTTACCTTTGAGTTTGTAAGATACGAAAAAGCGCCTATGGAAGTTGCTAACAAAATTATTGCATCTTCCCACTAATCTTTTGTGCACATTGGTTTGGCGTCTTATCTTTTTTGTCAAACATAGACAAAGAAATCTTTGAATTTTTGTCTATTATTCGACTACCATTTTTCTTGCAAATGTGTTAATATATGTATTGTATGTTTGTAGTACTGTTTAGTACACAAATGATGATTATAGTATAAGTTAATCTGTAAAAAATAAATTAAATTTAAAATGTGAGAGGGGACTATTTACAAATGGCAGATTTACAGTTAAAAAATATTACAAAAAGATATCCCAACGGCTTTGTCGGCGCCAGTGATATTACTCTTGATATCGCAGACAAGGAATTCATAATCCTTGTTGGTCCTTCAGGTTGTGGTAAATCAACAACCTTGCGTATGATAGCAGGTCTTGAGGAAATTTCAGAGGGTGAACTTTACATAGGCGGAAAGCTTATGAACGACATTGCTCCAAAGGACAGAGATATAGCAATGGTTTTCCAGAACTACGCTCTATATCCTCATATGACAGTATATGACAACATGGCGTTTGCGCTTAAGCTAAGAAAAACTCCAAAAGACGAAATAAAGAAGAGAGTTGAAGAAGCAGCTAAAATTCTTGAAATCGAGCATTTGCTTGACAGAAAGCCTGCTGCTCTATCAGGTGGTCAAAGACAGCGTGTTGCTATGGGTCGTGCGCTTGTTCGTAGTCCTAAGGTATTCCTTATGGACGAACCACTTTCAAACCTTGATGCTAAGCTAAGAGTTGCAATGAGAACTGAGATAAAGAAGTTGCACCACAAGTTGCAAACAACATTTATCTACGTTACTCACGACCAGATAGAAGCTATGACAATGGGTACACGTATCGTTGTACTTAAGGACGGTTTTGTTCAACAGGTTGATACACCTGCAACTCTATATTCAGAACCTTGCAACCTATTCGTTGCCGGATTTATCGGTTCTCCTCAAATGAACTTTGTCGATGCAGAACTTTCAGAAAAAGACGGTTCAGTATATGCAACATTTGGCGAAAACTCAATTAAGGTACCGGAAGGAAAGACAGCTCCTCTTAAGGACTACATCGGCAAGACTGTTGTATTGGGTATCAGACCTGAAGACATCCACGATGACGAAGGCTTTATAGCTGCTAAACCTGATGGCGTATGTAGCGCACACGTTGAAGTTACAGAATTGCTTGGTTCAGAAACATTCTTGTACTTAAAGATTTCTGATACACAATTCACAGCTAAGGTTAACCAAAGATCAAACGCTAAGATTGATGATACAATCAAAGTATGTTTCGATACAAACAAGCTACACATATTCGATAAAGAAACAGAGCTTGCTATTGTTCACTAATTTAAAACAATCAATGCAGCAACCATAATGGTTGCTGCATTTTTTGTCAATAAAAAATGCGGTGTTTATATAACACCGCATTTATATTTAGTTTTTAGATTCTGTTATCGAGGGAACAAGTGTCTCAAAATTAGTTATAGCCTTTGTGGCAAGAGCAATCAGAAGATTTTGCTGCTCATTACTGTTTCCTGAACCCGCTGTTATTTTTATAATACAACCTCTGTCATAGATATACATAGATGGAAATGCAATATATGCACTCTCACCAAGATTTGCAATATCTATTGTATCAGTTCTCTTTGCTTTAGATTCCTCAAATTGCGCTTTTACAACTTCGGGGCCAATCTTGTCTGTCATATAAGTTATCTTTATTTCAACACTGTCGTTCTGACCTTTAGGGTCGCTTACATAGGTTGCCTTTGATGTATTATCCTCATGGACAATTACACCGCCGTCAACGACCGGTACATACTCGTAGTTCAATGCCTCATATACATCATTTGCAGTAAGCACATTTACAGGGTCAATTTCTGTAACCGTTGTCTGTGTTTTCTCGGCATCGTTCTTGCTACCGCAAGCAGATATGGTGAGCACCATAAGTATGCTCATAACAAACAATAACAGTTTTTTCATCTTATTCCTCCAATATTACAAAAATACAAATATTTTTATTTCTTTAGTTTGATTGCCTCTTTTGCCTTTGCTACGATGTTTTGCGGGGTTAAACCATATTCTTCAAATAACTCTGCCGGTTTACCCGACTTACCAAATTTATCAGTACCTATTATTTTTACAGGGCATGGTGCATTTTCGCAAACCACTTCGGCAACCGCACTGCCAAGTCCACCCATTATGTAGTGTTCCTCTGCAGTTACAATAGCACCTGTCTCCTTTGATGCCTTTATTATAATTTCTTTATCTATTGGCTTTATAGTATGAATATTTACAACTCTCGCACTTATGCCCTCTTGTTTTAGAACATCAGCCGCCTCAAGCGCCATTCCAACCATAAGACCTGTAGCAATAATAGTTACATCACTTCCGTCTCTTAACTCTACGCCCTTACCAAGCTCAAACTTGTAATCATCGCAGTTTACATCATCAACTGCAAGTCTGCCAAATCTCATATATACCGGTCCCTCGTAGTCGATTGCAGCCTTTACTGCCGCAACTGCCTCTTTATCATCCGCCGGATTTATAACAACCATATTAGGTATAGAACGCATAAGAGCAATATCTTCAAGACACTGATGTGATGCACCGTCCTCACCCACAGATATACCAGCATGAGTTGCACCTATCTTTACGTTAAGGTTTGTGTAGCCTATGGAGTTTCTTACCTGTTCAAAAGCACGTCCTGCTGCAAACATTGCAAAAGAGGATGCAAATACAGTTTTACCTGTCGAGGCAATACCTGCCGCAACACTCATCATATTTCCCTCCGCAATACCGACATTTATAAATCTTTCGGGATATGCTTTCTGGAACATTGCGGTCTTTGTAGACGCAGAGAGGTCTGCATCCAAAACAACTATATCAGGATTTGCACCAAACTCAGCAAGTGCAGCACCGTATGATTCTCTTGTAGCTCTTTTTGCCATTACAGTTCACTCTCCAATCTTTTAATAATTTCGTCCAATTCGCTTATTGCCATCTCGTATTCAGGTTGTTTTGGCGCATTACCATGCCACGATACATTATTTTCCATAAAGGATACATTCTTACCCTTTACAGATTTCATTATAATAGCTGTTGGTTTACCCTTGCAAGCCTTTGCCGCCTCTATAGCATCATATAGCTTTGTAAAATCGTGTGCATCTGTAACTATTACATTCCAGCCAAATGCTTCGAATTTTTTATCGATAGGAGTAGGATTCATTACATCCTGAATATTTCCGTCTATTTGCAGACCATTATTATCTATAAATATAGTAAGATTATCGAGCTTGTAATGAGCGGCAAACATAGCCTGTTCCCACACCTGACCTTCTTCAAGCTCGCCATCACCCAATATTGAATACACTCTAAAATCCTTATTGTCAAGCTTTGCACTCAGTGCCATACCGCCTGCAGCACTGACACCCTGACCAAGAGAACCTGTTGACATATCAATACCGGGTACTTTTTTCATATCAGGATGTCCCTGTAAATATGAGCTTATATTTCTGAATGTTGGTATATCTTCGACAGGAAAAAATCCTCTTAATGCCAACGTACTGTAGAGTGCGGGAGCAGTGTGTCCCTTTGACAGTACAAATCTGTCTCTATCCTCTTTCTTTGGATTTTTCGGGTCTATGTCCATAACCTCAAAGTATAAAAGTGTTAAGACCTCAGCAATAGATAATGAGCCGCCCGGATGTCCCGACTGTGCAGAATACACCGCTGTTAAAGCATTTTTTCTTACCTTGTTTGCAATAATGGAAAGCTCAGTAACTTTTTTCTTATCCATCAATGTTTCCTCCTGTGCTATATTTATTTAACCACGTCAAGTGCATTTTCGTATGCAACCGACATAAGATAGTTAAGCCTTTGTTCGTCTTGTGAGAGATACAAATATCCTACAAGTGCCTCAAACCCTGTTGCATGACGGTAATCCGTCAGATTTGCATTCTTTGGCACTGTAGCTGATTTTGCATTTCTGCCTCGTTTATAAACCGCCATTTCGCGCTCTGTCAACAGATTTTCGATTGCATGTATACTGTTTGACTGCGCATGAGCCTTAACATACTTAACACTTTGTAAATGCAATTTATGTGCAGGCATATCAGGGTTTTCGCTTATAACCCTGCCTCTTACATACAGCTCATACACGCCATCACCTATATATGCCAATGCAAGCGGCGAGTATTGCGACGGTTCTTTTGTGTTATTTATCATTTTGCAAAACTCCATTTTACACCCTGAGGTGTGTCCTCCAAAACAATATTCATTTCTTTTAATTTATCTCGTATTTCATCAGCTTTTGCCCAGTTCTTTTCTGCTCTTGCCTTTGTTCGCTCTGCTATAAGTGCCT
Source organism: Clostridia bacterium (assembly GCA_045612845.1). Classification (GTDB taxonomy): domain Bacteria; phylum Bacillota; class Clostridia; order UBA1381; family UBA1381; genus Ornithomonoglobus_A. The sequence continues at coordinate 153,184 of JAZKZV010000017.1, forward strand.
CAATTTCATCATCAAGGGATTTTTCTACATTCTTGTTGAACAATCCCAAAACTCCGCCAAGCTCTCTTATAAGCGCAATTACAGAATCAATAGTTTGCTTGGATGCTTTATCATCAATTTTTGTATTTGCAAGATAAACTATGTCGAATATTGCTGCAATAGCATCAGCAGTATTTAAATCATCATCCATAGCGGCAATATATTTTTTCTTAAATCCGTCAAGCGACTCTAAAATATTCGCATCAGCTACACCATCATTTGCACCCTGCTTTAAGAATTCAAGATTTTCTATACATGTATACACTCTGCCTACTGCGGATTTTGCCTGTTCCATAAGAATATCAGAAAAGTTTATCGGATTCCGATAATGAGCACTTAGCATAAAAAATCTTATAACTTCGCTCTCATACTTTTCTCTTATATCTCTTACAGTAAAGAAGTTTCCGAGCGATTTACTCATCTTCTGGTTATTTATGTTAATGTAACCATTGTGCATCCAATAGTTTGCAAAAGGCTTTCCATTTGCAGACTCACTTTGTGCAATTTCATTTTCGTGGTGAGGGAAAATCAAGTCCTGGCCGCCGGAATGTAAATCGATAGTTTCGCCAAGATATTTGTTTGCCATAGCACTGCACTCAATGTGCCAGCCAGGTCTGCCCATTCCCCATGGACTTTCCCACGCAGGTTCGCCCGGCTTTTGCTTTTTCCATAATGCAAAGTCCATAACGTCGCGTTTTGTTTCGTTTATATCAATTCTTGCACCTGCCTCCAAATCTTCAAGAGGCTGTTTTGAAAGTTTTCCGTATTCTCTGAACTTCTTTGTAGAAAAATATACATCTCCGTCAACGTTATATGCAAAACCTTTTTCTTCGAGTTTTTTTACAATCTCTATTATAGCATCTATATTTTCGGTAGCTTTTGGGTGAACAGTAGCTTTACCGATACCTAATGCAGATGCATCCTCAAAATATTCGTTTATAAATCTCTCGCCCAACTCCTTAACTGTTATGCCCTCGTCGTTTGCTCTTCTTATCATTTTATCGTCTATATCAGTAAAGTTCTGCACAAACTTTACGTTATATCCGCAATATTCAAGATAACGACGCATTGTGTCGAACACAATAAATGGACGGGCATTACCTATATGAAAATAATCATATACGGTAGGTCCGCAAGAATACATTTTTACCTCATTTTTATCTATTGGTATAAATTCTTCTTTCTTACGTGTAAGAGTGTTGTATACTTTCATATTGTCCACGTAGCCTTTCTTTAAAATTTCACAAATTATTACGCATTACATTATAGCATAAATTTACATAAATTGCAATAGTACATTAAAAAAAGAGCAAAACTTTTTACACTATTATGGTGGTGATAATTTTTTTAATTCAATTTCAAAAAAAACTTGACAAACCATAATTTATGTGATATCATATACAAGTAATTTATGTAAGGCCCGTTGGTCAAGCGGTTAAGACTCCGCCCTCTCACGGCGGCATCAAGGGTTCGATTCCCTTACGGGTCATCAAAATCGACAAGGTTCAACAAGGAGCCTTGTCGATTTTACTTATTACCTATTCATTATTCACTTTTCCCCAAAATCAAACTTGTCGATTTGAAGTAATAGTGAATAAGGAAGAGATAAAAATACAGGTGATATTATGAAAGAAAAAACCTTTAAAAAAAGCTCACTTGAATATCTGGTGATTATTTTAGTTGCTATTCTCCTGGCATTTAATTATCAGTTATTTATCGTAAATAACGGATTTGCCCCCGCAGGTCTTAACGGTATTGCTACAATGATTCAATACAAAACTGGTTTTAGTATTGGTTATATGTCTATTATCATCAATACGCCTTTGTGTATCTTAGCGTACTTTCTCTTAAACAGAAGTTTTGCCAAGAGGTCTTTGGTGTTTTGCCTTACCTATTCGTTCGGATTTTTGTTTTTGCAAAAAATAGGTCTGGAAACATTTCAGTATAACGCCAACGGTCATGATACTGTGTACCCCGTAATATTAAGCGGTATAATAAGCGGTTTTGTGTACGGACTTTGTTTTAAATCAAATTCTTCGACCGGCGGAACAGATATTATTTCAAAGTATATTAACTTTAAAAAACCAACACTTAATTTTTTCTGGATTACATTTTCTTTAAATACACTTGTTGCAATAGCTTCATTTTTTGTTTATGCAAAAGAAATTGATGGAGCATTGATTTACGATTATAAACCCGTATGCCTGTGTATCACATATTGCTTTATATCAAGCTTTATTGGTAACTATATAATTAAAGGCACAAAAACTGCTTATGAGGTTACAATCATAACCAATCATCCCGACGAAATAAGCCGCGACATACAGACACGACTACGCCACTCCTCTACAAGGGTATCTGCAACAGGCTCATATTCACACGAGGAAAAGGCAATTTTAATATGTATTATAAATAAGCATCAACTCGTTGAAATGAATGATATACTAAAACAATACAGCGACACATTCTCATATTTAGAAATGGTAAGCGACACCTACGGTAATTTTAAGAAAATAAAATAAACAAAAAAAAATCACTTCATGATGAAGTGATTTTTTATTTTATGCATTTTGCTTTTTTTGTTCTATATATTCATCAAATGTACACATTCTGTCTATTATCGTACCATCTGACTGTATATCTAAAATTCTGTTTGCAATAGTATTTACAAACTCATGGTCATGAGATGCAAATATGACATTTCCCTTAAATGCAGTCAAGCCATTATTTACCGCAGTAATGCTCTCAAGGTCAAGATGGTTTGTAGGCTGGTCTAAAATAAGCACATTCGAGCCAAAAAGCATCATTCGCGACAGCATACATCTTACCTTTTCACCACCCGACAGAACCTTTACCTGCTTAAACACATCATCACCACTAAAGAGCATTCTTCCTAAAAATCCTCTTATATATGTTTCATTTTGCGTTTCAAAGCCCTCAGGCGCAAATTGTCTTAGCCAATCCATAAGATTTAATTCGCATCCCTCAAAAAACTCTGTATTATCCTTAGGGAAGTAGCTTCTCGAAGTCGAAATACCCCATTTAACAGTACCGCTGTCAGGTTCACTCTCAAGCACAAGCATTTTTATAAGCTCAGTAACTGCAAGCTCATTCTCACCCAAAATTGCAATCTTATCGTCATGGTTCATTGTAAAGTTAAAGTCCTTTATTAAGACCTCGCCATTTACACTCTTTGATACCATATCCACAGTTAGCAAGTCCTTGCCTGCCTCTCTGTCGCGTTCAAAACCAACAAACGGATATCTTCTTGATGATGCCGGAAGCTCCTCAACGGTAAGCTTATCAAGCATTTTCTTACGACTTGTGGCTTGCTTTGATTTGGACTTGTTAGCAGAGAATCTCGCAATAAATGTCTGCAGCTCTTTTATTTTTTCCTCTGCCCTCTTGTTCTGTTGCTTTATCATTTTCTGTATCAACTGACTCGATTCATACCAGAATTCGTAATTTCCGACATACATTTTTATTTTTGTATAATCTATATCTACGATATGAGTACATACATTATTAAGAAAATATCTGTCGTGCGAAACAACAATCAGAGTACCCTCATAATTTATTAAAAATTCTTCGAGCCACTCTATTGCCTGTAAGTCAAGATGGTTTGTAGGCTCGTCGAGCAATATTATATCAGGGTTTCCAAACAAAGCCTGAGCAAGTAAAACCTTGACCTTTTCCTTACCGTCAAGCTCTGACATCTCTTTATATAGAACGTCCTCGGAAAGTCCAAGACCCTGTATAAGCTTAGACGCATCCGATTCTGCCTCCCAACCGTCCATTTCGGCAAATTCCGCCTCAAGCTCAGCTGCTTTTACGCCGTCCTCATCACTGAAGTCCTCTTTTTCGTAAAGAGCATCCTTTTCTTTCATTATGGAATAGAGCTTTTTGTTGCCCATTATAACTGTACCAAGCACGGAAAACTCATCATATGCAAAATGGTCTTGTTTTAAAACTGACATTCTGCAATCAGGTGCGATGGATATTGTTCCCGAGGTGGATTCAAGCTCACCCGAGAGCAACCTTAAAAATGTTGACTTTCCCGCACCGTTTGCGCCTATAACACCATAGCAGTTGCCGGGTGTGAATTTTAAGTTTACATCTGTAAATAGATTTTCTCCGCTAAAGTTTAAGCTTAAGTCTGTTACTGTTATCATTTTATTATTCCTTTCCGTACTTTACATCAGAAGTCTGCAAGAAAATTGTTCAAATTGCCGTTTTAAAGTTGTAGGGGCCGGCGTCCCCGACGGTCCGATAAAATGGTAAGATGTACAATTTTATTCAGACCTAACTCCTTTTCTGGTATTCTATAATCTTATGATTTTGCGAGAAGAACTGCAAATTAGAGTCAAAGTAGAGGTGCGAAACCTCCTCACCTTTTATCTTTTCTCCGTTTTCTATTTTGTTGGCAGTGTCCCATGTTGTATCCACAATAACCCATCTGCCATCGACATATACTTCGTTCCATGCATGATTTTGATACTCTGTGTTTACCGTTTCATCTGTCCATTCAGTATCTGCACCAACACCTAATGCATAGCCCGAAACAACATTGCACGGAATATCTATACTTCTGCAAAGAGATGCATACAATGTTGCAAATCCAAGACATACTGCACGCTGTGTACGAATTATTTCATCCGCATAAAACGGCGGTGTTGTAGGTGAGTCAAGATTGTCTATATCATAGTACATATACGAACATACCCAGTCATGCAATGCAACCGCCTTGTCATATTCAGTCTGTGCACCGGCAGTAACCTGAGTTGCAATCGACCTTATAGACTCTCTGTCGCTTTGTATTGACGGAGTGGTTTTTAGAGCATCCGAAATAGATTTATCCGCCTCATAAAGCTCACGGTTTTTCTCATATACGGGTGATGTAGCAACGCTCCATTTCCCCATTTCGTCCTTATTTAATGATACAACATTCAAAACCCAGCTTTTAAACTCGCCATACGCTTTATGTCCGTTATAAATTGTGATTTTAAGCCTACCCTCATCCGTCTCGGGAATTTTTATGCTTTTATTGAATATACCATCAGACGATACTGCTATTGTACTTTGTTCTATGGTTTCGTTTTCATCATCAAAGTTTATAACAAGATAGTTTTTTTGCGGACTTTTTGTTATTCCGAAAATATTTATTTTACTACCGTCCTCAAAGACCCGAACACTTATATTTTCATCGGGATAAAATGAGAGCATCGGGCTGTCTGCAATGTATGCATTTTTAGCCACATCCTCAGGGTCAATGGGAAGCTCTTCGTTTTTAATATACGCAATTATCTCGCTCGGCGTAGGAATAATTGACGTTATTTCAGAAAGCTTAACCGAAAAATCCGACGACATTTGTGTTATCAGGGTGTATTTTTCTAACTGCGGAATATATCGTTCTATATTTAAAAAGAAATCTGTTTTGGAATTAACGATACTGATAGCAACGATAAATATCACAAAAAAAGCAACCATTTTCTTTTTCACAAGCTACACCTCCGCATTCACATGTATTTTAGATAAAAAAAGCACTTCGCATGAAGTGCTTTGGGTAAAGTGGCGCCACCCGGATTTGAACCGGGGCATAAAAGTTTTGCAGACTTCTGCCTTACCACTTGGCTATGGCGCCATATTCGTAAAACAAAAGACGCAAAAGTGCGTCTTTTGTTTCAAAATGGAGCGGAAGACGAGATTCGAACTCGCGACGTTCACCTTGGCAAGGTGACGCTCTACCACTGAGCCACTCCCGCACTTAAATGCCTTCGGGTGGAAACGAGCCGCCGACACAGGGATTTTCAGTCCCTTGGTCTACCGACTGAGCTACAAAGGCATATGGCGACCCGGATGAGGCTCGAACTCACGACCTCCAGCGTGACAGGCTGGCGTTCTAACCAACTGAACTACCGGGCCATACTACATGGGAGTTACAGGGCTCGAACCTGTGACATCCTGCTTGTAAGGCAGACGCTCTCCCAGCTGAGCTAAACTCCCATATATTACCATTGTACGTCGTCTCAATCAACGACAGACACTATTATAACAGATACTTTTTGATTTGTCAACACTTTTTTTTAATTTTTTTAACAATTTGCAAAAATTTATTTTTTACCATATATATAATATGCTCTTGGGTTAAAAAATTTCATGTTTCATATGTCAAAAACACAAAAAAAGGCTTAATTAAAGGAAAAAAACAATTTATTTTACACAAAACACTTGACAAGAGCCAATTTTTGTAATAAAATGATAGAGGTATGGGATTTGCATCCCGTTATTAAAAATTTCAAGGAGGAAACATAAATGAACAAGACAGAATTAGTTGCAGCTGTTGCACAAAGTGCAGAGTTGACAAAAAAGCAAGCTGAAGCAGCTGTTGTTGCTGTTACAGAAACAATTAAAAAGGCTCTTTGCGAAGGCGACAAAGTTCAATTATTCGGCTTTGGAGGTTTTGAAGTAAGACAAAGAGATGCAAGACAAGGCAAAAACCCAAGAACAGGCGAAGTTATCAACATCCCTGCATCAAAGGTTCCTGCTTTCAAAGCTGGTAAAGCTTTCAAAGACGCTATAAACAAGTAATTTTATTAAAAAGGATAAGGGGCTGTCGTATCATAAGATTTATTGTATAAATCAGTTTTTAACAAATGTATATTTGTTTTTGCTTTTGTACAAAATCCTCTGATACGTCAGCCCCTTATTATTTGAGGCGACTATGCGAATAGATAAATACTTAAAAGTATCACGAATAATAAAAAGACGCGCCATTGCCAACGAAGCGTGCGACCAAGGTCGTATAATGGCAAACGGTAAAGTGGTAAAGGCGTCTTACGACGTAAAAGAAAATGATGTCCTTGAAATTAAAATGGGTGAACGTATAATAAAAATACGTGTGCTTGATGTAAAAGAGCATGTGTTAAAAAATGATGCCACCTCTCTTTACGAGGTAATAAATTAACAAAAGACCTCATATATATAATATGATTTTATATATAGGAGGAATTTAATTTGGCACAGAGCGTAACTCAAAAAAATGGTATTCATACTGTTACAATAAATGAAAGAAAAAATATTCACATGACAGGTGTTATTGATGTGGGTAATTTTTCTCAGACTTGTATTGACATTACAACTTCGGACGGAACAATAATTTTAAAAGGCAAAGATTTTAATATGTCTAAGCTCGATACAGATTCGGGCGAGCTGAGCATTTGCGGAGATGTAACGTCATTACAATATACCAAGACAAAACAAAAGCGTTCAGTATTAGAGGGTCTTTTTAAATAGACATGGCAGGCGAGGTTTACTCACTCATTGCCATTACTCTGACAGGTCTTTTCATGAGCTTATGTTATGATGTTTTGCGTGCTATAAGACGAGCAATAAGCTTTAATATATTATTTATATGGATTAGCGATTTCATATATTGGATTTTTGCTTGTGTTTTAGTTGCATATATCATGCTCGTTACTGATTACGGAAAAATAAACGCATACGAAATATGCGGCATGATAATTGGCGGATGTTTCTATTATGCTACGGTAAGTACGTACATAATAAAGCTATTGACTGTTGTTTTTAAAAAAATTATAAAAATAATCAGTTTATTTTTTAAAATACTATTGACACCGATACGTTTTTTGTATAAAATTCTTATGAGGGGGAATGTTGATGAACAAATCGATAAGACAAGTGCAAAAAAAGAAAGCACGATATAATAAAAACAGAATATTAGCTATTTTGTTCGTTTTTTCTGTTTGTGCAATGTTGTTCAAGGGTTTTATGCAACTACCCCAGATTATGGACAACAAAAAACAAGCCGCCCTTTTAAGCGAAAAAATAAGTTACGAAAAAGAACGTCAGCGCGAAATAGACGAGCTGAGGGCGAAAGTAGATACTGACGAATACATAGAAAGCGCAGCAACAGAAAAGCTTGGTCTGGTAGAAAAAAATGCCAAGATTTTTGTAGACGTATCATCAACTGAAGAATAAATTAAGAAAGAGGAAAAAATAGTGGTTTCTGTAGGCGATATTTTTGACGGTAAGGTAGTAAGCATAATGCCATTTGGTGCATTTGTAGAGTTTGGTGAAAACCAATCCGGCCTTGTACATATTTCTGAAATTTCAACTTCATATGTACAGGATATAAATGAACACATAAAAAAAGGCGATAATGTTAAAGTAAAGGTTATTAAAATAGACGAAAGTGGCAAAATAAGTTTATCTATAAAACAGACTATGGAAAAACCCGCCCCGGTTGCCAAATCACGCAACAAAAAGGATTTTGTCGAAAACAAACCCAAGCAACCTGTACGTCCGGCAGATATCGACTGGTCGCAAAAAGAAGATGAAATGTCCTTTGAGGATAAACTCTCAAAGTTTAAAACTGACAGCGACGAAGCGTTTCGTATATTAAAGAGAAATGCCGCTTCAAAACGTAGCGGCGGTTATAGCCGCAAGGGCAACTATTCATTTTAATTTTATTACATATTGGTTTTTAGAGGGATTGTTGTGTACATAGTTGCGACAATCCTTTTGTTTATGAAAGCAAAATTAAAATAATACACAAAATTAACAAGTTAAGCAGACGCAGGAAATTTTGCGTAGGTTGCGTATTTAAGCGATTGCCGCATATGTTTATGCGTAAATAAGATTAAATTTGAGATGGCACACAAAATTAACAAGTCGAGCAGACGCAGGAAATTTTGCGTAGGTTGCGTATTTAAGCGATTGCCGCGTACGCTTTGTACGCAAATGAGATTAAATGCGTAAGATACACAAAATTAACAAGTCAGAAAGGGTAAAGTGTATGAATTTGACATTATTAACCGATTTTTATGAATTTACTATGGCAAACGGATTTTTAAAAGAAGGCATTGGCGAGAGAATTGCATATTTTGATATGTTTTTCAGACGTGTGCCTGATAATGGCGGATTTGCTATTATTGCAGGAATTGAACAGGTTATTGAATATATAAAAGAGCTTGAATTCACAGACGAGGATATTGAGTATCTTAAATCGAAAAATCTTTTTTGCGATGAGTTTTTAAAATACCTAAAGGAATTCAAGTTTTGTTGTGATGTGTGGGCAATTCCCGAGGGAACACCCATTTTTCCGCATGAACCGATTCTGACCGTAAGAGGCCCTGCATGTCAGGCACAGTTTTTAGAAACTATGATACTTCTTACAGTAAACCACCAAAGCCTTATAGCAACCAAGACAAACAGAATAGTACGCGCCGCACAAGGCAGAGCGGTAATGGAATTTGGTTCAAGACGCGCACAAGGCTACACAGGTGCAACACTTGGTGCACGCGCTGCATATATAGGCGGTGCCGCCGGAACCGCATGTACAATAGCGGACAAACTGTATGGTGTACCTGCAATGGGCACAATGGCGCATAGCTGGATACAGATGTTTGACAGTGAATACGAGGCATTCAAGGCATATGCAAAAACATATCCGCACAATACTACACTTCTTGTAGATACCTATAATGTGTTAAAATCCGGCGTTCCTAATGCAATAAAAGTTTTTGATGAAGTTTTAAAGCCTATGGGTGCAAGACCCGTCGGCATACGTATAGATTCGGGAGATATAACATATCTCTCCAAGAAGTGTCGCGAAATGCTCGACAAGGCAGGCTACGAGGACTGTAAAATTGTAGCATCCAACTCACTCGACGAGCACATTATAAGAGATATGCTAATACAAGGCGCTAAGGTCGATTTATTCGGTGTTGGTGAAAGGCTTATAACATCATCATCCGCACCTGTATTCGGCGGAGTGTACAAGCTTGTTGCTATCGAAGAAAAAGACGGTAAGGTTATTCCAAAAATAAAAATAAGCGAAAATGTTGCAAAAATAACCACACCGGGCTTTAAGCAGGTTTACCGTCTGTATTCAAAAGAAACAAACAGAGCTATTGCAGACGTTATAACGCTCTATGGCGAGGTAATAGACAATTCCAAACCATATGAAATATTTAACCCTCAGCATACATGGAAAAGAAAACGAATTAGCAATTTCTACGCAAGACCGCTCCTAAAACAGATATTCCGAAACGGAGAATGTGTGTATAGTAATCCGGATATAAATATTCTAAGAGAATATTGCTCAATGGAGGTTGAAAGCTTGTGGGAGGAAGTAAAACGTTTCGAAAACCCTCACGAATACTACGTCGACTTGTCTGAGGATTTATGGAAAATGAAGAATGAGTTACTATCCGAATACGGAAATATGGAGGATTAGTTTGGAAACACGTATAATAGAAAAAGACAACCTTAAAGTTGCCGGAGAAATAATAAGAGATGGCGGAGTAGTTGCATTCCCTACCGAAACAGTTTACGGTCTTGGAGCAAATGCACTTAATGCGGATGCTGTCAAGAAGATATTTATTGCAAAGGGCAGACCGTCAGATAACCCTCTTATAGTACACATTGGCGATATATCGCAAATAGATGAGCTTGCCTGCGATATAAACGATAATGCAAAAAAGCTTATAGATGCATTTATGCCGGGTCCGTTTACAATAATATTAAAAAAGAAACCGCATATCCCAGATACTGTAACCGCAGGTCTTGACAGTGTGGGTATACGTTTCCCCACACAACCTACTGCGGTTGCATTTATTAACGAGGCGGGTGTGCCGATAGCTGCACCGTCTGCAAATCTTTCTGGAAAGCCAAGTCCTACCGAGGTAAAGCACGTTATAGATGATATGTCGGGCAGAATTGAGGGAATAGTAAATGGTGAAAGCTGTGATTTTGGAGTAGAGTCTACAATTGTGGATGCCACCTCCCCCACACCTGTTCTTCTAAGACCAGGTGCTATTACATATGATATGCTTTGCTCAGTTGTAAGCGAAACCATAATAGACAAAAACGTCTTAGAGGCAGTAGCTGATAACGAAAAGCCAAAATGTCCGGGAACAAAGTACAAGCACTATTCTCCCAAGGCACAGGTTATAGTAGTTGAGGGCGAGTGCGAAAATGTAAGAGCAAAAATTAAGGAATTATTAGAAAAGTATTCAGATAAAACATCAGGGGTTCTTACAATGTTTAACTCTGCCTATGACAGAGCAGTAGTTATAAATGGCGGCGAGAACAATCGCGAATATGCAAAAAATCTGTTTAGCGCACTAAGGAACTTTGACGACCTTGGTATTGAGATTGTTTTTGCGGAGTTTAATTACCTCGATGGCTATGGTCTGGCAGTAAAAAACAGACTGTATAAAGCCGCAGGCTATAATGTAATTTACGTATAAAAAAGGTTGTTGCATATGCAACAACCTTTTTTATGTAGCTTAAATTATCTTATATTTTTATACATAGGTCCGTAAGCCTGGCATGCTCTGTAATCCTGACCTTCTTTATCCATACCAAATGCGTTCCAGCTTGCAGGTCTGAATATCTTATCTTCAGGTACGTTGTGCATACATACAGGAATTCTCATCATTGAGCACATTGTGATAAGGTCTGCACCGATATGTCCGTATGAGATAGCACCGTGATTAGCACCCCAGTTAGCCATAACCTGGTATGCATTCTTGAATGGTCTACCCTCTTTACCATCACATCTTGGTGCAAACCAAGTACATGGCCATGTCGGATTTGTACGAGCCATCAACTTATCTGATACTTCATCAGGAAGCTTAACTGTCCAACCCTCTGCAATCTGAAGAACAGGACCAAGTCCCTTAACAAGGTTCATTCTTATCATTGTAACAGGCATTTCTGCTTTTGTTGTGAAGTGTGATGAGAAACCGCCGCCACGGAAGTTATCATAACCTGCTTCGCACCAAACAGTTGCGTCTGTCATCTTCTTGATGTCTTCGTCAGTAACATCCCACCATTGCTTCATAGTTGCGTTACCGTTTTCATCAGTACATTCGCCACAAGCGTCAAGACAAGCAGCACCTGAGTTCAATAAGTGGATAATACCGCCATTTTCTTTTGCCTTACCCTCAAAATCATAACCTGTAACACGTTTTGTAGCCTCAGGCGACCAGTAGGTTCTTACGTCTGCAAAGATTTGAGCTCTGTTTGTAAGTAATTTCATAAACAACATACTCATACCATTAAGTACGTCGTTTTCTGTTGCAAGAATGATTGGCTCTTTCTTACCCTCAAAGTCGAATGAAGAGTTAAGAATTGCCTCAGGATAGTCGCAGTTTGGCCAGTGGTCTGTCCACTGTCTTTGTCCCTGGAAACCTGCGCAGATTGCATTGTGTCCCATCTTTTCTTCTTCAAAGCCATCAGGTAAATCAGGGTTACCCATAATAAGGTCTTTGATTATGCAGTACATCTTACATGTAAATTCCCATTGTTTTTCCTTTTCTTCTGGTGTAAACTTAATACGGAAGTCTTTACCAAGGAATTCTACTGATTCAGGGTTCATATCAGGACCTTCTTTGCAGTGTTCCTTTGTCCATGCAAGTGCCTTTTCGTATTCAGCCTGATTGTAGATTCCCTCTTCCATTCTACGAAGAATTTCTACCTCGTCAACAGACTCAACTCTAAGACCAAAATACTCTTCCATGAATGCCTGATCCATTATAGAACCGCCGATACCCATACAAACTGAACCAATTTGAAGATATGACTTGCCCTTCATTGTTGCAACTGCAACAGCAGCACGTGCAAATCTTAATAGCTTTTCTTTTACATCCTCAGGAATTTGGGCAACATCATCTCTGTCCTGAACTTCGTGACCGTAGATACCGAATGCAGGAAGTCCCTTTTGAGCGTGTGTAGCAAGAACTGATGCAAGGTAAACTGCACCCGGTCTCTCTGTACCGTTAAAGCCCCATACACCCTTTATTGTCATTGGATCCATATCCATTGTTTCGCTACCGTAGCACCAGCAAGGTGTAACTGTAAGTGTAATGTCTACGCCCTCTTTTCTGAACTTATCAGCACATGCAGCAGATTCTGTAACACGGCCTATTGTTGTATCAGAAATAACAACTTTAACAGGGTCTCCGTTTGAATAGAATACATTTTCCTCAAATAGCTTTTTAGCAGCCTCTGCCATTGCCATGGTTTGTCCTTCAAGAGTTGCACGCTGTTGCATAGCGCCGCCTCTACCATCTATAACAGGTCTGATACCTATTACAGGGTAAGAACCGATCAATGTTTTGTTTGCCATAATCTTTTCCTCCTAAAAAATCATTTTATATAGTTAAACTAATATTATAGTCTAATATAATTATACTATTGACTTTGTTAAAATACTTGTGATATAATGGAATAAAGTATAAGAATATTACGATTATATGTGTTTTATACACACTATCCGGATAATTATAGCAGAAAGGGTAATAAAAGTATGAAAATTTCTCTTTTACACGAAACCACTCAGCGCGGAACACCCGATTTTCCGATAGAATACTACAAGGTAGATAAAAATCATCCGCAATATCATATGCAGACACACTGGCACAAGGATATTGAGCTTATACGTGTTACAAAAGGCTCTTTGAATGTGCAAATAGGCGATACCCCCTATTCGCTCAAATCGGGCGACAGTATATATATTCCCGGTGGAATTGCTCATGGTGCAGAGCCTGATAATTGCGATTATGAATGTATTGTTTTTTCGCCCGCAATACTGTATGCAACGCAGAAAATACGTACGTTACTGAAATCGAAAATCATCTGCGCAGTAAAATTTTCGCAAAATGAGGATATAAATTTCATATTCGACTGCTTTGCTAAAAAAGACACCGGCTATGAGTTTGAGGTAATAAGTGCGCTATATAAAATTGCGTATTACGCACTTCAAAATCAGGATATACCAACAAACAATGTGGAATACCGCGTTGATAAAATAAAACCGTCGATTATGTATATCGAAGAAAATTTTTCGTCGAATATAAGCCTTGGCGAGCTTGCACGGGAGTGCTCTATGAGTGCGAATTATTTTTGTAAGGTGTTTAAAGACGTTACAGGTCAGACACCCGTTGAGTATATGACAACGTATCGCATTGAGGCAGCGTGCGAGATGTTGCTTTCAGGGATAAGCGTTACTGATACCGCATACGATTGCGGTTTTAACGATTTGAGTTATTTTATAAATGTCTTTAAACGCTATATGGGCATTTCGCCAAAGCAATATGCACAGAACAGAAAGATGGTAGTATAGATAGAAAAAAGACTATTCATAAGAATAGTCTTTTTTCTAAGCGGAAGACGAGATTCGAACTCGCGACGTTCACCTTGGCAAGGTGACGCTCTACCACTGAGCCACTCCCGCATATTCTATTTTAACGACTTTTATATAATACCATAATTTTTTTTATTTGTCAACAGTTTTTTGTTAAAAAAGCAAAGAATTTTTTTCACATTTATAGTTGATATATTTTGTTTTTTATGGTAGAATTATAGTATATGTATTATATAACAAATATTGTTCGCAACCATTCGGACAAGATATATAAATTTTATTACATTTTAGGATAAAAAGCAAACATATACAGAAAGGATTTTTACTATGGCACAGGTTAAAAGAATTTACGTTGAAAAGAAGAAAGGCTTTGACGTTGAGGCTCAGGGTGTTCTCGCCGATTTACGAAGCAATCTTTCGATGAGCGGTCTTAACGGAGTAAGAATAATAAACCGTTACGACGTTGAGGGTATTTCGGATGAAGAATATCAAAAGGCAAGAAGCCTGATTTTTTCTGAGCCGCCCGTTGACAGTGCCTATGATGAAGAAATTGATATAAACGAGGGCGTTAAATTTGCAGTTGAGTATCTTCCCGGTCAGTTCGACCAAAGAGCCGCAAGTGCAGAAGAGTGTATTTCTATACTCACTCAAAAGGAGCGTCCGAAGGTAAGATATGCAAAAATATATGTCCTTATAGGCGAAGTTTCTAATGCAGAATTCGAAAAGGCAAAGTCCTACCTTATAAACCCCGTAGAAGCAAGAGAAGCATTTTTTGAAAAGCCAACATCTCTTGATATGGAGGTTGTTGTTCCCGAAGACGTAAAAACTGTTGATGGTTTTATTGATATGGACGAAAATTCCATGAAAGCATTTCTTGACGAAATGGGCTTTGCAATGGATTTAGACGATTTAAAATTCTGCCAAAACTATTTCAAGAACGAAGAAAAGAGAAACCCCACCGTTACAGAAATGCGTATGATTGACACATACTGGTCTGACCACTGTCGTCACACAACATTCTCTACAAGAATAAACAATGTAAAAATAAACGACGGAAAATACGCAGATGTTATAAAGGCATCATACGAGGAATACAAAAAGGCAAAGGCAGAACTGTACGCCCCCGACCGCGATATGTGCCTTATGAATATGGCAACCATTATTGTTAAGCAATTAAAGAAAAAGGGACTGTTAAAGGAAATTGACGAGTCCGAAGAAATAAATGCATGCTCAATAGTTGTTGACGTTGATGTTGACGGAAAAGAAGAGCCTTGGCTTATTATGTTCAAAAACGAAACACATAACCACCCAACCGAAATTGAGCCTTTTGGCGGTGCGGCAACATGTCTTGGCGGTGCTATCCGCGACCCGTTATCAGGTCGTTCATATGTGTATCAGGCAATGCGTGTAACAGGCTCGGGCGACCCACGAGTATCACTTGCCGACACACTACCGGGCAAGCTTATGCAAAGAAAAATAACAACAGGTGCTTCGGCAGGTTACAGCTCATACGGTAACCAGATTGGTCTTGCAACAGGAAAGGTACAGGAAATCTATCACGAAGGCTACGTTGCAAAGAGAATGGAAATTGGTGCAGTTATAGGTGCGGCACCAAAGAAGAATGTAATAAGAGAAGTCCCCTCAGACGGTGATGTTATTGTATTATTGGGCGGAAGAACAGGCCGCGACGGTGTAGGTGGTGCAACAGGCTCATCAAAAGCGCACGACGAAAAGAGCGTTGTTACATGTGGCAGTGAAGTTCAAAAGGGTAACCCACCTGTTGAAAGAAAAATACAAAGACTATTTAGAAACGAAAAGGTTACAACTCTTATTAAACGTTGTAACGACTTTGGTGCAGGCGGTGTAAGTGTCGCAATAGGCGAGCTTGCAGACGGTCTTACAATAGATTTGGATAAGGTTCCAAAGAAGTACGAGGGACTTGATGGCACAGAGCTTGCAATAAGCGAATCACAAGAGAGAATGGCTGTCGTTGTAAGAAGTACAGATGCCGACAAGTTTATTAAGTACGCAAACGAAGAAAATCTTGAAGCAACAAAAGTTGCAGTTGTAACAGAAAATCCACGTCTTGTAATGAATTGGAGAGGTAAAACAATCTGTAACATCTCAAGAGAGTTCCTCAACACAAACGGTGCTACAAAGAACACTGACGTTGAGGTTGTTCTTCCTGATGAGAGCAAAAACTTCTTCAAGTACGAGAAAAAGAACGATATAAAGAATGAGTGGCTAAACGTTTTATCTGACCTTAATGTATGCTCACAAAAGGGTCTTTGCGAAAAGTTCGACTCAACAATCGGTGCAAACACTGTTACAATGCCATTTGGCGGTGAATATCAGCTAACACCTACCGAGGGTATGGTGGCAAAGGTGCCGGTGCTCGGTGCTAATACAAATACTGCAACAGTTATGACCTTTGGTTATAATCCAAACCTTTCAAGCTGGAGCCCATACCATGGTGCTGCATTTGCAGTTATTGAATCAGTTTCAAAGGCAGTTGCAATGGGTGTTGACTATAAAAAGATATATCTTACATTCCAGGAATATTTCGAAAAGCTTGGCAATAATCCAGCGCGTTGGGGTAAGCCATTTGCGGCACTTTTAGGTGCATACCGAGTGCAATTAGAGCTTGGCATTGCGGCAATAGGCGGCAAAGACTCTATGAGCGGCTCATTTAACGAGCTTGACGTTCCCCCTACCCTTACTTCCTTTGCAGTTTCACATACAAAGGCAGATAAGGTAATATCTCAGGAATTTAAAAAGGCAGGCTCAAAGCTTGTTATATTCAAAGCCGAGCGTGATGAGAACGAAATGCCAAAGTTCGAGTCATTAAAGAAGATGTATGATACAGTTTATTCACTAATAAGCGATGGCAAGGTTCTTTCATCAAGTGTTGTAAAGGAATTCGGTCTTGCAGAGGTTATTGCTAAAATGGCGTTTGGTAATATGATTGGTGCAAGCTTAAATGTAAGCGATGAGGACTTATTTAAGGCTCCATTTGGCTCAATCGTTTTAGAAGTAGCAGCTGATGTTAATGAGGGTACAGAAATCGGTAAGACAACAAGCGAAAAGACTATCGAGGCTTGCGGTGTAACTATTTCTCTTGATGAGGCACTAAAATCATGGACATCACCTCTCGAAAAGGTGTTCCCAACAAAAGCAGGTAAGTTTAACGAAGAACCACAAACATATTCATATGATAAGAGAAATATCACAGTTGCAAGCGAAAAATTTGCAAAGCCGAGAATATTTATACCTGTATTCCCCGGTACAAACTGTGAATATGATACTGCAAGGGCATTCGAGAATGCAGGCGGTATAGCAGATGTATTTGTAATTCGTAACCTTAGCGGTGAGGACGTTACCTACTCAATGCGCGAGATGGAAAAGAGAATTAAAAACTCACAGATTGTCATGATTCCGGGTGGTTTCTCGGGCGGCGATGAGCCTGAGGGCAGTGGTAAATTTATTGCAACAGCATTTAGAAATCCGCTTGTTAAAGAGGCTGTTATGAATATGCTTAAAAACCGCGATGGTCTTATGCTTGGTATCTGTAACGGTTTCCAGGCACTTATAAAGCTAGGTCTTGTTCCATATGGTGAAATCAGAGATATGAGCGACAATTCACCAACTCTTACATTCAACACAATAGGCAGACACGTTTCATGTATGGCTAAAACAAGAATTGCATCTAATAAATCACCATGGTTTACAAATGTAAATACAGGCGATATACACACAATAGCTCTTTCACACGGTGAGGGTAGATTTATTGCATCACCCGAGCAGGTAGCAGAGCTTGCTAAAAACGGACAGATTGCAACACAATATGTCAACGAAAATGGTAATGCAACATACGACATTGCATGGAATCCAAATGGCTCGGTATGCGCTATTGAGGGTATAACAAGCCCTGACGGCAGAGTATTGGGTAAGATGGGACACAGTGAGCGTATTGGTGAAAATATTGCAACTAATGTTCCCGGAAACAAAAATCAGCTTATCTTTGAGGCGGGCGTAAAGTACTTTAAATAACTTCAAAAACAGGGCGACCCTGTACGGTCGCCCCATTTTTTATCCCCGAAAGGAATATTTTATATGAATCCCAAATTAGGCACATTGTTTCCATTAGTAAAAAATGAGGAGTTACAAAAAATTGAGGTTGAAAAAATAAACCTTTCAAAGAACACTCGTACAATGGAAATTGTTTTTGCTTCAAATATCACTCAGGACGATGCACAGTGGGCATGCGATACTATTCGCAGTGCCTATTCTTTGCGTGGGGTAAGCTATAAAATATGCGAGAAAAAAGAATATATAGACAAAAACGTAATGATATATACGTTGGGTAATGATGAGCTTTCTAATCTTAAAAATAATACAGGCACACAAAAGCCAACAATTCTCGGTAAGGTTAATGTAAGCGAAATGCTATATGGAAGAGCCATAAAGAGCGACCTTGTATCTATGTCTTCGATAAACGAAAACAGTGGTATTGTTACTGTCTCGGGCAGGGTTTTTGGTCTTGATGAGCGCGAGATAAAATCCAAAAAGACAGAGAAAGAATTCCATCTTATTACAATGGACGTTACCGATATAACCGATTCTATCAGCTTAAAAATGTTTGTACCAAAAACTGCAGATGACGAAGCATTTAAAAAGCTTTATGGTACAATAAAAAAGGGTTTAAAAGACGGCAATATCCACATTGTATGCAGAGGTAATGCACAGTTTGACGATTATGCACATGAGGTCATAATAATGGCAAGGGATATTGCGCAGATAGAAGCACCGCCCATACGTCAGGATAATGCTCCCCAAAAAAGAGTGGAGCTTCATATGCATACACAAATGTCGCAGATGGACGCAGTTTCATCAACTGCCGACCTTATAAAGCGTGCAATATATTGGGGACACAAGGCTGTTGCAATAACCGACCATGGTGTTGTACAATCATACCCCGACGCAATGAAAGCATCTGCTTTAAACGAAAAAATAAAGGTTATATACGGAGTTGAGGGTTATCTTGTAGATGACTCAAAAAGAATTGCATATGACACAGACGATGCAGACTTGGACTCGGATTTTGTTGTATTTGATATCGAAACAACAGGGCTTGACTTTTCTGCAAATAATGTAACAGAAATTGGTGCAATAAAGGTTTCGGGCGGTAAGGTTGTGGATAAATGGTCTACGTTTGTAAATCCTGGCATGAAGATACCCGAAAATATACAGGCATTAACCGGTATATCCGACGAAATGGTCGCCAATGCCCCCACAATAGAGCAAATACTGCCACAGTTTAAAAAATTCTGTAAAGGTTGTATTCTTGTTGCGCATAATGCGTCATTTGACGTTGGATTTCTAAAGCAAAAAGCAAAAGAGCATGATGATAGCTTTAATTTTGCATATATTGATACACTTATGCTTGCAAGATGTATGTATCCTTTTTTACACAATTTTAAGCTTGATACACTCACAAAACATCTTAATGTTATTTTGGAGAATCATCACCGTGCAGTAGATGATGCTATGGCAACCGCAGAGGCATTTATTAAAATATGTGAGCAGTTAAAAGCCGAGGGCAAAAACAAGCTTTATGAGTTAAATGACGGGTACGATATGCGTGAGGCGTCAAAAAAGAATAAAGCAAGTCATATAATAATTCTTGCCAAAAATCAGCAGGGGCTTAGAAATATATATGAACTTGTATCGCAGTCGCATCTGAGATACTTTTCAAGAACACCACGTCTGCCGCGAAGTCTTATCTCACAAAAGCGTGAGGGACTTATTTTAGGCTCAGCATGCGAGGCAGGCGAGCTATTTAGTGCGGTTGTTGAGGGTGCAAGCGAGAAAAAGCTAAAGAAATTGGTGGATTTTTACGACTACTTGGAAATTCAGCCTATAGGTAATAACGCATATATGAAGTCATCACCCGACTTTCCGCATATAAATACTGATGACGATTTAAGAGAGCTTAACAAAAAAATAGTCGAGCTTGGTAAGAAATATAACAAGCCTGTATGCGCAACGTGCGATGTGCATTTCCTTGATAGCGACGGTGCAGATTATCGAAAAATTCTTATGCACTACAAAGGCTTTAAGGATGCTGATAATCAGGCTCCTCTATATTTCAGAAACACCGAGGAAATGCTCAGGGAATTTGAGTATCTCGGCAAAGAGACTGCATACGAGGTAGTTGTTACAAATACAAACCTTATTGCGGATATGATAGAAAACGTGCGTCCTATTCCCGAAACAAAATGCCCACCCGTGGTTGAGGGTGCAAAAGAGGCAATAGTTGACGATTCTATAAAACGCGCAAAAGAAATATACGGAGACCCTCTGCCCATTGAGGTTAAAGAGCGTCTTGATAAGGAGCTTAATTCAATAACCACCTACGGTTTCTCGGTTATGTATCGTATTGCTCAGGAATTGGTACGAAAATCACTTTCTGACGGATACTTAGTTGGTTCACGAGGCTCTGTCGGCTCATCATTTGTTGCGTTTTTATCGGATATTACAGAAGTAAATTCTCTGCCTGCACACTATTTGTGCCCTACCTGTAAGAATGTGGAGTTTATGAAATCGGATATTGGTCTTTCAGGTTGCGACTTACCCGATAAAAACTGTCCAAAATGCGGCACTGCATATAAAAAAGACGGACATGATATACCTTTTGAAACATTCTTAGGCTTTAAGGGCGATAAGGAGCCTGATATCGACCTTAATTTCAGCGGCGAGTACCAACCAATTATTCATAAGTATACAGAAACATTTTTTGGCGAGGGCTTTGTTTTCAGAGCCGGTACAATAGGTACAGTTGCTGAAAAAACCGCATTTGGCTATGTAAAAAAATATTGCGAGGAAAAGAGCATTGTAATGCGTCAGGCACAGATGAAACGTCTTGCAATGGGATGCGTAGGTGTAAAAAGAACATCAGGTCAGCATCCGGGCGGAATTATAGTTGTGCCATACACAAACAACATTCACGAATTCTGCCCTATTCAGCACCCTGCAGATGACCCTCACTCTAATATTTTTACTACACATTTCGACTATCACTCAATAGATGCAAACCTATTAAAGCTCGATGAGTTAGGCCACGATGACCCGACTGTAATAAGGATGCTTGAGGATATAACAGGTGTTAATGCGCGCGAAATTCCACTTGATGACGCACCAACACTTTCGTTATTTACATCTAACGACGCACTAAATCTTTCGGGTGATATAGGTACGAGCTTAGGTAGCTACGGTGTACCGGAATTTGGTACAAAATTTGTACGCCAGATGCTTGATGATACACAACCAAAAACATTCTCAGAGCTTGTAAGAATATCAGGTCTTTCACATGGTACTGATGTGTGGTTAAATAATGCTCAGGATTTAATCTTAGCAGGCATATGCGACCTTTCACATTCTATCTGTGCACGTGATGATATTATGATATATCTTATATCAATGGGTGTTGACCCTCAGCATTCATTTAAGATAATGGAAAGTGTAAGAAAAGGAAAAGGCTTAACACCGGATGACGAAGCTGCAATGCGTGCACAAAATGTACCCGAATGGTATATAGACTCATGCAAAAAGATTAAGTACATGTTCCCTAAAGCGCACGCAGTTGCATATGTTATGATGGCGTTTAGAATTGCATATTTTAAAGTTCACTATCCAAAGGCATTCTATATAGCATACTTCTCTGTAAGAGCAGATGATTTTGATGCTGCAATTATGGCAAATGGTATAAATGTTGCACGCGAGGCAATGAAAGAGCTTTTTGATAAAAAACGCGACGGAATAATCTCACCCAAGGAAGAAAACTTAATTCCGATACTTGAAATCTGCATCGAAATGTATTCAAGAGGCTTAACTTTTGACAGTATCGACTTATATAAATCACATGCAACAAACTTTTTGGAAACTCCAAACGGAATACGTCCCCCGCTTAATGCTCTTGCAGGACTTGGCGAAAATGCAGCAAAAGCAATTATGAACGAGCGCGAAAAAGGCGAATTTAAAACAATAGACGAATTCCGCAAAAGGACAGGTGCTTCAAAAACAGTTCTTGACCTTTTAGAGGAAAGCGGATGTTTTGAGGGCATGCCGGAATCGGAGCAGGTTAACCTGTGGGAATTGTAAATTATTCATAAAACCCCTGTATTTATCATATATTACTTTAAGGAATAATATGGTAAACAGGGGGTTTTTATTATGAGTTACGACTACAACACTATGACGGACGAGCTTTTTAAGATTGTATCCAAAAACAATAATATTAACAGTTTTGTTATCGGAAAAAGTGTTATGGGAAAAGATATACATGCAGTTTCAACAGGGCGGGGACACAAAAAAATTCTTCTTGCAGGAGCATTTCACTCCCTTGAATATCTCACATCTGTCTTTCTTATCAAATTTTTGGAAGAGTATACACTTCATGTTAAAAATAATGATGTATGGTTCGGATATGATACAAAACGTTTATGGCAGAATACATCTCTTTTCATAGTGCCTATGGTTAATCCAGATGGTGTGGATATTGCAATACACGGTCTTGATATAACTAACCCATACCATCGTCATTTGATAAGCATAGCAGGAATACATAGCTTTAACAATGTATGGCAGGCAAACGTAAATGGTGTGGACATAAACCACAACTTTGATGCAAATTGGAAAATGACAGTTGAGCGTCCCTCACCCTCAAAATATGGCGGAGAGTTTTGCGAAAGCGAGCCGGAAACAAAGGCACTTGTTGACTTTATAAGAAATGAGCACTTTGATGCTCTAATGGCTTTTCACAGTCAGGGACAGGAAATCTATTACGATTTTGACGGAATGGCTTTTGAGAGGTCTTTAGAAATTGCAAAGCGCATGGCAGATGAAAGCGGTTATGTAATAGCCAAACCCACGGGCACTGCATCGTATGGAGGGTGCAAGGACTGGTTTATTAAAGAATTTGGCAAATCAGGCTTTACAATAGAAATAGGCAAAGGAAAAAACCCCTTGCCCTTATCTATGCTTAATGATATTTTTGAAGAAAATGCAAGAATTGCCTTGTGTTTGTTAGATGAGGTGATATAAAAAAGGTGATGTTGCTATTGCAACATCACCTTTATAATGTTTTTGTGGATATTCTGTAACAAAGCATCAACACTTTAGTCTCCAAAACAGATTCCTATTGATTTTGCCATCTCAACAATTTCACAATTTGCATCTACCTGCTTATTTTCCTGTCCTATTACATCTTCAAGGGACACATAACTTATCTTATCGCCCTTTAATACTACCATGCTTCCGAACTTACCCTCCATAGCAAGCTCCATTGCAGCATAACCATAACGTGATGAAAGCACTCTGTCGCGCGCAGAGGTTGTTCCGCCTCTTTGAATGTGTCCAAATGTAGTAGCTCTTGCCTCGTTGTTACATAGTTCTTCAAGCTGCTCCGCCAAAACAGATGCAATTCCGCCCAGTCTTATCGGGTCGGGACTGTCCTCACGGATTTTTAAAACAACAGCTTCACCATCTTTTGGCTTAGCACCCTCAGCACATGCAACTATCCAGAAATCCTTACCATTCTTCATATCTGCCTTTATTTTATCTGCAATTTTGTTTACATCATATGGAATTTCGGGAATAAGAATTACATCTGCCGCACCCGCAACACCGCCATGTAATGTTAGCCAGCCGGCACCTCTGCCCATGATTTCTGCAACAAGAATTCTGCCATGACTCTTTGCAGTTGTTCTTAGTCTGTCAAGTGATTCTGATACAACCTCAACTGCTGTATCAAAACCGAATGTATAATCTGTACAGTTTAAGTCGTTATCTATTGTCTTAGGTATACCAATAACATTTACACCCAATCTTGCAAAATCGCGTCCGCTTGTAAGTGTACCATCACCGCCAAGAATGAACAGAGCATCAATTCCTGCTCCTTTTAAATTTTCTACTGCAACATTTGAAACATCTTCGTATATAATTTTACCATCTTCTTTTACAACGTTTCCATCTACATCACGTACCGGATATTTAAACAAATTATCCTTATTTGAACTCTTTAGTATTGTACCGCCCTCGCCTATAATTTCGTCAACAGCATCTATTGTCAAATTTATAAAGTCTTTGTGATACAATCCATGATAGCCTTTTTTTATTCCAACAACTTCAAGTCCGTATTTAGAAATTGCTGTTTTTACTATCGCTCTTATTACCGCATTAAGACCGGGGCAATCGCCGCCCCCTGTAAGTATTGCTATCTTTTTTATTTTACCCATAGTTAATCTCTTTCTCCTTCCTTAAAACACCATATTATAGACCGTAAAAATATTGTACAGAGATTATTTATACAATGTACTATAAAAATATAAAATCATTACAACCCGTATAATTATAACACATATTTTAGGGTTGTCAAGGATTTTTGTCCTTTTTTCCGCGAATTTTGCTACATTTTCCGTTTTTTCTTGGATATTGCATAAAAAAAAGTCGTAAAAATCATTTTTTTACGACTTTTTCACTATTAAATCAGGTCTTTTATTACCTCACCTGCGCAAATCAGACCTGCAACAGATGGTACAAAGGCTATACTGCCGGGTATTGCCTTTTGTGTCCCCTCTTTTACAACGCCCGTTTTTATTGGTTCTTCTTTTGAGTACACTACCTTTAATTTTTTTATTCCTCTATTCTTTAACTCGCGACGCATTGTACGCGCAAGCGGGCATACCGAGGTTTTATAAATATCTGTTACTTCAAAGCACGTAGCGTCCAGCTTGTTGCCTGCGCCCATACAGCTTATTATCGGCACACCCGCTGCATCTGCGCGCATTATAAGTTCAAGTTTGGAGCTGACTGTATCGATTGCATCTATAATATACGAATATTTCGATAAATCGTACTCATCTGCATTATCACTTGTATAGAAACAGGTATATGCGTTAATTTCAATTTGAGGATTGATATTTTCTGCTCTTGTTCTCATTACATCAACCTTATATTGGCCCACTGTATTATGCAAAGCTATAATTTGTCGGTTTATGTTTGTAGAGCTTATAGTATCATTATCAAATATATCAAGCTTTCCCACACCACTCCTCACAAGTGCTTCGATAGCATATCCGCCCACTCCACCGACACCAAATACTGCTACATGGGCATTTTTCAGCTTTTCCATTCCGCTATCACCTAAAAGCATTTGTGTTCTTGCAAATATATCACTCAATTTTGTACACCTCTTATAAACAAACGGTTATCGCATCAATACCGATAACCGTTTTAATATTTTACACATTTATTATGTTAATGTCATGTTTTTTCATGACATCTGACCATTCATCGGATAACTCTGCGTCTGTTATCATAAATTTAATCTTAGAAAAATCAGTAACTTTTGCAAAGCCTGTTTTTGTAAATTTTGAGTGGTCGCACATAAACACAGGGCATGTACTGTTCTCTATCATAGCTCTTTTTATTTCTGCCTCAGCCTCAGATGAGTCTACAATTCCGCTACCCATTGTTATTCCTCGACAAGAGAAAAATGCCTTATCTACAAAGTAATTTTCGCGAATTGTTCTCTCTCCTGAGCGACCTGTATATGACATGTTTTTGCGGTTAAGCAATCCGCCTGTACATATAACCTGTATGTTTTCACACTCCAAAAGCTCGTTAACAACCTTTTGTGCATTGGTTATTACTGTCAGCCTTTCTTTATCCTTTAAATGACGCGATAAATGCCACGAGGTTGTTGATGAGTCAAGGAATATTATCTCACCATTTTTTATCAAAGACGCAGCACTCTTTGCTATACGCATCTTTTCTTCGTAGTTTATATATCCTCTCTCTGCAATTACGGGGTCTATATCATTTCCGGCAAGTGTTGCTCCGCCATACGAACGTTCCAAAATACCTTGTTGCTCGAGCTTTAACAAATCCCCTCGTATTGTTTCGGTAGTTACATCAAAGAGCTTTGCCAACTCTACAACCTGTACACTGCCTTGTTCATTTATTATATGTTCAATTTTATTTCTACGTTCAACTGCAAGCATCTTTACCTCCTAAAAAGGGCCGGATTATATAATCGCTTCCCATAATTCAGGGTGCGGATTTGCTATTACTTCTGTGTTAATTAAAACACCTTCTTCTGCAGCTATCCTTGCACCTGCTTCAACTCCGGCTTTTACATCCGCTATGTCGCCTGTCATGGTAACAAAGCATTTACCGGCCAATCCACGTGCAACTCTCACTTCTACAAGCTCTATATCGCCTGCTTTTACCGCCGCATCTGCCGCTAAAATTGCGCTTGCCGCAGTAAATGTTTCTACAATTCCTAATGCACGCTTATTCTTCACATCAGCAGTTCCGCAAACCGCCTCGTAAACATTCTCACCAAGATTACCTATGATGAATTTATCTATCAATGCATCTTCGCTGATAAGCTCTGCTCTTTGAACAGCTGCCTGAATGGCAGAAAGCTCGCCTCCGACTATGGTAACAAATTTACCCGGACATACGGAACCTGAGCTTATAAGTGTTACGCCTGCACTCTTGAGCATCTCATCAGTAACAACAATGCCCTTGGATACATTTTTTAATTCAACCAAACCAATGGATTTCATTGTATTATTCCATACCTTTCCGCGATTTATTTGTCTATTATGATAAATCTTTCGTTTATCTCTCTGACAGTGCCATCAATACTCGAATGTATTGTTGTTCCCAATGCATCTGTACTCGTTGCGGCAATCTGTTGTCCTTTTACTACCTTGTCTCCAACCTTGACAAGTGCATCTGCTCTCTTACCAACGTGTTGTGAAAGCTCTATATAAACCGTTTTTGGATTAAATTCAATATATTTTCTCTCTACGCTTGGCTTAACATATTTTCTTATACCAAGTCTGTCTATAAGAGTCTTTGACGAAACAAGTCTTGAGGTTCTCATTTCGTGCACCTTTTCGGGTGTTATGTTATTCTCACGTTTAAGACCATGTTTACCAAGTGAGCCTTTTATTGTGGTAGCAATTTTTTGCGGGTCGAGCATTTGCTGACATGCAATAACTGTGCATATACCACAACCACAACAAAGTGAATTCTGTAAGAAAGCTTCCGTATTACTAACCTCGCTATGAGATGCTGCTCTTACAGTTTTATGTACTTCGAGATTATATCCTAAAAGGTGTCTCGGGCAAAGGTCTGTACACATAGTACAGTTACAACAAGCTGCCGAAGCACGTTTTAATGTTATGGATATATTCTGTTTTTTACGTTGTATAACAGAATGTGTTTTGGGGAATATCAAAAGCCCCTTAGTTGTTTTTGTAACTGTGTCATTTTCCAAATCGACTATCTTGCCCATCATAGGACCGCCGTTTATGACTTCTTTATCCGTTAAATCGTCAATTCCGCACTCCGATAAAAGCTCCTTAATCTTCATACCGATTGGTGCTTTTATGGTAATGTCCTCTTTTGTATCTCCACCGATTGTTATATACTTTTGGGTAACGGATTCACCATTTATGGCCTTATGTACATTATACAGAGTCTCGAGGTTAATAACCATAACTCCGACTGCAAGAGGAATTGCACCCTCAGGTACAATTTTACCTGTTGTTTCGTATGTTAGTACAACCTCATCGCCTGCAGGATATATATCGGGAATTTCTTTTACCGATATATTTGTACCATTCAAAGACGCTAAGATATCTTTATCGAGTAGCGGCATATTCTTACCCTTTATGCCTATTATTACCCGCTTAGCATCTAATGTGGCCGAAATAATTTTAAGTACATCAATAACGTTGCCAAGATGCTTCTCCAAAATATGATGGTCTACCATCATAAGAGGTTCGCACTCGGCAGCGTTTACGATTACATCTTCTACTTGTAAAGAAAGCTTTTTATGCGTCGGGAAACCCGCACCGCCCGCACCAACAATACCGGCATTATATATTAAATCCTGCAATTTCTCTATTGTCATTGCTCTCTCCCTTTTTTATGCCAAATATTCAGCACTGCTTTTTATCTAAAATTCCGACAATAACAGCGTCAACAGGAGCTTCGTTCTCGCCAAGAGCAACTCTCGCACTGCTGCCTGTTGTGATAATAACGTCCTCGCCCATACCGGCACCTACTCCGTCTACTGCTGTTAAATATTTGTCTATCAATTTTCCATTTTCGATACATTGTACAAGCATAAACTTATAGCCTACAAGACTTGGAAGTTTATGTGTTGATACAACACTACCGTAAACTCTTCCTATAATCATATATAATCACCTTTTTATAAGATGTTCGTTTCAAAATCAACTTAGTCTTCTATAATTTTAACCCTGTCGCCTGTTTTTATTGCACAAGCGTTTGCGTCATCGGTATCAATGTGCATTTCGGTATTAAAATCTTCTCTAACTCTGACCTGTACGTTATAAAACTTGGTCGGTTTTGAATTTTGAATTTCTACATCAACAACATCATTATCCTTGATACCGTACTTCTGAGCATCCTGTGGTGTCATATGTATATGTCTGTTTGCTATTATGCAACATTCATTTACAAACACACTTCCCTTTGGTCCTACAAGAGCCATAGGTGCTGCACCTTTTAACTCTCCCGAAGGTCTTACGGGTGGGCTCACCTTTAATTTAAAAGTATCTGTTCTTGAAACCTCTACCTGAGATTCTTTTCTTACGGGACCTAAAACTCTTACACCCTCGATACTTCTTAATGAGGGGCTTACAAGTGTTACACACTCCTCAGCTGCGTATTGGTCGCCCATAAGCATTTTTTTAGGAGTAAGCTCGTATCCCTCGCCAAACAAAGTCTCTAAATCCTTTTGTGAGAGATGTACGTGTCTTGCACTTACACCAACTTTTATACCCTCGTTAGCTTCCTGCTGCTTTAAAATATCAACAACTGCACGGGTAATCATATCTTGTATATTACTCATTCTTTAACTCCTTTCACAGAGTTTTTTGCTAAACTAAAATTACTTAAACTGTGTAATGATGATACCGCGCCGAAAATACCATTTAAGACGATACCCCCGGCGCGGATAATGTTTTTACCTGATTAGATTTGTGGTAAAATCTTTTCTACATCACCATGTGGACGTGGAATTACGTGAACTGATACTAATTCACCTAATCTTGCGCCTGCTGCTGAACCTGCATCTGTTGCTGCCTGAACTGCACCAACATCGCCTCTTACCATAACTGTTACAAGACCTGAACCGATTCTTTCTGTTCCGATAAGTGTAACGTTTGCTGCCTTAACCATTGCATCTGCAGCCTCTACTGCTGCAACAAGACCTCTTGTTTCTACCATTCCTAATGCTTCTACTGCCATTTTTTTATCCTCCTTAAAATTATTGACTTATAAATTTTTTATATATAACGCTTTCGCGCTACTGACATTATTTCTTTGCAGTACCGGTTTTCTTTGCTGTACTGCTCTTTGTTTTTGTTGCCGACGCTGTCTTTTTATTAGATGTTGCCGGCTTTTTCTTTTCAGGTGCTCCTACAGCACCTACGTGCGTACCTGCAATTTCTGCGGTAGCTTTAACCTCTTCTTCCTCAATGTGAAGAAATTTAAATATCTCACGGTGTGGTCTTGCAATTACCTGGAATGCTTTTAAGCAGTCATTTTCTCTTGCAAATGCAACTCCCGCATCTACTGATGCCTTAACTGCTGAAACAGAACCTTTAACAACTATTGTTACAAGTCTTCCTCCAAGCTTTCGCTCCATTGCAATAAACTCAACGTCTGCAACCTTTACCATTTCATCAAGCATATTGATTGCATTTCCCAGAGCACTGACCTCAACCAATCCCAACGAAAATTCAGCCATTTATGTACCTCCTTTAATTATATTTCGGGAAGTATTTTTGCTACTTCTTCGTGCGGTCTTGGTATGATGTGTGATGCGTATAGCTCGCCATGTGTCTTTGCAGCCTCGGCACCTGCCGCAACTGCCGCCTTAACAGCGTCTACATCGCCCTCAACTACTACATTGACCAAACCTGAGCCTATCTTTTCTGTACCTATAACAACGACATTCGCTGCCTTTGTCATGGCATCGGAGGCTTCTATCGCACCCAAAAGACTTCTTGTTTCGATAAATCCCAGAGCTTTCATAGTCTACCTCCTTTATGCACCATTTCTGACGTGTCCCACTCTGTCGCGGCCTACACTTGAACGATTTGCCATTTTCTGAGCACAATCGGTAGGACCTGCAATTACGTGTGAACCTATCAGACCGGATATGCTGTTAGCAACTCTTGAACCTTCCTCAACTGCTGATTTTACAGCCGATACGCTTCCCTGTATTTTTACAGCCATAATAAGCGGAACTTCTGCTGTTTCAGCATTTGCGGGTTTGTTTGAGTCGATTGCTATAACCTTAACATCCGCCGCCTTTGCACAGGCGTCTGCAACAGTTATTGCAGTAACAAATCCGTGCATTTCTATGATACCTATTGCATCATTCATACGTTATCAACCCTTATTGATGTAGGCTATCTTTAAGCCCTTTTGAGCAACGTTTACTTCCATTGCTTCGTTTAACTCATCAAGACCATACTTGTGAGTAATAAGATCGGTAAGCGGTATTCCCATTTCGCAAGCTTGCTTAACAAATGAAATTGTATCAGGATATTCCAATGCTCCGTAAGTCCAAGAACCTACAACTGTAATTTCCTTCTGACAAATATCAAAGTGTGGGTTAATCGAACATTCTCCGTTATTTACGAAGAAGCCCATTTCGCAAAGGCCGCCACCTGTTCTCACGTACTTCCACACCTCAGCAGCTGCTGCCGGTGCACCTGTACATTGGAATGCAAAGTCTGCACCCAAACCATATGTAATATCCTTAACATACTGTACCTTATCTTCAGTTGATTTGAAATCTCTGAAGTTGATAGTATGTGAAGCACCAAACTTCTTTGCCATATCAAGTCTCATTGGTGTACCGTCAATAGCAACAATGTTTCTGTAACCTCTTGTTTTAAGTAAAGCACAAACCATAAGTCCTACAGGGCCCATACCTTGTATTACTATTGTTGCACCCATTGGCATAAGACCTGTATCTGTTGCACGTCTTACTGCGTGGATTGCAACTGCTGCAAGCTCAACAAGTATTCTCTGGTCAAGATTCATATCTGATACGTTAAAGAATGTAGTACCCTTTTCGATTAGCATATGACTTGCAAACCAACCCTGAAGGTGATTTGATTCCTTATCAGGAAGAAGTCCTTGTATTTTACCTGCTGCGCAAAGGTTTGGCATTTCAGGATGAAGCTTACACATTGGACACTCACCGCAAACTGCGATTGATGTAACAATCTTATCTCCAACCTTAACAGGATTTCCCTGTGTATCACACTTAACATTCTTACCCAATGCAACTATTTCACCTGTACCCTCGTGTCCGAGAACTACCGGCATAAGTCCGAATGGGTCTGCTCTCCACTCATGAACATCTGTTCCGCAAATTCCGCAACCCTCAACTTTTACAAGTATGTCGTCATCGCCAAGCTCCGGAATAGGGAATTCTTTAACTTCAATATTGTTGAGCGAAGTAAGTACTGCAGCTTTTGCAGTCTTTGGAACAGCTGTTGACTTTGAACATGTGCAAGTGCTCTTGGCATTGCCTGTCATTTCTTTTACAACCTGTTCAACTAATCTTGTGATTTCCTTTTCGTCAAAATTCAACTCTATCCCCTCCTTAAACAATATTTAATGCGTCGCTTAGTACACATCTTCTCTGACGGGTAAAGCTTCTTGGTGAGGTAATACCCTCTCCGGTAGGACCTGCTATTGTGAATGTGGTCCAGCCCTCTGCATTGAAGCCTATACCTGCATATGATGGCGCATTCTTTACAAATATTGTTGTGCAGATAGCCTTTGCATATGCTGTCATATGGTCAACATTCTTTGAATGTAAGTGAGCAGTATGTCTGTTACCGTGCTCTGCCTTAACTGCCATTTCGACAGCCTCTTCGAATGTTTCTACTCTTACAATTGGAAGAATTGGCATCATAAGCTCAACCTGAACAAACGGATGTGAGAATTCTGTTTCACAGATTATACATCTTGTGTCCTCTTTAGCTTCTATACCAAGCTGTGCCAAAATCAATTTAGCATCTCTTCCTACAAAGTCTTTATTTATGACACGTTTTGGCTGTTGGCCTTCCTTCTTAGGCTTTGACCATACAGTAACGATATCAACAAGTTTTTCGGTTTGTTCCTGATTTAACAGATACGCACCATTCTTTTGCATATGATGAATTAACTCATCAGCTACATTTCTTAAAACAAACACTTCTTTTTCTGCAATACATGGAAGGTTGTTATCGAATGTACATCCATCAATTATGTCCTTACCCGCCTTTGGTATATCAGCAGTATCGTCAACTACTACCGGCGGATTACCTGCACCAGCACCAATAGCCTTTTTACCGCTTGATAAAAGCATCTTTACAACGCCCGGACCACCTGTTGCAACAAGCATCTTTACTGACGGATGATTTACCATCATATTTGATGTATCCATAGTCGGATTTTTAACTGTTACAACTATATTCTCGGGACCTCCTGCAGCTAAAACTGCTCTGTTCACAAGGTCTACCGCATATGCGCTTATACGCTTTGCATGTGGGTGCGGATTAAAGATAACTGCATTACCGCCTGCAAGCATACATATACTGTTACATATTACCGTACAGCTTGGGTTTGTTGACGGTGTGATTGCACCGATGATTCCAAACGGTGCCATCTCTACCAATGTTAAGCCTCTGTCTCCCGAGAACGCTCTTGTTTCGAGGTCCTCTGTACCAAGTGTCTTATCAGCTACAAGATGATGTTTTAATATCTTATGATATACATTACCCATCTTTGTATCCTCAACAGCAAGCTTTGCCATTGTCTCTGCCTCTTCGTGAGTAAGGCGTCTTATTTCTTTTATTATGTTTTCTCTTTGTTCTTTATTATAATATCTGAATGTCTGGTATGCTTTATTACAAGCTGCTATGGCATCCTCCATAGAGTCAAATACACCAAGTTGCTTTCTCTTTGGTTTATCCTCTAAAGATGAAAGGTCCATACCGCTCAAAACATTTTTTACTATTTCAGATACTTGTTTTTCATCTATCACCCAACAAAGCCTCCTTTCTATATTTTAGTCAAGTACTTGAAAAATCTTTACAGCAACCTGTGCAAGCATCATATCCTGCTCCTTGCTGCCGCCGCTTACGCCTATTGCGCCGCATAAGTGTCCGTCATTTACAAGCGGCTCGCCGCCACCTAACAACAGTAACCCGTTACCGTTACTAAGACCATCAAGCGCTCCGCCTCTCGACTCCTCGAGTGCCTTTTGTGTGGACATTTTAAGTGCCGCCGACGTATATGCCTTATCCTGTGCCGCCTTTATGCTTGCTATGTAAGAATCGTCCATGGCATGAAGTGCCACAAGATTTGCTCCCTTATTGACAACAGCCACAACAACATTTAAATTCATAATCTGTGCTGCTTTTTCCACTGCGTCAATAAGCACCTTGGCTTTTTTAAGATTTACATCTTGTGCAAAGCCATTTTGCATAACCGGAACCGTTTTCGACGGTGTTATCTGATTTTTCACTGCCTCAAGCATTTCATCGATATTCAAAGCATATCATTCCTTTCTGCCTAAGACAAGTATTATTATTTCTTATATTGGTCAAGTACCTTCTTTGTGATTTGTGCAACCAATGATTCAAGGTCTTTATCGCCTGCTGCTGAATTTGAGCAAACCTGTGATGGCAATGGTTGGAAACCATGATATGCAGCTGATGACTCGTAACCAAACTTATCGTTTGCTTCTGTTGGAGTCAATTCACAAGTTCCGTCCTCATAACAACCCGGGCAAAGCTTCTCCAATGGGTGCTTACCTGATACGTTGAATTGCTTTCTTAGTTCTACAAGCTTCTTAACCTCACCGCAAGGGATTTCCTGCTCGCCGCCAAGAAGTCTTGCATACATAAGTAGCTTTGCATAGAATTCTGTTGATTCCATTCTGAAGAATGCAGTATTCAAATCGCAACCAAATGACAATGCACCGTGGTTTGCAAGAAGAATTGCATCGTGTTGTTGAATGTATGGCTCCAATGACTCAGGAATTTCCATTGTTGATGGTGTTCCGTACTGAGCAATCGGAACTGAACCTAAGAATATTACTGCCTCAGGCATGATAAGCTTATCAAGCGGAATACCTGCTATTGCAAATGAAGTAGCAATAGGAGGATGTGCGTGAACAACAGCATTTACATCAGGTCTTTCCTGATACACCTTAAGGTGCATCTTGAACTCTGATGACGGCT
Source organism: Clostridia bacterium (assembly GCA_045612845.1). Taxonomy (GTDB): domain Bacteria; phylum Bacillota; class Clostridia; order UBA1381; family UBA1381; genus Ornithomonoglobus_A. Next base: position 187,756 of record JAZKZV010000017.1, read on the forward strand.
TATATTTTCCGCATGGCTCTTTAAGATTGCCTTGTCCGTCTACCTTACAGATCATATCAGGAGTCATATAACCCTTTGACACACCTGTAGGAGTAGCAAAATATGTATTTTCGTCTACCTTTACAGATATATTACCGTCATTTGCGGCAACGAATCCGTCGGTATATATTCTTTTTCCGATTTCGCAAATCTCTTTTTTGATTTCGTAATCTGACTTAAACATAATACCCATCTCCTTTTGTTTTTTTTGGCTTTTTTTGTTTTTATTTGCCTTTTGATTTCATTATACACTATTTTTTTGCTTTTGTAAAGGGTTTTTTTATATTTTTTTAAATTTTACAAAATTTTTTTTATTTACTGATTAAATATGGAAAAATGTCATAAATTTGCATATTTTTTATATCCGTTGTGTATAAATAATTTCATATTAAATGGTACACACAATATATTGTTTTTACATAATAATGGTAATTTTTTGTTTTTTACTTGACGAGGACTGAATTTACGAGTATAATAATGGTAGATGTTAAAAACAAAGAAAAAACAATTTTATACTGCATAAGCTCACATATGCAGCGCATTTTTTAACACTTGTGAGCAGAAAGTCGGGGATTTTATGTCCAAAAAGCTTTTGTTTATATTCAACCCCACATCAGGTAAAGCGAATATAAAAAATAATTTATTCGAAATAATTGATATTTTTACCAAAGCAGATTATGATGTAACCGTTCACCCCACTCAATGCCAGGACGACGCATTTATTGCAATAACAGATAAAGCACAGGAATACGACGTTGTCGTTATTTCGGGAGGCGATGGCACATTAAACGAAGCAGTACGTGCAATGATGACCTTTGATTATGATAAACGAAAACCCATAGGTTATATTCCATCAGGAACAACAAATGATTTTGCCATAAGCAGAGGAATACCTACTGATATAATAGAAGCAACAAGGCACATAGCCCGCGGGGAAACATTCGAGTGCGATATAGGGTTGTTCAATAAAAAACACTTCACGTATGTTGCCGCTTTCGGCGCTTTTACGGATGTATCTTATGATACACCTCAGGAGGCAAAAAACATTTTCGGAAATGCTGCATATGTATGGGAAAGTGTAAAAAGAATTACCAAAATAGAATCACATCACATAACACTGACAACTGACGACAAAACCATAGAGGGCGATTTCTCACTTGGACTTATACTGAATTCAACACGTCTTGGCGGATTTGACATCAAACTTATGGACGTGGAAAGTATTGTCGATTTAACAGACGGTTTGTTCGAAATTGTTCTCGTTAAAAAGCCTGTTACACTTTTACAGATACAGGAAATTCTTAATGTGATTATAAATGGTGGAATAGAAGAAACAGACCAGTTTATCTTAATAAAAACATCAAATGCACATATTTCTTGCGACACTGACATAAAATGGACATTAGACGGAGAATTTGGCGGAGCATACAATGATGTTGATATAACAGTATTAAATAAACCAATTAAATTTATAAATTAACGAAAGGATTTTAAAATATGGATGGAGTTGTACAATCAATAGTCGGGTCGCTTTCGGGCAAAATATCAAGCGAGATTATTGTATTTTTAGTATCTATGATACCTCTTCTGGAGCTTCGTGGCTCTATTCTTGCAGCAGGCTTTATGGAAACCACATTCCTACCCACATACATTGCAGCAGTTTTGGGAAATATGTTCCCAATACCTTTTATACTTATATTTATAAGTAAAGTTTTTGATGTCATGGAAAAAATTAAATGGTTAGAAAAAATCCCAAAAAAAATAAAAGCAAAGGCAATATCAAAATCAGAACAAATAGAGAAATACGGATACTGGGGATTATTTATATTCGTTGCAATACCATTGCCGGGAACAGGTGCGTGGACAGGAAGCCTTCTGGCAGTGTTACTTGGACTCAAAAAAGGCAAAAGCCTGCTTGCAATATTTGGAGGAGTTTTAACTGCCGGACTTATTATGTCGTTATTGGCATTTGGTATTATACAAAAAATAGTAGGTTAATTATACAAACAAAAATGAGTCTCATAAGAGACTCATTTTTTATATGTAATTTTATTAGCAAACGCCTTGTGCCATCATAGCTTCTGCTACCTTTAAGAAACCTGCAATGTTAGCACCTGCAACAAGGTCATCACCCAAGCCGCACTCTTTAGCGGCCTTAATTGAACTGTCGAATATATCTGACATAATTCTCTTAAGCTTTTCGTCTACTTCTTCTGCTGTCCAGTTGTATCTCATTGAGTTCTGGCTCATTTCCAAACCTGATACTGCAACACCGCCGGCATTAACTGCCTTTGAAGGAGCAATTATAACACCATTTTGCTTTAAGTAAGCTGCAGCTTCGTTTGTTGTAGGCATGTTTGATACTTCAACATAGTATTTAATACCATTTTCAACAATCTTCTTAGCTTCTTCCATACCAACTTCGTTCTGAGTAGCACATGGCATAAGAATATCTGCCTTAACACCCCATGGCTTTTGACCTGCATAGAACGGAACACCAAACTTATCTGCATAATCCTGAACTTTGTTACGTCCTGATGCTCTCATCTCAAGCATAAAGTCTATTTTTTCTTGTGTGCTAACGCCATCTTCATCATATATGTAACCATCCGGGCCGGAAATTGTAACAACCTTACCGCCAAGCTCATTAACCTTTATAACTGTACCCCATGCAACGTTACCAAAACCTGATACAGCAAAAGTCTTACCCTTTATGCTATCACCAAAGTGTTCAAGCATTTTTACTGTGTAGTAAACTGCACCAAAGCCTGTTGCTTCGGGACGGATTAGTGAACCACCATATGAAATACCCTTACCTGTAAGAACACCCTCATAGCAGTTCTTTAATCTCTTATATTGTCCAAACATATATCCGATTTCTCTTGCACCTGTACCAATATCGCCGGCAGGAACGTCTGTATCTGCGCCAATGTGTCTGAACAATTCAGTCATAAAGCTCTGACAGAATGCCATAATTTCACGGTCTGATTTTCCGCTCGGGTCAAAGTCAGAACCACCTTTTCCGCCGCCCATAGGAAGTGTTGTAAGTGAATTTTTGAATGTTTGTTCAAAACCAAGGAATTTGATTATGCTCAAATTAACTGACGGATGAAGTCTTATACCACCCTTATATGGACCTATTGCACTGTTAAACTGTACTCTGTAGCCTCTGTTTACCTGTACATTACCATTATCGTCCACCCATGGAACTCTGAACATTATCTGTCTTTCAGGCTCTACCATTCTCTCTAAAAGAGCTGCCTTTTCATATTCAGGATGTTGTTCCAAAACAGGCTCTAAAGATTCCAAAATCTCTGTTGCAGCTTGAATAAACTCAGGCTCGTTCGGATTCTTCTTCTTTAAATCTTCTAATACTCTCTTTGCGTATGACATATTAAATACCTCCCTCAATATTAGTACAATACAACCACCATACTAAATTATAGAAAATATTTTACCATAATATGTGTCATATTTCAAGTCTGTAAATATACTAATATTATTCTTTTCATAAAAAAGATTTTTGTACAAAATAACATTCTTTATGTACTATATTCTGTTTTTGTACTATAATTAAATTTTTTACAAAAAAACCGAAAGCATCCAAATAAAAGCTTTCGGGTTTTTACTTTTTATTCATGTATAGTATGTACATGGTTTAATATCTGAACCAACCCATACCCGGAGTAAGAATCTCCACAATAAACAAAACAACCAATGCAAAGGCACATATACATGTCGCAATTCTGAACCATTTCTTATCAAGCATAATTGTTGCAATATGCTCTTTTTTATCCTCCAGACGACCCTCGTAATGTTCTTTTGTCTGTGCAAGCAAATGTTCGTAGTAATCTTTTAGTTCTTTTATTCGTTCCTCGTACGATTCCTTAAGAGTAATTACGGAATTCGCCTCTACATCTTCTGTTTTTGTTACAGAATAAATAGCATCAAGAGAGCCTCCCATAGCTTTTACTATTGCCGAAACAGTCTCAAACCTCGGATCTTCTGTCTTTCCGGAAAAAATATTTTTAACTGTAGCCTCAGGAATTCCACTCAAATTTGATATAGATTCAATTGTGAAATTTCCCTGTGTTTTCAACGTATTTAAATATGCAGGTAGCATTTTTGACTCCTTAAAACATCATATTTTTTTCATTTGCAGTGTATAAAAAAATATTTGCACCCCTGATTTTCATATTTGCATCTTTATTTTCTGACAAATTTCATGTATTATCAACTCACAAGTCAAAACCAAAGGAGGGATGCCAAATGAAAAATTAAAAGTTAATAAAAAGATTGTAATAAATCTTAAACTAAATGATAACACGAATAAGACAAAAAGTCAATATTTTTTTAAATTAAAAATTATTGAAATTAAATAAAAAAGTATAAACAGTAAAATCAAGAAAAAAAATGAACAGGAGGTCAAAATGAACATTATTAAAACCAACCTAAAATTCAACCAGAAGCTTTCAGTCCGAGCAAGGACAAACTACATAATTTTACATCACCGTGCAGGAAACGGAGATATAACGAGCATACACAACCAACACTTAAATCAGGGATATGCAGGTATAGGTTATCACTATTATGTCAGAAAAGACGGAAATATTTACGCCGGCCGCCCTGTTGAAACAGTGGGTGCACATTGTTTAAATTACAACAACAATTCCATAGGAGTTTGTTTTGAGGGTGATTTCGAAAACGATATAATGTGTGAAGCGCAGAAAAGGTCCGGTGCAGAACTTATAATTCATTTAAGGAGCATATACAAATCAGCATCTGTAATACGTCATAAGGATATGAACTCAACAGCATGCCCCGGAAAAAACTTTCCGTTTAATGACATAATAAACTGCAAAACAAATAAGAAAGAGCTCGTTAGCGCAAATGATATTATCTGGGAGCTCATGCACGGAAAACACGCAATAGAAATAAATGATGTTGATACAGCGGTAAAATGTCTGGAAAATGCCAGACAACAAAATAATTCTCTGTATTGGATTTTATATAAAATAGTAAACAAGGAGTGATTAAAATGTCAAAAATACTAAAGAATGCATCTTTGTGGAGTGCAATATTATCGCTTATATATCTGATTGTTAAAAATTGGATTGGATATGATTTACCCGGATGGAATGATATTTCCACACAGATTACAGCTATTTTATCTATAGTTTTGGGCGTGTGATTGACACATCTCCCCATTTTGCAGCAACATTAAAAGAGCACATCACTCATAAGTGATGTGCTCTTTTTAATTACTTCTTAAGATTTGCCTCTAACTTATTAAGCTCATCTGCCATTTCCTTTGGAAGATTATCGCCAAATTGTGCAAAGTATTCCTTGATGTTTTCAACGTCTTCTAACCATACTTCCTTATCAACAGTAAGTAGTGCCTTAACGTCATCTAAAGTCATGTCAAGGTCTTTAATGTCAATATCCTCAGCCTTTGGAACATAACCTATAGCAACCTCGTCAGCGTCAACCTTGCCTGCGCATCTGTCAAGAATCCATAGAAGAACTCTCATGTTGTCGCCAAATCCAGGCCACATAAAGTTATCGTTATCATCTTTTCTGAACCAGTTAACGTTAAAAATCTTAGGAGCTTTGTCGCCAAGCTTTTTGCCCATTTCCAACCAGTGATTCCAATATGTTGCCATATTGTAGCCTACGAATGGTTTCATAGCCATTGGGTCGCGTCTTACAACACCGACTGCACCCGCTGCTGCTGCAGTTGTTTCTGATGCCATTGTAGCACCAACGAATGTACCATGTTGCCAGTCTCTTGACTGATATACCAACGGAGCACACTTAGCACGTCTGCCACCGAATACGATAGCCTCAACAGGAACACCTGCAGGGTTCTCGAATTCCTTTGAAATACATGGGCAGTTTATAGCAGGAGCTGTAAATCTTGAGTTTGGATGAGCAAGCTTGTTGCCCTCCTCTGTAAACTCAACACCATTAACCTCAGCACCCTTCCACTCTGTTGCATTAACAGGAGGATTCTTATCAAGTCCTTCCCACCAAACTGTCATATCGTCGTTATTTATAGCAACGTTTGTAAAGATTGTATTCTTCTTTGTAGACTCAAGCGCATTGAAGTTTGTCTTTACAGAAGTACCGGGTGCAACACCAAAGAAACCTGCTTCAGGGTTAATTGCATAAAGTCTGCCATCAGGACCCTGACGAAGCCATGCAATGTCATCACCTACTGTCCATACCTTGTAGCCTTGTTCCTTAAGATATTCAGGCGGAATAAGCATTGCAAGATTTGTCTTACCGCAAGCTGATGGGAATGCAGCACAGATGTACTTAACCTCGCCCTGAGGATTCTCAAGACCAAGAATAAGCATATGCTCTGCCATCCAGCCTTCCTTCATACCAAGGTATGAAGCTATTCTTAGTGCAAAACACTTTTTACCTAATAATACGTTACCACCGTATGCTGAGTTGATTGACCATATTGTTGAATCCTGTGGGAATTGTACTATATATCTTTCTTCAGGATTTACGTCCTTCTTAGCGTGCAGACACTTTACGAAATCTTCACTGTCGCCAAGCTGGTCAATTACAGCCTTACCTATTCTTGTCATAATAGCCATGTTTAGTACAACATAGATACTGTCTGTAAGCTCTATACCTATCTTTGAGAAAGGTGAGCCAACAGGTCCCATTGAATAAGGAATAACATACATTGTTCTTCCCTTCATAGCACCGTCATATAGAGCACTTAGCTTTGTATACATTTCTTTTGGAGCCATCCAGTTGTTGATTGGACCTGCCTCCTCTTTTGTTTCGGTACAGATAAATGTTCTGTCCTCTACACGGGCAACGTCATTTTCAGCTGTTCTGTGATAGTAACAACCGGGAAGCCTTTCCTCGTTAAGCTTAATGATTTCACCTGTTGAAACAGCCTCTGCTCTTAATTCTTCTAATTGTTCTTCTGAACCATCAATCCATACGATCGATTCGGGCTTACACATGGCAACCATTTCGTCAAGCCATGCTTTAACTGTTTTATTTTGTGTCATGATATTGTCCTCCTATATTTATTATGGTTAATAACCTCGTAAACAGTTTATTGTTATACCATTATAGTATACCACAAGAAATGCAAAAAATAAACTGTTTTTTGTCAAAAAAAACATTTTTAGAATTTATTTCATAAATTTACCATTTTATCGTTAATAATATAACAATTTGCACAAAAAAATATTGAAATCAATTATTACATATGCTATAATTAGTTTACCGAACGATTATGGAGGTGTATATAATGAAAAAAATATTTTCCGGTTTAGCTTTTATATTATTATTTCTTCTTATAATATGTCCTGCATCCGCTGAGGGAAATATCGAGGGATATATTTATTCAACGGATATTCTCACCTTTGTAAATGGAAAACCAATCGACGGATACAACATAGGCGGAAGAACTGTTATAATTGCAGAGGACTTAGACGGCTACGGATTTAATGTTGAGTACAACGATGCCACAAGAACCTTAAAAATCACGTCATATTTTAATAACGGATACAAAGAGTTTAACGAAATTGCAAGAGGCAAGGTTGGAAAAATCACAGGAACAATATACAAAACCGATATAAAAACATATTACAACGGTATTTTCGTCAAGGGATATAACATAGGCGGAAGAACAGCTGTATGTATAGAGGATTTGGGCGACCTCTCTGACAGTCCCAATGCCGAATACGGATATTCAAAATACTTAGGAAAAAGTATATGGAACGAACAAGAAAGAACAATATCCTTTGAGTCATTTATTCAAAACGAAAACGAAATTTTAGGTATTTCGAGAGTTTATCACAGATTTAAGGATAATGTTATATACACATACCCCGATGACTTTTATGCAATAAGCGAGTTCTCGGGTTTAGAGGACGGAGAATTTACAGGGCAGTACACATACAGTCCGGGAACAGGTATGTCAAAATACAATTTAAAACCATTGTATTTTGATAATCATGGCGAGCTTGTAAAAATCGGGCTTTGTGTTGCAAATCCCAACAACCCAAATGCAGCACTGATGTTTATAGAAAATGTGCAAAACGTAAGGAATATGATAAAAACCTTTAAAAATACACAGATGACTCACGACGAAGCACTAAAGCATTTTACTGATGAGTGTGATATTATAGAGAAAACAGAAAATAATTCGTATACTGTTCTTATGGCAAAGCACAAGACAGAGGGTCTTATATTCGTTTATATAAACAAGAATGGCGGATATGTGGTAGATACATTTTTAAGCGGATATGTTGATGATATATATAAAATCAAAACATGGTTTGATAATTCAGGCAATAATTCCGGACCAAATACAATTATACATACAGTATCGCCATTTGCCGGTCCGCACGGGGCAACAACCATGCAGTACGCCTCAGACCTTGATGAATATGATTATGAATAACAAAAAAGGAGCGATTTGATTTGAAAGAAACAATATATACAATTCCTGTAAACGAGGTATATGAAATTGATTGCGAGTGTCCCCTGTGTGTTTTAGAAGAAAAACTGGAAAAAGAAGCAATCGAATACGAAATGGGCGGAGCCATGATGGAGGCCGACCACCGTGAATTATCGGATAATACAGGTTTTTGTAATAAGCATCTTGCAATGATGTTCAATAAGCAGGATAAATTAAGCCTTTCACTTGTTCTCGATACACGCCTCGAGAAAATAAGAAAGGAATTGAATAATTCAAAAAAAGATATATTGAAAAATAAAAAAAGCACACTATTTAAGAAAAACACAGACATCGCACAAACTCTATATGATATGCTCGATAAAATAAACTCCGGTTGCATGGTCTGTCAAAAAGTAAGCAACACAATGAACAGATATATAGATGTACTTTTATATATGTGGTCAAAGGACAACGAGTTTAAAACCAAATTTGATAATTCCAAGGGTCTGTGCCTTAAACACACAAAGGCAGTTGTGGGTATGATTCCAAAATCGTTAAACAACTCCAATGCACAAAAATTTATAGAAACTCTTATGGATAAGCAAGAAAAAGAGCTTTTACGAATCCAGAATGATATACATAAATTTACGCTAAAATTCGATTATCGTAACAAGGATATGGAATGGGGCACTGCACATGATGCACCCATACGTACAATCGAAAAGCTTACAGGATATCTTTTTAAAGAAAATGACAACAAATAACTACACGTTATACCCCGTGTCTTTTAGAAATAATATGCACGGGGTTGTTTTTTAGCACATAGTTAGCATAAGCTAACTTTTTGTTAATTATTTATTTTTCTATTGACAAATTCGTTATCTAATGATATACTATGAATGAAAGTGATAATGATTATCATTTTTTGAAAGGGCGTGTCGAAATGAACTACTCAAGACAACGTGAGGCACTGCTCAGAGTGCTTAAAAGCACGCGTTCACATCCGACAGCATATTGGGTATATGAAGAATTAAAAAAAGAAATTCCCAATATAAGTCTTGGTACGGTCTACCGTAACCTTGCAAAGCTACAACAAAACGGGGATATTATAAAGCTTAATGTCGTATCTGATAAAGAGCGATTTGACGCTTTTACAATACAACATGCCCACTTTGTTTGTAATATGTGCGGAGAGGTTTTGGATGCGCAAAGTCCCGATTTTAAGGACTTTTGTGATAAAACCGAAGAAAATCTCGGATGTTACATAGAAAGTCAATCGCTCACTTTCTATGGCGTATGCAGCACGTGCAGACAGAGCGAAAAAATCGGTTAAATAAAAATTATTAGGAGGAAATTATTATGGCAAAGTATGTATGTACAGTATGCGGTTACGTTCACGAGGGAGACAGTGCTCCCGAAAAATGTCCTGTATGTAAAGTAGGGGCAGATAAATTCGTTATTATGGAAGAGGATGCACCTCTTGCAGCAGAGCACGAATATGGAGTTTACGGTAAAACTGTAAAAAATAATCCCGACATAAGCGAAGAAGATAAGAAATATATTTTCGAACAACTAATGGCTAACTTTAACGGTGAGTGTGCAGAGGTAGGTATGTACTTGTGCATGGCAAGAATTGCTCACAGAGAGGGATATCCGGAAGTAGGTCTTTACTGGGAAAAGGCTGCTTACGAAGAGGCAGAACACGCTGCTAAATTTGCAGAGCTTTTAGGTGAAGATTTAGAGCCTAACATGAAAGCTACAACAAAGGACAATCTTGCATGGAGAGTTGACTGCGAATATGGTGCAACAAAGGGTAAGTTTGACCTTGCAGCATGCGCAAAGAAGAATGGCCTTGATGCAATTCATGATACAGTTCACGAAATGGCAAGAGACGAAGCTCGTCATGGTAAGGGATTGGAAGGACTTTTGAAGAGATATTTTAAATAAGAAAAATAAATCCGGAGGGAGTGGGTTTTTATTCGCTCCCTTTTGGCGTATAATTAACCTCTGAAGGAGGATGAAAATATGAACTTCGAAAGAATACGAGAAAAGAAACTTAATTATGAACAAAATAAGCATAATATAAGTCCGGTTACTTTATTTTCTTATGAAAAGGATTTCGAGCTAACATTTACCCACAATTCAACTGCCATTGAGGGAAACACTCTCACACTCATGGAAACAAAAGTTGTTCTGGAAGATGGCGTTGCAATAGGCGGAAAAGAACTTCGTGAAATATATGAGGTTATCAATCACCAAAAAGCATATGAATATGTAAAAAAATGCATTGCAGAAAAGAAATCTTTAGATGAAAATATCATTAAAGACCTACATTCGATACTTACAGAAAATATAATAGTTGGCGGAATATACAGAAACGAAGAAGTCCGAATAAGCGGTGCAGGATTTACCCCACCTACAGGGAACGAAATGTATATGCAGATTAAAAATTACTATGAAGATTTAAAAATAAAAGAAAAAGAATTAAATCCTATAGAACTTGCTGCATGGACACATGCCGAATTTGTACGAATTCATCCATTTGTTGATGGCAATGGCAGAACAAGCAGATTGATTATGAATTATCAACTTTTGCTTAATGGATATTTACCCGTTTCTGTTGCCAAAGAAAACAGACTCGATTACTATAATGCACTCGAACAATATTCTGTAAATAGAGATTTAACTATTTTTGCGGACTTTGTTGCAGAATTAGAAGAAATTCAGTTGGATGAATATATAAAATTGATGTAATAATTATCAAATAAGAAACTTTTTGAACATAAACAGAGATAATGCATGTCGGTTTCGAAACATTTAATTATCATAAAACATAAAAAGCCTGAAACAACTTGTTGTTTCAGGCTTTAAATATTAGGAGTGTATTTTTATTTACTGCTCGCTGAATTGGTCTTTGCCAACGCCGCATAAAGGACATACAAAATCATCCGGAAGATCCTCAAACTTTGTACCCGGTTCGATACCATTATCAGGATCGCCCAAAGCTTCGTCGTACTCCCATCCGCACACATCGCATACATACTTTTTCATAGTACATTCCTCACTTTCTTTTTTTACATATTATTTTCAACTTTGCTCTGTATTATATTATATCATATCCAACACTGTTTTATACAAAGTTGCCATTACTTGTCAATTTCCTCCATTGCAAGCATCATAAGAATAGTTCTTCCCATCGCACTTGCGTTAGGACTCCATGGCGAAAAGTATGGTGCATCTTCTATGTATCTTTCGTGCATTGTATATTCTTCTGTCATAGCATATTTAAACTGACCATCCAAAATCTCGCGCATCTTTTCTGTTTCACCAAATCTTTTCCATGCACGGAACCATTTATATTCCGATGTTGACACATACCACATATGTCTTTTCCATGATGTGAACATTCTTCCATATAAGCACTTGTATGCCCTGTTAGAATTTAGTAAGCCATTATGTAGTTTATGCGCTTCTTCCTTGGTCAGAAATCCCATAGCTGCCATTTCTCCATGACCAAGCTGCGGAAACAAGCCCTCTACAAACTCATCATCATTACCAAGAGGGCAAAGCGGGATATATAATTCATCGCTATTCTTTGCCTTATCTGCAAATGGTCTGATATACTTGCGGAAAGTTTCCATATAATCGTTATACTCTTTCTCCGCCTCTTTTGCACGCTCATCATCAAAAAACTTTGTAATCTCGGCAAATGCCTCTATACCCCATATTGTATAAATATCTGTGGTCTGCCACGCCTGGAATGTTTGTACCCAGTCGCAGCTTCTCTTATCCGGAAAAAAGCCCTGACCAATATTTTCGATACCCTTTGTTGAGTTTCTTGTTGCTCTTATCCATTCAAATGCCTTAAATGCCTGATCGCGGTATTTTTGGTAGCACTTTTCGCCCTTTTCACCCATATGCATACAATATTTTGCCAACGAATACAAAACAGTTCCTGTAACACATGCCCAGTATATGCCTATGTTTATAACTTCGCCGCTCTCAACCTGCATTACGTTAAAATATGTATCAAGAGTATCTTCCAAATAATCTGAAAAATCTCCTATCTGCGCCATAGCCTCAAAGCATACATTCACCTCACCCGGCCACACAATTCTCTGCAGACCGCCTTGTCTGAACAAAAGATAGTCTTTATCAACCGAGTATGCCATACACTGTAAGAGTTGTGCGGTCCAGTGGCGTAGCATTTTCATTTTTTCTTCATCTTTATACCAATTCTGCGGAAGCTTGTTAAGACGTGATAATTCCTTTTCCCAGAATGCTTTTGTTTCTTCTTTGGCTTTATCGTAATCTTTTTCAAATCCCTCGCCCTTGTTAAGAACAAATATAATCTCTTTACTCTCCTGCGGTTTAAGGTTTATGTTATACTGTATGCAACCGCATTTTTCGCACCAATCAAATTCCTTACCTTCTAAAACATACAGTTTTCTCTCACTATCTGTAAATACACCATCATCCATTTTCCATGTTGCAGGGTGGTCTTTTTTCCATTTGTTAACGTCAGGCTCGTAATCAGCATACTGGTCGCTATCACCTGAAGTAAGCAGCTGCTTTTCCTTGCCGGTTCTTAACATAAAGCTTAAATCTGTATTTGTTTCTTTATCGCCTTTGTTTGCAACCGTTACCTTTATGTAGCAACTTGTTTTTCTTTCTGTGTTACAGAACGTTTCCTCGTATACTTCTACATCATCTGTTGTGAACTTAACTCCGTGTATCGGAACACCGCTTTGGGTAATAACATTCTCAACCTTTGTAAAGTCGAACTGTTCTTTTTCTTTACCTTGAAGCATCCATATGCCGCAGCTTACCAAATCATCGTAGTACTCGTGTCCGTTCTTTTTATCCTCAACGTCAGTACCGTCAATTACATCACCAAAGAGAATTCTTCCCTCTGCCCACAATGTAAACATTCTCTCTGACCTTGGCGGATGTACGTATCTTCTTGTTGTTTTTGTTTTTTGCCAGTTGGTGTCGTCATAACCATTTTCCTGCACCTTTACAAAATGATTCATAATTATTCTCCTTTACCAAGAAATTCACCATTATTTATTTCGGATATTACACCATTTACGCATATTGTAACACATTTTTTTATATTGTCAATACCGAAAACTCAAATTATACTTTAATTCAAAAAATCCCTATTATAACGCAAAATGTGGAATAAATCATACCAATTCGTCAAACAATCCGTCAACCGAGTTTACAGGTCCAAGAGCAGTAATACACAATGTGGATTTATCAAAAATTCTGTCTATTATTTTTGCAACATCATCTGTTGTAACAGCATCAATTTTATGCAACATTTCATCTTGTGTGTATATTGGTTTATTTAGTAATAATGAACGTCCCGCACCCTGCATTCTTGCACTTGTACTTTCAGCACTAAGGATATAACTGCCTTTTAGCTGTCTTTTTGAGGCTTCAACCTCCTCATATGATATTTTTTCCGTTTTTACTCTGTTTATCTCCTTACAAACAAGTGAACATACATTTTTTAAGTTATCTGCATTCATTGCAGCGGAAATATCAAATGTTCCGCAATCTATATATGCACAATGCCCGGCACCTATTGAATATACAAGTCCGTACTTTTCGCGTATATTCTGAAATAGTCTCGACGACATACCGCTACCGAAAATATTATTAAATACAAGCAGTGGCATTACTGACTCGTCATACACATCAATCCCGTTAAATGACGTAACTATTTGCACCTGTTCTATGTCTTTTTCCCTTACTATATTTTTGGGAACATAAAAACATTTTTCCATATCCGGTCCTTTATCCGCAATTTTTTGTGTCCCAAAATATTTTTGTGCCACATCAAAAAACCTCTCATCATAATTTCCTGCAACAGATATTATAATATTTTTTGATGTGTAGTGGGTTTTTATATAATCGCGCATTATATCTGAATTTATATTTGCTAAACTCTCTTTTGTTCCCAAAACAGTTCTGCCAAGAGGTGTATCGCCCCATACCGCCTCGGAGGCAAGGTCAAAAACCAAATCTTCGGGGCTATCCTCATACATACCTATTTCTTCGTATATAACATTCCGTTCGAGCTCTATATCTTCATTTTTAAGCAGCGACGAAAATAACATATCCGAGAGTACATCCATTGCAATGTCAGCATGCGAGTCAAGCGTTTTTGTATAAAAACAGGTATATTCACGTGCAGTAAATGCATTTATCATTCCGCCAACCGAGTCTATTGTATATGCAATATCCTTTGCACTGCGTTTTTGTGTCCCCTTAAAAAGCATATGCTCTATAAAATGCGATATACCGTTTATGTTTTTATCCTCATGCCTTGAGCCATTCCCTATCCACACGCCTATAGATACCGACCTTAAATGCGGTATTTTTTCTGCAATTATTCTTATTCCGTTATCGAGCGTCTTATATTCGTACATAGTATCTCCATTCTTTTATTTACTACAATGCTAATTATAACAACTATTTATTTAAAAGTCAACTGCAAACACAACGCTTTTTATTACAAACGTATTGACGTACATGTTATTTTTTGTTATAATATATAATGGATTGTAAAGACTAAAAATAAATTTCTTAAATATACTATATGTAGAAAGGACTGATTTTCTATGATTTTAAAGACCGACGGAGGTTTAGGTGATGTTACTGTATCAAACTCAGTTGTGGCACAAATTGCCGGCGAAGCGGCATCAAGATGCTACGGAGTTGTTGGCATGGCATCAAAAAACAAAACAGACGGTATTGTAAGTCTTCTCATGCCCGATACAATGACAAAAGGCATCAATGTTAATGTTGTTGATGGCGGAATTGTTGTTGAGTTGCATATTATCGTTGAATACGGTGTAAATATAAATACCATCTGCAAAAGCATAGTAAATCGTGTACGCTATACTATCGAGCAAGCTGTAGGCTTAAAGGTTACAAGAGCAGATGTCAAGGTGGAAGGCGTAAGGGTGGACTAATGAATAAATTAAATGGATTAGATTTTGCCGGGATGATAATATCCGGTGCAAATAATCTATATAACAATAAAGCAAAAGTTGATGAATTAAACGTATTCCCCGTACCTGACGGAGATACGGGAACAAATATGTCGCTTACAATGATGGCAATGTCAACGGAGTTGCAGACCAAAACAGATATTTCTCTTACAAAAACCGCTGATGCTATGGCATTTTCTACACTTCGCGGTGCAAGAGGAAACTCTGGTGTTATTTTGTCACAATTCTTCAGAGGAATTTCTAAAAGCTTAAAAGGCAAAACAGAGTGTAGCGCAAAAGAAATAGCCGACGCACTTATGTCGGGCTCAGATGCTGCATACAAAGCTGTAATGAAGCCTACTGAGGGAACAATCCTTACTGTTGCACGTGAGGCTGCAACAGGCGCGCAAATGACTGCCGGCGAATGTGATGATATTTTATCCGTTTTTGACGGTGCCCTATCACGCGGTTCAAAAGCACTTGCTCACACCCCGGAACTTTTACCTACACTTAAGAAAGCCGGTGTTGTAGATGCCGGAGGTCAGGGTTGGATATGTGTTTTAGAGGGCGCACTTCACTATTTAAAAAACGGCGAGATTATAGAAAAAAACGACGGCAGCGAAACAAGTGTTCCTGTAATTTCAAAACCTGAGACGGTTGTTAAAGAAGAAATAAAGTTTAAATACTGTACCGAGTTCATTATAGAAAAATACGAGAGCGGTGCAGAAGTAGACAGCTTCAGAGACGCCATTTCACCAAAAGGCGATTGTATGCTTGTAATAGATGACGAGGATGTGGTAAAGGTACATATCCACACCAATAATCCGGGCTTTGTTCTCGAAGAAGCAATAAAGCTTGGTGAAATGATAAATCTTAAAATAGATAATATGAAACATCAGCATGAATCTATTATCGAGGATAAGTCTGTACCAAGAGTTGCAAAAGTAGAAATTACGAATTCCAAAAAATCAACTTCAAAGAAGTCAAGCGAGCAACCAACAAAAGATTATGGCTTTGCATCAGTTTCCTGCGGAAAGGGTTTTAGTACAATCTTAAAAGACCTGGGAGTAGATAAGATAATCGAAGGCGGACAGACAATGAATCCGTCAACTGATGATATACTAAAGGCAGTAAAGCGCATAAAGGCAAAAACTGTTTTTGTGTTCCCGAACAACAAAAATATTATTATGGCAGCGCAACAGGTTAACGAGCTCGTTACAGATAAGAAGGTTATTGTAATTCCTACTGTTAATTTGCCGCAGTGCATAAATGCTATGATAGAATTTAATGCACAAAAATCCCCCGAGGATAACGAAAAGGCCATGAACAAGGCAATTACACGCGTTGCGGTATCACAAATCACATATGCAGTAAGAGATACCGAAATCGACAACCTCGAAATCCATAAGGACGATATATTGGGTATTAAAGGCTCAGACATAACCATTGTCGGAAGAGATACCGAAAAGGTTGCCAAAGATTTGATTGATTCTATGATAAATGATGATACCGAAATAATAACCGTCTACTACGGTAAAGACACAAAAAAGTCAAAAGCAGAGGACTTGGCAAAGTATCTTGAAGAAAAATATGAGGATGATGAAATAGAAGTTATGCTCAAAAACGGAGGTCAGAACGTTTATTATTATATCATAGGAATAGAATAATGGATATAAAATATTTAAAGGGTGTGGGCGAAAAGAGAGCTGAGCTTTTCAACAAAAAAGGCATATACACAGTCGATGATTTGCTATATCTCTTCCCACGCGCTCACGAGGACAGAACGGTATTAAAAAAAATAAATGAATGTATTGACGGAGAAACAGTGTGCTTATGTATCACTGTTTTTTCGCCTGTTCAAGACAGATATATACGAAAAAATATGCTTATTTCTACTATGATTGCGCACGACGAAACAGGCCGGATAACTGCCATTTGGTACAATAACAGATTTTTAACAGATAAACTTGTACCGGGCGAAAAATACATTCTGTACGGTAAAATCGCCACAAGGCTTGGTAAAAAGGAGATACTAAATCCAATATTCGAAAAAACAGACCAGCTTCATTTTACGGGCAAAATAATACCCATCTATCCACTTACGGGTAATCTTACCCAGAAAATAGTACAATCAACAATGGAAAAAGCACTCGAGTCAAAGGGTAAAATAGAGGAATATATTCCTGCTGATATCCGTGAGAAATATAAAATAGCCGAAATAAACTATGCCATGAAGAACATTCACTTCCCCGAGGACTTTAACAGCTACAACACCGCCCGTGAGCGTGTTGTTTTTGAGGAGTTGCTTATATTACAA
Source organism: Clostridia bacterium (assembly GCA_045612845.1). Taxonomy (GTDB): domain Bacteria; phylum Bacillota; class Clostridia; order UBA1381; family UBA1381; genus Ornithomonoglobus_A. Next base: position 205,553 of record JAZKZV010000017.1, read on the forward strand.
TTAGCTCTGTTTAACCATAAATCCGAAAAGGTTTCAAAAGACGGTCTTGTATTTTCAAATGTAGGACTTATACGCGATTTTACTGATACTCTGCCATTTGAACTCACAAACGCACAAAAACGCACACTAAACGAAATTGCAGCAGATGTAAAAAGCGGCAAGGTTATGAACAGACTTGTCCAGGGCGACGTAGGAAGCGGTAAAACCGCAGTTGCAGCAGCTGCTATATATCTTAGTGTTAAAAATGGTGCTCAAGCTGCCATGATGGTACCTACAGATATTCTTGCATCACAACACTTCGATACTTTGTCCGCTTTCTTTAAGGGCATGGGTATAGAAATTGTAAAGCTTTCGGGTACAATGAAAGCGAGCGAAAAGCGCGGGGCACTAAGTAAAATCCAAAGCGGAGATGCACACGTCATTGTAGGAACTCACGCTCTCATTCAGGATAATGTAACTTTTAAGAATCTCGGACTTGTTGTTGCAGATGAGCAACACCGCTTTGGCGTTGAGCAACGCGCAAAGCTTGCAGCAAAGGGACAAAACCCTCATATGCTGTTGATGTCTGCAACTCCAATACCACGAACTCTTGCACTTATCCTTTACGGAGACCTTGATGTAAGTGTTATAGACGAGCTTCCTCCGGGCAGAAAGACAGTTAAAACATATGCAGTTGACGAGTCTATGCGAAGAAGAATATACACATTTGCAGAGAAAACCGTCAAGGAGGGTGCACAGGTATATATTGTATGTCCGCTTGTTGAAGAAACAGAAAAAAACGACCTCCAAAATGCAGTGGACTTATGTGAAAAGCTTTCTAAGTCCTTTCCTCACCTGAACATTGGTGTTGTCCACGGAAAAATGAAGCAAAAGGAAAAGGATTCCATAATGAACAGCTTTATGGAGGGCAAAACTGATATTCTTGTATCCACAACCGTAATAGAGGTTGGCGTAAATGTTCCCAATGCAAGCGTGATGATTATAGAGAATGCAGAAAGATTCGGTCTCTCACAACTGCACCAGTTACGAGGTCGTGTAGGCAGAGGTAATACTCAATCATACTGCATACTATTTAACAACGGTCTTGGCGAAGTTGCAAAAAAGAGAATGGAAACAATGACAATCTCAAACGACGGTTTTTATATAAGTGAGCAGGATTTAAAATTAAGAGGCCCGGGCGACTTTTTTGGCACACGTCAACACGGCTTGCCCGAAATGAGAATCGCAAATTTATTTGATGATAGGGATATCTTAAAGCTTGCGCAACAGGCTGCCGCCGATATAATGGCAGAAGATAAATATCTTTTAAGCGATAAATATAAGCTTTTAAAAGAAAAATGCAATAAGATTTTAAAGTCTGATATTGCAATGAATTAACAATCAGGAGAAAAAAATATGATAAAACTATGTATATTCGACCTTGACGGAACTCTTGTGGATTCGCTTGGCGGCATTGCACATTTTGGAAACTATACCCTCAGGACTATGGGTTATGATGAAATAGATTCTGAGAATTTTAAGTATTTTGCCGGAGATGGTAAGAAAACACTTTTACATCGGATGCTTAAATATCACAATATAGATACACCTGAAATATTTTCCAGGGCAGAGCTTATATATGACAGAGCCTATGAGGGTAACCCCCTCGAAAAAACAACTGTCTTTGACGGAATACCCGACCTTTTAAAAAACCTTAAAAAGAAGAATCTCCGTCTTGCAGTATGCTCGAACAAACCTGATAATGTAGTATGCGACATTGTAAAAACAATATTTGGCGATATGTTTGATATTGTTATAGGACAAAAGGATAATCAAAAGAAAAAACCTGAACCCGATATAGCACTGAAAATAGCAGAGCATTGCGGTGTTTCAGCATGTGAGTGTCTCTTTATAGGAGATTCGAATGTTGATATTCTGACTGCAAAAAATGCTAAAATGCACTCTTGCGGAGTATTATGGGGTTTTCGTGATTTTGATGAACTCAAAGAGGCGGGCGCAGATTTTATTATATCCGACCCGAACGAAATCTTAAATATAGTAAATGGAGACTTATTATGAGAGCAAGTGGTATTTTAATGCATATATCCTCACTACCCTCAAAATATGGCATAGGCACAATGGGTAAAGAGGCATACAATTTTGTCGATTTTTTGGCTAAGTCAAAACAAGCGTACTGGCAAATACTACCCCTTTCCCCTACAAGCTACGGAGATTCACCATATCAGTCATTTTCCACTCATGCGGGAAATCCCTATTTTATTGACCTTGACATTCTCTGTGAGGAGGGGCTTTTGGAGCAATCGGAAATTGACGCAGTACAATGGGATTTTGGCAAGGACGAGGTTGACTACTCAAATATATATTTCTATCGTTTTGATATTTTAAGAAAGGCATATGAGAGATTTTTAAAAACAGATTTGACTGCTTTTAATTCGTTCTTAGAGGAAAATGAAATCTGGATTTCAAACTACGCACTTTTTATGAGCATAAAATATGCCAACGAGGGCAAGTGTTGGCTCGAATGGGATAATGCTCTTAGAATGCGCGACCCTCATTCTCTGTGGCTTTTTAAAACCAAACACCAGAAAGATGTTGAATTCTGGGAATTTTTACAGTTTAAATTTTTTGAGCAATGGCAAAGGCTTAAGACTTATGCAAACGAAAAGGGTATAAAAATAATAGGCGATATACCAATCTACGTAGCTATCGACAGTGCCGACGTGTGGGTATCTCCCGACTTATTCGACTTGGACGAAAATCTTGTACCAAAATCAGTTGCAGGCTGCCCGCCTGATATTTTCTCTGACACCGGTCAGCTTTGGGGAAATCCTCTATATAACTGGGAAAGACATCATCAAACGGATTATAACTGGTGGATAGAGCGGCTAAGGTTTTCTACAATGCTCTATGATATTGTAAGAATAGACCACTTTAAGGGTTTTGAGAGCTACTACAGTATCCCCTATGGTGATAAGGATGCCACAAATGGCGAATGGAAAAAGGGTCCGGGTGCTCAGTTCTTTAAGTTTATAGAAAGCAAGGCGGGAAAACTACCGCTCATTGCCGAGGATTTGGGATTTTTAACTGACGAAGTAATTGCAATGTTAAACGAGTGTTCTTTCCCGGGAATGCGAGTTTTGGAGTTTGCATTTGACTCTGACGATAACATCTATCTCCCCCACAACCACACAAAAAACTGCGTGGTATATGTAGGCACTCACGACAACAACACAATTATTGGTTGGTTAAGCGAGGCAGATAAAAAAACTGTTGAGTTTTGCAAGAGGTACATAAATGCCGAAAATATGACCCAAAAAGAACTTGTATGGGCAATTATAAAAACTGCATTTGCAAGTGTTGGTGATACGGTAATTATTCAGATGCAGGATTATTTAGAGCTTGGCTCCGAGTCGAGAATGAACTTCCCGTCTACAATGGGTACTAACTGGAGATGGCGCATGAAAAATGGCACTTTAACAGATGAGCTTTCCAAAAAAATCGCAGATATAACAAAGACATACGGAAGATGCCATTTTAATTAGGTGTACAATATATAACAACAGAGAGGACGGTTTGTATAAATTCGTTATTGCGAGTTTTAAATCCACAGGATTTATCTGTTTGAGCAATAGAATTTATACAGACTGCCCTCTCTGTTTTTGTAATATTGTTTACAAAAACAGGCTGTTCATAAGTTTTTGGATTATTTGTAAATATATTGTAATATGCCGAATATCTTGACAATTTTCCTCAAATATTGTATTATGTAAATAGAAGAATTTTGAAAAATCTTTAAGGAGAAGCTTTGTGTATTACTATATAAAAGGAACTTTAGAAAAAAAAGACACTAACTTTGTCGTTATAGACTCACATGGTGTGGGATATTTAATATACACATCACTTTTAAGTCTGGATTCTGTAGGAAACATCGGAGATTTTGTAACCATGTACACTTATCTTAATGTACGTGAAGATGCAATGGAGCTCTATGGCTTTACAACTATCGAGGAAAAGGAAATGTTTACAAGGCTCATTTCTGTTTCGGGCGTTGGTCCTAAGGTTGCTCTTTCTATACTCTCAGTTACTACTCCCGAGAAGTTTGCTGTTGCAGTTATCACAAACGATATAAAAACAATTACAAAAGCTTCGGGTGTCGGTCCTAAAATGGCACAGCGTGTTATTTTAGAGTTAAAGGATAAGCTTAAAACAGAGGACTTGGATGTTGACATTGAAGTATCGCAAACCAATACCGACACAACCTCAAAAACCGAGGCAATAAGTGCCTTGGTAGTATTGGGTTACACAAGCGATGCAGCAAGAAAGGCAGTCGCAAAAGTTGCAGACGGTCTTACTACTGAGGAAGTTATAAAAAAGGCTCTCGCAATACTTATGATATAAGGAGAATTTAACTTGTTTGACGAAGAAGAAAGATTTGTAACAAGCGGATTTGTCAGCGAAGACGCAGAAATTGAATATGGCTTGCGTCCCAAGACGCTCGACGAATATGTAGGACAGGAAAAAGCAAAAGAAAATCTCAGCGTATACATAGAAGCGGCAAAAAGCCGCCGCGAAGCACTCGACCATGTTTTATTATATGGTCCACCGGGGCTTGGAAAAACAACTCTTGCCGGAATTATTGCAAACGAAATGGGTGTAAATATAAGAATAACATCAGGCCCTGCAATAGAAAAAGCAGGTGATTTGGCGGCAATTCTTACTAACCTTTCGGAGCATGATATTTTGTTTATTGACGAAATTCATCGTATGTCCAAAACCGTTGAGGAGATTTTGTATCCTGCAATGGAGGACTACGCATTGGATATTATAATAGGCAAAGGCCCTGCAGCAAAGTCTATACGTATAGATTTACCTAAGTTTACACTTATAGGCGCTACAACAAGAGCAGGACTTTTAAGTGCACCATTAAGAGACCGTTTTGGTGTTATAAGCCGCCTTGAGCTATATTCAACCGAAGAACTAAAAAATATTGTAATACGAAGCGCCTCGCTTTTAGATGTCGAAATAGATGAGGACGGTGCAGCAGAAATAGCCTCGCGCTCACGCGGAACACCACGTATTGCGAATAGATTCCTAAAGCGTGTACGCGACTTTGCTCAGGTTAAGGGAGATGGCAATATAGATTATAAAACTGCGGATACTGCACTCAAGAAAATGGAAGTAGACGAGCTTGGTCTTGATACAATAGATTCACGTATGATAAAAACTATGATAGAAGCGTTTGACGGAGGTCCTGTAGGGCTCGATACATTGGCAGCCACTATTGGCGAAGAGGCAAACACTATCGAGGATGTTTACGAGCCATATCTTCTGCAACTTGGTTTTATATCACGTACACCAAGGGGAAGAATTGCAACAAAGCTTGCATACGACCATTTTGGTTATAAATTCAGCGAATAATTTTCTAACGGGAGGTGTTATTTTGAAAAAGCTTATTATATGCCTGTGTTTTATATTTACACTGTTATTAGCTTTACAATCGAACACCTCCGCTCTTATTTTAGAATATGACGGAGCACAACATCATTACGACGGAAATTTATATAAGCTTGTTGTAAGAAACAAACCTGTATATTCCGATATGGAGCCGATTATTTTCAATGACAGGGCACTCGTTCCCGTTCGCGAAATATGCGAGGCTATAGGTGCAGAAGTTAATTATATACAGGATACTAAAACTGTAGAGATAATAAGAGATGCTATGTATATACGTCTTAGAATAAATGATAATACTGCAATGGTAAACGGTCAGAAGACCATTATTCCAGATAATGTTGTGCCAAAGCTTATAAATAAGATGGGTTATAACACAAAGACAATGGTACCCGTTCGTTTTATAAGCGAAACAATAGGTCTTGATGTGAATTTTGATGAGGCGAATGGTACTATTTTAGTGGATTCTTCGGGTAATACAGTAGTAACACCAAAACCTGTTGTAACACCCACACCCGCTCCAACAAAAACTCCAACACCGACCAAAACTCCAACGCGAACACAAACACCAATCAGACCAACAGCAACACCGACACCCGCCTCAACACCGGCTCCCGAAGAGGACAGGTCAACTATAACTAAACTAACATACACCATGCCTGAAAGTAACAAGATTTCCGTTTCGGTTGAGCTTGATAAAAAGACAAAATATTCGTACTTTACACTAACCGACCCTGAAAGACTTGTAGTAGACTTTCCAAATACCGATATAAAGCTAAGTCAGACATTGTTTGATATAAATAAAGGCGGAATCAACTCCGTAAGAGTGGGAATAAGTCCTGAAAGGGCAAGAATAGTTATAGATACGGACAAGCTTAAGAGCTATGGTTTTGAAACAAAGAACAACACCGTTATTATTTCAGCAAGGGCAGAGAAAGTAAGTACAACTCCAAAGCCCACTGCTTCGCAGAAACCGTCAGCTACACAGAGTCCCATAACAACACCGACTCCTACAATAACGCCAAGACCTACAAGAGCACCTATAATACATACTGCAACGGAAAAGTACGTTGTTATTGACGCAGGCCATGGCGGAAACGACCCCGGTGCATTAGGCAAGCTTGATGAGGATATAACTATAAAAGAGAGCGATTTGACGCTCTCTATATCCAACAAGGTTAAGAAGCTTGTAGAAGATGCCGGCTATAAGGTTTATATGACACGAAGCACTGATGTGTATAAAACACTTGTTGAGCGTCCTGCATTTGCAAATAACTTAGACGCTGCATTATTTGTCAGCATACATATAAACTCATCAGAAAATAACGAGGCATTTGGTACAGAGGTATATTATGCCGAATCCAACAACGAAAACCTCTATGGTACAACGAGCAGTGTATTGGCAAAGAATATTTTAAACAGAATGCTTTTGAACACAGGTGCGGTAAACAGAGGTGTACGAACTGCCGAGCATGCGGTAACAAAGAGAACAAATATGCCATCTTGCCTTGTCGAGGTAGGGTTTATTTCCAACACAGAAGATCTTAAGAAAATGATAACTAACGAGTATCAGGATAAGGTCGCAAAGGGCATTGCAGACGGAATACTTATAACACTTGATGATATTACAGTTTTTGATTGATAAGGTATTGATTATATAAAGAAATCCGCAAAAATGCAGATTTCTTTATTTTTCTATATCACATATTAACGGGACGTCGGGGACGCCGTCCCCTACAATGTTTCATCAGATAAAATTCACAAAATCCATTCGCCTCAATGTAATCTATCTTATTAAAAAATGTAAAACACTACTTGAAATTATTTGTGTTTTATTATATAATAATATAGTATGATAATTAACAAGCAGATGAGGTGTATATAATGACGTCAGTCGGATTTGATAATAACAAATATTTACTTATGCAATCTGAGCATATTAAAGAGAGAATTGCAAAATTTGGCGGCAAGCTGTATTTAGAGTTTGGCGGCAAGCTTTTTGACGACTATCACGCTTCTCGCGTACTGCCCGGCTTTGAGCCTGACAGTAAGCTTAAAATGCTCTTGCAGCTCAAAGAAAGTGTAGAAATTGTTATTGTAATAAGTGCTTCCGATATAGAAAAAAACAAAAGAAGAAGCGATTTAGGTATTACCTACGATGTAGACGTACTGCGCCTTATAGAATGTTTTAAATCAATAGGTCTTTATGTGGGAAGTGTTGTTTTAACACGTTTTAACGGTCAGGTTAGTGCAACAGCATTCCAGAAAAGACTCGAACGTTTAGGAATAAATGTGTACAAGCACTATAATATTGACGGATACCCGTCAGATGTATCCAAAATCGTAAGCGATGACGGATATGGCAAAAACGAATATATCGAAACCACAAAGGAACTTGTTGTTGTTACTGCTCCCGGCCCTGGCAGCGGTAAAATGGCAACATGTCTTTCTCAGCTTTATCATGAGCATAAAAAGGGAATACAATCAGGTTATGCAAAATTCGAAACATTCCCTATCTGGAATCTTCCTCTTACACACCCCGTAAATCTTGCATATGAGGCAGCAACCGCAGACCTTAATGATGTTAATATGATTGACCCGTTCCATCTTGAGGCATACGGAAATACCACCGTAAACTACAACAGAGATGTAGAAATCTTCCCTGTTGTGAATGCAATGCTCGAGAAGATATTGGGAGAGTGCCCATATAAATCACCTACAGACATGGGTGTGAATATGGCAGGCAACTGCATAATAGATGATGAGATTACAAGAAAGGCATCAAATCAGGAAATAATAAGGAGATATTATACTGCACTGTGCGACCAGAAGAAAGGCACAGTAGAAAATGACGTTATCCTAAAGCTTGAGCTTCTTATGAATAAGGCATCTATTACAACAAATGACCGTACAGTTATTGCACCTGCACTAAAAAAAGCACAATCAACAGACTTACCTGCTACTGCGCTCGAATTACACGACGGAACTATTGTTACAGGCAAGACGTCGTCTTTGCTTGGTGCTTCTGCAGCACTTATACTGAATGCGCTAAAGACACTTGCAGATATTGATGATAATATACATCTTATATCACCCGCAATAATAGAGCCTATCCAAAGACTAAAAACAAACCATTTTGGCAATAGAAATCCAAGACTTCACATAGATGAAGTGCTTATTGCACTTTCGATTTGCGCTGCAACAGATAAAAATGCAGAGCTTGCTATGAACCAACTCGATAAACTCAAGGGTTGCGAGGTTCACTCATCGGTTATTCTCTCATCATCCGATACAAAAACATTTAAACGTCTTGGTATGAATTTAACCTGTGAGCCTGTATATAATGAAAAGAAAAACTAAAAACAGTTGCAAAAGCATAGCTTTTGCAACTGTTTTTTATTCTCTTACAAAAAGTGCGGCGGATTCTATATGCACAGTGTTCGGGAATAAATCATAGCACATTGCTTTTTCTAACTTATATCCCCTATCGCACAAAAATCTTGCATCGCGTGCCAAGGTAGAGGGATTACACGACACATAAACCACCCTTTGCGGCTTTGCCTCAATAATAGCACCAAGTGTTTTTTCATCACTGCCCTTTCTTGGTGGGTCAAGTATTACAATGTCCGGTCTTATTCCGTCATCTATAAGCTTTGGAACAATATTTTCGGCACTATCAGCATAAAATTTTGCATTTGTTATATTGTTATTCTTTGCATTTTCTTTGGCATCTTCTATTGCCTCTTTTACAATCTCTACACCAATAACTTCCTTTGCACATTTTGCTGCACACAAGGATATTGTGCCTATACCGCAGTAAACATCCATAACAATATCAGTATCTTTAATCTGTGCATATTCGAGCGCCTTTTTATATAACCTCTCGGTCATAACAGGATTTATCTGATAAAAACTATGCGGTGAAATTTTAAACTCTGTACCAAGCAGTATATCCTTAATACAAGACTTCCCGTACAAAGTTACATTGCTTTTTCCTAAAACAAGGTTTGTCCTTTCTTTATTTATATTGAGTATTATACTTACAATGCGCTCGCTTACTTTTAAAAGCTTATCTGTTAAAACATCCTTTTGCGGCAGCTCATCACTGTTTGCTGAAATTACAACCATAACTTCACCATTGCTATATGAATTTCTTAAAAATACGCGTCTTATTATTCCCGAGTGTTGCTCTTCATCATATGCACTGACGTTGCACTCATACATATATTCTTTTATTGCTTTTAAAATATCACGGTTTTTAATATCTCCCATCATACAATCCTCTATTGGAATTATATCATGGCTTCTTTGTGCATAAAAGCCACTTACAATACCAGAGTTTTTATCCTCACCTATTGGAAAGACCATTTTATTTCGGTATCTTAAAGGAATTTCTAATGTGTCTATACCATCAACCTCAAAACCCTCAAAGCCACCTATTCTCTGCAATGCATTATTTACAAACTGACGCTTAATTTCCTTTTGATATTCATAATTTATATGCATCAGCTGACAACCGCCGCAACGTTTATATGCACTGCACTGTGCATCTTGTCTGTAAGAGGATTTATTTAAAATACTTAGTACCTTACCATATGCAAACTTTGTTCTTACTTTAACAATAAGGCACTCTATTATATCTCCGTCAACCGTCTTAGGAACAAAAATGGTGTATCCGTCAATATGACCAACACCATTTCCGTCTGAGGATACTGCTGTTATCTCTAATTTATAGACCTTGTTTTTTTCAACAGGAATCATAATCTTGTTATACCTTTCAATCCTCTTTTATATTTATTATTACACCAACTGCAGGCTTAGGGAACACACTTAATGTGTATTGCGGCATATTCTCGCCCGCCTCCGTAACCTTACGTATCTGCTCAATTTTTACAGGATTAAGTATGAAAATAGCCTCATACTGCTCGTCCTTTACTCCCTCATAGCATTTATCGGGATTACGTTTGGATTTTACGCATTCCTCATAATTTGATGAATCTATGCGCAATATATCCTCTAAAATCAATTTATTAAGCACAACCGTATCGAGTCCGCAATAATCCTCTGACATATCGGTGCACAGATTTTTCTTAATATAGTCCTTGTCCTTTAATGTAAGGCGGTAAAAGAAGTCTCCGCCACAATACATTGCAATCCTGGTATCAAGACGTTTTGTAGCAATTTGCTTTCTCATTGTATCTACAAACGAGTCATCACCATAGTCTACAATTATTTTTTCTATCTTAAAGTGGTCTTGTACCGCAGAAACAAAATAATCCTGCTTAAAGCCCTTTGGTGTGTTTACACATCTGTGCAAAGGTACAATTGCAATACCGTCTGATTTTGAATTTATAAGCGATACCATTGTATAATTATATGGTTCTTTGCCGGTATGATGCGGATTGTTCTTCTTCATAAAATCACGATACTGCAGACAGGTTTCGTAACGTGTCTGACCGTCTGTAATATAAAGCGGAAGTGATTTAAACTGCTCGACAATATAGTCTATTGTCTGCTTTTCGCTTATAACCCATATTCTGTGATGTACCGAATCCTCCGAGACAAAATCCATATCGGGTTCTTCTTCGGCAATATCATTCATAAGCTTTAACAGCTCCTTTTCCCTTTCTACATACAGGCATGAAACCATTGACAAATCTGCATTTGTTGCAGTAAGAAAATCGTATCTGTCTTGTCTTGAAACCTCCCGCACTTCCTCGCAGGACATTATTGCGCCCTCTCCAAGTGCCTCAAGCTCAACCAGAGAAACAAAGCTTCTGTTGTTTATCTGCACATTATCAATAGTCATTACCTGTTCATACATATAGATTGCTTCTTCCGTGTCGCGAACCAAAACATCTTCGCTTATCCATTTATTAAGATAATTGGCAGAACGAGTAAACTTATTTTCATTTTCATTATCGCTATCGAAGCTTTTTCCGCTAAAAAGTCTTACTGAGTTATATTCGCTCAATTCATACAGCTTATTTCTTTCCTCAGAGTCAATGTTATAATAAGGCGGTGATATATTCTTTCCTATATCACCCATTTTACTGTTGTATCTATATCCTTTGAATGCTTTTATATTTGCCATATTTAATACCTCCACGCCGAAGCAAAGTTCGTTCTGTTTTGACTTTTTGTGAGTTTGACACGTTATGAACATCCACTCCATAATAATTATAACATTATTTAAAATTTAGTCAAGAAATATTTTAAATGTAAACCAAATATTGTAATTTTTCTTTAAAATTTCATAGGTTATTTTGTTGTATTTGTTCAATAATAAATTTAAGGATATAAAAAAATTTATCCGAAAAATATATTTTTATGATTGGAGGAATACCATATGAATATGCAAGGAACAGGCAGATTTGTTAAAGGAATGGCAACGGGTATGGTTGTAGGCGCCGCTGTTTCTATGATGGCAAATCCAAATGCACAAAAAAATTATCATAAATTAGCCAAAAAAACAGAGGGTGTATTTAAAAGTATAGGCTCAGTTTTAGATACTGCAGTAGATATGATGAAATAAAAATTGGGGATGTTAAAAAAGTCCAGAACGCAAAAAGGCACTAATATTATGAAATTATAAAGTTTATAACGCCAAAAAACTATATTTTGGGGGAAACTTTTATTTTATTTATCTTTCTAAAATCTAAGCCTTTTTGCTATAAACAAACTTCGCCACTCGACGTACCCTTGTACGCCTTCGGGCATACAAAAGCAAGGCTATGCCTTGCTTTTGCTCAGTTTGTTCATTCTGAATCTTTTTTTCCTATCCCCAAATTGGGCTGTTTTAAAATAATTCCTTTTAAAACAGCCCCATTACTTAAATTATTCAGTTATAAGATTTGGAATGTCCTGCTCATCAATTTCCATTTCATCTATATATTCGTCATCAGGGTCAACAAGCTCCATTCGGTTTATTGATACCTCATATGCTGTTTTTGTAATAATTTCCTCTTCGGAAAGCCTTTTTTGATATTTCCTCGACTGGATACGTCCCCAGATTCTCACATTATCACCAACATTAAGTGTTTTTGCAAAGCGGGCATTTCTTCCCCATGCAATTATTGGTATATAATCTGATTTGTTATAGCTCCTGTTTACTGCAAGAAGAATATCTGTTATTTCTCTTCCGAATGGCGTTGTGCGATATATAGGCTCCTTGCATATGTATCCGTTTAGGAACAGTGAATTGGGATTTTTGTTTTCATCCTCATCAAAATGCGCTATATCCTTTGCGAAAACAGTTAGAACAAGTCTGTTTGAGCCATTATCAATGCTGTTATAGGACCTGAACTGTCCCGAAATTTCTACCTTATCGCCAATTTCATACTCACCGTCCATAATAAGGCGTTCCGAAACCATTATCCTGACACTGTCTGCCGCACCGCTAAGACGCGGAATCTGTACGGAGAATGTATAAAATTTCTCACCGTAAATTTCGTGGTTAAACTCAAAATCGCTCTCGATTGAACCTATAACTACTGCCTGATTGTTTGTATTATCCATACTATGTAATCCTCCTTAGTTTTTTGTAATCTATTTATATTTATTCTATGTATATATAAAATATTACTATTCCCATCTAAATATATTATACTATGAAAATGTAAAAAAATTATAAACAACGGATTAACTTTATATAAATTATTTCCTGTAAATATTTCAACTTATTTTTTCTTTTTTTACCAATATACGATACTCTGTACCCCAGTCAAATTCCTCTTCGACCATATTTGCATCAATACCGCCATTTTTCATTACATCTACTGCTTTTTTGACAGTATTTTTAAAAATTGCAATATTAGTCATTCTTAATTCCCTGACGGGAATATTGCTTCTTTTATGTATGGGGTTTAGCATTTTTCTGACCATATCCTCCGAATCGTCAACACTCATGTTACCAAGGCACATTTTTTTAACTGCTTCAAGCTGCTCCTCTTCGCTGTCTAACTTTAAAAGCGCACGTGCATGACGTTCAGTCAGATTATATTCACGTATCAGCTTCTTTATGACTGACGAAAGACGTAATAACCTTAGCTTGTTTGCAACATTAGAACAACTTGTCCCCATATGCGCCGCAAGCTCTTCCTGAGACATTCCCTGTTCGCCTATAAGCGACTCATAACTCTGTGCAACTTCGAAAAAGGACAAATCCTCACGCTGGAGATTTTCCAAGAGCGAAAGAATTGCACTTTTCTTGTTGTCGCTTTCTATAACATATGCTTTTATTGTTTTAAGTCCCGCTCTCACCGACGCACGAAACCGCCTCTCTCCCGAAATAAGCTCATAAGAGCACCCATCGTCCGAACGTCTTACTGTTATAGGTTGTATAAGACCATATTCCAATATTGAATTTTTAAGCTCCTCAAGTCCCTCTTCATCAAAGTATTTTCTTGGTTGCGACGGATTGGGCGCAATTTCATCAAGAGGTATATTCATCAGCACCTCTTTTTTTGTTTTTAAAATGCCAAGCATAACATAGCCTTTCTGCCCGCATTATTTTTTTCAAGCTTTTTGCGGGCACAAGAAAGCCTGGCTGTATGTATTTTAAGAAGCCTTTGGCGGCGGATAAAAAACCTTAAACCGCCGCCGAAAACCCCTCGGTGGTGGAAGGTGTAAGACATAGGGGGTAGACAGGGTATTGGGGGACCCTGTGTATGCATACGCGGCATACCTTTGCCTTACATTTACTATTATACCATATTTTCCCAAAAAATAAAGCAAATTCCATCGACGGAATTTGCCATTATTTTTAATTATTCATTTTTTTGTGCATTATTCTTAATTATTCGATTGGTTTTTTTGTCGCAATACCGGGTTTTCTGGGATATTTTGTCGGTGTTTGTCGTACTTTTTTTATAATAATTATTTTGTGAGACAAATCGGTAAACGGAATATTTGCCTCGTATACCCCATCAACCTCGCCGCCGAGAATTTTTATTGCTTTTTTTGCTTCATCTAATTCCCTGTCTGCAAGCGGTCCTTTTAGTGCCAGAAAATATCCGCCCACTTTTAAAAATGGCAGACACCATTCGCTCAACACCTTAAGATTTGCAACCGCTCTTGATACAACAGTGTCAAATTTTTCCCGGAATTGCTTATTTACACCACCATCTTCAGCACGGGAATGTACCATAGCTATTCCCTCTAATTCAAGTTCTTTCGAAACCTCACTAAGAAAGTTTATACGCTTGTTTAAGGAATCTAATAATGTAAGCTCTATTTCGGGTTTTGCAATTTTTAGAACAAGTCCCGGAAAGCCTGCGCCTGTTCCTACATCTATAACTCTGCCCTGTACTTTATTGGTGCATAATGCTGTTAACGAATCAAGAAAATGTTTTGTTGCTATTCCCTCATCATCAGTTATAGCAGTAAGATTTATTTTGTTGTTCCAGTCCTTTAACAACTCAGCATATTTTTCGAGTTTGGCTATCTTTACTTCGTCCAACTCTAACGATAGCTTTTTTGCACCATCCTGTAATATATTTTTCATACGCAATTCTCTTTTCTGTTTTATCTTTTAAAAGGTTTTTTAAATATTGCACCTAATATCATAATAACTGCAAATACAATAAGGTAGAAAATAACGGGGAATGAAAATGCACCGTCAGCTTTTGCTGCAAGATACGGAGTAATGCCATGTGCATACACCGCAGCAAATACCATAAACACACATGCAATTATCGAGATAATTGGCAAAACAAACCGTCTCGATACACTCATTTCCTTTTCATTTTTTATCCATGCAATAAAAATCGGAATATACATTGCATAAACAGTTATAATAGGAAGCTCCGAAGAATCAAAGTTAAAATACCCAAACCAACCACTTGTAAGATTAGCACCATAAAAATAGATTAACCATACTGCACACACAAACAATCCCCATACTGCTGAGTTTGTTGTCATATTGGTTTTTGAATCAACCTGACCGAACACCTCGGGCATTGGTCCCTCATTGCGTACAGCAATAGCATACATACCTCTTGTTGTACCCATCATTAGTCCGTTCAGAGTACCAAGGCACGAAACAACAATACAGATATTAAGGAATGTTCCGCCAATACTGCCAAATATATTAACAAATGCTGTGGGTGCACCCTCGTCTATCAGAACTTTGCTGCTCGCACCGCCTGCTACACCTATAAAATACAAAACGTATGCACCTACAACAATTAAAGACCCTACAATCAACGCAATCGGCAGATTTCTTTTTGGATTTTTAAGTTCTGCATTGATAGAGGTTGCAACAATCCAACCCTCATATGCAAATACAGTTGCAACAACTGCTGCAAAAAGTCCGCTTATTGTTGTCCCGCCAACCGCTTGCGTAACAACATTTGCAAAGTTGTCGGTAAGTGTTCCGTTTATGAGTCCCACACACGTTCCTATAATTGCCATTAAAGTAATTGGAATAAGCTTAACAACCGTTGCACTCACCTGAAACTTACCTGCAAGCTTTGGTGAAAGTGTGTTTGTTACATATGAGGCAATAAGGAAAAATCCCGATAGTGCCAAAACCTCAGGGCCTGTCATACCCCATCCGAACAATACACCGAAATATCGTGCAGATACCCATGCAAGAACGGACGTCATACCGGGATAATAGAGATTTACCATAAACCACGCTATGTAGTATGCATAATTTTTACCACAGGTTGCCTCGGCATAATCAACAAGACCGCTTACTTTTTCGTACTTTGTTGCCATGGAGGCAAATTGCAGGGAACAAATAATCATAAGCATTCCTGTAAGCACCCATGATAAAATACCAATCGGCATATTTCCGCCCGTTGCCGCCAGAACGTTCTGTGCCTTAAAAAATACGCCCGAGCCTATTACCGTTCCCACCACCATACATATAGCAGTAGCCAGACCATATTTCTTTGTGAGTCTTTCCATATTGGTTATACTCCTTGTATAATATTTTTAAAATCAGCCAGCAATTTGAATATCAACACTTGCGTTAAATCTATTCTACCACAAATTACTGTATTTATCAATAACCTTTTCCTATTCTATACCTATAAGCTTTAAAAACTCACGTGCCGCAACAGAAAGCGGTTGATTTTTTACATACGCGCATCCAACACTTCTTGCCGGAATTGACGGTGAAATATTTATCTTTTTTATTACACCGCTCTTTAGACTGTCCTTTGCAAACTCTTCTACAACACACGAAACTCCCAGATGAATTGACGCAAGCTTTATAAGCAGCTCATGTGCCGCAACTTCTATTTGCGGATTTAAAGGTATTTGCTTTTGTTGAAACAGAAAATCGAGATTTTTTCGTGATGATGAATTCCTCTCTAACAACACAAGAGGCTCATTTGCAATTTCCTCCCATGTATAGCTCTTTTTTGCTTTAAAATCCGTACCGCACACAAAAATATCGTGTATTTCAAGACATGGCTTTATAATAAGCTCATCATCCTCAACAGGCATATTTATAAACGCAAGGTCTGCTTTTCCGTCCTTAACAAGCTCTAACATATGGTATGAATATGAATTTGCCATCTCAATACATATTCCGGGATAAAGTTGGTGAAACTTTTCAATATAAGGAAGCAGATACTTTCCTGCTATTGTATCACCTGCCGCAATTATTAAAGAACCGCTCTCTAAATGATGTAATCTTTCGAGCAAGCTTTCACCTTGTTCGATTAAACTTATGGCACTTTCGATTTTTTTGAATAACAGCGTCCCCTCTTTTGTTAGGGTTACACCCTTTCTTGTCCTAACAAAAAGCTGGACAGATAAATCACGCTCCAACTGGTGTATACATTGCGAAATTGCAGATTGTGATATATATATATGCTCTGCTGCAGACGAAAATGATGCATGCCTTGCTGTTTCATAGAAAATACGATAATAGTCAAGTTTTGTTTTCATAAGCTCTCCTTATTACTGTTGTAAGTTTTATCTATTTTACTAATAGCTACTTTTGTATTATAATAGATATGAAACGAAATGTCAATAACCGGGAGGTAATTTTTATGTCAAGAAAAGTAGGTACAGTTTCGAGAGGAATACGTTGTCCAATTATACGTGAGGGCGACGATATTGCAGGCATTGTCGTAAACAGTGTTATAGAGGCAGCACAGTCAGATGGTTTTGAGCTTCGCGACCGTGATGTTGTTGCCATAACAGAGTCTGTTGTTGCACGTGCACAAGGCAATTATGCGTCTGTTGATGCTATTGCACAGGATGTAAAGGAAAAATTCGGCGGCGAAACAGTTGGTGTAATCTTCCCTATTTTAAGTCGTAACCGTTTTGCTATTTGCTTAAGAGGTATTGCAAAGGGTGCAAAAAAGATTGTTTTAATGCTTAACTATCCAAGCGACGAGGTGGGAAATGCTTTGGTTTCTCTTGACCAGCTTGATGAGGCGGGTATTAACCCTTATTCTGATGTACTGTCAGAAGCAAAATACAGAGAGTTGTTCGGCGAAAATCCACATCCTTTTACAGGCGTTGACTATGTAAAATATTATGGAGACCTAATACGTTCCTGCGGTGCCGAGGCAGAAATTGTTCTTGCAAATAACCCCAAAGTCATTTTAAATTATACAAAAAATGTACTCAACTGTGATATACACACACGTGTACGTACAAAGAGAATTCTACGTGATGCAGGTGCCGAGATTGTTTATGGCCTTGATGAAATTCTAAACCATTCAATAAATGGCAGCGGCTTTAACGAAAAGTATGGTCTGCTTGGTTCTAACAAATCAACAGAAGACAGTGTTAAGCTATTCCCTCAGGATTGTTTTGATTTGGTAAACGATATTCAGGCACAGTTATTAGCTGCAACAAATAAGCACATTGAGGTTATGGTATACGGTGATGGTGCGTTTAAAGACCCTGTAGGAAAAATCTGGGAGCTTGCAGATCCGATTGTTTCTCCCGCTTATACAAAGGGCCTTGAAGGAACTCCAAACGAGCTTAAACTCAAGTATCTTGCTGATAACGATTTCGCTGACCTTAAGGGCGAGGAATTAAAAAAAGCTATTGAATCAGCAATTCGTAAAAAGGATGATGACCTTGTAGGTAACATGGCATCTCAGGGAACAACACCGCGTCGTCTTACAGACCTTATCGGTTCACTATGCGACCTTACAAGCGGTTCCGGCGACAAGGGTACTCCTGTTGTTCTTGTTCAGGGATATTTTGATAATTTAACAGACTAATTAAAATGCGGAGTAAAATCCGCATTTTTTAGTATAGGTCTTGACAATATTTTAAACTTGTTATAAAATGATTATAGCAAATACGCTAAATTTGAAAGGAGTAAGTATAATGGAAAATAATATAATTATGCTTGAAGATGAGAACGGTTGTTCTATTGAATTTGAAGTTATTGATGTTTTTGAACTTGATGAAGTAACTTATTTTGCACTTGTTGAGGTTATGCCTGAGGAAGAGGAAAGCGATGAAGTTCTTTTGATGCAAGTTATAGGCGACCTTGACACTGACGATGCAGAGCTTGTTATGATTGATGACGAAGAACAACTTCAAAAAGCATTTGATGAATTTTGCAGACGCGACGAGGAAAATATCGGCGAATAAGCAAAAATCTTTCATCTGTAACAAAATTTTAAAATAATAATATAATAAAATATATTGTTTTTTTAAAAAAATGTGTTACAATAGTTATAGTACAAAAACTTTGGAACATGTACTTAATAAAAATTCAATACGCAAGTTACCCTGAGATTTCGCGTGTAGCAGTCTTTTTTTTACCAACACTTCTAACAAGGGATTTAATCTTCGTTTGCAGCGTAAATGCCTCCTTTGCTTATGCAATGCCAGTGGACTTATAAAACAAACGAGAACTGCCCACCTGCTTATGCAGGTAGAAAACAGACTGTGATTTACGGTTATTTTGGGGTTTTTTGTATATTTAGAACACTATAAGTGTTTTGTTACATTTTAACAGTTTTATATGTGAATTTTTAGTTATATTGCAATTATCTTAATAAAATTTTACTTTTTTTAAAATACTATTGATTTTTCAGACAAAAAATAGTAGAATAGTTGTGATAATTATAATTGGGTTTTTATGTAAATTTTTATGGAGGTACAGAATGTCATTCCTATCGGTTTTAAGCATTATTTTGCAAGTATTTTCGTTAAGCATTGGAATGTATTATTTTTTAGTGGGACTAAGCGGATTTATAAAAAAGCACGATACACACAAAAAAGTTTCGGATAAACTTCACAAATACGCGCTTATAGTCTCAGCGCACAACGAACAGGCAGTAATTGCAAACATGGTTGAGTCTTTAAAAAGAATTGATTATCCACAAGAGTATTATGACATATACGTAATTGCCGATAACTGCACAGACAACACTGCTGCGGCTGCAAGGAATGCAGGTGCAATAGTATACGAGAGAACTGATGCAACCAAACGTGGCAAAGGCTTTGCTCTTGAATGGATTTTCGAAAAGCTTTTTGATATGGGCGATAAGTATGACTATATATCAATATTTGATGCAGACAATCTTGTTGACCCCGGATTTTTAAAGGCAATGAACGAAAAGGCAAATCAGGGTTTTAAAGTTGTTCAGGGATTTTTAGACAGTAAGAATCCGTATGATTCGTGGATAAGTGCATCATACTCATTCTGTTTCTGGTGTGTAAACCGAATCTTCCAACAAGCAAGATACAATATAGGATTGTGCTGCGAGCTTTCCGGAACAGGTTTTATAATAGCACTCGAAACATTAAAAAAGCTTGGTTGGGGTGCAACATGTCTTACCGAAGATATGGAATTTACAATGAAGCTATGTTTAAATGACGAAAAGGTTGCATTTGCATATGATGCAAAGGTATATGACGAAAAGCCTCTTACACTCGTTCAGTCATGGAAACAAAGAAAACGTTGGATGCAAGGTCATTGTGATGTTGCATCACGATATTTCTGGAAGCTTATTAAAAAAGGTATTAAAGAGGGAAATATCTCCTGCATAGACTGTGCAACATACCTTGTTCAGCCAATAAGAATTATTGCGATGGGTATAATAACATTCTTCGCATATGCGCAGACCTTCTACCCTGACGGAAATCTCGGATATTGGCAACTTAACTATATTTTTGAAAGTCCGATGATTTGGAGCGTTATATCTCTTGTTCAGCTTTGCTACACTCCGTTTGTTATATGGTACGAACGACGTGAGTTTAAACCATCTATGATTTTATTCTACTTGGGATATATCATATATAACTTCACTTGGGTACCGATTGCAATAGCAGGAATGATAGACAAAAACAAAACAGAGTGGTCGCATACTGCACATACACGAACAATAAGCATCGAGGAAATGGACAGTTTAAAAAGCAAAAACAAAGCATAAATGATAAAATTTATAGCGGGACGTTCGTGAACGTCCCCTACAATGTACAACAAAAGGAGACGAAATATATTCGTCTCCTTTTTAGTTTTGCTCAATTTTATATTTCTCTATATTCTTTCTGACCAATTTCGTAGAGGTCATTTCCCTCGCAGTCCATTAAAACTACTGCTGGAAAATCCTCAACCACAAGACGTCTTATTGCCTCTGTGCCTAAATCATCATATGCAACAACCTCTGCCTCTTTTATACATTCTGCAATCAATGCACCGGCACCGCCTATTGCACCAAAATATACAACACAGTTACGTTTTATTGCCTCGACAACTTCTTTTGAACGTACGCCTTTGCCTATCATAGCTCCAAGACCGTTATCTAAAAGCATTGGCGTGTACGCGTCCATTCTGCCTGCAGTTGTAGGACCGCATGAGCCGATAACCTCGCCCGGCTTTGCAGGACAAGGACCTGCATAATAAATCATCTGGTCCTTTAAATCTATCGGGAATGGCTCGCCCTCTTTAAAATGTCTTGTCATTCTCTCGTGTGCAGCGTCACGCGCAGTGTAGATTACACCGCTTATGAGTACACTATCGCCAACCTTTAATTCTTTTATTACATCCTTTGTTATTGGTGCTTTTATATGTTTTACTGCCATTGTAATTTTCCTTTCTAATCTATAATCCATTCGATTTTGCCTGCCACTCCACTCGTCATTCCTTTTCTGCTTTCCTTAACTTCAAACACTCGGTTTATGGCAAGACCAAAGCTTCTGAAAATTGCTTCCCATACGTGGTGTCCATTATGACCTTTTAATAAGTCAATGTGAAGTGTACAACATGCACCCTGTGCAAAACCCTCTAAAAATGTTTCCAAATCCTGTGAATACATACCCTCAACTGTAGGCTCAATTTCACAGCCATGGTAGTCTATATCAATATACGCTCTTGACTCAAAGCTTATCGCACATTGTGCCTTTGCCTCATCGATTATGCCTACCGCATCACCAAAACCCATTGCTCCGTCGGTTTTATCTATGTATTCCTTTGCGGCTTTACCCATAGCAATTCCCAAATCTTCACAAATTACATGAGAGAGTGTAAATTCGTCTAAGGACATATCAACGTCTATATTAAATTCACCCCTCCATGCAATGTGCTCTATCATATGGTTAAGGAACGTGATAGGTGTTTTTATGTGCTTTCTGTAATCGGGCTTAATTGGCGAAAAATCAAAAACTACTTTCATTTCAGATTCTGTTGTTTTTCGTGTTACAGATATTTTTTCCATAGGTTTTACCCCTTTTCGTTTTAATAGTTATATGTTTAGGTGTGCAAGATATGACAATCAATTTTCAAATTACTTTCTCTCTTTAACGGCTAACCCATGTGTATCAAAGCCTTCAACTGTTGCAAAGCGGTATGCATAGTCTCTTACATTCTCAAAGCCATCCTTTGATGCATAGCCTACTGATGAACGCTTTAAGAAGTCCTGAACACTTACTGATGAAAATGTCTTTGCAAAACCGCCTGTAGGCAATATTGCATTAGGACCAAGTACAAAGTTACATAGTGTAACAGGTGTGTACTCGCCAAGCAATATCTCGCCTGCATTCTTTATAAGAGGTAGTACGTCAAATGGTTTTTCTGTCATAACCTCCATATGCTCAGGAGCATACTCGTTTACAAAGTCGATTGATTCTTCAAGCGAATCTGTAAGTATTACACCGCCATATGTAGTAAGATTTATTTCTATAAATTCTTTTCTCTTTGGAGAAATCTTTTCTAATTGCTCATTCACAATCGGGATAACTGCATCAACAAGCTCTTTTGAGTGAGTAACTAATAGCGCCGCACTGTCAGGGCCATGCTCTGCTTCTATCATCCAGTCAAGCGCAACCTTGTGCGGGTCTGCCTTTTCGTCTGCAAGCACTATAATCTCTGACGGACCTGCCGGTAAGCCTGCATCTATGTGGTTTGATAAAACTCTCTTTGCCGCTGTTGCATAACTATTACCAGGGCCTATAATTTTATGGCATTTAGGAATAGTTTCTGTTCCGTATGCAACTGCTGCAACCGCCTGTATTCCGCCTACTTTGTAGATTTCTGTTATTCCTATTATCTTTGCAGCTGCTAAAATTGCATCATCAACCTCGCCCTTTTCGTTTGGAGGTGTTACAACAACAATTCTTGGTACTTTTGCAACAACTGCAGGAATACCCAACATACACAAAACTGACGGGAACGAACCCTTACCGTGCGGAACGTACAAGCACACGTCAACAATCGGTGTTGTTTTTTCGCCTACCATAAGACCGTTATCTACCATTGTAAACCACATTTCCTCAGGTAATTGCTTTTCGTGGAAATCGTATATGTTTTTGTATGCATATTCTATTGCTTCTCTTGTTTTTGCATCAAGACGCGCATAACCTGTTTCGATTTCCTCAGGTGTTACCTTCATAGTATCAGCAGTTAAACTAACCTTATCAAACTTGGCGGTGTACTCTAAAACAGCCTCGTCGCCTCTTGCTTTTATATCATCCGAGACTTCTTTTGCAATTTTCATTTGCTCGGTAATATCAAGCTCAGCTCTCTTCATTATAAAGTCGTACTGCTCTTTTGTCATTTCTGAGAGTTTATATATATTAGGTTGCATTTGCACCATTCCTTTCTTTTAGAAAACCTTCAAATTTTAAGCAATATACATTGATTATAACACATTTTTTTTAAATATTCAATAGAAAAGCAAGAATTTAGTCATTTTTTCCATACTTCTTTTACTACCTTTTCCAATTCTGTTATATCTTCATCACAACAACCGCCGTAGCCTATTATAACAGTATCACTGCTTTGTTGAGGCGATGAAAAATAATAATCATCAAGTCTATAAAGCTTTATTCCTCTGTCCCTTGCTGTTTTTATAAATTTTTCTGCATCGGGAGTTCTGATAAGAAGATGCAACCCTGCCTTTTCACCGCTTATTTGTACATCTTCAACATTCAGTATTTCATAAAGTCCTTCACAGCGTTTTCTGTATACATTTTTTACACGGTTAAGATGTCTTGAAAAATATCCTCTTTCTATAAATCTATTTAAGGTGTGTTGCTCAAATCTTGGTACAGTACAGGTATAGCCGAAGAAATGTTTTTCATACTCACTCATAAGTTCATCAGGCAAAGCCATATAAGATATTCTGATTGAAGGAGCAAGTATGCGTGAAAATGTAGACACATATATAACTCTATCCGCCTGCGACAAACCTTGAATTGCAGGTATGGGCTTTGTTCCAAAATTAAATTCACCGTTATAATCATCCTCTATTATGTATCTGCCCGCTTTTTGCGTCGCCCACCGTATCAAATCAAGTCTGCGTCCAATTGGCATAACAGCTCCTGTGGGGAACTGATGCGATGGCGTAAGATACACAATATCGGAGTTGGTGTTATTAAGATACTCAATACTCATACCTCCATCATCAACGGGAATATAATTTACTGCATTGGCACTATTTTTAAAAATTAGCTCTGCCTTTGAATAACCCGGATTTTCTACTGCATAAATTTTACCTTTAAGAATATGAGTTAAAAGAGTTAAAAGATATTCAATACCGGCACCAATTACAATATTTTCCGGTTTTGTGTGTACACCCCGAAACTCGTGGAGATATTTGGCAATACTTTCGCGTAGTTCGATATCTCCCCTGAAATCTCCCACATCAAGAAGTTCGGGCTTGGAATACATAATTTCTCTTGATAACTTTACCCACGTTGCGTACGGAAAAGATTTTACATCTGTGGAATTTGTTTTAAAATCTATTTTATATTTATCATCATCTCTTTTTTTGACCTCATTTTTATGCAACGAACTGACCTCATCTAAAACAGGCATTTCAACTTTTAGCACGTAATATCCGCTTCTGGGTTTTGGTACTATATACCCCTCATCCACAAGCATAGAATACGCCGTTTCAACTGTATTTACACTAATTTTTAGATGCGAAGCAAGCGATTTTTTTGATGGCAGCCTCTCCCCCTCCAAAATCCGTCCCAAGTGTATTTCCTTTGCTATATGCTCATAAAGCTGCTCATATAACGATTTTTTGATATTTTTATCATATACAAATGTTAAATTATACATATTGACACTCCATTTTATTCTTATTTTAGCACTTTTAATAATGTCAGTTTGTAGTATAATTATAATGAAGACAAGACAATTTGTCAATAAAAACAAAGGAGATTTTAATTATGAACACAAACACCAAGTATGAGCTTAACAAAAACCTCGGACAGATGCTTAAAGGTGGTGTAATAATGGACGTTACCACACCCGAACAGGCAAAAATTGCACAGGAGGCTGGTGCCCGTGCAGTTATGGCACTTGAACGTGTCCCCGCAGATATAAGAGCCGCAGGCGGTGTTTCTCGTATGAGCGACCCCAAAATTATAAAAAGAATACAGGAGGCTGTATCTATTCCTGTTATGGCAAAGTGCAGAATAGGTCATTTTACAGAAGCGAGAATTTTACAGGCTATTGATATAGACTACATAGATGAAAGTGAGGTTCTTTCTCCCGCTGACGATGTACACCACATTAACAAAAAGGAATTTAAAGTTCCGTTTGTATGTGGAGCAAAAGATTTAGGCGAGGCTTTGCGCAGAATAAACGAGGGAGCTTCGATGATAAGGACAAAAGGCGAAGCAGGAACGGGCGATGTTGTTCAGGCAGTACGCCACATGAGAAAGATGCAGTCCGAAATAAGAAGAATTAAAGGAATGTCAACAGACGAATTGTATGAGGTTGCCAAGGAACTACGCGTTCCGTTTGACCTTGTTTTATACGTACACGAAAACGGCAAGCTTCCCGTACTGAACTTTGCAGCTGGCGGAGTTGCTACTCCAGCTGATGCGGCACTTATGATGCATCTGGGAGCGGAAGGCGTTTTTGTTGGTTCGGGAATATTTAAATCAGGAAATCCAAAAAAACGTGCCGAAGCAATCGTAAAGGCAGTGTCAAACTACTATGACGACAAAATCCTTGCTACTGTTTCAGAGGATTTAGGAGAAGCCATGGTAGGAATAAACGAACAGGAAATAGAAATTATTATGGCGGAAAGAGGCAACTAAAGCAAATAAGCAGAGCAAATGCTCTGCTTATTTTAGTTAAATAGCTCCTTCATTTTGTCTTTAAAGCTTTTTTTCTTTTTATATAATGCTTCATCATCAAAATCCTTTAAGATTTCCTTTTGCTTGTCGGATAGATTTTTCGGGATTTCCACGTCTACTATAACATATTGGTCGCCTCTGCCTTTAGAACGAAGATATGGTATACCTTTTCCGCGTAATCTAAATCGCGTCTGCGGTTGTGTACCCTCAGGAATATCATACTCAACAGGTCCGTCTATTGTAGGAACTGTAAGCTTTGCCCCTAAAATTGCCTGAACAACCGAAACAGGCATTGTGATATACACGTCATTACCCTCACGTCTGAAGATTTCGTGGCGTTTTACCCTTATTGTTAAGAGTAAATCTCCGTTAGGGCCGCCTCTCTCGCCGGCTTCGCCCTTACCTGATATCTGCATTGTCTGTCCGTCATCAATTCCGGCAGGAATATCGACCTCAACAGTTTTATTTTTTCTTACCTTGCCTGCACCTCTGCAGTCTTTACACGGGTCTGTTATCTTTTTACCCTGACCGTTACACTCAGGACATGTTGTTACGTTGGTCATATAACCAAGCATCGTACGTTGCTGAATTTGTATCTGACCTGTTCCATGACATCTTCCGCACGTAACAGGACTTGTGCCGGGTTTTGCACCGCTACCGTTACATGTATCGCACTTATCCTGAACTGATATATTTATCTTTTTCTTTGTACCGAATGCCGCCTCGGTAAAGTCTATATTTATAATTTGTCTTAAATCGGCACCGCGTCTTGGTCCGTTACGTCGGCTTTGTCCGCCAAAGCCACCAAAACCGCCGAATATATCACTGAATATATCTCCAAAATCAAAACCTGCACCGTTAAATCCGCCGCCACCTGCGCCAAAGTTGGGGTCAACTCCCGCATGACCAAACTGGTCATAGCGCGATTTCTTCTCGGGGTCGGATAAAACTCCGTATGCCTCGTTTACCTCTTTAAACTTAGCTTCTGCTTCTGCATTACCGGGGTTAAGGTCAGGATGATATTTTTTTGCTTCTTTTCTGTATGCTTTTTTTATTTCTGCATCGCTTGCGCCCTTACTGACACCAAGCACGTCATAATAATCTCTTTTATCAGCCAATTTTTTCACCTACCGCACTTTATTATACAATACATTTTAGGTTTTGTAAAGTATCTAAGGGAAAAAAGCACAACAACTTGTTTTGCTGTGCTTTTTCTATTTGATTTTTAATTAGTCGTTGTCAACTTCTCTGTAGTCTGCCTCATAAACATTGTCATCACCTTGTGCACCGCCCTGATTTGCTCCGTTAAAGTCATCAGGATTTGGTTGTGCACCCTGAGGATTTGCTTGTTGATATAGCTTTTCTGAAATTGAGTAGAATTTTTGTTGCAAGCTTTCTGCTGCAGCCTTGATTGCCTCTGTATCTGTGCCTTTTAGTGCCTCTTTAACCTTTTCAATCTCAGCAGTTACTGCGTCCTTGTCAGCAGTATCTATCTTGTCGCCAACTTCGCCTAATGTCTTTTCTGATTGATATACCAAAGACTCGGCATTATTTCTTGTTTCTACTTCTTCTTTTCTCTTTTTATCTTCTTCGGCATACTTTTCTGCCTCTTTTACTGCCTTTTCGATATCCTCATCACTAAGATTTGTTGAAGCAGTAATTGTAATCTTCTGCTCGTTACCTGTACCAAGGTCTTTTGCAGAAACATTTACAATACCATTTGCGTCGATATCGAATGTTACTTCAATCTGAGGTACACCACGTGGAGCAGGAGCAATGCCTGTAAGGTTAAATCTTCCAAGAGTTTTGTTATATTGAATCATTTCTCTCTCACCTTGTGCAACGTGAACCTCAACAGAAGTCTGACCGTCTGCAGCAGTTGAGAAGATTTGTGATTTCTTTGTTGGGATAGTTGTATTTCTCTCAATAAGCTTTGTAAATACTCCGCCCATTGTTTCGATACCTAAGGATAGCGGTGTTACATCAAGAAGAAGTACGCCTGTTTCTTCTCCGCCAAGAACACCTGCCTGTCTTGCAGCACCTACTGCAACACATTCGTCAGGGTTAATACCCTTGTGTGGCTCTTTGTTCATTTCCTTTTTAACTGCCTCTTGTACTGCAGGAATTCTTGATGAACCACCAACAAGAAGAACTTCGTCTATATCCGATGGAGTAAGGTCAGCATCCTTCATAGCATTTCTGATAGATACCAATGTTCTGTCTACCAAATCAGCAGTTAACTCATCAAACTTGGCCTTTGTTACTGTGATATCAAGGTGCTTTGGACCTGTTGCATCTGCAGTAATAAACGGAAGATTAACATTTGATGTTGTTGTTGTAGATAGCTCAATCTTTGTCTTTTCTGCAGCTTCCTTTAGTCTTTGCATAGCCATCTTGTCGTTTGAAAGGTCTACACCCTCGCTCTTTTTGAATTCTGCTACAAGATAGTCTATAATTCTTTGGTCGAAGTCGTCTCCGCCAAGCTTTGTATCACCGTTTGTTGATAGAACCTCGAATACACCGTCGCCGATTTCAAGAATTGAAACATCGAATGTACCGCCGCCAAGGTCATATACCATTATTGTCTGGTCCTTATCGCTCATACCATATGCAAGAGCAGCAGCTGTTGGCTCGTTTATAATTCTTAAAACTTCAAGACCTGCAATTTTACCTGCGTCCTTTGTTGCCTGACGTTGTGAGTCATTAAAGTATGCAGGAACTGTAATAACTGCCTGTGTAACAGTTTCGCCAAGATACGCCTCAGCGTCAGCCTTTAGCTTTGATAGTACCATTGCGCTGATTTCTTGCGGTGTGTATGCTTTTCCATCTATTTCAACCTTTTCTGCAGTACCCATTTTTCTCTTTATAGACATTATTGTTCTGTCTGCATTAGTTACTGCCTGACGCTTTGCAACCTGACCTACAATTCTCTCTCCGTCCTTTTGGAAAGCAACAACTGACGGTGTTGTTCTTGCACCTTCGCTGTTTGTGATTACGTTAGCGTTTCCGCCCTCCATAACTGCTACACAGCTGTTTGTTGTACCTAAGTCGATTCCTATGATTTTTGCCATTTTTATTCATTTCCTTTCTTAAATTACATATATGTTGAATTTTCGGGACGTCGAGGACGCCGTCCCCTACGTTTTTAACCTTTATATTAAATCTGTAAAAATTTGTTCAGATTGGTGCTGTGCAAAACGAAGTCGTATTTATATACATCGAGTTTGGCACAGTGCCGAGATGGACAAATTTCAATTTGTTCAGATTGGTGTTTTGTTGCGAGGGTGCTGTATATTGATACCGCCCCGAGCAAAAAAATGCCAAGATGGACAAATTTTTCAAAATTTAATTTGCTACCTTAACCATTGAGTGCCTTACTACTCTTTCACCTTTGTATATGTAGCCTTTCATAAATTCCTCGACTACTGTGTTGGTGTCTATAGTTTCGTCCTCAATGTGCATTACTGCATTATGAAGATTTGGGTCAAATTCGTTGCCAACCGCCTCAATCTCCGTAACATCAAGCTTTGCTAAAACTTCTTTAAACTGCTTCATAACCATTTCGACACCCTCTTTAAATTTTTGTGCCTCCTCGGTTGTTACTTCAGTTTGCAACGCTCTTTCTAAATTATCGCCTATAGGAAGAATTTGCTCTATAGAGTCAATTATCGCGTCTGCATATCTTGCGTCCTTTTCACGTTGAGAGCGTTTACGGAAATTATCATACTCCGCCATAAGACGCATATATTTATCGTTTTGCTCTTTTATCTTTTCTTCTAATTCCTCTTCTTTAGTTTGTTCCTTAACTTCTTCTGAGGTTTCGACTTCTTCCGTCTCGAGAGTTTCGTCTTTATTTTCCTCTGCCATTTTGTCCTCCTTATTTATCGTCTAAAATATAATTACTTAAAATCTTATCAATTTCTGCTGAAATTAAATCCAGACTTGCAAACACCTTTGCATAATTCATTCTTTTTGGGCCTATGACCCCTATCTTACCGACTGCCTTATCACCAAGCGAATAATTTACGGTTACAAGTGAGCAGTCATTAAGAACCTCAAGCTCATTTTCCTTGCCTATCTTTGCACTTATTCCCTCTTGCGTATCATTTGCCATAAGCTTTTTAAGGCTTTCCTTATCCTCTAAAAGTCCAAGCATTTTACCTGCCTTTTCGACATCACGATACTCGGGGTATCTTAGAATAGAGCTTGTATTATCAACAAAAATCTCGGTATTATCCATAGAGCTTATTGTTTCGTACATAAAGTTTAAGATATTAACCAGAACTCTCGGGCTTAAATCCATTTGCTCTTCGATTTTTTGTTGAAGCATACTTATGTCATCATAGCCTATATCATCACCACTGCGACCTTTAAGACACGAATTGAGCATGCCTGACAGTCTTTGACAATCATCCTCGCTTATATCCTCGCTTATTACGGTATTGCTTACCTTATGTGTTACAATAATAAGCATAACCTTGCCATAACCCATTCTCACCAAATCGAGCTTTCTTATTTTAGAAACCTGATGTGGTGTTGTAACAAAGGTTGTGTAGTCGGTCAGTGAAGATGTGAGTGTGAGAGCCTTACGTATAATTTTTTCTAACTGACTTACCTTGGTTTCGAGCGCTTGTTGAAGAGAGTAAATAGCCTCCATACCAAGCTGATATTTGCTCATAAGAGAATTTACGTAAAATCTGTATCCCTCATCCGACGGAACTCTGCCCGCTGAGGTATGCGGCTGTATAAGATAACCCATTTCCTCCAGGTCTGACATTTCGTTTCTGATTGTGGCACTCGAAAGACCAAGTCCTTCTTTTTTAGATATGGAACGTGAACCGACAGGTTCGGCTGTTCCGATATATTCATCAATTACTGCCTGCAATATTTTGCGTTTTCTGTCATTCAAATCCATATTATGTTTTCACCATCCTTTTTGTTAGCACTCATCTTCATTGACTGCTAACAAGTAATAAGATACCACCTTTTTCCCTAAATGTCAATAGTTTTTTATAACATTTACAAAATATTAACAATTTCATCATTTATAATAATAAATTCACTCATTATACTGTTTGATATATCAAATCCTCTGTCTGTAAGAGAATAATATCCGTTATTAAGGCTTAACAATCCAAGCTTTATAAATTTTTCAATTTCCATTTGGTAAACATCTTTTAAATCCTTACCAAAGCGCATTTTAAATTCATTTTCGCCAACACCTTTTTGTGTGCGAAATCCCATAATCATAAATTCTGATATTTTATCGTGTTCTTGTAATATTATTATATCTCTTTTTGCGCCATTTATATATTCCTGAAGATTATCTGTGTTGGAAAACCTTTTATTACCTATATAAGAGTGTGCAGACACTCCCAAGCCAATATATTCATTACATTTCCAATATTTAAGATTATGCTTGCATTCATAACCCTCTTTTGCAAAATTTGAGATTTCGTAGCGTCCAAAACCATGCTTTTTTAAAAAATCAACCGTTATTGCATACATTTCTCTGTCCTCGTCGTCAGAGGGCAGAGTAAACTCACCATTTTCGTATTCATTTTTAAGCGGTGTTCCCTCCTCTAATATAAGGCTGTATGCACTTATGTGTGTTATAGGAAGTAAAACCGTCTTTTTTAAAGTGTTCAGGAGTGTTTGTTTACTTTGAAACGGAAGCGCGCTCATGATATCTATATTTATATTCTCAAACCCTGCATTTCTTAATTGCAAAATATTATTATATGCCATATCGGCATTATGTATTCTGCCTATAGCATTAAGCTCATCATCATTAAAGGACTGCACACCAACACTTACACGATTTATACCCATATCATACATTGCACGTATTTTATCTGCATCAAGTGTACCAGGATTTGCCTCCATACTTATTTCGCAATCACTGGTTAGATTGAAGTTTTTACGGACATTACGCATTAACTCCTCTATTTGTTTCGGAGAAAGTATCGAGGGTGTACCACCGCCTATAAACACAGTATCAATATCCGTGCCCTTGTATTCGTGCATCTCATTAAAAAGAGCACTAAGATACTCTTCCTTTTGACTGCATTGCGAATATGAAGTAAAATCACAGTATTTACACTTTTTTATACAAAATGGTATGTGAATGTATAGACCTTTCATTTTTATTTATTCCTCTCTTTAGAATATATCGTCGCTCCTGTCGCATATATAAAACACCTTGATTTTATCACCATTCTTTAAAAAATGTTGTGATATCCCGTAATTTGGTATCCAATCATTTACCATGTAAGTCCAACCCGACTCGCCGCCACAATCAAACTCGTAAATGTTGTTTATTCCCTCTATGTACACACTGTTATACATTGGTGTATCTACAAACTCCATGTGTATCTTCTCGCGCTTCAGTTCACGACGCAATACATTAAATGCGCTTTCTTCATCATTGAATTCAACTTTTTCCTTTGACAAAATAATACCGTCTTCCGGAACAAGCCGGTGTTTTTCCTTTTTTAACTTATCCATATTATCCAATATAGTCTCACAGCTTACAATAAGTGAGCAATAGTTCTTTTCGTCTTGTAGAGGTATATTTTCGCTTTTTTTATTCTCTTTTGCCGGTGGTTGAGTGCCCTCGTCGAATACCATAACAGTATCTTTTTGAGGTTTTGTATCTGGTATTTGCGTAGGTGTCGGTGTTGGTGTTTGAGTGGTTTGTGGTTCAATAATTATGCCAACTGTTCCCTGTGTCGGCACAGGTGTTGTCGTGTGTTGATTATATGCATTATTCTCCACTGTTTCAGAACAACCAAAAAGAAACAACACCGCACACATCAGTACAACAACATATACTGTTATTGATTTTAAATTATTCTTCATATGTTCTTAATCCTCAATAAGTTATATATCATGTATGCAATTTCACCACGACTTACAAATTCATATGGATTTATTTGCATACTGTCATCCTTTAATATGCCATTTGCATAACAAAACGCCATGCCCTCACGTGCCCAGTCGCTTACACTTGTATAATCATCAAACTGAGAAAGTATATTAAGTATATCTTTTTCTTTTATCTTTGCTGCTGCACAAAAAAGCCTTGCTGCTCTTGTACACATAAGCGCAGCCTCCTGACGTGTTATAAGGTTTTGCGGTGCAAACTCGTTTTTAGAAACTCCGTTTATTATTCCGTTTGAGTATGCACTTATCACATATTTATAAAACCAGTCGTTCTCACTTATATCCTCAAACACATTTTCTCCGCCCTCTAAGTTAAGAGCACGTGTAATTATTGCAGTGTACTCTGCACGCGTCATTGTAGATTTTGGTTCAAAAATATTGTTGCTTTTTCCGTTTATTATTCCGCTTTTTGCAAGTGCCTTTATCTCGTTTTGAAACTCATTGCCCTCTATATCAATAAAGTCAATCTGGGGTTTTGTTTCTACTTGGAGATTTGGCAACTCCACAACATCGTCTTTTTCGCTCTCTTGTGTATCATCAGTTTCTTCTGTTTCTTCATATATTATTTCTTCATAATATACATATACATCATCATTATTTTCTGTGTAAACTTCTCTTTTTGTAACATCGCTAAAATCGTAGAGATTATTTTTATTGTTTATTGACCTTTCATATGCATTCATTGCATACAACGCCTGCTCTGTTGACATCTGATTTGCCTGTGTACCTCTTATGTGGGCAAATGCGCCCGTCTCATCATCATAGAACGACATAAGAGCATCAAGTACACTGTTACCATTTTTTACAAAGAGCTCATCATATACATCAATGCCCATAACAGACATAGCGCAAAGCATTTGTGCACAACACTCCGACGCCGACACTCCCCAGCTCATATATCCACCGTCCTGTGCCTGCCTGTTCGATAGCATATTAAGAGCTATATCCACTGCAGCCTTCACATCTTCATTACTATCATAATATGGTGCAAGCGCCTGTATAGCCATAGCGCTAACGTCTATATCCGCAACATTTCCGCCATTTGCCCAACCGCCGCTTGGTACAGTTTTCGAAAGTATATACTCTATCAATCTTTCTTTTGAATTTGTTGCATTTTCATCTTGTATATGGTAATCTCCGCAATCAAGAGCAATCAAAGCATACGACGCAGCATTAACGCCTCTTTCAACTGTATAGTCAAAATCATTTAAAGGGGAATATAAATTATATCCCCCTACATCTGACGCATCATAACCTACAGCTGACAGAGCGATTATAGTTCTTGAGTTATCTGTGCTTGCATCGCCTATATATTCAGAACTGTTCTGCTCTAATGTTTCCTTTACATTTCTATAGTATGTGTTGTAGAATTCATCATTTTCGTAACCGCATCTCGACAATGCAAACACTGCCCAATCTCCGCCGACACTGCCCACTTTTGGATTGGTTACAGTTTGAGATACATATTCAGTTGTTTTATTTAAACGGGTGTTTATATCACTTGCAAGAACATTACATTTACAGAACATACACAAGGATATTATTACTACACTTATCGCAAACTTTTTCATCGTTTTTGCCTCCTTTTAGTTAAGAGGCACCATCGTGTTTGCCCAGATAAACATTCTATGCCCAGTATTACCTGTTTTTTCAGTGCTTATAAGCGATACTCCTTTTGAAACATCATTTAGCTCTACATTGTTTAAGGTTCTGTCTTCATTATAAAGGGTACTGTAACACTTTGCATCTGTGTTTGAGTATACGTATGTTTTTATTGCATTTTCATCTTCAGCCACATCAACACCAACACCGTTGGCATTTAACCTTTTGGCATAAATTTTATAGTAGCTTTTATGCATACCGCCAAGTGTTGAAATAGTAACATCCACACCACTGGTATAGTTCTGTGCTTCGTCAATGCCCTGTGTGATTCTGTAGTGAGAATTTAAGCTCGTTGAATATGTTGCCTTTATATTTGTTATATCTGTCCCATCCTTTACGGGCACATTAAGTATAAACGGATTTTGTTCGCTGCCATCACCTTGTATAAGCTCTTTAACACCATTTACGTAGTCAATATAATATGCATTTACAGGGTTCCAGTATGCGTCATATTCAGATGTTTTTGATGTTTTTACTTCTATACCGTCAAGAGATATTTTTGATATTATTGGAAGTCCGTAAAAGCCATTTCCTATATCGTCTGTAACATAGTCTTCGTTATTTGAATAGTCAAATCGCAAAACATCCCCGTCTTTTAGTGTTATGTAGTCAACTCCCCAGTTGGAGTAATCATCATTGTTGTATGACATAGACCAGCCTGCATAACCCTTACCCTCGCCAAGACCATTTATTGATTTTAAATATGAGCCATATGTATCATCTATAAGCTCTAATGCTACACCGCTTTGACTAAACGCATTTTTAATTGTCTGCGCAGTGCTATGCGCAATTTCTACCCTGAAATTTTCGAGAATTACACCCGTTTCACTTGCACCCTTAATACCAGCCTCAACTGCGGTGTAGTCGTATGCCGAAATGTAGACATACTCAGGCTCTTTAGCACTTATTGTTATACCATGCGACATAACAAGCACCACCATAAGAATTATAGAAATAAGTTTTTGTAGATTGTTTTTGTACATTTTTAGTACCTCCCTTTATTTTGCTTTGTACCACAACTCCTACAAAAAAAGCTATGGTAAAATTTTTTACCACAGCTGCATATTCCTGTGCCACAACCGCCTTTGTAAAAAAAAACAAAGCAAACAAAAGGAGTTAAACACTCTCTTATTTGTTAATGCAGGTCTTTCGACTTGAATTCTTATTGCTTTGCAACTCCGTATACACTGCCTTCTCAGTTTCCCAATGACCGACTTTCATCGACGTATATACGGCATAAAATTCATACGGCGGCAGTACCGTTCGGGATTCTCACCCGATTCCCTCTTCATCCTCCAAGGCTGTAAATTGCTTTACGTTACGCACAAAGAAGAACATTAAACGACATATTAAATTTTTTATCTTTTAGGAAATTACTACTTTTAAGTTGTAATTTTCTAAATTACAAAAAAGTCTACCTATGGAAGTGAGCCATGCGAACGATAGTCTCGACAGTGACTTTTTTATAATTGTATCATAACGCTTGTTTGTTGTCAATACTCATAAATATTAAATACACAAAAAAGCTTCTCATAACGAGAAGCTTTTCTTGTCTTAATTACTTTCAACTGCGGGCAATGAATACTTAAGAGCATATTTTTCATGTCTTTCTTCGTATTTTTCGCTTGTGTTCTTCTGCTCGCTTAGGTATTGGTGCTTTTCTATATCTTCCTCGCAAAGCTGAATATACGAAAGCGCAATAGTCTGACAACAGTCTGAGATTTTTTCCATAGAGCTGATAAAGTCATTAAATGCAAAGCCAACAGATGCAGTGCACTGACCTTGCTGCAATCTCGCAATGTGTCTTGCCTTTAAGCTGTTTTTAAGAACGTCTATAATATCCTCAAGCGGTGATATTTTTACTGCAATAGAGCTGTCGCTATTGGTAATTGTCTGTGCCATAAGCTCTACAATTTCCGTTGTTGCACTCTTCATAACATCAAGCTCTTCTTTTGCAGTCTCCGAGAATGCTATCCCCTTTGCGTATGCATCTTTGCTTATTCTTGCAATGTTCATTGCATAGTCTGTTATGCTCTCCAACTCATCTACTGCATGGAGCAAGAAGCTTACCTTTTGCGAATCTGCCATAGATAAATCGTGGCTCGAAACCTTTATAAGATAATTTTCTATCATATCTTCATAATGGTCTGTTTTATCCTCTAATTCCACAACATCCTGATATAGCTTGTCGGAGTAATTTGCACTACACTCAAATGCAAGCTCAACCGCCTTGCAGGTTTTTTCTATAACCATCTGACACACATCAGAACATTTTTCGATAGCATATGATGGTGTAGAAAGAAAACGCTCGTCCAGAATAATTGCTTCTTCATCTTCTTCGTTCTTATCACGGATTGTAAACATTGCAAGTCTTTCGAGCACTTTGTGGAACGGCAAAAGAATAAGTGTTGTAGTAACATTAAATATTGTATGCACAATCGCTATATTAAACTCATTTACAGTATCGTTTATAAATGTAAAATCTATAATTGCGTTTGCTATATAGAATGCACATAAGAATACGACAGTTCCTATTATATTAAAATACAAGTGAACAATAGCCGCACGCTTTGCATTCTTTTGTGCACCAATACACGAAATAAGTGCAGTTGC
Source organism: Clostridia bacterium (assembly GCA_045612845.1). Lineage (GTDB taxonomy): Bacteria > Bacillota > Clostridia > UBA1381 > UBA1381 > Ornithomonoglobus_A. The sequence continues at coordinate 242,753 of JAZKZV010000017.1, forward strand.
ACACGTACCTATATTTTGTCCCAAAATTATTGGAATTGCACTTCCGAACGTTATTGCACCCGTAACGGACAAGGCTTGTAAAATACCAACAGATGCCGATGATGACTGAATAATTGCAGTAAGCACTGCTCCTGCAAGTACACCAAGTACGGGATTACGGAACATTATCAATATATTCTTAAATTCCTCGTTTGTCTTTAGTGGCTCAACTGCGCCCGACATAGCATCCATACCAAACATCAATACTGAAAAACCAAGTAAGATATTTCCTATATTTTTGTGGCTGTCTTTTTTGGAAAACATCTGAAGAACAATACCAATCAGTGCAAGTATGGGAGTAAAGTTTATAGGCTTTAAAATCTGAACCAGGAAGCTATCTCCCTCTATTCCTGAAAGTGATAAAATCCATGCAGTTACTGTTGTACCGATATTTGCACCCATAATAATTCCGATTGCCTGAGCAAGCTTCATTATTCCTGAGTTTACAAAACCCACAACCATAACTGTTGTTGCTGATGAGGACTGAATTACGGCGGTTACAAGCATACCTACCAAAACTCCCTTTATGGGATTACTTGTAACTTTTTCGAGAATTCTCTCAAATTTACCGCCGCCAAGTCTCTCGAGTGAGTCGCCCATAATATTCATTCCGTAAAGGAATAGGGCAAGTCCTCCAAAAAGTGAAAAAATATTAAAAATGTCCATATAAAACTTCCTTTCTTATGTTTTTTCTTTGTTGTGTTTTATATATGTAAAATACCAATATGTTATATCCATATCAATATGTTATATTCATATTTAGTTCTTCTGTGCTCCATTTACACGTATCAATACTTTTACAATTAAAGCACAGACGCGACAGTTTATCTGCTCTTTGTATAATTCCTAAAAGTCCGTCGCCATCCTCTTCGCCATGCAGATTTATTGCCTCTTTTATTTTAATAACCTCTTCTTCGGAAAAATCACAATCGTATAATATTTCATCCGCCATCTCGATACTTTTGGGGGTGTGGTTATGATAATCTACACCTCTTCCTAAATCATGCAAGAGTGCACAAGCATATATAACATCTTTTTTTATTTGTAAGCTCTTTTCCAATGCTATTATGTACGCTATACGTGCAACATCAAATGCGTGCTCTACTCCGTGCAGACAATAAATTCTGCCTTTTTCGGCATCTGTAATCTTACTCATAATCTCCTTGAATTTATGATGATTATATATCTTGTCAACTCTTTCCATTTTCTACCTCTTTTTTTATATCGTTAAGGAATGACAGTGAACCAAAGCATATTATTATGGCATCTTTCTCTTTTTTACACTCGTTTACCGCATCAGGGATATTCGTGCAATATACATTTTTATTGTACTCACTAAACGCCTTTGCATACTCGGTATTTAAAAGTCCGCGGGAAAGCGGCGGTGTTATTGCATATATCTTTTGTGCTCTCATACCGCTTATTGTTGCTATTTCGTTGTATGCTTTGTCCTTAAAGACACCTGTAATATATATGATTTTCTTCTCATTAAAATATTTATCCACGCTATCCATAAGAGCACACACTCCGTCTTTGTTGTGTGCACCGTCTATTATAAATATCGGGTCTTTAGCTATTATCTCAAACCTGCCCTGCCACATGACTTCCTTTAAGCCTTTTTTTATTGTATCATTATCAAAAAAGCCTATCATTTTTACTGCCTCAATAGCAAGTGCAGCATTTTGTAGCTGATATACCCCTAAGGCACTAAGCTCTATATCCTCTATATTATCATAGTCAAAATACTGCCTATTTTCTAAAAAGCCTTTGTATTTTGTCTCCTGTGCAAATACAAGCTTTGCGCTTTTATCCTCTGCAGTTCTTTGTATTATTTCTTTTACACCATCGTCTTGAGCGGCACTTACAACACTTACACTGTCCTTTATTATACCGCATTTTTCATGTGCTATTTCCTCTATGGTATCCCCCAAGAATGCAATATGGTCTATTCCTATTTTTGTTATAACTGATAAAAGAGGTTTTTTTATAATATTTGTAGCATCGAGCGTACCACCCATACCAACTTCTATCAGAGCATAATCACACTTCTTTTTTGCAAAATACAAAAACGCAACTGCAGTTTGTGCCTCAAATTCCGTTGCATGGTTAAAGCCATCTGTGCACATCGATATTACCGCTTCTTCAACCTCCGCAATACACTCGTCGAATTCGTGCGGTTCTATATTTTTTTTATTTATACTGTATTGTTCAAGCTCACAAAAAACTGCAGGCGAGGTGTATCTTGCCACACTTTTTCCGTATGCCATTAAAACACCCGAAATAAAAGCACCCACAGAGCCTTTTCCGTTTGTTCCTGCTATATGTATTATATTAAGCTCATCTTGTGGATTGCCAAGTCGCCTCATAAGCTCATTCATAGTTTCAAGACCCGGTACAATTCCGCACTTTGAACATTTATATATGAAATCTGCACTTTTTTTAGAAATCCCACTACTCACTTATATCGTACCTGTCGAGATTTCGATATTGTATAGCCTCGGCAATATGCTCAGGCTCAATATTTTCCTTTTGTGCCAAGTCGGCAATAGTTCTTGCCACCTTTAAGACTCTTGACCTACCCCTTGGCGACATTCCGAATGCTTCGAATGCAGCTCTTAAAAGCGAGTCGGACTCCGAGTCTATAACACAAAATTCTTCAATCTGACCGGCACTCAGTTGAGAGTTGGATGTTATATTTATATCTTTATATCTTTCTTGTTGTATTTTTCGTGTTCTGTTTACTCTTTCCCTTATCTGTTCACTTGTTTCGGATTTCTTGCCCGAGCTTAAGTCTGTATATGCAACAGATGGCACCTCTACCTGCAAATCAATTCTGTCCAAAAGCGGTCCCGAAACCTTACCCAGATACCTTGCTATGTCATTTTTTGAACAGGTGCATTTGTGATTAGGGTCTCCGTAATATCCGCATTTGCATGGATTCATACTTGCAATGAACATAATATTACACGGATATGTAAGAGTTGCATTTACTCTCGAGATTGTAACCTTACCGTCCTCTAACGGTTGACGAAGTACCTCTAATACATCACGTTTAAATTCAGGCAACTCATCAAAAAAGAGAATTCCGTTATGGGCAAGCGATAGCTCTCCCGGTTTTGGTATAGTTCCGCCGCCCGATAAACCCGCATTTGAGATTGTATGATGCGGATTTCGAAATGGTCTTGCAGATAATAGCGGTGTGTCTTTTTCTAAAAGACCTGCGATTGAATGGATTTTTGTAACCTCAAGTGCCTCATTAAAGGTCATGTCGGGAAGAATTGTATTCATTCTCTGTGCAAGCATTGTCTTGCCTGTACCCGGAGAGCCAATTAAGAGCACATTATGATTACCTGCCGCCGCAATCTCGAGCGCTCTTTTTACGTGCAGATTTCCTTTTACCTCCGAGAAGTCTACAATATTTTCATTCTTGCTTTTGAGATACTTACTAACATCAACCCTGTGTGGCTCAATTCTTCTTGTAAATCCAAAATGGTCGCAAACATCACCAAGTGTACCTACACCATAAACTTCCATACCCTCAACAACTGCAGCCTCATTTGCGTTGCCTTTGGGTACAAATGCCTTTTTAAAGCCTTTTTCATATGCAGTAATAACCATAGGCAATACACCGTTTACCTCATTAACACTGCCATCAAGAGAAAGCTCACCAATAAAGACAGTTTCTTCAAATTCGCTGACTGTTATCTGCTCAGTTGCACAAAGGAGCGAAACTGCTATAGGTAAATCGTAGCATGACCCTTCTTTTCGCTGATTTGCCGGGGTCATATTCATAACTATACGCTTAGACGGAAACCGAAAGCCTGTGTTTCTTATTGCGGATTTTACTCTTTCCTTTGCTTCCTTTACCGCAGTATCTGGTAAGCCTACAAGGTCAAAAGCAACCATTCCGTTTACTATATCCGTTTCCACACATACGCTGAATCCATCTATACCCATAAGGCCTATTGTATATATTTTAGAAAACATTTTGCCATTTCCTTTCTCTTGATTGTACACAGTTTATTTTATCAAATTGTCTTTAAAATGTCAATGCACTAAAACAAAAAGAGGTATTATTTAATACCTCTTTAAATATCCTCCGGCTTTTCAGCAAGTATAAGAAGATTTGTTGTTTCACACCAACAGCTTCCGTTGAACACTCCGCCAATACACCTTTTACTTTCCCAGTCAGACATATTCACTCTTTCGCATATAAAGCCCTCGGGAAGTTTTTCGCATGGCACACGTATGCTGTCATCATTTAAAAGACTTGCGTCTTTTGGTACATCCCAACTGTATATAGGTCTTTTCTCTGTTGACATATACTGACTTACTGTAAGTGCTACATCCTTATAAAGTTCTTTATACTTTTCATTTTTTGTCCATTTATAAACTTTATAAATACTTGTACCTGAAAGAGTACATATTCCAGGTGCTGAGTGTTTGTTCTGTGCATTTGCAAAAACACTGCCGACGGTTTTCATACCAAGCTTTCCAAACTCACTCTCTTTAGGGAATTTATAGTTGTAGCTTACAACCCAACTGCTTACAAAGTTTGTCATATACACAGAGTAGTCAAGCCACTTTTTCTCACCTGTTTTTTCGTACAAAAGTGTAAGACTTTCAAGCAAAGCCGCAGCACTCTCGCTGTCAGGACACTGTAGAATTTCCCCGGGGCCTCCCGTGGTATATCCATTTAATGCATCTTTTTTATACATTGCTTCGGCACTTTCTTTTGCAATTTCAAGATACTTATCGTCTTTAAAAAACTCATAGGCCTTTACAAGCGCAGCACTTACTATAGCTCCCGCAGTTGAATTCCCCACAACAATTTCGCCCGTCTCATAATTATGGAACTGACCAAACTGACCATACTTTTCCCATATCCACACAAATCTGTCTGCCAGCTTTTTAGCGCCATCATACATCTTTTTAGTGATGCCTTCCATAAGCTCAAAATGCTTAAACGAAAAATAAAGTGCATCTGCAGATTTTCTTATAAACACCCACTTTTCTGTACCAGGCATATTTAGTCCGTCGTCTTTTCTATTGGCAAATCCATAGAAAAATCCACTCGGCGACTGATTGTCGTACATAAATTCAAGTGTTTTTACCGATCTTTCGTATTCAAGTTTTCCACCTAATTTCATAAGCGGATAGCCTGCAATTCCGCCACTGCACCACCCAGGTTGCCACTGTCCTAAAGCATCTATATCGTAAAATTCGCCCGTCCAGTTCATAGAATTGAACTTGTTTTTCTGAATTTCAAACTGCTCTTTATCCGATAAAACATCTGGCCTTGTATCATCAAGTCCCATAATTTTTCTGTTATTAAAGTAAATCTGGTAAAACTCCTCCATGCTATTGCAGTCTGCTTCGATTACTTTATGAGGGATTTCGATGTTAATATCTGCATATTCCTCTTTATTCTCCACCATATGCGGCCAGCGATAAACCTTTTCTCTGTATGCAGGATACGTAAGAGATATTTTTCCCATTTCATATGCAAGACCTATGTTTTTTCCGTCTATTTCCTGAATCGTATAAACGAAAAACGCCTTATTTGTCTTTTTGTTGTACACACACACGCAAGGAACAGATACATCTCCCGTAGTTACCTCTATTTTGCCTAAGCCGTCTTTTTCGAGTCTTGGAACATCTGTTATGGTTATTTCCATATCAACACTCGCCTCTTCGGGCTTGTACATAGGTGGATAATCTCTTTTTAGAACATTGAATTTGTTACCATTGTATGCACAGGCAGGAAAGAGCACATATTCACTTCCATCGCATTGTGGTATATTTATATCAATTCTTGACATTTTTTTCTCCTATCTGAACATTATGCTGTTAATGACACTCTGTAAACTTTCCTGAGCGCCACTTGATGGCATCTTTGCATTCTTAAGCTTTTTAGCATACTCCGAAAGTTCCTCAAGCGATGTCTGGTTATTTAATATCTTCTGACCAATTTTGCTGTCAAAGCTTGAATACTTAGTTTTTACGAACTCATCAATTCTGCCATCCTCTATAATCTGCGCCGCTTTAATAAGTCCCAAAGCAAAAGCATCCATACCCAATATAAATGCATGGAACATATCCTCAGCTCTGTAGCTTGAACGACGGTTTTTAGCGTCAAAATTGAAACCGCCCGTAACACCGCCTGCCTTTAGCACCTCGTACATACACATGGTTGTGTTGTAAACATCTGACGGGAATTCGTCGGTATCCCAACCCAGAAGTAAATCACCCTGATTTGCATCGACTGAACCTAACATTCCATTGATTGCAGAAATTCTGAGTTCATGCTCAAATGTGTGTCCTGCAAGAGTTGCATGATTTGCCTCTATATTCATCTTAAAATCCTTATCAAGACCGTGCTGTCTTAAAAATCCGATTGCAGTTGCCGCATCAAAATCATATTGGTGCTTCATTGGTTCTTTCGGCTTTGGCTCAATATAAAAATCTCCCTCAAATCCAATTTTTCTACCATATTCAACCGCCATTTTCATAAGACGTGCAATGTTCTCCTGTTCAAATTTTACGTCTGTGTTCAGGAGTGTTTCATAGCCCTCTCTGCCGCCCCAGAACACATAACCTCTTCCGCCAAGCTTTACTGTAAGCTCAAGAGCTTTTTTTATCTGTGCCGCAGCAAAACAGAATACTTCTGCCGAGTTTGTAGAACCCGCACCATTTACAAATCTTGGGTTTGAGAACATATTTGCAGTTCCCCACAAACACTTTATGTTTGTATTTTTCATTTTTTCGAGTATATAATCCGAAATCTCATCAAGTCTTGCATTTGTTTCGTTTATATCCTCACTCTCTGGAACAAGGTCTACATCGTGAAAGCAAAAATATTCAATTCCAAGCTTTTGCATAAACTCAAAGCCGGCGTCAACCTTTGCCTTTGCATGCTCCATAGTCCCCTTTTCTGCACCAAATGATTTGTCGGCAGTATCACGTCCGAACATATCTGTACCCGCATTACACAAATTGTGCCACCACGCCATTGCAAACGGAAGATGCTCTTTCATGGTCTTACCCATAATTACTTTCTCAGCATCATAGTACTTAAATGCAAATGGATTTTTGCTATTGCTTCCCTCATATTTTATTGTTGTTATGTTTTTAAAAAACTCACTCATTTAATTTTCCTCCTTAATTTCTTTATATAAATTTTTTATACTTGGATATATCTTTTTGAACTTCTCATATTTTTTTGTATATGCAACGACTAACTCATCATCAGGTTTTACTGTGTCTTTTACTTCAATATTAACGCACTCGCCAACACTGTTATACCCACCTGATGCAACCATGGCAAGCTTAGCACCGCCATATCCGGGGCCCTCTTCAGCCTTTGGTACAACAAGCTCAATATTTAATACGTTTGCAAGTATTTTAAGCCATAATTCCGACTTTGCGCCGCCACCGCAAACAGTACTCTTTTCTACACAAATACCAAGACTTTTCGCAATTTCAAAGTTATCTTTTATTGCAAAAGCAACACCCTCTAAAATTGCTAAAAGCATATCCTCACGCTTTGTATTCGGTCTTAAACCGATAAACATTCCTGTTGCATTAGTATCGTTAATAGGGCTTCTCTCACCCATAAGATATGGCAAAAAGAATACTTCGTTATTACCTAACATATCATCTGTTATTTGTAATTGTTCTTCTGCATAAGCTTGTGTTTTTAACACCTCATCGCAAAACCATTTATTACACGATGCTGCGGACAGTATACAACCCATAAGATGATATCCGCCGTCTGCGTGGCAAAATGAATGCAGAGAATTTTTATCATCTACCGAGAAACTTTCGGATGATATAAAAACTGTTCCGCTTGTACCCAGTGATATATTACACTTACCTTCACCAACAGTTGCAGTTCCTATTGCCGCACCTGCATTATCTCCTGCACCTCCTGCAACTTTAACATCGGGTCCGATACCAAGTTCATCTGCAATATGGGGTAATACAGTTCCTATACATTCATAACTCTCATAAAGCTTTGGCATTTTCTCTTTGCCTATATCACAGATTTTTAACATTTCCTCAGACCAGCACTTGTTTTTTACATCTAACAAAAGCATACCCGATGCGTCCGAATAATCTGTTGCATGCACACCGCTAAGACGATAATTTATATAATCCTTAGGCAGCATTATCTTTGAAATTCTGTCAAAATTTTGTCTTTCGTTTTCTTTTAGCCACAAAATCTTCGGTGCAGTAAAACCTGCAAATGCAATGTTTGCACTATATGCCGAAAGCTTTTCCATTCCTACCACAGTATTTAAATACTCAGTTTCTTTGTCACATCTGCCATCGTTCCATAATATAGCAGGACGGATAACCTCATCATTATCATCTAATATAACAAGTCCGTGCATTTGTCCTGCTACGCCAATTCCCTTGATTTTGCAAGCATCAATCTCGGCTGTTATATCTGCCATACCATCGCAGAACGCTCTCCACCAGTCCTCAGGCGACTGCTCACTCCAGCCGGGTTTTGGATATTTAACATCATAGCCTTTTGTAACAGTTTTTAAAACCTCACCGTCTTTATTACAAAGAAGAAGCTTAAGTGCTGATGTTCCTAAATCTGCACCAATATAATAGTTCATAAAATCATCTCCTTATAAAGAATTTTATTACGTGCCACTTGACATTTCTCGCCAAATAGTATACAATATATAGACAAAATTTGTCTTTGGGGGCAATAAAATGTTTTATCAATATAACCATTTCGGAATATCTGAATACTTTTGTAAGGAGTATGGAGAGGATTTTAGCTTTCCTATACATCTTCACCAGTCTTTTGAATTTATTACTATATTTTCGGGTGAAATGACTGTTACGGTCAATGATAGGGTATATACACTAAAAAAGGGCGAATCTGTACTTGTTTTCCCAAATCAGCTACATTCATTACACAGCGATAAGAGTACACATATGCTCTGTATTTTTTCACCCGATCTGGTTAAGGCATATTATTCAAAGATAAGCAAAAAAGTACCCATCGAAAACAGAATTACACCTGACGATTTTGTAATTAAAACATTGGACAATATTTTATCTGACTCTTCTGTAATAGAAAAAAAAGGAATACTCTATTCTCTTTGTTCGCAGTTCGACAAAAATGCCATATACAAAGACGTCGACGGCTTCTACGGAAATATATTACAAAAGATTTTTAAGTTTGTTGAAGAAAATTACAACAAGGATTGCTCGCTGAATGCACTCTCACAAAAGGTGAGATATAATTACTCATATCTGTCGCGTTCTTTTAAAAAAACCACAGGCATTTCGTTTAATTCGTATGTTAACCAATACAGAATAAGCAATGCGTGTTATCTTTTAAATAATACTGACCATTCCATTATTCAGTGTGCATTGGAAAGCGGATACGATTCACTCAGGAGCTTTAACAGAAACTTTGTTAATTTTATCGGAGTATCACCAAGTGAATACAGAATAAAAAAATAAAGCGGTGCTTATAACACCGCTTTTATTTTATCTGTTTAAAATAAGCTTGGTAAGCTCAACAGGCTCAACAATCTTTCCGTCTTTATAAACTCTCATATTGCCTGATGCGATTTCGTCTATTAGGATAACCTCGTCGCCATTGTAGCCAAATTCAAATTTAATATCCCATAGGTCAAGTCCGATTGTTTTCAAATCGTCTGCTACTATCTTTGTAATTTTAAGAGTTTGCTCTTTCATGCTCTTGAACATTTCCTCACTCATAACGCCAAGTGCTGCAAGACCCTCGCTTGTAACAAGCGGATCGCCCTTTTCGTCGTTTTTGAAAGTACATTCAACGTAGCCACCCTCTAAAACTGTTCCGTCTTCTATATATTCGCCATATCTTCTGATAAAGCTTCCTGTTGCAACAAGTCGGCAAATAACCTCAAGACCATGTCCAAACACTTTACCTGGAAGAACTTCCATAGTAGCTTCGTCAACATTTGCACTTACATAATGTGTTTTTATGCCTGCTTCTTTAAGCATATCAAAATAATAGATTGATGTTCTTAAATTTGCCTTGCCTATACCCTCGATTTTTAGCCCTACACTGTTTTCGCCCGGGTCAAAAACGCCGTCTTTACCTGTGCAGTCATCTTTGAATTTAAGCATTACATTACCGTTATCAAGACTAAACACATCTTTTGTTTTTCCTTCATAAATCTTTTTCATAGCTTTGCCTCCTACTGTTTTTACTATTTCTACAAAGAATTATATCATATATTCTTTAAAAAATCAAACATTTTTATTTCAAAAAACAAAAAAAAGTTTCATCACACAAAATAACACAGGTTTTTTTGGTATTTTTTGTATAATTTTTATGTGTTTTAAGCATTGCAAAATTTATTGTAATTTATTGTAATATAAATGCTGAAATCATTTGACAAATCGGTCGTTTTGGGGTATAATATAAGTGTTGTTTTAAATAGCAAAAACAGACTTGGAAAGGATTAAAAAAATGGTAAGACATATAGTAGCCTGGAAGATGGCACCAACTGACGATAAAGAACAAAAAATGCTTAAAATAAAAGAGGAATTAGAGACACTAAAAGACAAGGTTGAAGTTATTGTTGATATGGAGGTCGGAATAAACTTTAACGAGTCGGACGGTGCGTCGGATATTGTTCTTGTTTCCACCTTTAAGTCAAAGGAAGATTTACAAACTTATCAGGCTCATCCCGAACACGTGGCTGTCGCTACAAACTATGTAAGACCAAACGTAAGCGAGCGCAGAGTTATAGATTACGAATTTTAATTTTGGAGGGCTTTGCATAAATGGCAAAAACCATAGATGAAGAATTACTAAAAGAGCAAAAACGCTTTATTTTAAAGCTAAAAGAGAATAATATAAATTTTGCTAAAATAAACGGAAGAGCAAGACTTGCCCTTACCGAAACCTACGGTTGTCAGCAAAACGAAAATGACACCGAAAGAATCAGGGGAATGTTAAAAGAGGCAGGCTTTGAATTTACCGAAGATACAAAAGCGGCAGATGTTGTTATATATAACACCTGTGCAGTACGCGAAAATGCCGAGGATAAAGTTTTTGGCAGACTGGGTATACTAAAGCATATAAAAGAAGAGGAACGTCCTGATATGATAATCGGTGTGTGCGGTTGCATGGTGCAGCAGGAGCATATTACCGAGAAGATAAAAAAAGTTCATGAGCATGTTGATTTAGTATTCGGTACTCATGCACTCTACAAAATGCCCGAGCTTTTATATAAGGCTATGAGCTCTAAAAAAACAGTTGTCGATATAGAGGACAGCGAGGGCGCAATAGCCGAGGATATTCCGATTTTACGCGACTTTACACAAAAGGCATGGGTATCGGTAATGTACGGGTGCAATAACTTCTGCTCATACTGTATAGTCCCTTATGTAAGAGGCAGAGAGCGAAGCAGACAACCTGAGGCGGTAATTAACGAGGTAAAAGAGCTTGTCAAAAATGGTTGCACGGAAATTTCTCTTTTGGGACAAAATGTAAACTCATACGGAAAGGACTTGGACTCCGACATTAACTTTGCAAAGCTTTTGCGTATGGTAAACGAGGTAGAGGGCGTTAAGCGTATACGTTTTATGACCTCACACCCCAAGGATTTAAGTGATGACCTCATTTTAGCCATAAAAGAATGTGATAATGTATGCCATCAACTGCATCTTCCGTTCCAGGCAGGCTCGGACAGAATATTAGAGCAGATGAACCGAAAGTACACAAAGGCACAATATCTCGAAAAAATCCAAAAGGTTAAAAAGGAAATTCCCGACATTTCTCTATCAACAGACGTTATAGTAGGCTTCCCTACCGAAACAGTTGCGGATTTTGAAGAAACATTAGACGTTTTAAGAAAAGTTGAATTTGATAATATATTCTCGTTTATATATTCAAGGCGCGAGGGTACTCCCGCCGCAAAGCTTGACTTTGTCTTGAGCGAAGAAGAAATTCACAAAAATTTCGACAGACTTTTAGAGGTACAAAACGAAATATCCAAACGTAAAAATGAGGCATATGTAGGTACCACTCAAAGAGTGCTTGTAGACGGAGCCTCAAAAAACAACCCCAAAATGCTAAGCGGCAGATGCGACAGCTCAAAGGTAGTTAATTTTGAGGGTGATGCATCACTTATAGGCGAATATGTTGAGGTTAAAATAACAGAGGCAAAAACCTGGAGCCTGAATGGTACTCTAAAATAGCAAAGATACTGTCTGCATAAAATTGCCCATCTTGGCACTCTGCCAAACTCGACGTATGTTTATACGACTTCGTTTTGCAGAGCACCAACATGAACAATTTTCTTGCAGACCATTTGGGATTTGGATATCCTAAATTTAATACAAAAAAATCAGCGAATTAACAAGACGTAGTAATTTTTGCGTAGGTTACGTATTTGGCCGATTGCCGCGTACGCTTTGTACGCAAATGAGGCTAAATGCGTAAGATACACAAAAATAACAAGTCAGGAAAGGAATTAAAATTATGAATATCTTAGACAAAACCCGTGAACTCGGTGAAATGATACAACAAAGCAAAGAAATGAAAGCTTTTAAGGCAGCAGAACTTGCACAGGCAGAGGACGATACTGCTCAGGTTTTAATGCAGGAATACAACGTAAAAAGAATGAATCTTGCACGCGATATGCAAAATGGCAAAATTACACGTGAAGAGGCAATTTCAGAAAACACAAAAGCTTTTGATGATGTTTTAGAAAAATCCGAAGTAATACGTAATTATATCGATACAAAGAAAGCTTTTGATGAGTTAGTAGGACAAATCAACCGTATAATAAACTTTTATATAACAGGTCAGGACCCCGACTGTACACACGATTGCTCAACCTGCGGAGGCTGCCACTGATTTATCACACAAAAGACAAATATAAGGGATGTACGGTTTACATGCCATATTTTAAGCTAAATTTTGAACTAAAGTTCAAAGCTAAATTATTACGCTCCGCTCCATAGCTAAATTAAATTCGCCGTCAGCTGACCGCAAGGTCAATTTAGCTACGAAGTAATTTAGCGTACGCAGTACATTTAGCTCGCAGAATACGAATTTAGCTGCGGTCTTAAGACCGCATATCCCAATGTGTAGAAAGGAATAAAAATGCTACAACAAGAATCCACAACGCCTATGATGAAGCAGTATCTTCTTACAAAAGCAGAGTACCCCGATTGTATTCTGTTTTATCGTCTTGGCGACTTTTACGAAATGTTTTTTGAGGACGCTCTTATTGTATCACGTGAGCTTGAGCTTACTCTTACAGGCAAAAACTGTGGTGCTTCGGAAAAAGCGCCAATGTGTGGAGTACCGCACCACAGTGCAACCGTATACATTGCCAAGCTTATCGAAAAGGGCTACAAGGTCGCAATATGCGAGCAGGTAGAGGACCCCTCTAAAACAAAGGATATTGTAAAAAGAGAAGTAATACGTGTTGTAACTCCGGGAACACTTATAGACGAGGCATTGCTCGACGAAAAAAACAACAACTACCTCGCTGTAATATACACAAACGACGATATATCCGGCTTTGCAGTATCAGACATTTCTACAGGCGAAATATTTGTAACAGAGCTTGACAACAAAGAAAAGGTCATGGACGAGCTTGCTCGCTATTCACCCAAGGAAATTCTTGTAAACGAAAAAGCATCTTTGATATTCGGAACCTCTGTCGAGGAACGATTTAACATGGAGGCAGATAACTGTCGCGATGACTTATTTGAACAAGACGGTATAAACGATAAAATTCTGTCGCAGTTTAAAAAACGCTCATTTGCCGAGCTTGGTCTGCACGATAAACCGTGTGCCATAAAGGCAGTCGGCGCAATGATAGCTTATCTTGAGCATACACAAAAACAAAGCCTTGATTATATAAATACACTTACCATATATTCGTCAGGCGATTATATGGACCTTGACTTTGCAACCAGAAGAAACCTCGAAATTTGCGAAACCATGCGAGACAGAGCAAAAAAAGGTTCTCTTTTGGGTGTTATAGATAAAACAAAGACCTCCATGGGTGCAAGACTTCTTCGCCAATGGGCACAAAAACCGCTTATTAGTGCTATAGGCATAAACGAACGTCTTTCGGCGGTAGATGACCTTGTAAATCACCCGATGATGAAGGACGATTTGGGTGAGGCACTATCAAAAACATACGACATTTCGCGTATTATAAGCCGACTTTCTTTAGGCACTGCCACACCAAAGGACCTGCTTGCACTAAAGGAAACTGCAATAGCTCTTCCCGAGGTTGAGTATGTTTTATCAACTGCACAGTCGCCGACCATAAAAAAATTGTTTATGGACTTTGATATTTTAGCAGATTTACGTGATTTAATCGAAAATTCAATTTCTGACAACGCTCCCGCCACCCTAAAAGACGGAGGTATAATAAAAGACGGATACAACGAGGAGATTGATACACTCCGTAAGGCAAAAAATAAAGGCAGCGGCTGGCTCACAGAGCTTGAGGCACAAGAAAAGGAGAGGACAGGAATTCCTACCCTTAAGGTCGGATATAACAGAGTTTTCGGCTATTATATAGAGGTTTCAAAATCGTATATGAACGACGTGCCTGATACCTACATAAGAAAGCAAACTCTTGCCGGCGGAGAAAGATATATAACTGAGGACTTAAAAAAGATTGAGAACACCATTCTTGGTGCTTCCGAAAGACTTATTGCTCTCGAAATACACGAATACGAAAACATAAGAAAACAAGTGGCCAAGCAAGCAGAAAGACTAAAAAAGGTTGCAGATATTTTATCGCAATCAGACTGTTACTACTCCCTCGCACAAGCCGCATACAAAAACAACTATGTAATGCCGACAATAAATACAAGCGGACAGATAGAAATAATCGATGGGAGACACCCCGTTGTAGAAACTATGACTAAAAATTCTATATTTGTCCCCAACGATACGTATCTTGATAATGACGATAACAGAACTCTCATTATAACAGGTCCTAACATGGCAGGTAAATCAACCTATATGCGTCAGGTTGCAGTTATAACACTAATGGCACAGATAGGCAGCTTTGTTCCAGCCAGAAAAGCCAGCATAGGTATTGTGGACAAGATTTTCACAAGAGTCGGTGCAAGTGATGATATTGCATCAGGTCAGAGCACCTTTATGCTCGAGATGAACGAGGTAAGCCATATTTTACAAAATGCAACAAAGAACTCACTTATAATCTTAGACGAAATAGGCAGAGGAACAAGCACATATGACGGTATGTCAATAGCGTGGGCTGTTGCGGAGTACATCCACAACAAGAAGAAGATAGGAGCAAAAACCCTTTTTGCAACTCACTATCATGAGCTTACCGAGCTTGAAGAAACCTTAGAGGGTGTTAAAAATTATCGTGTTGCAGTAAAAAAACGCGGTGATGATATAACCTTCCTACGTAAAATTGTAAGAGGCGGTGCGGACGAAAGCTATGGTATCGAGGTTGCAGCACTTGCGGGTATTCCAAACGAGGTTATATCAAATGCAAAGAAGATTTTGAAGAATATCTTAGATGAAAACCCCAAACAGGAAAAGAAGATAAATTATACACAGGAATTACCCGACCAGATTGATTTTGGTATGAATATTGCAAATGAGATTGCAGATGAGTTAAAAACTCTTGATGTAACAACCTACACTCCAATCGAAGCATTGAATAAGCTATACGAGCTTACAAACAAAGCAAAGAATATGTAAATACGGAAGGATACAAGTGGTAAATAATGGGGATAATAAATGTATTACCAAAAGACGTTTCCAACAAAATAGCCGCAGGCGAGGTAGTTGAAAGACCCGCAAGCGTTGTAAAGGAATTAGTCGAAAATTCTATAGACGCAGACGCTTCATCTATCACCGTAGAAATCAAAAAAGGCGGCTCACAATATATACGCGTAAGCGATAATGGCAAAGGAATGAGCACTGATGATGCCAGACTTTGCTTTTTAAGGCATGCAACAAGTAAGATAAAAACAAGCGCCGACTTAGATGCAATATATACCTTAGGATTCAGAGGCGAGGCACTGTCAAGTATTGGTGCGGTTGCAAAGGTAAGTCTGTATACAAAACAAGCAGACGGTGAGGGTATTTGTGTAACTTGCGAGGGTGGCGAGATACTCACCTCCGAGGAGGCAGGTCTGCCCAACGGAACAACTATGGTTGTTGAGAATCTGTTTTTTAACACACCCGCAAGAGCAAAGTTTTTAAAGAAGGATACAACAGAGGCGCAATATATAACCGATATTGTTACAAAGTGTATTTTTGCACATCCCGAAATTTCGTTTAAGCTTATCATAAACGGAAAAGAACAGCTTTTCAGTGCAGGAGATAATAAGCTCACAAACGCCATATACACAGTCTATGGCAAGGATTATGCAAAAGGCTCTCTTGATGTCTTATACGAGGACGGTGGTATAACCGTCTCGGGAATTGTAGGTAAGGGAAATATTGCAAGACCCAACCGAAACTATCAGAGCTTTTTTGTTAATAAGCGCTATGTAAAAAGTGCACTTATGATACGTGCCTTAGAGGAGGCATACAAAAATCAGATAATGATTGGAAAATTCCCCATGGCAGTTTTAAATGTTAAAATAAATCCCGAGCTTATTGATATAAACGTACACCCCACAAAGTTAGAGGTAAAATTCTCGGACGAAAAGGCAATATACCGTGCAATTTACTATGCAGTTAAAAACGCACTATACGAACTACCCAACGTCCCCGAAATAGAACATAAAGAAAAAGCTAAGGAATTTTTAGGAATTCCTTTAGATATGATGCGGGCGCCATCAACCCCTGCTCACAATCCAAGAGAAAATCCATTTTTAAAAAAGGCAGATACGCCTCCCCCATCTCCAAAAGAAATTCTTGAGAAGTCAATAGAGGAGAAAAAAAATGAACTGCCAAAGCAGACACATCATTTTATATCGCCCGAAAAGGAGCAAATTCTAAGTGCAACAGCAAAGGTCGCACCCGAACTCAAGGTGTGTGATACTGCAGATGAAGACGTATCCATACCGCAAGCTGTGGAGGATAAAAAAGAGGAATTTCTACAACCCCAAATCCAAAACAACAACCAGATACAAGAGACAATCTTACCCGACGATGAGGAAAGCTCTACGGTCGAATTTGATGAATATTTTGTAGTTATCGGTCAGCTTTTTAATTCATATATTATAATCGAAAAAGACGATAAAATGCTCTTAATAGACCAACATGCCGCACATGAGCGACTAAAGTACGAGGAGCTTTTGTGTGATTTATCAAAGAATGATATAGTATCGCAAATATTACTCGAGCCAATTTCGATAAAACTATCGCCCGTCGAAATGGGTGGATATTACGAAAACGAGGACGTATTTAACTCACTTGGTTTTGAATGTGAGGAATTTGGCGAAAACACAGTTTTAATACGCTCTGTTCCATGTGATGTCGACTTTGGTGATGTCGAAGAGCTGTTTATTGAGCTTTTAGAACAGTGCCAGAATCAGAAAAAGGAGCTTATAAGCGAGAAAAACGAACGTCTTACATACACAATAGCATGTAAAGCGGCGATAAAGGCTAACCATTCTATGAGTATGCCAGAGATGAATGCACTTGTTAAGAAAGTATTTAAACTAAAAAATATAAATACCTGTCCCCATGGCAGACCGATAGTGATTTCGATGTCAAAAAGGGAAATAGAAAAAGAGTTTAAAAGAATAGTTTAAGAGACGTTAAAATAGTGTAGACCGCGCAAAACATTAAAAATATCTTGTGCTATAAACAAACCTCACCCTTTGCGACGCTCTCAAAACCTTCGGTTTTGTCGCTACAAATTACGTTGCAATTTGTTAAACTCGACGTACACTCGTACGCCTTCGGGTAACCCAAAACAAAGTAATTACTTTGTTTTGGTTCGGTTTGTTCATTCTACATCTATTTTATCTATCTCTTGGTAAGTAAATATAAAATGGATAAAAAAAATTTTTCAGATAATATACCCGTAATAGTTGTATGCGGGCCTACTGCAAGCGGAAAAACAGGTCTTGCAATAGATATTGCAAAAAAATATAACGGCGAAATTGTAAGTGCCGACAGCATGCAGATTTACAAATACATGGATATCGGCACTGCAAAACCAACACCGCATGAGCGAGAAGAGGCAGTACATCATCTTATAGATTTCCTGGAGCCTGATGAGGAGTTTAGTGTTGCAGACTACACCCCGCTTGCCCACAAAACAATAGAGGATATTGTAAAAAGAGGAAAACTCCCCATAATTGCAGGCGGCACGGGACTTTACATTAACAGTGTTATAAATGACGTTACATTCGGTGAAATTGATACCGACTACAAATTACGCGAGGAACTCGAAGAAAAAGCAAAAGTCGAGGGAGTTAACACGCTTGTAGATGAGCTTAAAACCTTTGACCCTATAAGTGCTACAAAAATCCACCCCAACAACTTAAGGAGAATTATACGCGCTATTGAGTTCTACCGCATAACAGGCACACCAATATCAAAGCATCAGGAAATGACAAAAGAAGTTAAAAGCCGATATAACCCCCTCATGCTCATGGTTGAGCACGATAGAGAAAAGCTTTATGAGCGCATAAATTTACGTGTTGATATTATGATACAAGAGGGTCTTATTGATGAGGTTAAGCGTCTTATGGATATGGGCTATGGCACCTCCTTAAATTCTATGAAGGGTATTGGCTATAAGGAAATTATGGGAGCACTAAATGGCGAATATTCCATAGACGAAGCAATAGAAGTGATAAAGCTCGGCTCAAGACATTATGCAAAAAGGCAGCTTACATGGTTCAGACGTGATGAGAGGATAAATTATATAAGCGCACAAAAAAATGTTTTTGACGAGGCACAAATTCTTATTGCTAAATTTCTGCAGGAAAGGGGTATGTAATTGAAAAGCTACGGAGAATTTGCCCATATATACGATAAGCTTATGCATGCTGATGTAAATTATGAGCATTGGGCAGATTATATAGAAAATATATTTGATATGTATAATATAAACCCCTCGCTTGTATGCGACCTTGCGTGTGGAACGGGTAATATAACAATTCCCATGGCAAAGCGCGGCTATGATATGACAGGTGTTGATATTTCGGAGGATATGCTAAACATTGCACGTGAAAAATCAACAGGTCTTGATATTTTGTATCTTAACCAAAGCCTTACAAAACTTGACCTCTACGGGTCTATGGGTGCATTTTTATGCATGATAGACGCGTTTAATTACATATTATCACCCAAGCTTCTCCAAAACACATTTAAAAAGCTAAAAACGTGTTTTATGGACCCTGATGCACTTTTGATTTTTGATATAAGCACACACCACAAGCTTAAAAACGTAATAGGAAACAACACCTTTATACATTCAACAAAAGACGTTTTCTATTCGTGGCAAAACCGATTTATAGAAGATAAAAACATGTCTGATATGATGCTCACCTTTTTTACAAAAGGTAAGTCTGGCTACAACCGTTTTGAAGAGAGACATCTGCAAAAGGCTTATACCGAAGAGGAGATAAAATATCTCTTAAAAAATGCCGGCTTTAAACAGGTCGATACATACAACGAGCTGACATTTGAAAAACCGGGAAAAGAAAGCGACAGAATTGTTTTTGTTGCAAGATAAATATAGGTTTTTGCTTGCAATTTTAACCAATTTATGATACAATTATAATATAAAATAACAATAAAAAAAGTTATTACAAATGGAGGAAATTATGGCTAAGAAATCCAAAGAGCTTACACTCGATATGGAAGCTATCGAAAACCAGAATATAGTTGAAGTTGACCTCAATAGCGAAATGAAAAAATCGTATATAGACTATGCGATGAGTGTTATTGTCAGTCGTGCACTTCCTGATGTCAGAGACGGTTTAAAGCCCGTTCACAGACGTATTCTCTACGATATGTATGACGCAAATCTCTTATACGAAAATGATTTTAGAAAATCCGCATCAACCGTCGGCGATGTTCTGGGTAAATATCACCCGCATGGCGACTCGTCTGTTTATGATGCAATGGTGCGTCTTGCACAGGATTTCTCGCTAAGATATCCCCTTGTACAAGGTAAGGGTAACTTTGGTTCAATCGACGGAGACCCTGCCGCTGCATATCGTTATACTGAGGCTAAAATGTCAAAGCTGAGCGCTTCCATGCTTAGAGATATCGAAAAGGATACAGTTGAATTTGTACCAAACTTTGACGATAAGCTAAAAGAGCCTGATGTTCTTCCCGCACGTTTCCCAAACCTTATGGTAAACGGAAGCTCGGGTATAGCTGTCGGTATGGCAACAAATATTCCTCCGCACAATCTTACAGAGGTAATTGACGGAATTATAGCAGTTATAGACGACCCGTTAATATCTATTGAAGAGCTTATGGAATATATACCCGGCCCTGACTTCCCTACAGGCGGAGTTATAATGGGTAAATCCGGTATAAGACAAGCTTATATGACGGGTAAAGGTCATATTATAATGCGCGCAAAGGCGGAGATTGAAGAAGATGCCAAAGGCAGAAACAGAATTATTGTTACCGAAATCCCGTATCAGGTAAATAAGGCTAAGCTCGAAAAACATATTTGCGAGCTTGCAAGCAGCGGAAAGCTTGAGGGCGTAAGCACAGCGCGTGATGAATCCTCACAGGATATTCGTCTTGTTATAGAGCTAAAGCGCGATGCTAACGCAAATGTTGTTTTAAATAACCTCTATAAATTTACTCAAATGCAGGATACCTTCGGTGTTATTATGCTTGCTCTTGTTGATAAAGTTCCAAAGGTTTTAAATCTTCGCGAAATGCTCGATTATTACATTGCACATCAGGAGGATGTAATAAGACGACGCACAACATATGATTTGAACAAGGCAAAAGAGCGCGCTCACATATTAGAGGGCTACAAAATAGTAATAGACAACATAGACGAGGTTATAAAAATCATAAGAGCATCAGCAGGTATTGCTGAGGCAAAGGAAGCTTTAATAGCACGTTTTGACCTTTCAGAAGAACAGGCAACTGCCATTGTACAAATGCAATTAGGACGTTTGTCAGGTATGGAGCGCGAAAAGATTGAAACTGAATATAATGAGCTTTGCGCAAAGATTACTGAGTTTGAGGAAATTCTTGCAAACAAGTCAAAGGTAATGGATATAATAAAGACCGACCTTTGCGAAATCAAAGACAAGTTTGGTGATAGCAGAAGAACACACATAGAGGCTGTCTTTAATGATATTGACGACGAATCGTTAATTGACGAGGAGGACGGAATTATAACACTTACTCACAATGGTTATGTAAAGCGCATGCCGGTTACTGCATACAAATCTCAGAAGAGAGGCGGAAGAGGTATAAATGCTATGACAACACGTGAGGAGGACTTTGTTGAGCATATATTTGCAGCCTCAACTCACGATAATGTATTGTTCTTTACTACAAAGGGAATGGTATACAAGCTAAAAGGCTACCAGATACCTGAGGCAACACGTCAGGCAAAGGGTATGGCTATTGTAAATCTGCTGCCGCTTAATAATGACGAAAAAATCAGCGCAATGATTCCTATCCGTAATTTTGATGATGGCGACTTCTTAACATTTGTAACAAGAAAAGGTCTTATCAAAAAGACAGATATAATGGATTATTCGAGAATAAGAAATAATGGTCTAAGAGCTATTGAGCTTAACGAGGGCGACGAGCTTATAGGTGTATATCGTACAGATGGCGAAAGAGAAATCCTTGTTGCTACTCATAATGGTTTGTCTGTTAAGTTCTCAGAGAGCAAGGTACGTTCAATGGGCAGAACAACACGCGGTGTACGTGCAATAAGACTTCGCGAGGGCGACTATGTTGTAGGTGCATGTATTGTTGATTATGAGTCTTCTCTGTTCCTTGTTACAGAAAACGGATACGGAAAGAGAGTTGCCTTTGATGAATACAGACTTCAGTCGAGAGGCGGTAAGGGTATTTACACCTACCGTTTGACCGAAAAGACAGGCAAGCTTTCGGGACTAAGAGTTGTAAATGACGAAAACGATATTATGATTATGACCTCAGCAGGTATAATTATACGTATGCATGCTGATGAAATAAGCACACTCGGAAGATATACACAGGGTGTAAGAGTTATGCGTCTTGCAGAGGGTATAAGCATTGCCAGCCTTGCTGTAACTGAACGCGATGACGAGGAGGAAACTGTTGCTCCTGAGGCACCCGAGGAAGAAGCTGATGTTGAAGAACCAATAGAAGAAGAATTCGAAGAAGATGACGACGAAGACGATATGGAGGAATAATATGAAAAAAATATTATTATTTACACTTTGTATGGTAATGTTACTTGTTTGTACTTCTTGTTCCGGTACTACAACAAAAACAAGTCAGACAAAATCACTTGGTGAGCTTACACAAAACACAGTTGCAATTACAATAGAACTTGAGGACGGGCGCAACATGAATGCAGTGTTGTACCCCGACCTCGCACCTGTAACAGTTGAAAACTTTTTAAAGCTGATTGATGAAGATTTCTTCTCAGGACTTATTTTCCACCGCGTAATTCCTGAATTTATGATTCAGGGTGGCGGAATGGATAAGGATATGGCAGAAAAGGAAGCTGAGGAAATTGTGGGCGAGTTTGATATAAATGGCTTTAAGAACCCACTCACCCACAAGCGCGGAGTGCTTTCTATGGCAAGACTTGGTAACAACAACGACAGTGCATCAAGCCAGTTCTTTATAATGCATAAGGATTCTCCGCATCTCGACGGTCAGTATGCCGCTTTTGGAAGAATATCAGATGAAGAAAGCCTAAAGGTCGTAGATGAAATTGCAAATGTTCCTACAACATCTGCAGGAATGCACCAGGATGTTCCGGCAGAGCCAATTATAATAAAAACAATAAAAAGAGTACAATAAGGAGAAATACAACTATGTCTAATATAAATATCGAAATAGAAATGGAAAATGGTTCACTAATAAAAGCCGAGCTTTATCCCGAAATTGCACCAATCACAGTAGAAAACTTTGTAAATCTTATAAAAGAAGACTTTTTTGCAGGACTTGTTTTCCACCGTGTAATCTACGGATTCATGATTCAAGGCGGTGGATTCACTGCAGACGGAGCACACAAAGAAGCACAGGCAATAAAGGGCGAGTTCGACGCAAACGGAACTCCTAACCCATTAAAGCACACAAGAGGCGTTCTTTCAATGGCAAGAACAATGTTCCCAAACAGCGCATCAAGCCAATTCTTTATAATGCATAAAGACTCACCGCATCTTGACGGTCAATACGCTGCTTTTGGTAAGGTTACCGAGGGCTTGGAGGTTGTAGATGCTATAGCAGAGTGCGATACCGACTTTCAGGATCAACCCCTTGACCCACAGGTTATTAAAACAATCAGATTAGCATAAATAAAAAAAAGCCACTTCACAGTGGCTTTTTTTATGCATATTTTAAATTGTGCCTAAATCTACAACTGATGTTTCGTCAGTTACTATTATAAATACTTCTTCTGCAGGATTTTCGTTTGTCCATGCAACTCCTGTTAATGAACATGGTGAAACTATTCTTATATCATACAGATGACCCTGAATGTCAACAATCTTTTCATCGGCTCTTAGAACCATTTCTCCGTTTCTTTCAACCTCAACAGGTGTGCGGTCGCGTCCGCCATAAACTACAACTGATGCAGATGATTTTATGTTCTTTAGTGTAACCGCCTTTTCGGCACCATAGCCTACAACTATATTCTTTGCAGTTTCTATACCGTCGATTATAACATCACCGCTACGAACAACAACTGCGCCATTACCAAAACCGTTTGTGTATGTGCCTGCTTCGTCTATGTAAAGGCTTACAAGCTCATCCATCATCATTGCAAATTCGCCTCTTGTGATATACTCTGTTGGCTTTAGCTTACCGTCAAAGCCTGTATATCCGCCTCTGTCTACTATTGCAAGTGTGTAGTCCTTTGCCCAGTCTGCAACTGATGCTGCATCAGCAAACTTGTTTAGTGCATCCTTATTAACCTGAGGAACAAATGCCTGTTCTCCTTTAACTACTACCTCTCTTGGTTCATATTGGAACACTCTTGCAAGAACAGTATATGTTTCCTGGAATGTGATATTGTTTTCAGGATTAAAGTTACCCTTGTCATCACCCTTGAATGCACCCATATAAACTGACTTTTCTACCGCATCCTTGTACCATGCACCTTCAGCCACATCGCCAAACGCTGCCTTTGCATTATCAACAACACCAAAAGCTCTTGTAATAATTGTTGCCATTTGTGCTCTTGTAATGTTTTCCCCAGGTCTTACAGTGTTATCCTCAAAACCGTTTATAAGACCGTTACTTATAGCATTTTCTATAGCAAGTCCCATCTTGCCATCAGGCATATCTGTAAAGTTTGCAGCCATCGCTGTAGTTGCAAGCATTGATACAATACCAACGCATACAGCAAGTTTTTTTACTAATTTCATGTTATGTACCTCTTTTCTTTTATTTATGTTAATTTTTAGGATTAACAATATCTCGCCAATCCAAATCACCGCGCTCTAAACCGTGTATAAGTACCTCTGCGGTTGCAGAGTTTGTAGCTATAGGAATATTGTGCATATCACATAATCTTAACAAAGAAAATACATCAGGCTCATAGCTCTCGGCATTAAGCGGGTCTCTGAAAAACAGCACCAAATCAATTTCGTTGTACGCAATACGTGCACCAATCTGCTGGTCGCCGCCTTGCGGTCCCGAAAGAAATCTGTATACGTTAAGTCCCGTATTCTCCTGTATTTGTTTTCCTGTTGTTCCTGTCGCATATAGTGTATGAGCTCCCAATATACCCTTGTAGGCAATGCAAAACTGTACCATAAGCTCTTTCTTTTTGTCGTGTGCAATCAATGCGATATTCACAAAATTTCCTCCTCTCTTCTGACGCTATTTACGTCTTGTAAACAACCTTTTGTATATTGATGGTCGCTTTTCCATATCAAGTATGGGTATACTCTCACCGCAAATGCGATTTGCAATGTTTAAGTATGCTTTTCCTGCCATAGAATTTTCATTCTCTATAGCCAATGTGCTCTTGAGTGCTGAAGATACCAGTTCCTCGTCCTCAGGTACTATACCAAGCATTGGTATAGAAAGTATATCCATACACTCATCTACGTTCATCATTATTCCTTTATCTATCATCTCGGGACGTATTCGGTTAACAACAAGCTTAATTTCTTCTATACCCTTATCCTCTATGACAGATATTGCTCTGTCGGCATCTCTTAGTGCAGTAAGCTCTGCAAGTGTTACAATAACAGCACTTTTTGCACCCGATAGCGCATAATCAAAACCGCCGCCGACAATTCCTGCAGGTGCATCTATAAGGCAATAGTCAAATCTGCTCTCTACTCTTTCCCAGAATGATCCAAGCTTGTCCTCATCAACTTCGCCTATATCACGCGTTTGAGGTGCTGCAATAAAATAAAGATTTTCGTATTGCGAATGCTTTATAAGAACATCCTCAAATGAGCATCTCCCATCAACTGCATCAAGCGCATCGTAAACAATAGCGCTTTCCAATCCCAATGCAATATCAAGATTTCTTAATCCAATATCCATATCAACAAGCGCAACCATGTGCCCTCTTTTTGACAGTGCTGCTCCCAAATTGGCGGCAGTTGTGGTCTTGCCAGTACCGCCTTTACCTGAAGCAACTAAAATAATCTTACCCATTCGGTCTGCTCCCTTTACAGCAGCAGATGTAAATATAAAATTACACATCTACCATATTATAGCATATTTTTTTTATTTTGTCCACAATTTTAACAAAAATTTTAGAATTTCATCTCGTTTTTTATGGAAATGTACATTAAAATGTTCTATTTTTGTATAATTTATCAGTCTTTAAACGGGAAAATATTATTGATTATTCCCTTAGCTTTATTCTTTATTATATCAACCTTAGACTCTTCCTTACTGAATACCAGACCCTCTCTTGTGGGACTATACTTTCTCTTTGATACTTGAGAATCTTCTTCCTCCTCAATAACTTCAGGCTCCTCCTGCACTGTTTCTCTTGAAGTTCTTCTCGCCATTTTACTTTCCCATTGTCTGAAAACCTCGTCATTTTCGTTTGATGGTGTTTCGTTCTGCGGTTGCTCCAACTCTATTGCGCCATCCACATCAAAGTTCTCATTTGTATTTGTAATATCTGTTTCCATCTCCGTAAAGCCACCGACACTGCTTGCAAACTTTTCCTCTAAATCACGTCTTAGTGCTCTTATCTCTGAGTGGATATGGTTCTCTCTTTTTGACATCTTATAAAAACGGTTTGCAATCATAAAGCTCAACACAAGGTTTATTAAAACTGCAAGGAAGAACCATAGTACAACAAATCCCTTGGATGAATATTTTCTGTCCGACTCTCTCTGAGCCTGTACAACCTCTACAACACCTGTTTCCTGTTGTGTTGCAACTGCAGTAGGTACGGGAACCTGTTGCACTGCACTTGTTTGTGTGTTTTCTGTCTGCTCGCTCTGTGTCTGTTCAGGTTGTTGAATAGTTACTGTGCCATTTCCCGTTACGGGAGTAGTTGAACGTGCACTCACACATACTGTGCCTGATATTGATACTGCACCAACAAACAGAGCAGTTATAAATGTTATTGTTCTTTTCTTTAAGGTATTCATTTTATTTTTTTCCTTTCTATGTTTACTAATATTAAAAGTTAATCATCTATGTTACCAAATACTGCCCTTAGTTTTTTTCTTACGGGAAGTCTGGACATTTTTGCTTTGTTTGCCTTATATATTCTTGTGTATGTAAGTGCTTTATCATCATCTTTTTTGCACTTGTTATATCCTATTAAGAACCAGTTCCAAAAACCATTGTACATAGTCTCTATATTTATAATTATCTCGTGATAATGTCCTCTGGATTCTATTATTTCGAGTGCAAGCTTTGGCATCATGTAGTTATAGAGCGACTTTTGTGTTTTCTTCATTTCGAGTATAAGCTCTCTTAGCTCAATCGCCTTGGCTTTTGCTCTTGCCTGGTCTCCGTAGGTCTTTAACCACTGATGATATGTATATAATGTTCTGGTCATAAGCACAGGTGATACGCTTTGCTCCATATCGTTATGAACAAATGTAACCAAATCGGTATACTTACCGTTGTTATATGGTTCGTATCCCACACGCTTAATCATAGTGTGGATTTTTTCCATATCTGCCTGTTGCGCCTTTGCTGTCTTTTTGTGCTTTGTCTTGGTTATACCATAGTATGCCCAATCAACATCATTAGTTGAATATATATATTTTAAGCACATATTCTTAAGCTTTTCATTCTCTGTTGATGCTTCTAAAAATGCCACAAACTCGCACATATCCTCAAGTGTCCAGTTAGATGGTGTTTCGAAAGGATTTATACCGCTCCCTGTTACCAGCGTCTGCGCACCTATCCTGACAAAGATTGTCAGGTGTTGTTTGTTACCGCCAAAGAAATCTCTCCAGCTTTCATCACCGAATTTATGCTTGATGTGAGCAAAAAATCCAAGCAATACAATCTTGTTTTTGGCACTCATTTTCGATTCTGTTTTGCCAACATGCTCCATTATTTCGGTAATTTGTTTTTTAAGCTCAACAATTTGACTTCTTTCGTTAAGCTTTGATGAGAACACTCCGCTAAAGTCATAGTTCTCACCCTCGCATAGCTTTGTTATAGTTATTTTTATGTAGTTTTGTATAAGCTCGGCAAAATGCTTCTGGAAGTAGTCAATGTTGTCATACATTACCTTTGTTATTTCAAAACGAACATTGTCATACTCCTCATTTGCAAGATTGGGATATATCTGGTTTGCTCTCTTAACAAACGCAGTTTCGCCCGCAGTAGCTCTCAGCTTAAGAAGTTTTGAACCCATACCCGCTTTTGTAGTATCGGTATATGTTGCTATCCAGTTTATAAAGCCTTCTACTGTTCGTATTCTTAGCTCGCTGTATTCGTTTACAAGCTCCTGAGGTGTCCATTTTTCAAGCAAAAACGAACCGTTTATTTCGTCGTCATTAAGCTTGTCCATTTCGATATACAGACAATTCTTTCTGTATTCAATAGCTTCGTCTGTTATATTGTTTTCGCCTCTTATTGTACCATGGAATATAACCTTTTCCTGACGGTCTGACGGAAGATATACATTGTATGTGGAAATGCCCATATTTTCGGATATATTCTTAGGAATAAGATATTTAAGAGCAATAAGATACTTTGCAGTTTCCTCCTCGCTCTTTGTAACAATACAAAGATTGTTATAATCATCACCCGATAACACCTTTATTGCACTGTCTAAGAGATATGACATTTTCTTTTTATTCTCATTTATAAAGGTGTATATATTTTCATCAAAGAATCCGCTTATATGCGGTATTTCGGGCTGAGGCAAGAAATTTACGATTTCACACTCTGCTTCCTCGGCAGTCAGATACTTTCTGAAGTCTTTACTTCCGTAAAATCTTTCGGGAAGAAAATCGTTATCGAAATTCTCGAAAATAAAAGCATGTGCAAAAAAGTTTCCCTCATAACCCTGGTAGTCAACCCCCGCAAATACAGATTGAATTACCGCCATCTTTCCATCACTGAGATTTATTGTTCTGAAAACCTTTGGAAATCCGTCCGAAACATTGGGGTCCCCAACAACCTCAGAATACTCTTTTGTGTTGTTTTTTGGCAGTCTGTACGAAGAAAATCTTATTATTTCATCAAGATTTTCACGGGTTAATCCCTCCGAGCACGAATAAATCTTATATCCCGGCTTGCTTGTAAGTCCAAGTGCGGAATCAATAAGTCCATTCTGACACGAAGTATAAATTACCTGATACACTTCCATCTTTATCCTCCATATATTACACCGCCTGCGCGGATTATTTTTATTTAGTCAAGTTCCTTTATGCCTGTATATAACTCATAATACCTGCCCTTTTTATCTATAAGCTCATCATGAGTTCCTCTCTCTATTATTTCGCCCTGCTCTATAACCATAATTGCATTGGCATTACGTACTGTAGAGAGTCGGTGTGCTATAACAAATGTGGTACGGTCTTTCATAAGAGCATCCATACCCTCATTTATTTTCTTTTCTGTTTTTGTATCGACTGAGCTTGTTGCCTCATCGAGTACAAGTATCGGTGCTTTTGAGAGTGCCGCACGCGCAATATTTAAAAGCTGGCGCTGACCCTGAGACAGATTTGACCCGTCCCCCTCAAGCACTGTCTGATATCCTTTAGGCAAATTCATAATAAAGCTGTGCGCTGATGATGTTTTTGCAGCCTCTATAACTTCGTCATCTGTTGCATCGAGTCTTCCGTAACGGATATTCTCCATCACAGTACCTGTAAATAAATGTGTATCCTGTAATACAACAGCTATATTTTCTCTAAGGCATTTTTTTGACAGCTTTTCGATATTTACACCGTCTATTGTTATTTCGCCCTCATTTATATCATAAAATCTTGTTATAAGATTTGTTATCGTAGTTTTTCCCGCACCGGTTGAGCCGACAAGTGCAATTTTTTGTCCCGGATGCGCAAATATGTTGATATTTTTAAGTATTGTTTTTTCGCTTGTATAACCAAAGGTTACATTGTCTATTAAAACATCACCCTTGACATTCTCAAGATATATTGCATCATCGCTTTCCTTTTCGCTCTCCTGGTCCATAACATTAAATACACGCTCAGCACCTGCAAGAGCAGACATTATTACTGTAAGTTGCTGTGAAAGCTCGTTTATAGGACGAGAAAACTGTCTTGAGAAGTTTACAAACACCGCAACACCACCGACATCAAAGCCTCTGAACACACACAACAGTGTACCAACTGTTGCAGTAAGGGTGTAGTTCACCTGACCCAATGCATTCATGCACGGACCCATCATTCCGCCTGCAAACTGCGCCTTTATCTGCTGACTTTTTAGTTTGTCGTTAAGAGCACTGAACTCATCTGTTGCTTTTTCCTCGTGGCAGAACACCTTTACAACCTTCTGACCTGTGATTGTTTCTTCGATGTATCCGTTAACTTCCCCGAGTGCTCTCTGTTGCTCCCTGAAATGCTTTCTTGAGCGTGAGGCAATAGTTGTACCTGTCTTTGCCATAACGGGCACCATAACTATTGTAACAAGAGTAAGCCATATGTTTGTATATAACATCAGTGAAAGTGTACCCACAAGGTTTATTACTCCCGAAAAAATCTGTACAAGTGTTGTGGATAGCATATTTCCTATTGTGTCAACGTCATTTGTGTATCTGCTCATTATCTCGCCCGTATTATTGGAGTCAAAATACCTTACGGGAAGTTTTTGCATTTTTTGGAACAAATCTGCTCTTATCTGTTTTATAGAAGATTGTGAAACCTCGAGCATAATTCTTGCCTGCAGGTAGTTTGCAACCAGTCCGACAGAATATATAAAACCCATAAGAATAAGTCCCTGTAGAAGAGATGCTATTCTCTCTGATGCCGAAACATCCTCTATAAGCCCGTTTATTATAGGTCTTAGAATATATGAGCCTGCAAGATTTGTTATTGCAGATACTATAACGCAAATGAATGCCGATACAATTTTAAATTTATCTTTACTTAAATAGCTAAGAAGTCTTTTTATCGACTCTTTTGTATGCTTTGGCTTTGACGTATCCATATTCATACGTCGTCCGGGTCCGCCATGCCCCATTGGTCCTGCCATTTTGCTCCCCCCTTTTAACTGTCTTGCGAATAATAAATTTCCTGATACACCTTGCAGGTCTCTAAAAGCTCATTATGAGTACCTTCACCTGCGATTTCACCGTTTTCAAGAACAATAATTTTATCCGCTCCCATAACGGAGGATATTCTCTGTGCAATTATTATTTTTGTTGTTTCTTTTAATGTTGTATTAAATGCCTCTTGTATTTTTGCCTCTGTTGCTGTGTCGACAGCACTTGTGCTATCATCTAAAATAAGAATTTTAGGTCGTTTTAAGAGTGCTCTTGCAATACACAGTCTTTGCTTTTGACCGCCGGATACATTTACACCGCCCTGGTCAAGCTCCATATCATAACCGTCGGCAAACTCCCTAATGAATTTATCCGCCTGAGCAAACTGTGCAAATTCTTCAATTTCTTCGTCTGTAGCATTTTCGTCGCCCCATTTAAGATTTTCACGAATTGTGCCCGAAAACAGTACATTCTTCTGTAAGACCATTCCAACACCATTACGCAGATTTTTTATTGAATAGTCCTTTACATTTATTCCGTCGACAAGCACTTCTCCCCCGCAGACATCATAAAGACGTGGTATAAGCTGAACAAGTGTGCTTTTTCCGCTACCCGTAGCGCCTATTATACCAACCGTTGAGGATGGGTTTATTTTAAAACTTATGTTATTTAAAATATTACTCTCTCTGTCGGAATAATACTTAAAGCTTACATTTTTAAACTCTATTTCGCCATTTTCGACTGTCTTTTGTGTGAATTTTGCACCATCATCAGTCAGATCGGACTTTGTATTTAATACCTCGCGAATTCTCGCAGATGACGCCGCTGCACGCGAACCCTGAATAATTATCATAGAAAGCATCATCAAGGACATAAGAATCTGTACAATATATGTGGTAAAGGCACTTAAATCTCCTACACCCATTGTACCTGCCACAACAAAATTTCCGCCTCGCCATACTATTGCAATGGTTGTTATGTTCATTGCAAGCGTCATTACAGGCATATTGCAGATAATAATACGCATTGCCCTTAGTGTTGCCTCAGTAAGTGAGTCGTTTGAACGATTGAACTTTTCTGTTTCGAAAGGCTCGCGCACAAAGGATTTTACAACCCTTACATTTGTTATGTTTTCCTGAGTTGTTGAATTTAGGTTATCTATCTTTTTTTGCACAATATTAAATCGCGGAAAAGCAATTCTCATAAGCGAGAATATTGCCAGTGCCAAAAACGGAATTATTATCAAAAGTATTTTTGCAAGACCTTTGTTTATGGAAAGTGCCATTAAAATTCCGCCTATAAGGAGTCCGGGAGAACGCATAAGCATTATAAGTCCCATTCTTATTGTCTGCTCTATTTGTGTTACGTCGTTTGTAAGTCTTGTAACAAGTGAGCCTGTGGAAAAATTGTCGATATTCTTAAATGAGAACTTCTGCACTGCCGAGAACATATCCTTCCTTAGTGCCGAACTGAAATATATTGCCGCTCTTATAGAAAGGAAGTGTCCACCCACTCCGCCTATAATCATAACACATATTGAGCCTATCATCATCAGTGCTCTTGATATTATGTATGCACCATCACTGTTTGCAACACCAATATTTATCATAGTTGACATAATTTTAGGCAATACTATTTCACCTGCGACCTCTGTAAGCATTAACAGAGGTCCGAATATAAAATATGGAAGATACGGCTTTATATATTTCCAATACTGCTTCAACTTGATTTCACCCTTTAATAATTATATTTCGTCTTCTACATAATATCCCGTTGTGGAGTACATATTCATATCCCAAGAGAATACTCTGTACTTTGTCGCATTAGTATTTATTGTTGCATCACCATTGGCAACCTTTATATCAACAAGCTCATTATCTGCGTTGTACTGAGCTATGTATACTGTGGCATCGTCGTTATATTTTGACTCTACCTCTATTTTGTTATTTCTTATTTGTGCACTTATCTTTGGCTTGTCATTGCTTGTATATGTCCTTATTGATAAATCACCCGAATAATACCATCTGTCAGTATACACAAAATTACTGCCCTGATTTCTTGTGTGTGATGTGTCTTGAGGCTCCCAAAAAACAACAGGTCCGTCGACAATTATTGAGTATTTGTCGCCAGCACTTATTTTTATTCCCTCAGGAAAATCCACTTTATGATATTGTGCCGTCATTTCAATAGTATCACGAAATACCAATGTACCGCTGTTTGGAGTATTAGAAGGATTTTTATATACAGATATTGTTGCCTCCTCCGGAGAGAGCGCCATAAAGCTTATAGCCTCAAGCACCTGATCAGAATCAGCGGTAAAAGTACTTCCATATACTTTTGGCAGGTCTGTGTAGTAATAATAATCGTATCCGCCCATATATCCATACGTGTTATCATAGTGCTTTCCCAAAAACGCTGTAACTGCGGTTATTGTTGACTGAACAGTTTCGTAGGATATATAAAAATACCCGTCATCACCATATTCCTCGCCCCAACTGTTACGCACTATCCATGCCCCGTCATCTGTTGGTTTATCCGATTGCGCAAAATTCTCTCTTGAATAATTATCATCCCAGCCAACAATAAGTGTTTGATGGTTTTGCGCGGTATTATTGGGGCAATGGTATGCGGCAGTATTTTTGTTATAGTACGAAGCGTTATAATAAAATGCATTTAAAACCGAACCATAATTTATAATAGCTTGTTTTATTGCCATATGATTAAGCGGCGAAATGCGCTTCATCTCACTTAGTCCCGCTTCGCTTAAAAATCTCTTGCTTTCGTCTATTGGCTTTGCCTCTATACCAAGACTTGTGTTCTTTGTATATTCATCATAAGGCGCAACACTTTCGGATACTGCGCCGCTGCCCTTTGTCATTGCGCTCATTGCACAAAACTCGTTACCGCCTCTTGAATATGCATCTACTCCGATACTCCAGGGTCCGTCATTATGTATGCTATCTCTTATATTAACTCCAAAGTATGCCATATGTGCTTCGGAAAAATCAAGTTCGTCGGGATTATAGCCCTGCTTTATCAAACTTGCCTCCATTGCACCAATCATAGCAAATGCCCAGCAACATCCCTCTTCCTTCTGATTTTTAACAGGCGTTAAGTTGGTGTTTCTGTAAGATGACGGAACTCTCGAATAAACTGCAATATCATCATATTCGGGTTCTGTTTCGTTACCGTTTTCGTCTATAAATTTATAGCCCCTGTATCCGTACTCGGACACCTCATCATCAAATACAATCCTATTTGATGAATTCTCCAAGCCCTCTGACGAAATCACATTCTCGTATGCCATTACAGGAGTTGAAAACACAATCATCAATGATAATATTAAAACCAAAGTTTTTTTCATAATTATTAAAACCTCACACTGAAAAATTGTTCAGATTGACGTTTTGGCACTTGGGGCGTAGAAAATTTTTCGTAGGTTGCGTACATTTGCGATTGCCGCATACACTAAATTAAATACAAAAAATTGTTCAGATTGCCGTTTTTGCACTTGGGTGCTGTATCGAGATACCGCCCCAAGGGCTAAAATGGCGAGATGGACAATTTTTTCAAGCCCCGTGCCTTTTTACAAATCTTTCTATCTTTACAAGTGCTTCTTGTATTTTTTCTATTGAGTAGGCATATGAAACTCTTATAAAACCCTCGCCGCAATCACCAAAGGCATTACCCGGCACTACTGCGACCTTTTCTTCTTTTAACAGAGTTTCGCAAAATTCCTGAGATGACATTCCTGTTGACTTTATACAGGGGAACACATAAAATGCACCAAGCGGCTCGAAACACGAAAGTCCCATATTTCTGAATCCGTCAACTATTACTCTGCGTCGGTTATTATATTCATTAACCATTTTTTCCACATCTTCATCGCAACTCTTTAATGCCTCAATAGCTGCATACTGACTTGTTGTAGGCGATGACATTATTCCGTATTGATGAACTTTCGTCATAAGCTTTATAATACGCTCGGGGCCCATAGCATATCCAAGACGCCACCCTGTCATTGCAAACGCTTTGGAAAATCCGTTTACAACAACTGTTCTTTCTTTCATTCCATCTATTGCAGAAAACGGCGTGTGCTTTTCCTCACCGTATCTTAGCTCTGCATATATCTCGTCAGAAAGTACCAATATATTGGTATCTCTTAAAACCTCTGCAATAGCCTCCAAATCTTCTTTTGACATTACTCCCCCCGTAGGATTGTTGGGGAACGGAAGTATTAAAAGCTTTGTTTTATCTGTAATCTTTTCTTTTAGTTGCCGAGGAAGAAGCCTGAAGTTATCCTCCTCTTTTGTAACAATAGGAACAGGTACTCCGCCTGCCATAATTGTACAGGGCTTGTAGCATACAAAGCTTGGTTCAGGTATTAAAACCTCGTCGCCCGGGTTTACAACACAGCGTATCATGGCATCTATAGCCTCCGAGCCGCCTACTGTTATAAGAACCTCATTGCCCGGGTCATAGCTTACATTGTATTTGCGTATCATGTAGTTGCAAATCTCACGTCTTAGTTCCATAAGACCTGCGTTTGCAGTATAGTAGGTCTGTCCCTTTTTGAGTGAATATATGCCCGCCTCACGAATTTGCCATGGTGTGTTAAAGTCCGGCTCACCTACTCCAAGCGATATTACATCCTGCATTTCTGCAGCAAGGTCAAAGAACTTTCTTATACCTGATGGCGGAAGTGCATCAACTGTTGTATTTACTAATCTGTCTAAATCTATCATAAAACGATTTGTCGGGTATCGTGTTCATAATCTTCAAACACAATTCCCTCCTCCTTATACTTCTTTAATACAAAATGTGTTGCAGTAGAAAGAACCTCGTCCATTGGCGCAAGCTTTTGCGCAACAAACATTGCTACTTCCTGCATTGTGTTACCCTCCAGTGTAATTGCCAAATCGTATGCACCACTCATAAGGTATAACGATTTAACCTGAGGATAGTTGTATATCTTATCTGCAATCATATCAAAGCCGCCACCCTTTTGGGGTGTTACCTTTAACTCTATAAGAGCATTAACAACCTCGCGGTCAGTTTTATCCCAGTTTATAAGTGTTTTGTAGCCGGCAATTACGTTATCCTTTTCAAGCTGTGCTATTTTATCTGCAACCTCTTCTTCGCTTATGCCAAGAATACGCGCAAACTTGGCTCGTGATACAATGTTCTTTTCCTTTTCTAAAAGTGTTAAAAGCTCGTTCATGGTTAATCTCACCCTTCTTTTTGTATATAGTTTTTACTTAAAATCAATATCGGATTTCGCCTGACAAGGCACAAAAATAGTCATTATATCCTATCTTATATATTATACAATAAATCCGGAAAAATTTCTACTGTTTTTACAAAAAAAAATTATACAAATTTAATAAAATATTTTATCTATTTTTGTCAACATAAGGCTGTTGCATTTAGCACAAAAAAGCTGTTGCATTTGGTGCAACAGCTTTTTTAACATCAAGAATTTATTTAATTACTTATTTGTTACTTTTTTTATAACGGTCAATGTTACAAAAAGTATTATGATTCCTGCCGGAAGTAATACAACTGCACTTTGTACAAAAGCCGCAAGGATGTATGTAACAAACGAAACAAGCGCAACAGTTATTGCATATGGTAACTGTGTTGATACATGGTTTATGTGGTTAGAACGGCTACCTGCCGACGACATAATAGTTGTATCAGAAATAGGTGAGCAGTGGTCTCCGCAAACTGCACCTGCAAGACATGCAGATACACCAATTATCAAAAGCTCGCTCGTCGGGTCAAAGATGGCTGTAACAATCGGGATAAGTATACCGAATGTTCCCCACGAAGTACCTGTTGAGAATGCAAGCACACAAGCAACAAGGAATATAATTGCAGGCAAGAAATTTGCAAGACCTGCAGCTGCTGAGTTCATAACACCCTCAACAAACTCTGCCGCTCCCAAAAGACCTGTCATATTCTTTAGTGCTGTTGCAAATGTCAAAATCAGTATCGCAGGTACCATTGCTATAAAGCCCTTTGGTATACATTCCATTGCTTCCTTGAATGTAACAACTCTGCGTGCTATAAGATATATAATTGTGAAAATCAATGCAAGGATAGCACCCCATGGAAGTCCCACAGTAGCATCTGTGTTACCAAATGCATCTATAAAGGTTTCTCCGCCAAAGAATCCGCCCACATATATAAGACCGATTACAGATAGTGCAACCAATACAATAACAGGTAAAATAAGGTCAATTACGCGTCCTTTTGGATTTGCCTCAACATCGTCTGCCTTTTGAGCATCATCTTTGCCGCTTGTGAATAAATCGCCATTATTCATTGCATTGAATTCGTGCAGCTTCATTGGTCCGAAGTCAAACTTCATAAGTGTAATCATTATTATAAATGCAAGCATTAAAAGTGAGTAGAAATTGTAAGGAATTGCACGTACAAAAAGCTCAATACCCGAATAGCCTGTACCCTTTGTAAACTCAGAAACTGCAGC
Organism: Clostridia bacterium; assembly: GCA_045612845.1. Classification (GTDB taxonomy): domain Bacteria; phylum Bacillota; class Clostridia; order UBA1381; family UBA1381; genus Ornithomonoglobus_A. The sequence continues at coordinate 280,067 of JAZKZV010000017.1, forward strand.
CGCCCATGAAGAAACAGGTGCAATCATACAAATAGGTGCAGCTGTTGCATCAATAATGAATGCAAGCTTCGCTCTCGAAATCTTGTGTCTGTCAGTAACAGGAAGCATAACACTACCTACTGTAAGACAGTTAAAGTAGTCATCAATAAATATCAAAATCCCCAATATAAATGTTGCAAAAGTCGCACCAACACGCGATTTTATGTGTGTTTGTGCCCAACGACCGAATGCCGCACTTCCGCCCGCCTTGTTTATAAGTGCAACTATAGCACCAAGAATAACAAGGAAAATGAATATACCTGCTGTACCCGATACAGCCGAGATAATACCCTCGTTAAGAAGATTGTCAAGCGCTATAACAGGGTGCATGTTAGCGGAAAGAAGTCCGCCAAGTACAATACCTATAAACAAAGAAGAGTAAACCTCTTTAGTTATAAGTGCAAGTACAATCGCAACCAATGGCGGAACAAGCGCCCAGAAAGTTGCATAGAATGTTGTTGCTTCACCCGCACCATCACCGGTTGCAAACGCAATCATTGAAGATGCAAAAACCGCTACCATCATAAGCAAAAAAGCAACAAATGTTTTTTTGTTTAAAAGTTTCATTTTCTAAACCTCCTGTGTATTTTTGCGTTTTATCCTTAGATTTTAACTGCAAATATTAACATAATGTTAACACACATGTCAATATATGTCAAGAAAAATCGACAACACTTAAAGCTTTTGTTGTTGTTTTGTCATATTTGCATTTTTTTCGGGGACTGGAATCTGGACAAGTATAATCGCTATAAACATCAGTACACAACCGAAAATTTCGCGAATTGTCATTGCTCCTCCCGTAAGCTTAAAGCCCAAAGCAACTAAAAGCACCGTGGAAAGTGTTGCAAAAACAGACTCTAAACTCATAATAATTGAGGCTGAGGTGGGGTCAGTATATTTTTGGCCTACAATTTGCAGCGTGTATGCCACACCGCACGACATTGCCCCCGAATACCCTATTGCTGCCCAACAGTTTAATATAGGCTTTATCTCGGGGTCTTCAAAAATAAACATCATTACAACATTTATTACTCCGCTTACGAAAAACTGCAGACACGAAAGCTTTATTCCGTCAACACGCGGCGAAAAGTAATCAATAACAAGGATATGACCTGCAAAGAGAAATGCACACATAAATATTAAAACATCACCTTTGTTAATTGATATATCGGAATTTATGCACATCAGGTAAAGTCCAAAAACCGCAACTATAACTGAAAATAAAATTATAAATGACGGGCGTTTACCCCTGAAAATATTTATAATAGGTACAATTATCATATACATCGCTGTTATAAATCCCGCTTTTCCGGGGCTTGTGTATACCATTCCCTGTGTCTGCAATGTGGTTGCAAAACATAAAATGCAACCGCATATAATTCCGCCTATGATAACCTTTTTATCAAATTTTTGTACACTTGTTCCCTTTTTCTTTTTTGCCAAGTCCAAAAACGCAATAACCGGTAAAAGTACAACACCGCCAAGCAGACAGCGTATTCCGTTAAATGCCATTGGCGGTACGCTCTCCACACCCTTGCTCTGTGATATAAATGATGTGCCCCATATTATTGAAGTAAGGAGCAAGATTAAATTTCCTTTTAGTCTTTGATTTTTCATAACAACTTCCTTAATTAAATTTATGTTTACTACTATGCCGTCTTTCAGTTTACTATGCAGAGTATAAAAAATCAATACACAAAACCAACAAAAATATTTTCTTTTTCGACAAAATAATTGCAAATATAGTTATTTTGTGTTATACTTATATAGGCTGACACTGTCCTTATTATCTGAAGATAGTACCAGCATTGTAGATACTGTCGTCCCCGACAGTACGTAAAACACATTGATTTTACAAAAGTAAAATATTTTATTACTCAAGGCAAGTATATAAGAGTAAATATAGCGTTTAATAAAAAATAAAGGAGTAAATATTATGAGAAAAAAACTTCAAGACAAAATGTTTGAGTTAAGCTATCTTATCGAACTTTTCATATCACTTATTGTGAGTGTTGCGGTAATAATCCTGGCTGTGTATATAGTGATGGATATGTTTAATTCTTCCTTTATTGAAAAAGGAATTGATTCCCTCGTCGTAATTTTAGATAAGGCAATTACACTTGCTATTGGTGCCGAGCTTATAAAAATGCTTTGCAAGCACACCCCCGAAACAATTATAGAGGTTTTAGCATTTGCTCTTGCCCGTCAGTTGATAGTAGGACATACTGCACCCTGGGAAAATTTGATTACAATTGCAGCTATTGCAATACTTTTTGCAATCAGAAGATTTTTGCTTAATCGTCATGATATGGTAGAAACCCCCGATGGTCTTGTAGAGATTGATGATAAAGAAGTTGAGGAATAGTTTTTCTGACCTGACACGAGTATATTTGTAATTCAAGGAGGAAATATCGTGAAAAATAAGAGAAAATTCGGCGACAGACGCGACGGTAAACTACTAAGAAATATAGATGCAATGCATTTTCTTATGCCGCTTATATATCCAAACAGATGCGATAACGAGGCGTTTATTTCGGAGAGAATAGACCTTACAAACATCAATAAATACCTCGAGAAAAAGAATAAGGATAATCCCGAATATAAATACAATTTATTTCAGGTGCTTGTATCGGCGGTATTAAAAACCATTACATTGCGCCCCAAAATGAATATATTTATTGCTAATAAGAATATGTATCAGCGAAACGAAGTCAGTGCATCGTTTGTTATAAAAAAGGTGTTTGAGGATAATTCCGAGGAGGGTATGGCATTTATACGTTCCAAGGAGCACTTTACAATAAATGATGTACATAACGAAATATACAGACAGGTAAACCGTTGCCGAAAAGAAACAAAGCAGGATAGCACAGTAGAGGCAATGGAGCTTCTTAATAAAATTCCGAGATTTATTTCAAAAACAGCAGTAAGTTTTATATGTTTTTTGGATAAAATAGGTAAAGTACCAAAATCACTTGTTTCAACAGACCCCTATTATTCGTCCGTTATAATTTCAAATCTTGGCTCGATAAAGCTTAAGAGTGGTTACCATCATCTTACAAACTGGGGTACAACCTCTGTGTTTATGGTAATAGGCGAGAAAAAAATAAGACCGTTTTTTGATGAAGACGGAAAGGCAACAATGCGCGACAGTGTCGATATAGGTCTTACGGTAGACGAAAGAATTGCCGACGGATACTATTTTTCCAAAACAATTAAATTACTTAAGAAAATATTAGAAAACCCCGAATTACTTGAAAAGCCATTCGGTGAAGAGGTGAATTATGAGTAACATAACTGCAAAAACCCCATGGCGAGACTATATGGGCGATGTACCTATGCATATAGATTATTTTGAGGGCTCAATGTATGAGGCGGTCGAGAAGATTGCAAAGCAATACCCAAATAATATTGCATTCGATTTTATGGGTCGTTCAACCACATACTCAAAAATGATAGAAGAAATTCAAAGATGTGCAAGGGCACTAAAAACAATAGGAGTAAGAGAAAACGACAAGGTTACTATTGCAATGCCAAATTGCCCTCAGGCGATTTATATGTTTTATGCCATAAACCTTGTTGGCGGTGTAGCAAATATGATTCACCCGCTTTCTGCAGAAAAGGAGATTGAGTTTTATCTTAACGAATCAGGCTCTGTTACAGCCATAACACTCGACCAATTCTACGGAAAGTTCGAAAAAATAAGACACAACACCAAGGTTGTGAATATTATAATTGCAAGTGTCAAGGACGAGCTTTCCAAACCAATAAAGGCAGGTTATATGCTTACTGAGGGAAGAAAAATACAAAAAATACCACAGGACGCGCCAATTATAAGATGGAACGACTTTTTAAAGCTTGGTAAATGCTGCTTCTATAATTATACTGTACAAAGAAAAAAAGAAGACAGTGCAGTTATTTTATATTCAGGCGGAACAACCGGCACAAACAAGGGTATAGTTCTCACAAACGGTAACTTTAATGCATTGGGCGAGCAGGTAATTGCAGCAAATCAGATGTTCAGAGTAGGCGATAAAATGCTTGCCGCTATGCCGCTTTTCCACGGTTTTGGTCTGGGCGTATGTATTCATACAATGCTTTCAAGCGGCGGTAGATGTATTTTAGTACCAAGATTTACACCAAAAAGCTACGCAAAGCTTATAGTTAAGTATAAATGCAATTTTATTGCGGGAGTTCCTACTCTGTACGAGGCACTGCTAAGACTTGACTTTATGGAAAAAGCAGATTTAAGCTCTCTAAAGGGTGTTTTCTCGGGCGGAGATTCACTTTCTGTTGAACTGAAGAAAAAGCTTGATAAATTCTTATACGACCACAAAAGCATGGTACAGGTACGTGAGGGATATGGAACAACCGAAACAGTTACTGCATGTTGCCTAACACCTGCAACAATGTACAAGAAAGGCAGTATTGGAATACCATTCCCCGATACGTACATAAAAATAGTAAAACCCGATACAGATGAAGAACTTCCCTATGGCGAAGAGGGCGAAATCCTGCTTGCAGGGCCAACAGTTATGAAGGAGTATATGAATCATCCCGCAGAAACTGCAAACACACTAAGAAATCATGCAGACGGTCTTACATGGGTATATACAGGAGATCTTGGTTATATGGATAGCGAAGGCTTCATATACTTTAAAGGAAGGGCAAAAAGAATGATTATAACCTCAGGCTATAACGTATACCCCGGTCAGATCGAAAACATTTTAGATGCACATGAGCATGTGCAGATGAGTTGTGTTATAGGTGTACCTGATAAGTATAAGATGCAAAAAATAAAAGCATATGTAAAGCTTACACCGGGCATAGTTGCAAGCGAAGAAGTAAAGCAAACACTTTTAGAATATTGCTCCAGGCATATAGCTAAGTATTCTATGCCATATGATATAGAATTCAAAGAGGACATGCCAAAGACTCTTGTAGGAAAGGTTGCATACCGTCAGCTTGAGGAAGAAGAATCAAAGAAAGCATCAGCGCAGACTGAGGAGGTATTAGTTTGACAAAAAGAACAAAATTAAAGGACAGAGAACTTCCCGACTACACAAGAGGCGAAGAAATTATGAATATGGTAACACACATCGCAGGTGGTGGACTTGCCATTATTATGCTTACTCTATGTTTGATTTTTTCGGTGATTAAGGGAGATATGTGGAGAATAATATCGTGCACAATTTATGGTGCTACAATGGTTTTACTCTACACTGTATCTAGCACATATCATGGACTAAAAAAGAGTACAGGCAAAAAGGTAATGCAGATTATTGACCATTGTACCATATTTTTTCTTATTGCAGCCACATATACACCAATTCTCCTTGTTGGAATAAGACCGAAATATCCCACAACCGCATGGGTAATATTCGCCATACAGTGGGGAATTACCGCATTGGGCGCAACGTTTAATGCCATAGATTTAAAAAAATATTCAAAACTTTCTATGGCGGCATATATAGCTATGGGCTGGTGCATAATTGTTGCCCTCGACAAGACCATAGAAGTAATGACACTTACAGGATTTTTGTATCTTTTAGCCGGCGGCATTATATACACAGTAGGCGCCATTCTTTACGGAATGGGAAAGAGGAAGAAATATATTCATTCTGTATTTCACATATTTGTGGTTTTAGCGTCAATACTTCAATTTATGGCGATATTTAAATATATTGTATTAAGATAAATAAACAAAACTGCTGTTACAGATTAACAGCAGTTTTGTTTATATGCTTTAAAAAACCTATGCATCCTTTTAAGACATCATCGTATGTTATATCAAAATTTCCCGTATACCACGGGTCAGCAACATCTCTGTCAGAGTTGGCAAATTCAAGTAATTTGTATATTTTTTTATCCTTATCATCACCCACAATACGCAAGGTGTTTCGTACATTTGCACTGTCCATACAAATTAAATAATCATATTTTTTGTAGTCAGTTTTTTCTAAATGTATGGCACGCTTGTGTGAGTATGATATACCGAGGGTGTCTAAAATTTGTGCTGTTCCATAGTGAACGGGGTTTCCTATCTCTTCGTAGCTTGTGGCAGCAGATGCAATATAGAACTCATCACCTCTGCCCAATTTTTTCACCATATCCTTAAAAACAAATTCCGCCATAGGACTTCTGCATATATTGCCGTGGCAGACAAATAAGACATTTATCATAAAACTACTCCATTTTTAAACAATATTCAATATTCTTACATATAATTGCGACGCATAAGGTTTAGATGCAACCAATTTTTAAGATTATTCATATACCTTTACTCCAGCATACTAACAACTTAACATTGCTACAGGATTTTTACGCATTATTGCGTCTGCAGTTATTTCATCAAGCCTTGGGAGAATATTTTTATAAACATATTCAAAACGGGGTATTGACTTTACTTTATGTTCAGCGCTAAAACCGGTAAAAAACATATCATCATGAGAAAGCAGAATTTTATCACCATATCCTGTATCACAAATACTTTGAATAATCTTTATTTTTTTTGATATATATTCTACGGATGTATTATTATGCAACCTATCAAGAGCTACATAACATCCAAAAGAGAGAATTTCAAGGACATATTCAATATCATCTGTGTCACTCAAATGCCCTACGGTTGTTTTTTGGGGATTTACTCCATTATTAAACAATATTTCCAGAGCTTTAAGTCCGTTTTTATTATTTGCATTTGTATGCAGGACTATAGGTAAACCCAACTCTCTTTGAGCCAACGCCGATGATATAAGAAGTTTTTTGTTAAAATCTGAAATTTTTTCTTCTTGAACTGCAGCTTTTATAATTCCTGCATTTATGTTCTTAGCATCATTCACATAATGCTCTGCTATAGTTTCTGCGCTCATCGAGGATATAACTGGATTATATGTATAGTATAATCCGGTCGAACAAACAATGTGAACACCGCTTTTTTCAGAAACTCTTTTTAAAAGTTCTACATCTCTTCCTATATTAGCTGGCGTGCAGTCGAGAAACAGATTAAGTCCATATTTTTCTTTGAGATATTTTAGATGATTGACCGCTGCTTTTTCTACTTCTGTTTTGTCAATATATTTATCAAGAGACATTTGATATAAAAATTCACAATAACAACAAATGTGTTCATGACTCAATGTTGATTTCACATCACATTCATTTATTTTTCCTAATACTGTATTTATCATCCTTCACACCCTCTTTCGACAGTATTCGTCATTCCTTATTACCATGTCAAGTCAGGATTAAAAATCACCTACATACCCTAATTATATCTTTTTCCATAATTTTTGTCAACACAAAAAGCAAAAAGAAGTGTTGTATATACAACACTTCTTTTTTGATTAGTGAATTTCTTCGCTCGGGATTTCCTCACCGTCAAGTGTAATGTTTATATCCTTGTACATGCTCATACCTGTACCTGCAGGAATAAGCTTACCAATTATAACATTTTCCTTTAAGCCAAGTAATGGGTCAATCTTACCCTTTATAGCTGCATCTGTAAGAACCTTTGTAGTTTCCTGGAATGATGCTGCTGATAGGAATGAATCAGTTGCAAGCGATGCCTTTGTAATACCCAAAAGCACAGGTGCGGCTGTAGCAAAGTTTTGTGAACCGCTTTGTTCAACCTTTTTGTTTGCATCTTCAAGTTCAAACTTATCAATAAGAGAGCCAACAAGTAAATCAGTATCACCTGATTCCTCTACTCTTACCTTTCTCAGCATTTGTCTTGTTATAACCTCAACGTGCTTATCGTTGATATCAACACCCTGCATACGATATGTTCTTTGTACTTCACGTGTGATATATACCTGAACATCGTGCGGGCCATTTATAGCAAGAATATCGTTAGGGTTAATTGAACCTGTTGTTAGCTGATCGCCGGCTTCTATTACATCACCATCTTGTACCTTAATGCTTGCTGCATAAGGAATAACATAGGTTTTTGCCTCACCGTTTTCGTCATTTGTAATAACAACTTCACGCTTACGCTTTGTATCATTTACGCTGACTCTACCGCCAATTTCAGAAATGATAGCAACACCCTTTGGTTTTCTTGCCTCGAAAAGTTCCTCGACACGGGGAAGACCCTGTGTGATATCGCTGCCTGACGCAACACCGCCGGCGTGGAAGGTACGCATTGTAAGCTGTGTACCCGGCTCACCGATTGATTGAGCAGCAATAATACCAACTGCTTCGCCTACATTTACAAGCTCGCCTGTTGCAAGGTTTGTACCATAACACTTAGCACACACACCAATTCTTGATTGACATGTTAGAACGCTTCTTATATAAACCTTTTCTATTCCGGCTTTTATAATGTTATCTGCTTGGATTTCTGAAATAAGCTCTCCGCCCTTTGCAAGGACTTCGCCTGTTTCAGGATGAAGAACATCCTCCATTGCGATACGTCCTACAATACGGTCGTATAGCGGCTCAATGCTTTCTTTACCGTCGGTAATTTCTGCCATCCATTCACCGCGCTGTGTACCACAGTCGATTTCTCTTACGATAACATCCTGTGATACGTCAACAAGACGTCTTGTAAGATAACCCGAGTCGGCAGTTCTAAGCGCTGTATCTGTAAGACCTTTTCTTGCACCGTGAGATGAAATAAAGTATTCCAAAACGTTAAGACCTTCACGGAAGTTAGCTCTGATTGGAATTTCGACAGTACGTCCCTGAGTATCGGCCATAAGACCACGCATAGCAGCAAGCTGCCTGATCTGGTTTGTGCTACCACGGGCTCCTGAGTCTGCCATCATAAAGATTGGGTTAAACTCACCCAAATGACTCATCATGGCGTCTGTAACCTGTGATGACGCATCTGCCCATACCTTAATAACTTCTTTATATCGTTCCTCGTCTGTTAACATACCAAAACGATACTTGTTCATTACTGCGTCAACCTGCTTTTCTGCCTCGGCAAGTATTTCCTTTTTCTTTTCAGGAACATGGATATCTGTTACCGCAACAGTAATTGCACCTCTTGTTGAATACTTGTAACCTGTTTCCTTAATCTTATCAAGAACCTCAGCAGTTACAGAAGTACCATGGGCACGGATACATTTATCTATTATCTTACCAAGCTGACTCTTACCAACAACGCCATCAACTTCGAGCTTAAACATATCATCCTCGTTTTTTCTCACACAATAGTTAATATCCTGAGGAATGTTATCGTTAAATATGATAAGACCAACTGTACCATCAACAAGCTTTTCTTTTTCTACTCCGTCTATTGTCTTTTTATTTATAAATTTAATTCTTTCGTGTAAAGTAACGCTACCGTTTGCATATGCAAGAATTGCCTCTTCTTTTGAAGTAAACACCTTTGTTGTATACTTCTTAAGCACATTCATTACTCTCTTTAACGAAACCTTTATGTCGCCTACACTTGTTTTTAAAATAACAGGGTTTGCAATAATCTTTGTTTCGTTCATTAAAACTGCAGTGCTTTCTTTCATGTATGACAAAACGTCGTTTATGGTATCAAATACCTTTAGTTCTTCGTTTTCATCATATACCTTAACCTCTATTTCGGGGTCTGCTGCAATTTCCTTTACAACCATTTCGAGCTTTGGCTCGTTATCTTCTATTTCTTCTATTATCTTTTTGTAATCTTCTTTTTGAAGTGTCAGATAATAACTACCCAAAATCATGTCCTGAGTAGGAACAGTAACAGGATGTCCGTCCTGTGGTTTTAAAAGGTTATTTGCACTAAGCATTAAGAATCTTGCTTCTGCCTGAGCCTCAGGTGATAGCGGAACGTGAACAGCCATCTGGTCTCCGTCGAAGTCCGCGTTATACGCAGTACAAACAAGCGGATGAAGCTTAAGCGCTCTACCCTCAACCAATCTTGGCTCAAATGCCTGAATACCAAGTCTGTGAAGTGTGGGGGCACGGTTTAGTAAAACAGGGTGCTCTTTAATTACATCCTCAAGAACGTCCCAGACCTCAGGTCTTGTTTTTTCTACCATTCTCTTAGCACTCTTTATATTATGAGCAAGCTTTCTTGATACAAGCTCTTTCATAACAAATGGCTTAAACAATTCTATTGCCATTTCCTTTGGAAGTCCGCATTGATAAATCTTCATTTCGGGACCAACAACGATAACGCTACGTCCTGAATAGTCAACACGCTTACCCAAAAGGTTTTGTCTGAATCTACCCTGCTTACCCTTTAGCATATCTGAAAGAGATTTAAGCGGCCTGTTACCGGGGCCTGTTACAACTCTGCCGCGTCTTCCGTTGTTTATAAGAGCGTCAACAGCCTCTTGTAACATTCTCTTTTCGTTTCTTATGATAATATCAGGTGCACCAAGCTCTAAGAGCTTCTTTAAACGGTTATTTCTGTTTATTACTCTACGATAGAGGTCGTTAAGGTCAGATGTTGCAAAACGTCCACCGTCAAGCTGTACCATAGGTCTTAATTCCGGTGGAATTACAGGAATTACAGACATAATCATCCATTCAGGACGGTTTTTGGAAACTCTGAATGCCTCTACAATTTCGAGTCTTTTTATTATTCTTGCTTTCTTTTGTCCCTGTGCAGTATCAAGCTCGGCTTTAAGCTCTTTTGATAGCTTTTCTACATCTATTTTCTCCAAAAGTGTCTTTATAGCCTCTGCACCCATACCTGCACTGAAGGTATCTCCGTACTTTTCGCGTGCTTCTCTGTATTCACTCTCTGAAAGCACCTGGCTTTCCATCATATTCGAAGAACCCTTATCGGTTACTATATATGATGCAAAGTACAAAACTTTCTCAAGATGTCTTGGAGAAATATCAAGCATCAGACCGATTGATGAGGGAACACCCTTAAAATACCAGATGTGTGATACGGGAGTTGCAAGCTCTATGTGGCCCATCCTCTCACGTCTTACCTTAGACTTTGTAACCTCAACGCCACAACGCTCGCAGACCTTACCCTTGTATCTTATCTTCTTATATTTTCCGCAATGACACTCCCAGTCTTTTGTAGGACCAAAGATTTTTTCGCAGAACAAGCCTTCTTTTTCGGGCTTTAGTGTACGGTAGTTTATTGTTTCAGGCTTTGTAACCTCACCCTTTGACCACGAAAGAATGGTTTCGGGAGATGCGATACCTATTCTTATAGCTTCAAAACTATTAAATTCTAACATATATCTATTCCCCTCTCCTTATGAATCTATATCTTCATCGAAGGAAGAATCCTCGGAATCGATGTCATATTCGTCATCATAATAATCCTCTGACTCATCATCTTCATCGTCGTCATAGTCTTCACCGTCAAGCACCATATTTGCACTGTCAAGGTCATCTTCTCCGAAGCTGTCAGTATAGCCCTCGGCCTCTTCCATAGTTTCCTTGTATTCGTTACGTGCATCTATAACGCCCTCATCATCGTCATCCTCGAATGAAGCATCAAGGTCGATTTCTTCCATATCTCTGTTAAGAATTCTGACATCAAGAGCAAGTGATTGTAATTCCTTAACAAGTACCTTAAACGATTCAGGTATACCTGAACGTGGTATATTTTCGCCCTTTACAATAGACTCATAAGTCTTTACACGACCGACAATATCGTCAGATTTAACTGTTAATATTTCCTGAAGTGTATATGCAGCACCATAAGCCTCAAGCGCCCAAACTTCCATTTCACCAAAACGCTGTCCGCCAAATTGAGCTTTACCGCCCAAAGGCTGCTGTGTAACAAGTGAATATGGACCTGTTGAACGTGCGTGGATTTTATCGTCAACAAGGTGGTGAAGCTTTAAGTAGTACATGACACCGACAGTAACATCATTATCAAACTTTTCGCCTGTTCTTCCGTCATATACAGTTGACTTATATGTGTTATTAAGTCCCGCCTCTTTAAATGCAAGCTTAATATCATCATCCTCTGCACCGTCAAATACAGGAGTTGCTATCTTGATAAATCTGTCTTCTCTCTTATGTTCATAAGCCTTTATAAGCTCTTGCTTAAAGTGCTCGTCTACAACTATATTTTCAAGCTCTTCTCTTGTCTTTAATGACAGACATCTGTAAGCGTAGCCCAAGTGCATTTCGAGTACCTGTCCGATATTCATACGAGAAGGTACGCCAAGTGGGTTAAGAACTATCTGTAGCGGTGTTCCGTCCTCTAAGAAAGGCATATCCTCTTTTGGAAGAACTCTTGATACAACACCCTTGTTACCATGACGTCCCGCCATCTTATCGCCGACAGAGATTTTTCTCTTTTGTGCGATATAGCAGCATACAACCTCATTTACGCCAGGTGATAATTCATCACTGTTCTCACGTGTAAATTTCTTTACGTCTACGATTATACCGCTTTCTCCATGTGGAACTCTTAGAGATGTATCCCTTACTTCTCTTGCCTTTTCACCAAAGATTGCTCTTAGAAGTCTTTCCTCGGCAGTAAGCTCTGTTTCACCCTTAGGTGTAACCTTACCAACAAGAATGTCGCCCGGTTTTACTTCTGCACCTATACGGATAATACCGTCGTCATCAAGGTTCTTGAGCATATCCTCGCCAACGTTTGGTACATCTCTTGTGATTTCTTCAGGACCAAGCTTTGTATCTCTTGCCTCACATTCGTATTCCTCCATATGGATAGATGTGAATACGTCATTCATAACAAGCTCTTCGCTGATAAGAACAGCGTCCTCGTAGTTATAACCCTCCCAGGTCATAAATCCGATAAGAATGTTCTTACCCAAAGCCAATTCACCATTATCCATAGCAGGACCGTCGGCAATTATATCGTTCTTCTTTACTTTCTCGCCAACCTTTACAATAGGCTTTTGGTTTATACATGTTGACTGGTTTGAACGTGTAAACTTAATAAGCTTGTGTGTATGCTTTGTTCCGCTCTCACCCTTTATAATAATACAATCTGATGCAACCTTTTCTACAACACCATCTTCTCTTGCAAGAACTGCACTTCCTGAGTCTTGTGCAACCTTGTGCTCCATACCTGTACCAACTATTGGTGAGTCTGTTGTTAAAAGCGGCACTGCCTGACACTGCATGTTTGAACCCATCAGTGCACGGTTAGCGTCGTCGTTTTCCAAAAATGGAATACAAGCAGTTACAACCGATACAAGCTGTCTTGGAGAAACGTCCATGTAGTCTATTCTGTCAGGTGCAACTTCGACAATTTCGTCTCTAAAACGTGCAGAAACCTTTTTATCGAGGAAACGTCCCTCTTCATCAAGCGGCTCGTTTGCCTGTGCTATGATGTAGTCATCTTCTATATCGGCTGTCATATATAATATTTCGTCAGTTACACAGCCTGTTTCTTTATCAACTTTTCTGTATGGTGCTTCTATAAAGCCATACTCGTCAATTCTTGCAAATGTTGCAAGCGATGTAATAAGACCGATGTTAGGACCTTCCGGTGTTTCTATAGGACACATTCTTCCGTAGTGAGAATAGTGAACGTCACGAACTTCAAATCCCGCTCTTTCTCTTGAAAGACCGCCCGGACCCAAAGCTGAAATTCTTCTCTTATGTCTTAGCTCTGCCAATGGGTTTGGCTGGTCCATGAACTGTGATAATTGTGATGAGCCAAAGAACTCATTGATTGTTGCAGCAACAGGTCTTATATTTATAAGAGATGATGGGGTGATTATATCCATTTCCTGTGTAGACATTCTTTCTCTTACAGTTCTTTCCATACGAGAAAGACCTATTCTGATTTGGTTTTGTAATAATTCGCCTACACTTCTTAAACGTCTGTTACCTAAGTGGTCGATATCGTCAATAGCACCTGTTCCCATAGCAAGTGTTAAAACGTAGTTAATAGAAGCAAACATATCGTCTCTTGTGATATGCTTAGGACTTAACTCGTCTATTCTTAGTCTTATTGCTTCTTTTATATCTTCCTCTGTCTTATTTTCTTCAAGGATTTCATCAAGGACCGGCTTGCTTACTTTTCTTAAGTGATATTCACTTATATCAAAGTCAACAAAATCTTCTATATAAACAGTGTTGTTTGAGAATACTCTTACCTGCTTATCTTCTATAAGAAGCTCTACCTTGTTTATACCAAGTCTTTCAATTTGGTTTGCTTTTTCAGCACTGATTTTTTCGCCCTTTTGGGCAATTATCTCGCCTGTTTGTGGGTCAACTACCGGCTCTGCTGCCACGTGATTTTTAATTCTTGCAGATATTGCAACCTTTTTATCGAACTTATAACGTCCTACTCTTGCCAAATCGTAACGTTTTGGGTCGAAGAACATATTCATAAGAAGCGACTCGGCACTTTCTACGTTCAGCGGTTCGCCCGGTCTTAATCTCTTGTATATTTCGAGAAGACCCTCTTCGCGTGATGTAGTTGCGTCTTTAGCAAGTGTTGATGTTATACGTACATCATCACCAAACATTTCTAAAATGTCTGCATTAGAACCAAGCCCCATTGCTCTTAAAAATACTGTAACGGGGAGTTTTCTTGTTCTATCGATTCTTATTGAGAATACGTCGTTTGAATCTGTCTCATACTCAAGCCATGCACCTCTGTATGGGATAACTGTTGATGCATATAAAGGCTTACCCGACTTATCTCTCTGGAACTCATAATACATTCCGGGAGAACGTACAAGCTGTGATACAATAACACGCTCTGCACCATTTATGATAAATGTTCCCTGCTCTGTCATAAGCGGGAAATCGCCCATAAATATTTCTTGCTCCTTAATTTCGCCTGTTTCCATATTAACAAGTCTTACGCTTACTTTTAAGGGCGCAGCATATTTTGCATCTCTTTCTTTACATTCCTCGACTGTATACTTGGGATTGTATTCAAGCTTGTAGTCAAAAAATTCAAGACTTAACTTTCCTGCATGGTCGGTTATGGGGGAAATATCGTGGAATACTTCTTTTAAACCCTCCTCGATAAACCACTTGTAGGAATTTTTCTGAACTTCAATAAGATTAGGCATTTCTAATGGCTCTTTAATCTTTGAATAGCTCAGACGGGTATTTTTTCCGGCTTCGATTTCATGAATCATTTTAGCTAATCACCTCATTTTAAAATCCTTAACTTAACACCAAAATAGCTTGTCTGCCAATTTTGGCGATATTTATACAGTTTATAATTATAACACAAATTTCCATATGTGTCAATACCCCAATTTTAATTTTTTAGAAAACAAAAAAAGCGGAAATCTCTTATATTCCGCTTTTCTATTTCTTTTAAGCTATTACATTTACTGTTCTGCTATCCTCTTCCCATTCTACTTCAAAGCCCAGGTTATCCATAACAAATCTTAACGGAATCATCGTTCTTCCGTTTACAAGACGTGCATACACATCAAGCGGCTCCTGCTTTCCGTTGACGTATGTATAATTTTCGCCAATAGGAATAAGAATAGTTGTCCCCTTATACGAAATTGTTACTTCATATTTCTTCTCGTTCCAGCTCACCTTTGCACCAAGCTTTTCGAATAAACCTCTTACGGGAATAAGTGTACGCTCATCTTCAATTATAGGATACTGATTCTTAAAATGAACAAGTTCACCGTTTACCCTCACCTTAGCACCTTTATAAGTCATAATAGGTTTATAATACGCCATAACTCTTTCTACATAGAGCTTATCGCCATAACTTTCGTATGGCCAGTTTTCTACATAGTCAACTGCATTTTCTCGCTCAGCCATCCATTCCTCGCCTGTTGCCTCTATAATTTTGTCTAAAACAGGCTGCCCGAAATTATAGCCCTGGAGCATTTTTACATAGTCGCAGTCATATGCCGCTAAAAGCTCTGCTATTAACATCGAGGCAAATGCAATGCTTTTTTCGGGGTCTAATCTGTCCTCTAAGGTCCATTCCTCACCCGTAGTTTCCAGACCGAACTTTGCAAAAGCTTTTTCGTTGCTTTTTTCTATCTGCATAATTCCCCACGCAGGCATTTCGGAACCGTCTTCTCTGTGGCTCCAGTTAATGCCCGATGACTCCTGCTGACATATTGCCGCTAAAATGTTAGGGTCTACCCCATACTGATTTCCATATTTTTCAAACAATTCAAAATACGATTTAACTCGCGAATTAACAGACATTGTTCCTGTATCAATTTCATCTGTGCTTGTACCACGATGGTCAGGAATTGCGCCCTGTGCAAATGCACTCAAAGACGAAAACGAAATAGCCAGGACACATAATAATGACGTAATCTTCTTTTTCACATCAAAAATTCCTTTCTATTGTTTTTTACGCTATAGGCACATTATACACTATTTACTCAAATTCGTCAATGGTTATTTCTTGCAAGGAAGTATATGCTATTTAACTGGTAAGGATTTTATATGCCCTCTCCACACTCTCCGGTGTTGGTGTTTTAATGTTTTTAAGCTCATATTCTATTCCGAGTTGTTCCCACTTATGAATACCAAGAGTATGGTACGGCAACACCTCAACCTTTTCTACATTATTTAATTTTTTTATAAAATCACCAAGCTTTTTAAGGCTTTCTTCATCATCATTTATTGTTGGTATAAGCACGTGCCTTATCCATAACGGCTTTTTTGTTTCTGATAAATATCTTGCCATATCGAGTATGTTTTTGTTTGTGTGCCCTGTTAAGCTTTTGTGCTTACCATCATCAATGTGCTTTATATCAAGCATAACAAGGTCGGTATTTTGCATAAGCTTATTAAATTTTTCCAAGAAGTTTTCATCACGCGTAAATGGTTGTCCGCTTGTATCTATTACGGTATGTATCCCCATTTGCTTTGCCTTTTCAAATAATTCACACAAAAAATCAATCTGAAAAAGAGGCTCTCCGCCACTGACGGTTATACCTCCGCTATCTTTCCAATATACCTTATACCTTATTGCTTTTTTCAGCAGTTCGTCCGCGGTAAGTTTTTCACCGGCATTCATGTTCCATGTATCAGGATTGTGGCAAAATTTGCACCGCATGGGACAACCTGCAGTAAATATAACGAAACGAACTCCGGGTCCGTCTGCGGACCCGAAGCTCTCCGTTGAATGAATATATCCAATCATTTTTAATTCCTTATTACATAGACTTGTGGCATGTTCTTGCAATAACATCAAGTTGTTGCTCATGTGTTAAGTCTATAAACTTAACTGCATAACCCGAAACTCTTATTGTAAAGTTTGCATACTCCTCTTTTTCGGGATGCTCCATTGCATCAATAAGCTTTTCTACACCAAATACATTTACGTTAAGGTGATGTGCACCCTGGTCGAAGTATCCGTCCATTACATTCACAAGATTATTTGTCTGCTCATCAATATTGTGTCCCAAAGCTTCGGGGCTTATTGTCTGAGTATTTGAGATACCGTCAAGTGCATACTCGTACGGAAGCTTTGCAACAGAGTTAAGCGATGCTAAAAGTCCGTTCTTTTCTGCTCCGTAGCTTGGATTAGCACCCGGTGATAGCGGTTCGCCTCCCTTTCTTCCGTCAGGAAGTGCTGCAGTTGCCTTTCCGTACACTACGTTAGATGTAATTGTAAGAATTGATGTTGTAGGCTCACTGTCTCTGTATGTGTGGTGCTTTCTTAGCTTGTTCATAAATGTCTTTAAAAGCCATACAGCTATATCGTCAGCTCTGTCATCGTCATTTCCGTATCTTGGGAAATCGCCTGTTGTTTCGAAATCAACAATTATTCCATCATCATCACGGATTGTCTTTACCTTTGCATACTTGATTGCACTTAAAGAGTCAACCACGTGTGAGAATCCTGCAATACCTGTTGCAAATGTACGTCTTACATCAGTATCTATTAACGCAAGCTCAGCAGCCTCATAGTAATACTTATCGTGCATGTAGTGAATAACGTTTAATGTATTTACATATAGCTCAGCAAGCCAGTCCATCATCATGTCATACTTTTGCATAACCTCGTCATAGTCAAGATATTCACTTGTAATTGGTCTGTATGCGGGGCCTACCTGTTGCTTTGTTTTTGCATCAACACCGCCGTTCATAGCATATAGCAAGCACTTTGCAAGGTTTGCTCTTGCACCAAAGAACTGCAGTTCCTTACCTGTCTGAGTTGCA
Organism: Clostridia bacterium; assembly: GCA_045612845.1. GTDB lineage: Bacteria > Bacillota > Clostridia > UBA1381 > UBA1381 > Ornithomonoglobus_A. The sequence goes on from JAZKZV010000017.1 coordinate 298,121, forward strand.
GATACACAACAACATATTGAGTAGTCATCTCCCCATACAGGACGCATAACATCATCATTTTCGTATTGAACAGAGCTTGTCTCAATAGAAATGAATGATGCATACTTCTTAAATTCTTCGGGAAGTCTCGAAGAATATAGAACTGTTAAGTTAGGCTCAGGTGATGGTCCCATATTTTCTAAGGTGTGCAAGAATCTGAAGTCATTTTTGGTAACCATGTGTCTTCCGTCCTGACCAATTCCTCCAACCTCAAGTGTTGCCCATACAGGGTCGCCTGAGAATAGCTCGTTATAGGATGGTGTTCTTGCAAACTTAACCATTCTGAACTTCATAACAAGATGGTCAATAAGCTCTTGCGCCTCTTCTTCTGTAATTGTACCATTTTGTAAATCACGGTTAATATATATATCAAGGAATGTAGAAATTCTTCCCACACTCATTGCTGCACCGTTTTGTGTTTTAATAGCACTAAGATATCCAAAGTATAGCCATTGTACAGCCTCTTTTGCATTTGTTGCAGGCTTTGAAATATCAAAACCGTAGCTTTGTGCCATCTCTTTCATCTGACCAAGTGCTCTGTATTGCTCCTGAATTTCTTCTCTTAGACGGATAACATCATCACTCATTGTTTTTCCGCCGCAGTTTTTGAAATCCTCTGCCTTTTTTTGCATAAGAAAATCTATACCGTAGAGTGCAACTCTTCTGTAGTCGCCGACAATTCTTCCTCTTGCATATGCATCAGGAAGACCTGTTATAATCTTATTCTTTCTTGCAAGACGCATTTCGTCTGTATACGCATCAAACACACCCTGATTATGAGTTTTATGATACTCTGTAAATATTCTGTGCATCTCACTATCAGGCTCGTATCCGTAGTTTTTGCAAGCCTCTTCAGCCATACGTATACCGCCATATGGCATAAATGCTCTTTTTAGCGGTTTATCGGTCTGTAAACCTACAACCGCCTCGAGGTCTTTTAATTCCTCTTTTATATATCCAGGCTTATGTGAAGTGATAGATGATACAATATTTGTATCCATATCCAACACTCCGCCTCTTGCTCTTTCCTCTTTTTGAAGTTCCTTTAATTCGCCCCAAAGCTTATCTGTAGCTTCTGTTGGTGCTGATAAAAACGATGCATCGCCATCATATGCACTGAAGTTGCACTGAATAAAATCGCGAACATCTATTTCTTCTTGCCATGCATGACCTTTAAAGTCTTTCCATGCTTCGTTAAACATATTAACCCACCTCCGTAATTTTGTCACGTATGTTTATTGTATTATGCTTTTTGCAAATTACAGTTATCATTTTTATGGTTAAAACACCGCATACTTTATATATGGTGCTTTATATCAATATAGCACAATATACCGCCTTTGTCAACACGAAAAGGACAGAATGATGATTTTAAACAATTATATTTCGTTTAATAATATACCTTTTGGCAATTTTGCATTTTATACCAATTACAAAGTAACTTAAAGTGTTTTTTTACATAATATAATACCATAACAATGTAAAGAAGGTGTTATAATGTTTATGACGGTTTCTGTTATAGGCGGAGATTTACGTCAACTTACACTTGCAAGACTTTTAAAAAAGGAAGGCTACCATATATTCCTTTATGGATTTGACAAAAATATAGAAATTGACGATTTAGAGATAGAAGATGATGTTGATTACGTATTATCATCTGATATTGTTATACTTCCCGTACCGGTTACATTTGATGGTGAAACTATAAATGCACCATATTCAAAAACACCGCTCACAATAGCCGAGTTCTTAGACGGAATAGCTCAATCCGCCCTTGTTTTCGGCGGTCAGATAAAAAAAGATTTAGCAGATGCACTTGATGATAAAAGCATAAAATTTTACGACTATTTAAAGCGAGAGGAATTAGCAATACGCAACTCTATCCCCACCGCTGAGGGAGCAATAAAAATTGCAATAGAAGAAACACCAATAACCATAAACGGAAGCAACTGCCTTGTTTTGGGATACGGGCGAATAGGTAAAATATTATCTAAAATGCTATCGGGTTTGGGTGCAAATGTAACAGTAGAAGCACGAAAATATGCAGATTTAGCAATGATAGAAGGGCATGGCTTTGAGCCCCTTGCTCTCGGCAAGTTAAAAAGCTCAATAAAAAAATTTGATATTATTTTTAATACCATACCTGCCATGATTTTAGATAATGATATATTAAAATCAGTAAATAAAAATGCCCTTATTATAGACCTGTCCTCAAAACCCGGCGGAGTGGATTTTGAAACCGCAAAAGCCTTAGGCTTACACGTTATATGGGCATTGGGATTACCGGGTAAAATTGCACCCGTATCCTCAGGCGGTATAATAAAAGACACAATTATGAATATTTTACATGAACTGGAGGTGTAGAACTTGGAATTAAAAGATAAAAAAATCGGATTTGCAATGTGCGGCTCTTTTTGTACGTTCAAAAAAGCACTCGAAACACTGCAAACCCTTGCAGATGAGGGAGCAGACCTCTTTCCTATTATGAGCGAAATATCATACAGCACTGATACCCGATTCGGGAGTGCTAAATATTTTGCCGACGAAATTAAAAGTATAACAGGCAAGGATATTATAAAATCAGTTAAGGATGCCGAACCTATTGGCCCTAAAGGACTTCTTGATTTACTTATTGTACTGCCATGTACCGGAAATACTCTTGCAAAAATAGCAGGCGGCATTGCCGATACATCTGTAACTATGGCAGTAAAAGCACATCTTAGAAACCGTCGTCCCGTGCTTATAGCAGTTTCGACAAATGACGGTCTTGGAAGTGCGGCAAAAAACATAGGACACCTGTTAAATTGCAAAAACTTATATTTTCTTCCGCTCACACAGGATGACTGCTACAAAAAACCAAACTCAATAGTGGCTGACTTTACTAAAATCATTCCCGCTGCCAAGGCGGCTCTTGACGGAGAACAAATTCAACCGCTTTTAAAGTAAACAAAAAAAGACAGCTAAGGGTTTTCCTTAGCTGTCTGATACTCCTAAAATTATGAAGTTAAGAGTTACACCGTAAAACATTGCCAATCGCATTACACTCTCTACAGGCTGGTCATATTCACCTAACTCCATACGCTTTAACGAAGATGGTGAAATTTGTGTTGCAGCTGCAACGTCATCGCGGCTTAATTTTCTTGCTACTCTTAAATCTTTTAATCTTTGACCTATTGTTTTACTCGGTTTTTCCTCTTCTATTTGTATAACCTTATTATCCATTATAATTCCTCATACGTACGTACAGTTTCAGTATTCTCAAGATGTGTTAAATATGCTCCGCATATTTTTTTTGCTTTTGCAAGATCGAGATTTATGTAATTTCCGCACTCAATGGCGCTGTTTCCAAAAACCTCGCCCTCAAAGTTCATAGTATCCTCAAAGCATTTTTTTACTGTTTTTAATACCTCGTCAGAACTTACACTATCACGGACTATAAGATAAAATCCCGTTTGGCAACCCATGGGTCCAAAATACACAACATCATCTTTTATATCCGAATTCCTCATAAATGTTGCTATCATATGCTCTGTTGTATGTATAGACGAATTATCGAGTAATATGCCCGTATTCGGTCTGCACATTCTTAAATCATAAGTAACGCAATCACCGTCAACTCTCGAAATATACATCCCCTCTTTTAAAATACGGTGGTCAACACAAAAGCTTTTTATTTTTTCCATTCTTTAAATCCTTCCTAATTTTTCGAACATCTTAAGTATTATTTCGATAGAATTTTTAGCCGCAAGCTTTGTAAATGTCAGAAAATCCATATGCGACTCACTGTTTGCACCATCAGATATTGCACGTAATACCGCAAAGGGCTTACTATTCATTGTGCACACATGCCCTATGCTTGCGCCCTCCATTTCTGCCGCAATTACATTTTCGAATGAGTCTGTTATTTTTCTTCTTTGCTCATCAGAGGCAATAAACTGGTCGCCTGAGGCTATTGTACCTCTTACAACCTTTATACCCTCAATTTCATTTGCGCAATCATACATAATCTGTGATATTTTCTTATCACAATCCATATATACCGTATCTATTCCCGTTATAAAGCCAGCCTCGTCGCCTATTGGTGTTGTATCCATATCATGCTCAACAACCATATCCGCAACTGCTATGTCCCCTATTCCAAGCTCGGCGGACAATCCGCCCGCAACTCCTACATTTATAATAATATCGGGGTTAAACTCCATTATCATAGTCTGTGTGCATACCGCAGCATTTACCTTCCCCACACCTGCAGTTGCAACAACAGTTTTTATGCCTTTTATTTCCCCCTCATAGAACTTTACCGTGCTTATCGTCTTTGTATTAACATTATCCATAAGCTCCTTTAACGAGCGTACTTCAACGTCCATAGCACCGATTATACCTATCATAATACTCACCGCCAATCTTTAGAAATTATATCATCTTTAAATTTTTTTGTCAACACCGTTATATCACCACAGGGCTTGTTATATAGTCCTGACCCGCCCTTTTATTAGAGCAGATTGAGAATATATCAGTAGCGAGTATATCCTTTTTAAACACTATACTGTCGTTTTTATAGTCCGATGCCTTTGTTATTATATTCAAATCTGATTTGTTTTTTATCTCCTTAAGGATTTCTTTTCCCGTATCATTCATGCCCAGAACGCGTATATAATCAGGTTTTTTTTGTGCAACCTCCTTTGTAATACCAAGCAATGACGAATACACTATTCTTTTTATTTTACTCATAGGATAGCGCTTTGTCTTTACCATATCACACAGCTCATCAACTGATGTTGCACGCATTGCGGCCTCCTTTATTCTGTTTTCTATTCCCTCACCCACATCATTTATAGCTGCAAGCTTTTCTGTATCCATTATTCTTAAATTGGCTATGACTGCACTGTCAAGTAAAAACGAATAGTATACATCAAAATCCGCGTCCGGCATATAGCCTTTAACATCATTCCCTTTTGTAACCATCTCGCGTATTGCAGTGGCACTTGCAATATTTTTATATACCTCTTTGTCGTTATAGCCCGTTCCGTAGCGCTTTATTGTAAAAGGCTCTATGTTGCTCTTTAATTCATATAACGCCTTTATATACTCAACTGCAAGAATATTATTGGGGTTTGATAAAATATCATTATCTATCACACCCGCAAAAGCTTTTTCCCGTGCTGACGGAAAGGACATTCCCTCCGAAACATATTCCTTTATCTTTTGCGAAACCTCCAAAGGCTCATTTATGAGAGCCTTTGCCGCAAGTTTGAGCTTATCAACATCTCCGCACTCACTGCCAAAACAAAGATTATCTATAACGCCTGTTTTGTTAAGCATTCCCACCGCACCATATGCGAATTTCTGTGCTGTGTTAAGTGAATATATAACAGGCAATTCCAATACAAGGTCTGCACCGCCCATAAGCGCCATTTTTGCTCTTGTCCACTTATCTGTTATTGCAACCTCGCCCCTTTGAACAAAGCTTGCACTCATAATGACAACTACTGCGTCGCTTACTTCACGCGCCTTCTGCAGTTGATATTTATGTCCGTTATGAAACGGATTATACTCCGCTATTATTCCTGTAATTTTCACAAATTTCACCCCTTGTACATGGCATATATCATATTATATAACAAAATTGGGAATATGTACAGTGCTTTTTGCAAAATATATTGACAAAAGGATAAATTTAGTATACAATATATTAGGAACATATGAGCAAGTATTCATATGTGAGAAAGGATTGATTATTTATGAAGGTTTATATGGATAATAATGCAACCACCTGTATGTCCCAAGAAGCACTTGATGCCATGATGCCTTATTTTATAGACACATATGGTAATGCCTCGTCAAAATTCTACGAGGTAGGAAGAAATGCCGAAAGTGCACTCATGGATATGCGTCAAAGAGCTGCAAAAGCTCTCGGTGCTTCAAAATCCAATGAAATATATTTTACAGGCTCCGGCTGTGAGGCGGATAACTGGGCAATAAAAGGAATTGCATCTGCATATGGTAAGAACGGTAAACATATTATTACCTCAAAAATTGAGCATCATGCAATACTTAATGCTTGCGAATATCTCGAAAAGCATGGTTTTGAGGTTACTTACTTAGACGTTGATGAATATGGCTTTGTCAGTCCTGAGAGTGTAGAAAATGCAATTCGTGAGGATACTATTTTAATAAGTATAATGACCGCCAATAACGAAATAGGCGTAATTGAACCTATAAAGGAAATTGCAGAAATTGCAAAGAAATACAAGGTACTGTTCCACACAGACGCTGTTCAGGCAATAGGTCATATAAAAATTGACGTTCAGGAATTAGGCATTGACCTGCTCTCGGTTTCGGCACATAAATTCCACGGGCCCAAGGGTGTGGGTATGCTCTATATACGAAACGGAGTAAAAATTGATAATCTTATTCACGGTGGCGGTCAGGAGCGCGGAAAGAGAGCCGCTACAGAAAATCTTGCAGGAATAGCAGGTATGGTAAAGGCACTTGAAATCGCCTGCGATAATCTTGATAAGAATATCGAAATTATGACAAAGAAGAGAGACAGACTTATAGAGGGAATTCTTGCATCTGTACCCCATACACGCCTTAACGGACCGCAAAATGATGGCAGACTTTGTAACAATGCAAACTTCTCTTTCAGATATGTTGAGGGCGAGGCTATACTTATGATGCTTGATATGTACGGAATTGCCGCATCAAGCGGAAGTGCGTGTGCGTCCGGGGATTTAGACCCCTCTCACGTTCTTCTGGCAATAGGCTTACCTCACGAAATTGCACACGGTTCATTGAGGTTGAGCATCAGCGAGGAAACGACCGACGAAGAAATAGAATATGTAATAGAAACAATTCCGCCAATAATACAACGTCTTAGAGATATGTCTCCGTTGTATGAGGGTGTAGAATAAAAAAAGGAGAAAACAGATATGGCATACAGTGAAAAAGTAATGGACCACTTTGCACATCCGAGAAATGTGGGTGAAATAGAAAACGCCAACGCAATAGGCGAGGTTGGTAATGCAAAGTGCGGCGATATAATGAAAATATATATGGATATCGAAGATAACATTATAAAGGATGTTAAATTCAAAACCTTTGGTTGCGGAGCGGCTATTGCTACAAGCTCAATGGCAACCGAAATGGTAAAGGGAAAAACTGTTGATGAGGCACTTAAACTTACAAACAAGGCTGTTATGGAGGCTCTTGGCGGACTTCCTGCCGAAAAGGTACACTGCTCTGTTCTTGCAGAGGAGGCTATTGCTTCTGCAATAAAGGACTACAAAAAAAGAATGGGCATGGAAGAAGACCATAAATGCGACGGTTGTTGCAAAAGATGTAAAACCAAGGAATAAATATGAAAAATTTAAAAAGTGATAAACAAACTTCCTTTATGGGTAATGTTCTGATTGTTCTTGTGGCTCAGTTTGCAGTTAAGGTTCTGGGTATGGTATACAGAATGGTCATAACCAATATAGAGGGTTTTGGCGATACGGGAAACGGATTTTACACCGCAGGCTTTAATGTGTACACCGTACTGCTTGCAATATCGGCAGTCGGTATACCCAATGCAATAGCAAAGATGGTTGCAGAGCGTACTGCACTCGATGATTATAGCGGCGCACACAGAATTTTTACAACCGCAATGAAGTTGTTTGCCATAATTGGCTTGTGTGCCTCTGCCCTGTTATTCTTTGGTGCAGATTTTTATGCAAACACAATAATAGAGATGCCGGGCGCGCAGTATGTTATACGTGCACTTGCACCGTCTATCTTCTTTGTATGTGTTTCTTCTGTTATACGCGGATATTTCCAGGGTCTTAACAATATGAATGCAACAAGCTTTTCACAGATGATAGAACAGGTGTTCAAATGCACCTTAACAATAATACTTGTTGTTTTAGCTGTCGGAAAACCGCCCGAAATTATGGCGGCATGGGCAAATGGCGCATCATCAATTGCGTGTCTTTTGTCTTTTGGGTATCTCGCACTTTTCTATATCCGCCGCCAGAAAGGTCTTAAAGAAAAAATGCGGCAGGTTGCAGTTGACAGTGCAAAGCAAAGCTCATCAAAGCTTGTTAAGTCAATTTTGATGCTTTCAATTCCGATTTCGCTTGCATCAATAATAACCTCCGTAAACAGAGTCATAGATACTGCCACAATTTCGCGCGGTATAGAGGCGGCATTCCAGAACGGAATTCCCGCATACGAAAGCGTAAACGGAATGGTCAGTGCAATATCAAATCCTACATTTGCACAACTAAAACAGGAGGCAATACGCCTTTCGGGAATGTTGTCAAAAAGCGACACGCTAATCAATATGCCACTTGCAGTTAACTTTGCTTTTGCAACTGTACTTGTGCCCGCTATCGCGTCTGCACTTGCAGTAGGCGACAAAAAAGAAGCATCGCAAAAGACCTCGTATTCGTTTTTGATATCTCTGCTTTTAATACTTCCATGTGCAATAGGTTACATAGTTTTAGCAGAGCCTATATATAAAATAATATACCCTGCGGCACCCTTTGGTTATGAACTTCTTGCAATGACTGCAGTTTCTATGATTTTCAGTGCGCTTAATCAGACAATGTCAGGTGCGCTCCAGGGCATAGGCAAGGTTTATGTACCTGCAATAGGACTTATTGTGGGTTGTATAATAAAGGTTATATTAAATGTACTTTTAATAAGAATACCGTCTGTAAATATAATGGGTGCGGTAATAAGTACAATAGCCTGTCAGTTTGCGGCATTTTTAGTGAGCTTTATGGTTATGTCAAAATACATTTCCATAAAAATTACACTAAAAAAATTCATTGCAAAGCCACTAATTGCGGGCGGAGTAATGAGTATTGCGGCATTGTACGTATATAAGCTCATTATGATTTTAGATCTTGGCTCTTTTGGCACAAACCTTATTGCAACTGTGATTTCTATAATTATTGCAGCAATAGTTTATTGCGCGATGATTGTTATTTTAAAAACACTAACCAAAGAGGAAATTGAGCTTTTGCCTATGGGTGCAAAAATTTATAAGCTTTTAACAAAACTTCATATATATTAAATAAGAAAACTTTTGAAGGGAAACGACATCTATGAAAAAAACAAAAATAGTATGCACATTAGGTCCTGCATGCAATAATAAAGAAATTCTACGTAAAATGATAAATTGCGGAATGAACGTTGCACGTCTTAATTTTTCGCATGGTACACACGAATATCACAAGCAAAACATCGAAATGCTGAAGGAGTTGCGCAGCGAAATGAGAGTTCCGCTTGCAATACTTCTCGACACCAAAGGTCCTGAGGTACGTACAGGTAAGTTTGGCGAAAAGAATATAAAATTGGTCGAGGGCGATGAGTTTACTCTTACAACTGATGATGTTTTGGGTACATCAAAAATCGTTTCTATAACATATAAGGATTTACCAAACAAGGTTAAAAAGTCAGATAAAATACTTATCGATGACGGAAATATCGAATTATATGTAAAAGAAGTTTTTGGAAATAATATACACTGCAATATTGTTCATGGCGGCAGTATTTCAGATAACAAGAGTATAAACATCCCAAACATAAGACTCGATTTACCATATCTTAGCGAAAAGGATAAAGCGGACGTACTTTTTGCTTTGGAAAATGACCTGGACTTTATTGCCGCGTCGTTTGTGCGCCGCAAGGAAGATGTCCAGGATTTAAAAGCATTTATAAAAGATAATGGTGGCAGTGATATAAGAATTATTTCAAAGATAGAAAATATCGAGGGAATAGAAAACTTCGATGAGATTTTAGACTGTTCTGACGGAATAATGATAGCGCGCGGAGATATGGGTGTTGAGGTTGCATTTGAGTGTCTGCCGGGATACCAGAAGAAATTTATTAAAAAGTGCTATAATGCAGGTAAAATGGTTATAACCGCAACACAAATGTTAGAGTCTATGATTACTCATTCAACTCCAACGAGAGCCGAAATAACCGACGTTGCAAATGCAGTATTTGACGGTACATCTGCAATTATGCTCTCGGGCGAAACTGCAATAGGCCACTCCCCCGTTCTCGCTGTTGAGGTAATGGCTAAAATCGCACTTCAGGCAGAAAAAGACGCTTTTGAAATGGATATATACAAAAATGCGGATTTTGAGATGAACAGTGATGATACCACAAACGCAGTATGCGACGCTGCTTGTACTACTGCAAAGGACTTAAAGGCGGCGGCAATTATTGCTCCTACAAAATGCGGTCAGACTGCACGCAGAATGTCTAAATTCAGACCGTCAATGCCTATAATAGGTGCTACACCTGTGGAAAAGACATACCATCAGCTTTCGCTTTCATGGGGTGTTTATCCTGTCTTTACTACTTATCAGGATGACTACAACAAATTATTTGACCATGCAACAGAATACGCAAGAAGAAATAATCTTGTGTCCAAAGGCGACCTTATAGTAATTACCGCAGGCATTCCGCTTGATGAGTCGGGACATACAAACGTATTAAAGGTCGACACAGTAAAATAATAACTATAGGGGATGTTAAAAAAAGTCCAGAACGCAAAAAGCCATAAACAAACTTCGCCACTCGACGTACCCCTTGTACGCCTTCGGGTAACCCAAAGCTTGCGCTTTGGCTCAGTTTGTTCATTCTGAATCTTTTTTCCCTATCCCCTAAGAGCTACTTGAAATTTTTTAAGTAGCATTTTTTGTAATTTTTTTGTAAAAAATACTTGATTTTTATAGATTTATGTGGTATACTAATTGGGTATGTAAAATACACACATATTCTGATTTCGGCAAGGTTGCCCTTTATTACGTGGGGTTTTGTCCGGAAATTGACGGATATGGAGGATTAAAAAAACACAAGGAGGACAAAAAAATGTCAAACGTAATTTCAATGAAACAGCTTTTGGAGGCAGGTGTTCACTTCGGTCATCAGACAAGAAGATGGAACCCTAAAATGGCTGAGTATATCTTCACCGAGAGAAACGGTATATACATCATCGACCTTCAAAAGACAGTTAAAAAGGTAGAGGAAGCTTACTACTTTGTAAGAGATATCGCAGCTGATGGCGGCGAGGTGCTTTTTGTAGGTACTAAAAAGCAAGCACAAGACTCAATCAAAGAAGAGGCTGAAAGAGTAGGAATGTACTACGTAAACGCAAGATGGTTGGGTGGTATGCTTACAAACTTCCAAACAATTCAAAAGAGAATTGAAAGACTTGCTCAAATCAATGCAATGGAAGAAGACGGTACATTCGAGATGCTTCCTAAGAAGGAAGTTATAAAGCTTAAGGCTCAAAGAGATAAGCTTGAAAAGTATCTTGGCGGCATCAAGGATATGAAGAAGATCCCTGCTTGTATGTTCGTTGTAGACCCAAGAAAAGAAAAGATAGCTATTGCAGAAGCTAAGAAGCTTGGTATTCCTGTTGTTGCTATCGTTGATACAAACTGCGACCCTGACGAAGTTGATTTCGTAATTCCTGGTAACGATGATGCTATAAGAGCAGTAAAACTTATTGCATCAACAATTTCAAATGCTATAATCGAAGGCAGACAAGGCGAAGATGCTGTTGCTGCTGTAGTAGCAGAAGAAACTGTAGAAGAAGACGCAGAATAATTTTTATCTAAAATATATAGGAGGAAAAGAAAATGGCATTTACAGCACAAGATGTAAAAACATTAAGAGAAATGACCGGTTGCGGTATGATGGATTGTAAAAAAGCTCTTACCGAAACAGACGGCGATATGGACAAAGCAGTAGAATTCCTTAGAGAAAAGGGACTTGCTACAGCTGCTAAAAAAGCTGGCAGAATCGCATCTGAGGGTATTGTTAAATCTTATATAGACGGCAATGTTGGTGTACTTGTTGAAGTTAACTCTGAAACAGACTTCGTTGCTAAAAACGAAGAATTCCTTGCATTTGTTGATAGCATTGCTAAAACAGTTGCAGCTAACAACCCTGCTGACGTTGAGGCTCTAAAGGCTCTTCCAATCATTGGCGGCGAAGGCACAGTAGGCGAAGAGCTTACAGCTAAGGTTGCTAAAATCGGCGAAAACATGAACATCAGACGTTTTGCAAGAATCGAAACAGCTGGTACTGTAATGGATTATATCCACGCAGCAGGTAAGATTGGTGTTCTTGTAGAAGCAGACGCTGATAACAATGACGCTACAAAAGAATGCTTAAAGAATGTTGCAATGCAGGTTGCAGCTCTTAATCCAAAGTATCTTTCAAGCGCTGATATTCCTGATGATTACAAAGAGCACGAGAAGAACATTCTTATCGCTCAACTTCAAAACGATCCTAAAAATGCAAACAAGCCTGCTAACATCATCGAAAAGATGATTGAGGGTCGTCTTGCAAAGGAATTTAAGGAAATTTGTCTGTTAGAGCAAGAATACGTTAAGGCTGAAAATAAGGAATCTGTTGGTAAGTACGTTGCAAGCTCAGGCAACATCACACTTAAGCAATTCGTTCGTTTCGAAACAGGCGAAGGTCTTGAAAAGAAAGAAGAAAACTTTGCTGATGAGGTTGCATCAATGATTAAATAATCGGGGGCTGCGGATTTAGTGCATACCGTTTAAAAGCATTATGAACTGATTATATAGTTCGTTCAGATTCAGTATAAATTAAACCGAAAGGAGTTTGCAATATTGCGAACTCCTTTGTTTTTTTCTTTTAAACTATGCACAAAACTCACCATTCGACGTACCATTGTACGCCTTCAGGCAAGGCAAAGTGCTACACGGTGCACTTTGCTTCGTTTCGTGCATTCTGCATCTAAATCCTCTACGCCCCCTAAATAGGAAATTATTTTGAAAATTTTCACAAAAACTATTGACATCTCCCCTACACTGTGATATAATACTTTGGTAAAAACAAGCAGGACTATCCGTTCTCACCGTACGACTAACGTGTTTTGCGGTAAATACTACGAAATTGTGTAAGCTTTTTTGTGTGTATGTGTACGGATGGATTGCATCCGTTTTTTTAATGTTTTTGGTAGATTATTTATGTTTTTAAGGAGGGATTGACCATTAGTAAGGATGAATTACAAATCAACGAGCAAATCCGAGATGCAGAATTGCGTGTAGTTTCAGCAGACGGTGAACAGCTTGGCGTTATGGACGCTCAATCGGCGCAAAATCTGGCAAACGAAAAAGGCCTCGACCTTGTCAAGATTGCACCGACAGCAAAACCACCTGTATGCAAGATTATGGACTATGGCAAGTACAAATTTGAGCTCGGAAAGCGCGAAAAAGAAAATAGGAAAAATCAGAAGGTTGTGAACATCAAAGAAGTTCAGCTCTCACCTTCTATAGATACCAATGACTTTAACACAAAATGCAGAAATGCCATAAAGTTTCTAAAGCATGGTGATAAAGTGCGTGTAGTGGTACGTTTTCGCGGTCGTGAGGTAAGTCATTCTGAAATAGGTTTTACCCTGCTTGAGAGATTTGCCGATGCAGTAAAAGAAGTAGGTAATGTAGAAAAACCTGCAAAATTAGAGGGCAGAAACATGTCAATGTTTTTAGGCCCGATATAATTTGTTATATATTCGGAAGGAGTGAAAACACATGGCTAAGACAAAGATAAAGACACACAGAGGCGCTGCCAAGAGATTCAATCTTACAAAAAATGGTAAGGTTAAGATGAACAAAGCTTTCAGAAGACACATTCTTAACAAGAAAACAACAAAGAGAAAAAGACAGTTAAGAAAACAAGCTTACTGCTCAAAGGCAAACGCAGCAGTAATAAAGAGATTGATTCCTTACAAATAATTTGAAAGAGAGGTACTTCGATAATGGCAAGAGTTAAAGGCGCTTTAAATACAAGAAAAAAACATAAGAAGATTTTGAAGCTTGCAAAGGGCTTCAGAGGTGCGGAAAGCAAACAATACAGAATTGCTAACCAAGCTGTTATGCGTTCAATGCAAAACGCATATGTAGGAAGAAAGAGAAGAAAGAGAGATTTCAGAAGACTTTGGATTGCTCGTATAAGCGCAGCAGCAAAGATGAACGGAATGAACTATTCAACACTTATGAACGGACTTAAGAAGTCAGGTATAGAAATGAACAGAAAGGTTCTTTCAGAAATCGCTATAGCAGATGCAGCAGCATTTGCAAAGCTTTGCGAAACTGCAAAGTCAGCTCTTTAATTTAGAGAATAAACGGATAACTAAGGTTATCCGTTCTTTTTTTGCTCAAAAATTCATAAACATATTTTAATGGATACAAATAGATTCCACCTATTACCACTTTTAATTTAACGTAGGGGACGGCGTCCCCGACGTCCCGAATATATTTAAACAACACACCAAACACTTTTACAGACCGGTGGTGTACCCTCCACAGAAAGGAACGATTATATATGAATGTTTTTATTGCCGCATACAGTTACATTGCCGCACTCGTAGGAGCAGGCTTCGCCTCAGGTCAGGAAATACTGAGCTTTTTTGTGGTTTATGGTAAACTTGGGTTATTGGCAATTATACTCTCGTCTGTAATTTTCGGATACTTCGCTTATTTTATATTAAATACATGCCGACGTTTAAATGTATCAAATTATAACGAGCTTGTATCAATGGCTTTTAAGGGACGTACCCAAAAATTTGTATCATCGCTTATATTTATTTTTACATGTATAGTTTATTGTGTTATGCTTGCCTGTGCAGGCGAAATGCTCCATCTTCTGTACGGAATTAAAATGATATGGGGCGCTGCCATTCTAAGCCTTGTATGTGCACTTGTACTCTTTACAGGTAAGAATAGCGCCCTTAAAATAAATGGAATTCTTGGCGCGTTCATTGTTTTAGGAATATGCGCATGCACACTTTATATGCTAAAATACCGCGAGCACCAGACATTTTTAAACGAGGCAAGAGCCATTGTTTCGGGCGCAGGCTATGCAGGATATAATCTTTTGGGAGTTGGCTTTACCCTTGCAGGACTCAGCTCAATCATAAATAACCGTCGCAGCGCTCTTTTTGTTGGTTTTCTGTCCGGATTTGCAATATTTATTATGACTTGTCTTATGTGGGCATTACTGTCCATCTACCATAAGCATATAGCTCTTGGCGAAATACCAATGCTCACTATGGCTATAAGGCAAAATCCGACTATTGTTTATATCTATTCTGCTATTCTTGTCTTTGCAGTTCTCTCAACCGCCATTTCGTCAGGTTTTGGTGTGCTCGATATGTGCGAGAACTATGTAAACAGAAAAAAATGTACCGTTGTACTTGCTGTATCGGGTGTTTTTGCAAGTAAAATTGGGTTTTCTTCACTTATAAATACCGCATACAGACTATGCGGATATATAGGAATTTTTGTAATAGTTGCACTTATTTTTATTTTAAACGTAAAAAATAAGAAAAACATAGTAAATTAAAGATAAATGTAGTATTTTTAAGATATATATAGCTAATATTGTTGTAATCTGTCATAATGACTGTTTTTAGTATGTATATTTGCTTGCAAAAAAGTTTAAACTATGATATCATATATTGGTCGTCAAGTTGAGATGATAAATGCGAAACGGCGGGATGTAGCGCAGTTTGGTAGCGCATCTGGTTTGGGACCAGAGGGCCGCAGGTTCGAATCCTGTCATCCCGACTTTTAAATATGGGAGTTTAGCTCAGCTGGGAGAGCGTCTGCCTTACAAGCAGGATGTCACAGGTTCGAGCCCTGTAACTCCCATCATAAAAAAATTTTTTACGCTGGTGTAGCTCAATTGGTAGAGCAGCTGATTTGTAATCAGCAGGTCGCGGGTTCGAGTCCCATCACCAGCTCTTATAATGAGGAGTAATAACTCCTCTACATATGGGAGAGTTCCCGAGTGGCCAAAGGGGGCAGACTGTAAATCTGTTAGCTACGCTTTCAGTGGTTCGAATCCACTCTCTCCCAGCAAAAGAAGCGAATGATTTAGATGACATCTAAATCATTCGCTTTTTCATAGGTATTATAGATATGATTTTATCTTGACAAACAGGAATAATTATGATATGATAGAACTATATTCTATGCATATAAATTTAAGTAGAATATTGTTCTAAAATAGGGGGATAATATGGTTATTGCAAAAATACATAATGTGTTTAAAAGCCTTACAGAAACAGAGCAAAAGATCGCGTCTTATATTTTAGAATTTCCGGAAAAGATTGTTAATATGACAGCAAAAGAACTTGCGAGTGCTTGTGGTACAGTTCCGTCAGCGGTTAATCGGATGTGCAAATCTATTGGTGTGGATGGCTTTGCAAAACTGAAAATTTCTTTGGCTACTGCAGTTGGCAAGGAAGGTTACAATGAAAATAATATTCCATTTGATAAAGAAGATAATCCAAAGATGATTTTCAATAAGGTTTTTAATTCCGGTATAAATACGCTTAAAAGCACCTGTCAAATGATTGATTTTTCAAAAATAGATAAAATATCAAAAATATTTGGATCAGCGCAGCGTATTTTTATATTCGGCGTGGGTACATCTTCTGTGGTCGCAGTTGATGCCGCTTATAGGTTTTCTCAGCTTGATGTTCAGGCGTATGCTTACACAGACATTTTACAGATGAATGTTATGGCAAACAATATGAAAAACGGCGATGTTGCGTTTGGAATTTCGCACAGTGGAAGAACAAAAGCAGTTGTTGATGCAATGCGCTCTGCAAAGCAAGCGGGAGCGACAACGATAGCATTAACCAGTTTTACAAAAAGTCTTTTATATACAGAGAGTGATTATTCAATTTCGGTGTATGCTGATGAAAAAAATTATCCTGTCGAAGCTGTATCTGCCCGCATAGCGCATATGTGTGTAATTGATGCGCTTATGCTAACAATAGCTTCTCTTAATTATGAAGATTATTCAAAACATATTTCTTTAAGAAATGCAGCACTAGATGATATACGATATAGAGTGTGAAAGAGGTAAAAATATGGAAAACAAGGTTATTTTAATTTCAATTGACGGTATGCGTCCCGATGGACTTATAAGATGTAAAAATCCTTATGTTGATGAGCTAAAGAAAATGGCATCTTATACATTTGATGCAAGAACAGTATTTCCGTCTGTTACACTTCCGTGCCATATGTCAATGTTTCATAGCGTTCCGCCAGAAAGACACGGGACGACCACTAATACATATATGCCACAGGTGCGACCGATTAACGGTTTGTTTGAACAGTTAAAAAACGCAGATAAAGTATCTGCTATGTATTACGGCTGGGAACCGCTTCGGGATGTATCCAGACCGGGTTCTCTTAAGGAATCCGGATATACGAATGCGTATTCATTTGATCATACTGATGCAATGTTAACCGAAAGAGCACTTAGCTACCTTAATGTAGCTAAGCCTGATTTTGTGTTTCTTTATATGGTTGAAACAGATGAAAAGGGCGGACATGACAACGGATGGATGAGTGCTGTATATCTTGATTATATTAACCGTGCAATCAGCAATGTTAAAAAAGTGATTGAAGAAACAAACGGAGAATACACCGTAATTGTAACAGCTGACCACGGTGGGCATGATAGAGCACATGGAAGTGATATGGATGAGGATATGACAATACCAATGTTTTTTTATGGTCCGCAATTTGTGCCCGGCAGAGAGTTTAGTGGGGTAAGTATTCTTGATATAGCACCGACAATAGCTGATATTATAGGGGTTACCCCGGCAAAAGAATGGGAGGGAAAATCGCTTATAAGCGATGTGAATGAATGAGTGTTTTTACAACTACATTAAATCAAATATTCTTTCTTTTTGGGTTTATAGTTATAGGGTACATCCTTGTTAAACTTAAAGTATTGCCCGAAAATTCAGCTATGGTTTTATCAAAACTGGAAAACACAATTTTTATACCTGCACTTGTTATGGGAACATTTATTGAAAACTTTACCATAGAGACAATTGGTGCTACATGGAAACTATTGGCTGTAAGTTTTATAATAGCGTGCATTGCAATCCCTTTTGCAATTTTGGTTTCCAAATTGGTGACAAAAGATAAGTATATTCAGAAAATTTATACATATGGTCTTTCCTTTTCTAATTTCGGGTTCATGGGAAATGCTATTGTAAGCAGCTTATTTCCGGATGTTTTTTTTGAATACCTGATTTTCACATTGCCCTTGTGGATGCTGATATACCTTTGGGGGGTTCCAAAACTTCTTATTGCGGATTCAGGTAAAAAACAAACATTTACGGAATCTTTGAAATCTTTTGTTAATCCTATGTTTATAGCAATGCTGATAGGTATGGTAATCGGTCTGTTAAATATTCGCCTTCCTAAGTGGACTATGTCACTGATAAATGTATCGGGGGATTGCATGTCACCGATTGCCATGATTCTTACCGGAGTGGTGGTGTCTTCAATATCCCTGAAAAAGACTTTTACAAATGTAAGAATTTATATTGTTTCGATTATAAGACTTATTATTATGCCTGTCCTTTTTATAGCAGTGGCATCGTTTTTTAAAACTCCGGAAGCAACCTATATCTGTGCACTTTGTTCCCTTGCAATGCCTCTTGGACTCAATACCATTGTTATTCCAAGCGCCCTTGGCAAGGATACAACGGTTGCGGCAGGTATGACTGTAATTTCGCATTTGATTTCCTGCATAACAATTCCGTTAATTTTTTCGATTATATAGAAAATATCACGAAGAGCAAATAGTTCAATTAAAAATAACGGCATCTAAACCGTTCGTATCTTCCAGAAAAAAGACATTATTCTAAATGAATAATGTCTTTTTTCAGCTAAATTCGCCTGACGTCGAGCTAAATGTGCTATGCACGCTAAATTACTTCGTAGCTGAATTGACCTACGCTCAGCTATGGCGAATTTGATTTAGCTATTCCGAAGGAGTTATTTAGCTATTGTGAAGGAGTTATTTAGCTATTGTGAAGCAATAATTTCGCTTTGCAACTTGTTGCAAAATTTAGCTAAAGGCAATGTCACCTACCCCATTCATCTCATCCAAAAATCCGTACACTATCGTGTGCGGATTTTTTACTTATTACTATTTTTATACATTTTTTCAATCCATGTATTCTTCTGTTTACTATTGAGATAATATAAACAGAGGTGAATATATGAAATCTATATGGAATAACACTAAAAACCCCGATTTTGATACACCCAATGGCGATGTAAAAACCGATGTTTTAATTATTGGTGGAGGTTTATGCGGAATATTATGCGCATATACGTTAAAAAATGCAGGTGTAGACTGCATTGTAGTTGAAGCAGATAAAATATGCTCGGGAATAACAAACGGAACTACTGCAAAGATTACGGTCCAGCATGGTCTTATATACAACAAAATAATTAAGCAATATGGTGCGGAAAAAGCACAACTTTATTATAAAAGCCAAAAAAGAGCGCTTGACATACTAACAAGTCTTGCATGTAACATAGATGATGATTTTGAAAGCTGCAATTCCTTTGTATATTCCTTAAACGACAGAGTTCTGATAGAAAACGAGGTAGAGTCTTTAAACAAAATCGGATGTAAAGCAACATTTTGCGATAACACAGAACTCCCCTTTAAAATTGCAGGTGCGGTTAAAATAGAAAATCAGGCAAAATTTAATCCGTTAAAATTCGCTTATGCAATAGCAAAGGATTTAAAAATATACGAAAACACCCAAATTCTTGACCTTAAGCCTGATATAGCAATTACAAAGAACGGAACTATTAAGGCACAAAAGATTATTGTAGCAACACACTTCCCTTTTATTAACAAACACGGAGGGTATTTTCTTAAAATGTATCAACACAGGTCTTATGTACTTGCGCTTGAGAATGCACAAGATATAAGAGATATGTATGTTGACGATGCAAAAGACGGTTTATCATTCAGAAGTTATAATAATTTACTGCTACTCGGCGGTGGAAGTCATCGCACAGGCAAGTATGGAGGAAATTGGGAGGAGCTTCGTCATTTTAGCAAAAAATATTATCCCAATGCAAAAGAAGTTGCCAGCTGGGCAACTCAGGACTGTATGACACTTGATTCTATCCCCTATATCGGTAAATACTCAAAATCAACACCCGATTTGTATGTGGCAACAGGGTTCAACAAATGGGGTATGACATCATCAATGCTCTCTGCTATGATTTTAACAGATATGATATGCAAGGGAAAAAGCGAATACGAAGACGTCTATTCGCCATCAAGAACAATATTACACCCTCAGCTCGGATTAAATATGCTCGAATCCTTAAAAGGCTTACTTACGCCAATGACTCCAAGGTGCCCTCATATGGGATGTGTGTTAAAGTATAACAAACAAGAGCACTCATGGGATTGCCCATGCCACGGCTCAAGATTTGATAAAAGTGGTAAATTGATAGATAACCCTGCAAAAAAAGACTTGTGAATACTCACAAGCCTTTTTTTACATTTCCAACGGATTATCAAAAAGCGGAATATCAGGCGGATAGATTGTAAGGATTATGTACAGACAAACCATAACAACAGCAATAATTTGCAAAAGAACCTTGTATCTGTCCATTTTACACGACTGCGCCACCCTGTAAACAACATAAAATGCTATTATAACACTTATATAAAATATCGATATATCCACAAATGCAACATTAAATCCAATTATTCCCGAATATGTGTAGAATAAGGATATTATAGACACAACACCCACAATTGCACCCGCAATCATAGCAGAGCCAATGCAGGGATATTCTTTTTCAGTCTTTCTCTCAATATACAGGGAATATATCAGCATAGGAAAGAACATCAGCTTTGTGTGCTCCCATGTCGATTCATTTACAGGTGTAAAAAGACCGACAACCAGGTTGTTCCCCGACCACTTATACACAAAATGAAGCACTGTACCTAAAATAGATACAAATATCGCCCCTGCAATTAAATACTTTTTTATGCCTTTCATAAACATCACCTATATAATAATATTAACAAAACAAAATATTATGTTATATTTTTCTATTTAGAAAATTTTCTAAATAGCTATTGACATTTATGATTTTTTGTTATATAATCTATTTAGAAATATTTCTAAATAGATTATAAGGAGTGATTCTGATGGGAATGAACGAAACATTAAAAGCCATATCTGACCCAATAAGACGCGATATTTTGTCTATGCTAAGAAAGGGCAAAAAATCAGCAGGAGAAGTTGGCGAGCATTTTAACTTGTCAGGTGCAACTGTTTCGTATCATCTGTCAAAGCTAAAAGAGGCAGACCTTATTACTGAGGAAAAATACAAAAATTATATATATTACGAATTAAACACATCTGTTTTTGAAGATGTACTAAATTGGATTTACACATTAGGAGGTCAAAAATAATGAGATTTTTTAAATGGAAAATATTTACCATTACAGGCATTGTATGTTTATTGCCAATACCATTGGGACTTTTGTTGTGGAACAAGATGCCCGATACAATGGCAATTCACTTTAATATCTATGGCGAGGCAGATAATTTTGCATCAAAGGGATTTGTTGTATTTGGACTACCCCTGTTAATGGTGGCGTTGCAGGCATTTTGTTGCTTTGTAAATGACATAAATGCACACAAGTACGGAAACAGAATAAAACTCGAAACTGTAACAAAGTGGATTATTCCGTGTCTTAGTGTCATTTTGCAGATAGTAACTTTTGGTTATAGTCTTGGTTGGGAAATGGATATAAGAAAGGTTGTTTCTTGTATTGTAGGTGTTATGTTTCTTGTAACGGGAAATTATCTGCCAAAGTTTGACCACGTCAAAAACTTTAATGCAGATACCGAAAAAGCACGAAAAATAAATAGATTTATAGGATACGAAACAATTATTATGGGACTGTTGTTCCTTATCTGCATTCCACTACCGCCAGTATTTTCTGTTATATGTCTGCTTTTGTTAATACCATATTCTGTTATAAGTATTGTTTATAGCGTAATAGTATCACGAAAATAAAAATACGGGGCAGTTTAAAAAGAAATTCTTTTTAAACTGCCCCTTTTTGCGTTCTGAACTTTTTTAACATCCCCCATGTTTATTTTTGTCGTTCTTTTTTATACTCCTTTGGCGAAACACCCATAATCTTCTTAAAATTTCTATAAAATGTAGAGAAATCGTTATATCCGCACAGACCGTAAACTGCAGTTATTTTATAGCCTTTTTTAATATATTCCGTAGCCTTTTTTATACGACACATATTCAGGTAATTATTAAATGACTTTCCTGTTAAATTGTAAAAAATCGTACAAAAACTGCTTTTTGACAATGTGGAACGCTTCGACATTTCCTCTAAAGACAAATCGTCTGCAAAGTTATTTTGTATGTATTCTATGCAGTGAAGAACATACTGCTTGTTACTTTCAAAATAATTGGGTAACTCGTGCTCAACTGTATCGAGATACGCTCTCTCGAGCATTGTAATCAATATTATACTGTATGCACGTATTGTTTCATCATATCCATGAGGTTTTTCTTCAAATTCATCTAAAATATGCTCCATTATACTCTCTATATATAAAATATTTTCCGAATTAAGGGAAATTTTTGCACGAATTTTTTTCTCGTCGCTGCTTTGTATAATGCGAAGAAAATTTAATGCAAGACGATTTGCTTTTGTCTGCTCTCCCAAAAAATCGCTCATAAACGAAAACGAATAAAACACCGTATCGGGATATGGAATAATATGGTGCGTTGTATTTGGCGGAATAATGAACATATCCCCATGCGACAAATGTGAAGAACTGTTCCCTAAATAATGTGTAAGAGAGCCTTTTGCAATATAATAAATCTGGAAATAGTCATGAGTATGCGGTTTTTGTGCATCAACGACTTTCTCGACTTTTTGAATGTGAAAATCCTGTGCAGAATTTTTGTAGTATGACAACACGAAATTTTTAATATCCATCTCTCTCCCCCTTTTACTATATAATACCACCATTTTTTACAAAATGCAATACGGAACAGACAAAATGCAAACTTTTTTGTTTTTTATATGGTAGAATTATATTGAAATCAAAATTGGAGGTTGTTGTGATGAAGATAGTTTCACTATGCGGACTTCTGGGTTACGGATACAGCGAAGATGCACTCAACATTGCTTTTTCGGAAAAGGTAGATTATGTCGGCGTTGATGCCGGCTCAACAGACCCCGGTCCATATTATCTTGGCAGCGGAAAATCGTTTACCGACAGAGGCGCGGTAAAAAGAGATTTATCACTTGCTATGCCAAAAGCATTAGACCATAAAGCACCATTTATTATCGGTACAGCCGGTGGTGCCGGTGCAAAGGATCATACGGACTGGCTTATTGATATAATAAAGGAAATTGCAGCAGAGCAAAAGCTCTCGTTTAAGCTTGGTGTAATTTATTCTGATGTAGATAAAAACTATGTTACACAAAAACTCAATGCAGGTAAAATTATTTCTATGCGCGATGATTTTGTCCTCGACGAAGAAGCAATAAATGAATCGACAAAAATTGTAAGTCAGGTAGGTATTGCACCTGTTATAAAGTTGTTAGAAGAAAAAGCCGATATTATAGTTTCGGGCAGAATGTGTGATACTGCAATTTACGCAGCACCCTGTATTTATGAGGGGTATGATGCAGGCCTTGCCTTTCATATGGCAAAGATTATGGAATGCGGTGCTATGTGCTCCGAGCCCGTTGCAGCAGCAGATGTTATGCAAAGCTACATAGAAAAGGATTACTTTGAACTTCGTCCCGCAAATCCGCTAAGACGTTGCACAGTAGACAGAGTTGCCGCTCACACCTTATATGAGCAGTCAAATCCGTATTTGATTTATGAGCCTGACGGTGTATGCGACCTTACAAATTCGGTATTTACTCAGATTGACGAGAGAACTGTCCGTGTAAGCGGTTCGATATTTAAAGATGCAACAGAAAAAACACTAAAGCTTGAGGGTGTTAAATGTTCAGGATACAGAACAATTTGCCCTGCCACGATTTATGATAGCGAAACAATAAAAAGAATTGACGAGATTATAAAAACCGTTACGGATTTTGTTAAGGAAAACACCAAAAACACTTTGCCGAAAAACAGCTACAGTATTTGTTTTAAAATGAGTGGCGGAAGCGAAAGTTCTCTTGGTATCATTATGGATATCGTAGGAAAAACTCAGGAGATTGCCGATACCGTCTGTGCTCTTGCAAGGAGTAGAATGCTCCATTGCGACTATGCGGGCAGAAAGTCATCAGCAGGGAATCTCGCATTTCCGTTTTCTCCGTCAGATATCCATGTGGGTGAAGTATATGAATTTTCAATCTTCCATCTTGCAAAGGTTGATTCCCTTTTAGAAACCGCAAAAATCACAACGGAGGTGGTCGGAGAATGAAAAAGCTTATAGACTACACAAAAATACTGAGAAGTAAAAATGCAGGTCCTTTATTTATAACGTTCGACCTTATATTTAACACAAAAGAGGAAATGGAATATGTTGGAGCAAATCTGAAAAAAGAAGATATTGCAAAGGCGTACAACATTACAGAGGATGTTATAGATATTATTCCCTATGCGGTTGTAAATTCAATTAAAATAACATTTCCAAGACAGAATATAAGCGGAAGTCTTGAAGATAACGATATATATGGCTGTCAGCAGCACGTACCGCTTGCAGAAATTGTAATATGAAAATACTGAGGTGATGCCAAATGATTAAAACTGAAATTTATGAAAAAGCCCTGTTTGAAACAATAAAAAGAGGTGCAACAGAAATCTCTCCTGATGTAAAGAACGCGTTTACAGATGCAATCGAAAGAGAGGCAAATCCCGATGCTAAAAAGGGACTTATAGCAACTCTTGAGAGTATGGAAATGTCAAAGGTACGCGAGAATCCCCTATGCGTTGATACAGGCTGGCCAATTTTCTACTTTAAGGTGGGTAACAACTGCGAGATAGAGGGCGGTTTTGTTGAGCTTGAAAATGCCGCTCGCAGAGCAGTTGCAAAAGCTACCGAGCTTGGATACCTGCGCGCGACTATGAAGCACCCATTAACAGGCTACGACCCGGGTAACAACATAGGTATGAATATTCCAGACTTTACATATCAGTTTGTTGACGGAGATTCTATAGAAATGTCATATGCCGCAAAGGGCGGTGGCAGCGAATGCTTTGGAGGAACAAGACACCGAATTGTAGCATTTGCAGACGGAATAAAAGGAATCGAGAAGTTTGTTTTAGACAGCTTTGTAGCCTCAGCACGTGCCGGCGCGGTATGTCCCCCATCTGTTCTTGGTATAGGAATTGGCGGAACTGCAAATGTTGCGGCAAATCTTGCAAAAGAGGCGGCATGCTTAAGAACTGTAGGCTCAAAACATCCCGACCCGATGTTTGCTAAAATCGAAGAGGATTTGTATGAGGCAATAAACAGTCTCGGAATCGGTATACTGGGTGCGGGCGGTTCTACATCGGTGCTTGCAGTAAATGTTGAGTATGCATATACACACATTGCAGGTATTGCCTGTGCAACAAGCACCAACTGTATGGTAGCACGACGTGCATCATCACGCATAAGCGCCGATGGCGTTGTTACAAAAATGATAAGTCCTAACTGGTTTGGCGACAGATAGAAAGGTGTGGAATTATGAGCTATATAAAAGACAGAGAAGATGAACTCAAAAAAATGATTACTCCTCAGAATATAAAAGGCGATTTTGCAAAGTTCTGGGAGGATGAAGTTAAAAAAATGCGACAGGTGCCTCTCAAAATTGAGCGAAAGAAGTTAAAAACGCCATATGACAAAATCTTCACCACATACGAGGTTTCTTATAATACCCACGACGATACTATTGTAAATGCATACTTTTCGCACCCTACCAGCAGTGAAAACAAAAAGACACCATGTGTTTCGTACTATCATGGCGGAAACGGATTTAAGGATATACACTTTGATATACTTTCAACAGGCGTATGTTGCTTTGCAATAGATGTACGTTCACAAGGTGGAACAACCCGTGATGCAGGCAGCTACAAAATGGGTGATGCATGGGGTGCTCATATGACAAGAGATGTCATTTACAAAGAAAGCTTCTATATGAGAAATATCTATCTTGATGCAGTACGTGCCATTGATGTAATATGCACCTTTGATGAAGTTGATACACAAAAAATAGTAACATATGGCGCAAGTCAGGGCGGTGCACTTTCTATGGTAGCATCAGCACTAAGCGGCAAGGTAATAAAAAGCTATGCAGCAGTGCCAAGCTACAGCTCACTTAAGAAAAGAGTAGAACTCGGAAGCGGTATATTTGGTCCGCTTAATAAGTTTTTGGAGAAATATCCCGAGCATACAGATAAGGTTTTTGATACCCTTTCATACTTTGATATGAATAATATGGTATCACTCCTGAAGGCTCCCGCTTCGTTTATGGTGGGACTTAGCGACCCTATATGTCTACCTCATTTTGTTTATTCGGTATATACTCATACACAATCACAAAAAGAGATTATGCTCGTACCTTTTGCACCGCACATAATTGCAGAAGAATATCGTAATTTTGTATTTAACGAGTTTGCTAATCTATAATAAAAACAAGAAAGGAGCAGACAAGCTATGCCAGAATACCATTTGACAGGTCCATTAACAGATGAAGATGTATCAAAGCTTAAATTAGGCGATACAGTTTATATAAGCGGTGAATGTTTTACGTGTCGTTCAAGACTGCAAAAGTATATTTTTGACGAGAAAAACGTATTACCGTTTGATACTTCAAAGAGAAATATTTTAATACATAATGGTCCTATTATAATAAAAGAAAACGGAAAGTGGAAGCTTATGTCTTTTATGCCTACATCAAGTATCCGTTTCGAAAAATGGGGTGCAAAGAGCGTTTCGGAATGGAATTTAAAAATGATTGTGGGAAAAACCACTATGGGCGAGGAAACCGCTAAAATGATGAAGGAGAAAAAGTGTGTGCACGTTTCGCCACGCTCGGTAAGTCCTAATCTTTGGATAGATTCAATCGAAGTGCAGGATGTTTATTTGTATGATGAGCTTGGCAGAATTGAGGCAGCATGGTTCTTTAAGCTTAACGATTTAGGACCATTTATTGTAGATATCGACTGTGAGGGAAATAACTATTTCGACCGCCTTGATGAGGATATTGCAAAAAGAAAAGACGATGCACTAAAAAAACTCGGAATAGAGCCTGATTATAAGTTTACCAAATTATACTAAATAAAAAACGTGATACTTTTAAAAAGTATCACGTTTTTAATTTTCTAATTAGCCAAGTTCAGCGAAGTACTTGATTGTTCTAACCATTTGTGATGTGTATGAGTTTTCGTTATCATACCAAGAAACAACTTGTACTTGTGATGTGCCATCACCCATATCAACAACCATTGTTTGTGTTGCGTCAAAGATTGAACCGAATCTTGAACCAACGATATCTGATGAAACGATTTCATCTGTGTTGTATGCAAATGATTCGTTAGCTGCTGCCTTCATAGCTGCATTGATACCTTCAACTGTTGCCTTACCTTCAACAACTGCAACAAGAATTGTTGTTGAGCCTGTTGGTGTAGGAACTCTTTGAGCTGAGCCGATAAGCTTACCGTTAAGCTCAGGAACAACAAGACCGATTGCCTTTGCAGCACCTGTTGAGTTAGGAACTATGTTGCAAGCACCTGCTCTTGATCTTCTTAGGTCGCCCTTTCTTTGAGGACCGTCAAGAATCATCTGGTCGCCTGTGTAAGCGTGGATTGTTGACATGATACCTGATTTAACCGGCATATAATCGTTAAGAGCCTTAGCCATTGGAGCTAAGCAGTTTGTTGTACATGAAGCTGCGCTGATGATTTTATCGTCAGCTGTAAGAATGTTGTGGTTTACGTTGTAAACAACTGTTGGAAGGTCGTTACCAGCAGGAGCTGAGATAACAACTTTCTTAGCACCTGCATCTATGTGAGCTTGTGCCTTATCCTTTGATGTGTAGAAACCTGTACACTCTAATACAACGTCTACATCAAGTTCACCCCAAGGAAGCTCTGCAGCATTAGCCTTAGCGTAGATTGTGATTGTCTTTCCGTTTACTGTGATTGAATCATCACCTGCTGTTACAGAATCAGCATACTCATACTTACCTTGTGATGAGTCATACTTTAAAAGATGAGCAAGCATCTTTGGGCTTGTAAGGTCGTTTATAGCAACTACCTCATAACCCTCAGCACCAAACATTTGTCTGAATGCAAGACGGCCTATACGACCGAAACCGTTAATTGCAACTTTAACTGCCATTTGATTTATCCTCCTAATCAAAATTTATTATAGTTTTAAGGGTATGTCTTTACCCCATCTTCTATATTTTACCTCAAATTTATTAAATATACAAGAGTATTTAATAATTTATATGTAATTTTTCGTATTTGCACAAAAATATGATACAAATATTATATAATTTTGTCTTTTATTTCACAATGTTTCGCATAAACCTTTGTGCTATCGGATTTTCTTCTCTTAAATCCACATTACAGATTACATATCTCTTGCCCTCGTAAACCTTTTCGGCACATGCAAGAACTTTATGCCAAATTCCGTTATCGTCCATATTACCGCTTGTCAACACAGGTGTAAAGCCCTCTGCTTCAAAAGTGTTGTACAAAATCGGAGTAATCATATCACTCTCTTTGTTGTACCAATACGAAAAGTCCTTTTCTTTAAACTCTGCAACTGCACTGTGTCCTGTCTTTCTGCTTGCAAAGTGTACCGGTAGCATTCCGCAAGGCTTAACCTTTACAATTTCGCCCGCAATCTCATACTCACCCGGTTGAAGATTTGTAATAAACTCAACATCTTCGCCCTTTTTAACCTCAACAGCTTTAAATACCTCGATTGTCTGCTCGGTGTGCGTAATAACATTATTATTTTCATCAATAAGAATTGCCTTTAGTGTAAATACTTCTCTGTCATCAACATTGTCAATAACAAATTCTGCATTTGAGATATATGTTACACCACACTCTTTCATATCTACACTGTCTTCGCCCGAAAGAGAGCCAAGCTCGTAAACAACCTTGTATTTACCGCTCTTGTTTGTATCGTTACATACATAACATTCAACCGAAATCTTTTCGCCTTCAAAGTATGTAAATCTGTCAGTTCTTAATGATAGCATAATCGGTTCAAGAGCATTTTTGTATGCAAAATATGCAGGCTTTGGATTTCTTCTGCAATCCATAATTGTCTTCATCCACCCGCTCGGCCATGCGTCTATGAACAAATGCACCGCATTGGATACCATTTTGTCATCACGTCTGAACGCCTCTGTCATCATTCCAACACCTTTTGCCTGGAATGCCTGACTCTTTTCTACCCAATCCTCCAGCGAATCACCGTCATCATAGAAGAAATAGTGGAAATCTGCAGTCTGAGCATTTACTATGTTTTTGGGGTCAAATGGCTCTGTTAACCATTCTTTTGGATAACACTCTCTCATTACCTCAGCAAAGTCAAGCCCCTCTGTACCATATTCTCCGCAACCGTAATACCAGCCCGGCTTAACAGGCAGCCAATAGCCCTTATGAAGCTTACCTATATCAATACCGTGTGCGTTATACCACATCGGATAACAGTGGTTATCGGGCATAAACTTGCTTGGCGGGTCGTAGTCTCCGTCAACGTGCTTGATTACTCTGTCGGGGTTTTGCAACAACACCGCGCTATCACAACTCTCGAAGAATATTTCAAGCTCTTTTCTGTTAAAATGTCTGTGAGGCTCGTTGTTTGCATTCGGGAATGGCTCGTTTATGTACGAAATAATAACGTTACATGGATGTGAACGTACTATTTTTTCCATTTCCTCCGACTGTCTTATGCCCTCTGCAAACTTTGTTCTTCGCATACAACCAAACAGCGGAAGGTCAGTTTGAGTCATAAGACCAAGCTTATCGCAATACTCATAAACCTCGTCCTGTACAGGTCTTTGAGTTAAACGCAAAAAGTTCATATTACATATCTTTGCCAACAGAATATCGTCTATAAGCTGGTCTATGTCGCCATTCATAACGTCTTGTTGCTCAAAGCCCATTGTGTTTGCGCCTCTAAGACGTATTTTTCTGCCGTTTAGGTAGAACATTCCCTTTGGTGTGGACTCATTATCCTGAGTAAATGAGCGAACACCGAACTGTCTGCACTGTCTGTCAGCAACCTCACCCTTGAAGATAACTTCAACCTGCACCTGATACAGATACGGTTTATCCAACTCCCACATTTTCGGATTTTTTATCTCAAATGGGATTTTATAGACATTTTCGCCTTTTTTAAGCGGCATTGGCAGACCTTTTCCAAGCTGGTCCTTAACTCTTGCTTCGGTCAGCGAGTCGCCCATACCTACTGTTTTTACTGTTTCGGGAACATATTTATAGTTCTTTATGGTTGTTTCTTTAAAGTTCTGTCCGTAAACTGATATATTAAACTCAATATCCTTAAAGCAGTAATCAGCATTTATAACTTCTACCCAGATTTCGTTTTGTCTTACAAATATATCCGAAATATTTACACGATTTCTTATATCAACATATACCTTATCGTAAATTCCCATTCCGGGCGGACAGTGATGCCAGCCTGTCTGCGCGTCGTCCCAACCAAGACCTGTTGCGGCGTAGAGCTTATCGCCCTCTGTCTTTTCCTGGGTTGCAAAGGCATTACCCAAATAGATATAGTCGTTATATACCTCTACCTTGAGTGTGTTTTTGCCCACCTTGATATTTTCGCATATATCAAACTCAAACGGAGAGAAAAATCCCTCGTGTGTACCTACACACACGTCATTTATATACACAAATGCCTTGTAGTCAACACCCTTAAAGCAAATGTAATATGCTTTATTTTCATCAACACTATCAAGTGTAAATTCAGTTGTATATACCTTTTTTGCATAGCCTGACGGTCCGCCGTAGTGAGGTAATGTAATCTTTTCTCCGTCAACGTCAAACTCTGTGAGGGGAATCTGAACATTTATTTTCTCGATTGCAGGAGCATGATTTTCCAAGAAAGGTGCATACTTTGTACGCATTTTTGCAAGCTCTTCTTTCAGCTCCTCTCTTGTAGACATTTTCTCCCCTGTTTTTATGGGTGAGTGT
The DNA here is from genome assembly GCA_045612845.1 of Clostridia bacterium. GTDB lineage: Bacteria > Bacillota > Clostridia > UBA1381 > UBA1381 > Ornithomonoglobus_A. Next base: position 329,229 of record JAZKZV010000017.1, read on the forward strand.
CCCTCTTCTTTTAAAGCTACGGTCTTTATATCTTTTTTGGCAGGAGTTTGTTCCTCCAGAAACTCCATTCTGCCGCCGATACCGTTAGCGGCTATATTTGCAAAAAAATCAGCCATTATATTTTCCTCCTATATTAACTGTTTTTTAGAAAATTTCCCCAATTTCCTTCCACTACATTTTAACTTAAAATATTTAAAAAAGCAAGGTATTTTATAAAAAAAATAATTATTTTTACAAATGCAGAATTTTTTGGTAAAATTACTTTACAAGCAAAAAAAAAAGTTGTATAATTAACTTGTATTTGTTTTACGATAACATCTTTTTAAGATGAAGAAAGGATAGATAAAAATGGAAATTAAAATTACAAAAACAACCACTCCAAAAGCTAAACCCGCCAAAGGTGCGCCTCTTGGTTTTGGTAAAATTTTTACAGACCATATGTTTATTATGAACTACACCGAGGGCAAAGGCTGGCACGATGCACGAATTGTTCCTTACGGACCAATTTCGCTTGACCCATCGGCAATGGTTTTTCACTATGGTCAGGAAATGTTTGAGGGTCTTAAAGCATACCGTGGTGCAGACGGTAAGGCAAGACTTTTCCGTCCTGATATGAATGCAAAGCGTGCAATACAAAGTAACGAAAGACTTTGCATTCCCGAAATACCCGAGGAAATTTTTGTAGAGGCTATAAAGGCAGTAGTTAAGGTTGACGAGGACTGGATTCCCGAAGATGAGGGAACATCACTCTACATCAGACCGTTTGTTATTGCAACTGACGAGTTTTTGGGTGTTTCACCGTCAAAAACATACTTATTTATGATTATACTTTCTCCAAGCGGTGCTTACTATGCAAATGGTCTTGCTCCTGTCGGTATCTGGATAGAAGATGACTATGTAAGAGCAGTAAGAGGCGGTATGGGCTTTGCTAAAACAGGCGGTAACTATGCGGCAAGCTTAGCAGCTCAGGTAAAAGCTCACGACGACGGTTATTCACAGGTACTATGGCTTGACGGTGTTGAAAGAAAGTACATTGAAGAAGTAGGCGCTATGAATATCTTCTTTAAAATAAATGGTAAAATTGTAACACCTATGCTAAACGGAAGTATCCTTCCGGGTGTAACAAGAAACTCGGTAATTCAACTTTGCAAATCCTATGGATATGAAGTAGAAGAAAGAAAGGTTTCTGTAGATGAGCTTGTTGAGGCGGCAAAGAGCGGTGCTCTTGAAGAATGCTTCGGAACAGGTACTGCAGCAGTTATTTCACCTGTTGGTAAATTAAGATATAAAGATGATGTATTTGAAATAAATGGCAACGAAATCGGCGCAGTATGCCAAAAGCTATATGATACAATAACAGGTATTCAGAATGGCTCTGTTGAAGATACATTCGGCTGGATAGTTGAAGTTAAATGATAATTTTAAAAGGGATTGCAAATGCAATCCCTTTTGTAACGATCTTTTATATGATATCAATCGTGTACAATCCACACCTCATTAAATGCCAACTCTATATAAATAATTACATATTCATTTCCTTTTGCATAAACACTTTCAAATACATCCGTCGTACTTTTATCATCGCCCTCGCGAAGAATGTATCCCAACGAAGATAATTTTCTCCAATAATCTCCCACATCGTCCGCACTCGTATACTTGTACACATATAATGGACTTCCACTCTTTAATGTATCTTTTCTGGAAAGCTTTATCCCTGTTGCACTTGTATATGTAGGAATATTTGTTCCTGCATAGTAACTACCCGAAGTTATAGGTATTGTTGAGTTTGTATTTGTATTGGTGTTTGTCTGTTGTGTTTCTTCTTTTTCTACTGTTGATGATGAACCTGTAGAACCGCATCTTATCCACGAGGTATTATTTCCATTCTTATTTGGCACCTTAAGAAGAATTTCCCCTATGTTTTTATCTGTCAACAAGCCTATTACAATTTTTGATGAACTGCCCGGATACATCTTGACATTGAATACTCCGTATGCTCTATATCTGTCCCCAAGTGTTGCCATATCATATACCGGCAAGGAATTTTTTGAGCTTGTATAGAAGGTATCCTTGTATATAATATCCGACCCTTCTATCTCATCATTGCTTCCATCTGTCGATGAAATATATTTAACGTCAAATTCCATAATAACCCATTCCTGATTTGAGCTTGGCTTGTCATTAAACCTATTTTCGCTATTTATAATAGAGTCGGCTGTTGACCCGCTAATTATATTTGTACATTTTATATCTACCGTTCTTGTCGGCTCAAACGACCATTCATTATGATAAACCGTAGAAGAAGAAACAACAGGCTTTGGTGTTGGTGCCACTGTTGGTTTTGGTGTTGGCACTACTGTCGGCTTTGGCGTAGGCGCTACTGTTGGTTTTGGCGTTGCAGTCGGCTTTGCTGTTGCAGGAGTATCTTTTTCTAATTCTTTGTAATCAATTTTCTTTGTTGTTATATCAACAGTCTTTGTATCACCATCCCACTCAACATTACAATTGAATGCCTCCGCAACAAATCGTGCAGGCACAAGGGTTCTGTTATCAATAACCATAGGAGCTATATCCATTTCTTTTGGCTGATTATTTACAGTCATTGTTGTCTGTCCGATGGTTGCTTTTACAAGATATGCTTCGTTATAAGCAGTAACCGTTTTGGTCGCATCATCCCATTCAACTGTTGCACCCAATGCCTCAAAAATTGCTCTTAGAGGGACCATTGTTCTTCCTCCAATTAAGCGAGGATTTACATCAAATTTTATTTGAGTATCATCTACAAAAACCTTTACTGTTTCATCTGCGAAAGATATGCTCGAAATGCTAACTACGATTAACAAAGCAGCAATTATCATTCTTATTGTTTTTTTCATAAAAAACATCTCCTTTTCTAATAATTTTAGACAGGTAATCAAAATCTCCTTTCGGGCTGTCGAGGACGCCAGCCCCTACAATTTGTAGGGGACGGCCTCCCGGACGTCCCGTTTTGACAAATTTTTAATCACCTATATTTTTTAGATAATTGTATATCCTTATATAAGTATACATCTAATTGAGTATATTGTCAAGTATGAATTTATCTAATAAAATATATATAGGTGATTGTTATGATAAAAATTATATTATCCGATACTTTGCAAAACAAAAATATCACAAGATATGAGCTTGCAAAAAGAACTGGCATACAATATCAGATTATTGATAACTACTACAAAAACAAGGTGGTTAGATACGACAGCTATGTTTTAGACAAAATATGTAAGGCGCTTGATTGTAATATAACCGAAATAATAAGCTTTGAAAATGAATAACCATACAAAAACTGACCCCATCATCATAGTTATGAGGTCAGTTTTTTACCATTTTTTTATCTCATTGCGTTTCCTATTGCTCTTGATGTTCCGTCTACTGCCCTGTCAACCGCTCTGCCTGCATCTTCTGCTACATCACCTACTGCATCGCCTGTATCTTCTACAGTGCCTGCAGCGTCGTTCATGGCATTGTTGGCTTTATCGCTCATATTGTTGTTATTGTCCCCCGCTGTTGCTGTTGGTCTGGGTGTTGGTGCTGCCTGCCCTGTTGCATTATTGTTTACTCCGCAAGAGGCAAGCATCATAATCGATGTAATCGTAGCTATAATAATACTTACTTTTTTCATATTTACCTCCAAAAAATTTTGTTTTTAACATTTAAATAACAGTAATGTTTTGCTGCATTCTTTATTGTTTCCGTTTGTTAACAAAAAATTCATAACAAAAACAGGAACAAAAACTAAAATTATACCGTCTAAAAAAGTGAATGATATCATTGATGTTTAAAAAAACAAAAAAACGCGTATAAACAAAATCAAAAATTTTGAAAGGATTAAATTTTATGAACAAGAGACTTTTAACAATAGCGCTTGCCTTAATTACAAGTGTAAGCGCAGGAGTAGGTGTTTTTGCAGACAATGCAGAGCCTGTAAACAATAGTGATACTCTTCTTATTGCTCAAAAGCCCGAAGAAATAACTATTGAAAACGAACAAATAACACAAGTGGGTACATACCTTATATATGATGTTATTGTTGACGATATAAGTGATAATACTATTATCGCAAAAGTAAACGGTGAAGAAACTCACTTTAAAACAAACGAACAAACAATTTTTAATTCAAAAACAAAGGACATTCCAACCAAGGGCGATGCTTTAAAAATTGTTGTTGACGGTAATTCACCCGCACCTGCAATTCTTCCTGCCCAGTATACTGCGACAGCAGTTTTAAGAACAGAGGAAAATGTATATGTAGGTAGCTTTAAAACAACAGACGAGGGTCTTGTAAGCGAAGACAACACTCTTGCTCTTAACTTAGAAGAAACAGATTTTGATGCAAAAGAGCTTGAAGGAAAAGACGTAGTTGTGCTTTACGGTGCTTCAACAAGAAGTATTCCTGCAATTACTTCACCATCACAGATTTTAGTTCTTAACACTCAAACAGAAGAAGTGGAAGAAGATGTTAAGGAAGAAGTTACAGACGACGTATTCGAGCCTTGCTACATAGAGAGCAACTACCTTGTATTTGACGCAGTTATAGAAGAAATCGAAGACAATACAGTTACAACAACTGTAGGCGAGCAGACAATGGTATTTAATATCTTTGAAGAAACAATGTTTAGCTCAAAGACAAAGGACTCTCTTCAAAAAGGCGACAGCGTTAAATTTATAGTTGATGCTAATGCACCAACAACATTCCAACTTCCTGTAACATACGGAGCAGCTGCAGTTGTTAAATCTGATGAAAATGTATTTGTTGGCGAATTCAAATGCAGAGATGGCGCTCTTGTAAGCTGTGATAACACACTTTCACTTAACTTAGAGGGCACAGACTATACTGCAAAAGAATTAAAGAATAACGACCTTATAGTAATTTATGGCGCTTCAACAAGAAGTATTCCTGCTATTACTACACCATCACAAATTATTAAGTTGCGTGATAACGACAAATCATTCAATGATTTTCTAAATGAAAATGCTTGCGAAACAAAAGATATCATAGACATCTATGTAAACCGTGTAAAGATAGACTTTACAAAGTATGATAATGTTCTTCCTGTAATAGAAGACAACTTCACACTTGTTCCTATAAGAGCGGTCGCAGAGGCGCTTGACTGCAACGTTGATTTTGACGATGCAACAAAGACAGTAAAAATAACAGATGAAGACAAGGTTATAACACTTGCACTTAATGCAAAAACAGCCACAGTCGACGGTAAAGAGCTTGCTCTTGATAAAGAGGCAAAGGTTATAAACGACAGAACAATGGTTCCTGCAAGATTTGTTTCAGAATCATTAGGCTACGAGGTTGACTGGAACGGAGAGGCAAAATCAGTTATAATCGACTGATAAGATTACAAAAAAGAGGCTCATTATGATTCTTCCACAAAAATTTAAAGAAAGAATGAGAAATATGCTTGGCGCTGATTATGAGAGCTTTGTATCCGCATTGGATAATGCTCCCATATACAGCGCTTTGCGCTTAAATACACTAAAAAAGGACGTTCGTAACACTGTAAAAGACCACTTTGCCCTTACAGAGCAAATTGGTTGGTGTACGGACGGTTTTTATGTTGAAAAGGGCAAAATTTCGGGTAATCACCCCTATCATATGGGCGGATTGTTCTATTTTCAGGAACCGTCTGCAATGTCGACTGTTGAGGCACTTCCCATAGATGAGGGCGATTTTGTGCTCGATTTATGCGGTGCCCCAGGCGGTAAGTCAACTCAAGTTGGAGCAAAGCTAAATAACACCGGTTTGTTAGTTGCAAATGAGATTGTAAAAAAGCGGGCAACAATTCTTTCGGGAAACATCGAACGTATGGGAATAAAAAATGCGATTGTTACTAACGAAACACCGCAAAACCTTGCATCAAAATTCCCACTCTTTTTTGATAAAATAATAGTTGACGCACCTTGCAGTGGCGAGGGAATGTTCAGAAAAGAGCCTCAGGCAGTTGAGGAATGGAGCGAGGAGCACACCGAATCATGTGGTGTACGCCAAAAAAACATACTTGATAGCGCCATAACAATGCTTAAAAACGGAGGTATGCTCATCTATTCAACCTGCACCTTTGCACCCTGTGAGAATGAGGAGATTGCGGAATATTTAATAAAGGAACATAACCTTGAGCTTTTACCAATCCCTAACCTCTCCATGCTTGATAGCGGAAGAAATGAATGGACTCGAGATAATACCGACGTTTCATATTCAAAGCGAATTTTTCCGCAAAATGCAAAAGGCGAGGGACATTTTGTAGCGTTGTTTAAAAAAAATGGCACAAAAGAACAACACGTAATAACATCAAAACCCACCATGCAAACACCTGAATTAAAAAAAGCCATACAAGCTTACCGCGAGTTTGAAAAAAATAATCTTAATATAAAACTCGACGGACATTTTGCGATATTTGGCGAATTCTTGTATCATCTCCCCTGTGAGATTGATATTAGTAAAATAAAGGTGCTTCGCTACGGTCTGCAACTTGGCGAATTTAGAAAAAACCGGTTTGAGCCATCTCACTCACTTGCTCTTGCACTTAATGCAGATGATTTTAAACAGATTGAAAATCTTGATTTGAACTCACAAAACCTACACAAATATCTTACAGGCAATGTTTTTGAGAGCAACAAAAAAGGCTACTGTGCCATTTGCGTGAACACATATCCTCTTGGTTGGGGTAAGGCAAGTGATGGTATAATGAAAAACAAACTTCCTAAGGGTATAAGAATACTGAAATAGAAACGAAAATGTTAAAGGGGATGTTTAAAAAGAAATATAGCATCTCACCAAAGGTATTCAGAAGGTTATATAAATAAAATAAACTTTTTTGCCCTAAATGGTTGATATTTTATAAACTTTCTGCTATAATTAGCGTACATGGTTTTTTGCAATGCAAAAAACTGCAAAATTACAACTTACTCATGTTTTAAAATCTGCGGATATGGCGGAATTGGCAGACGCGTATGGTTCAGGTCCATATTTCTTCACGGAAGTGCAGGTTCAAGTCCTGTTATCCGCACCAAACAGTAGAAATCCGAACCTTGTACCTGTCGGTAGGGGGTTCGGGTTTTTATTATATCTTGACTATCCTAATTTTAATAGTAAGCTTAAATAAGATAAAAGCACTTGCATCATTTCTTCCGCAAGTGCTTTTGTTTTGTTCTTATAGGTTTAAATATTTTTTTATATCATTAGACAAATTTTTCAATTCTTCTACTATGAAATCTTTAACCGATAGGTAATCTGCACCAAAACATTTTTGAGTTAATCCAAACATAATATCACTTTCTACAAGCTCATCTTCTTTTAATAATACACCCAACTTATAGTGAGCCATTGTATTTCTGAAAATATCAGAATTGTATTTGTCGCTCATTTTAAAATCGCAGCTATACTTTATATTTATATCCGGCAGAATTTTCAGTAAATAGTAATACAGAATATATGCAAACCTTAATTTAGTTGATATTTCATTTTCAATAAACTCGTCAATACATTTAATAATAAAATTTATTTGGCAATAGATTGTAAACAACAAAAAGCGATAACTAAATTCATTCCCTACCGGAGATTTCACAAAACCACCATAGTTCGAAGTAGAAAACACACTATCAATTTTGATTGGATATGCTTCTGTAGCATCAAAACAAGCCAAATATTTCCCACCAATTATCATCATTTGTTTGTAAAACTCACCGTTATCTTTGCCATATTCATAAAACGGTGCATAATAACTGTCCAATATCGTATTATCACAATATTCTCCATTGATTTTAAAAACACCGAATATGTCATATAAGTGTAATGCTTTGGCTATCGGTTTACATAGAGAAGAAAAGTATTCATCACTTTTTAGATACTTTTCTTCGAGTATTGCATATACGGCATCTACACTGTTTTCAAACATTTTAACGGAGTTACGCATGGCTTCATAATATAATTGTTCCTCTTGAGTAAAAAGGGGTAACTCTAATCTGTCTTTATTTGAATTGTTATAACACTTAATCCAATCTTCAGCACCATCTATTATCATACCCATATAAGGCATAAAGGCCAAATAATAAGAGGGGGATACTATATTTGTATTTACAAATATAGTATATATTAGTCGAAGATCATTTTTCATCAGTTCTATTGCTTTAATTTGTATGTTGTTCATTGTTTTCCTCTAATTTCTTATGGTTCTCTCTAGCAAGCGCTTCAATATATTCAGAAAGAGTATATTCAACATCGTTTTGGTAGTCGCAAATATAGCCTAGCAAAGATAAACTCTCATTTTCGGGAAGTCTTCCAAGTACATATTTTCTTGTCCAACTGCCGTATAAACAAACAATCGCACAAACATCTTTATCAGCTACAGTAAACAGACACCAATGAGAATGTGTTGGGAAAATCGAAACAATTTCAGGCGTTTGTATAACATCTTCATTTATCCAATTATCAGAATGCCCCTCGCCTGTAATAATCCATTGCCTAAATTCATCAAACACCTTGTTGTTAACAAAATTTGCTCCTTTAAGAAAACACAAACAGTTAAATGCAATTTTTGCAAAAACTCGATTTGTATCATTTGTTACTGCAGCATGCATTGATACTTTTGGATTCTCTAGGGTTCTTGATGCTGTGTCTGAATATGTAACATCAGCAAACGATTTCAATATTTTATCAATCTTTGCCAAATCTAAATCTTCTCTTAAACAATGTGAGGATACAATAACCTTTTTGTTGCTAATTCCCACAATTATATCAGGCTTGGAATTTTCAGTTTCAATTTGAAGATACACAAATTTGTTGTTAAAAACATCAAATTTAGATAGTTTTTCAAATAGACTATCCGCTGCAATCTTTGCGCTCTGTTCTGTTAATTCCATTGAAGTAAAAGAAAAAGTTTTAGTTTCTTCGTCAATCAAAACTTGAGGGATAGAATATATTTTTCCGAAGAATAAATATCCCAATTCATTACAATTGCGAACTTTATCATACATTACAACAATTGAAGTTTCGTTCGTTTTTTTACTACCTCTTTTTCCTGGACCATAGAAACTTCTAGTTAACTGAATCTCAGATCGATGTGCAAATTTATCTTCTAATGGCTTAAATATTCTATTTGCTTCAGCCGAAACATCTTCATTGCTGAGTTTTCTGATACCGCCTATGCAGGCGGGAAATATATGTTCTTCGCTTTTTTCAATATTTGCAATTTTGTCACCTAAATATATACACATATTACTTATGTACCTTCTTTTTTATGAATATTATAACATATTTTATGGAAAAATTCAATCTAATTACTACTCCGCACATTCGTCAAAGTAAATGCCTTCTGATAAAATGAAGATACAAAATTTAAGGAGGCGTAAAGCTATGAAAGAAAAGATTATTGAAAACGGAATTGAGTATGTAAGAGATGGTGATTATTACATACCAAATCTGAAAGCACCTGAAGGAAAATACAACATTGGAAAGTACGGCAGGCTACACTCAATATTTATTAAAGAAAACCGACCTTGCATTTACTCAATGCAAATGCTCAACGGAACTTGGCTTGCATATCTTGAAGAGATTGACATAACCGCGAAAGAAATGGTTGATAAGCTTGTCAAAGATATGATAGTCAAACAAGGTATTACTGAAGAACTAAAAGCAAAAGACCAAATGGCTTGGGTTGCTGCAATGAATGGCATAAAACATTCCGCAGAAGAAATTGTGTTACGAGAATTTGTATGTTCTATGGAGGTGCAATAAAATGAAGAAATCAATTATATCCATCATATCAATCGTATCAGTTTTAATAAGTTCTCTTTCCGTATCTGCAGCAGAAGTGCCGAGAGAATCGGCGCCCTGCAATGCCACAAATGAAGCAATCATTTTTGTTGAAAGTTGTATCGGTGATATTTTAACTGAGATGCAGAACGGATTGGGTTATGCCGATGCGAGAGCAAAATCAAATCGCATATTCTTTGATGCCGTTATTAAAGGACAAACAAACGGTTACAGCTACGGCGAACTTGTTGATATAGCCAATAATGCAATATGACAATACCGGGATATGTATTTACGACCTGATTTTTATGCAAATAATCTTGAAAAGGTCAGAGCTATTATTACTTCTGTAATTGAGGATTATAAATCCGGCAAAATCACCTATGCTGAAGCTGAATTTAATGCCCGTGTGAAAATCTATCAATCTGTAAATCCTGACTTCAATCCCGATGTGGAATATATGAAAGATCCTCTTTCAAGAGATATTCCGTCAGTTGATAATAGCTTGTTTATACTTGCAAGGAAACTGATTTTAGAATAGCATTAACCCCCTTGCCATTTGGAAAGGGGGTTAACTATATTTTTAGGATTATTTATTTGCTTCGATAAATCTCTGAAGAATAGCCGCAATTTCTGCTCTTGTTGCATTATCTTTCGGATTAAGTGTTGTAGCTGACTTACCATTCATAAGTCCTGTGCCAACAGCCCAATTCATAGCTGAAACTGCAAATTCAGAAATTTCATCAGCATCTGTAAAGTGAAGATTTTCTTCTAATGTTACAGCATCCATACCCTTGTACTGTGCATATCTAAACATAATAGCTGCGATCTGTTCACGAGTAATGTTTGCATCAGGAGCAAAAGCTGTATCATTTACACCATTTACAATGCCGTTCTGTTTTGCCCAAACAACAGCATTTGCATACCATGAACCCATATCAACATCAGCAAAAGGAATGCTCTTGTTTACAGCAGGTTCACCTTCGTTACGATAAAGAACAGTAACAAGCATTGCTCTTGTAAGTGTATCGTTAGGAGCAAACTTATCTTCTGCAACGCCATTCATAAGGTTGTTTTCAACAACATACTGAACATTTGCGTAGAACCAATCATTTTCTTTTACGTCGATGAAAGTGATTGTTGTGTCAGGTACATCTACAACAGGTTCTTTTTCAATTTCTGTCCACTTAGCATAAAGTGTAAAGTTCTTTGTTACCTTTGCTGTGAAGTCATAAGCAGTTGTAAGTTCTTTGTCTGTGTACCAACCATCAAACTTAAATCCTTCCTTAGTAGGTACAGTAGGTTCTGTTATAACAGCGTTTTTGTTTGCGCTAACAGATTTAACATCACTACCACCATTCGTTTCGAATTTAACGGTGTATTTTGAAACACCGCCGCCACCACCGGAAGATCTTACAGGTTCTGTGTAAATCAAATATTCTGAGAAATGTCCAAGTTCAATTGTTACAGTCTGAGCTGTTGCGTCGTATTTCGGATTTGCAATATTTGTTAAATTACCCAAATCATCCAAGAACTTAACAATTACGTTGCCATTTCCAGCAGGCTTAGCGTAAGGAAGTGTTACGATTGCTTTACCAGCATCGCCGAAACTTGCCGCAAGAGAAGCGCCAGACTCATCTGTGATATTTAAGCTGAATACAACCGGAGATTTAGTAGATATTTCATCAACCTTTGCTACCTGTTCTGCTTCAAGGTCTTCTGTTTTTGCTTTTTCTACTGAAATAGAAACTGTTGTCGCTGCACTACCTGCTGTCTGAATAGCTGCAAGTGCCTGTGCGTTCAATGTAATTGTAGATTCCTTGTTTTCATCACTACCATCTTTAAGTGTGATTTCAAGAGAAGCTTCTGCATCAATACCAACAATTGTATCTACTGTTGTTTTAGGAAGTGCAACAGTATTAACTTTGGTATCTGCAATTGCAGTTACGTCAATAGTAACTTTCTTAACTTCTGATTCAGGAGCAACTGCTACATCTGTTACGATAATAGTTTTGTCATCAACCGGAGCAGCTTCGATTGTAACATTTTCATCTTCTGTAAGTTTTTCTGTAACTGTTGTTGTAGCAACTGTTGTTGTTAAGGATGCTGCTTTGTCTGCAACATAGTTCTTAGCTTTTTCACCCTTAAATGTAAAGTTAGTTACTTTAAGAGTTGAAGTAATAGTTGTTGTTTCTTCAACAGTTGATTTTTCAGAAGAAATAACGGTTGTTTTAACGTTATCAAAGTCAAGCTCAATGCTTTCTTTATCGGCATCTAAAACACCTTCGATTGTTGCTGTTTTATTACCCATGTCAATTGCAGTAACAGTTACAGTAATCGGATTAACAATAACTTTAACAGATTTTTCGGTTGCGGCATATTCGTCATTTCCTGCCTGACTAACAGTAATTGTAGTTTCGCCAGCACCCTTGATTGTTACTGTTCCATCAGCTGCAACGTCAGCAACATCAACATTGCTGCTTACATAAGTAAATGTATCAAGTTTTGAAGTTTCATCAGCTGTTACTTCAAGCTTGAATGACTCGCTACCGTAAGTTTTTGCATCTACATCTGCAACGGTGATAACCTGAGGTGTTTTGTCGAGAATTTCAAATACACCCTTGTTGAATGTGATTTCGTAGTTATTATTTATTGCTAATGTACCAATTACGATATCGTATTTACCTACTTCTTCACCAGAAGTTCTTGAAAGCTTACCAGTTACTTCATCTTCACCGATCAAAGTTCCGTTTAATACATAGGTAAACTCAGGATCTGCCTGACCTATCTTTTTGAAGAGATTGTCAGCAGTAATTGTTACTTTAACTTTATTAACAGTCAATGTCCATGTTTTTTCAAAAGGTGCATATTCGTCATTTCCTGCTTCTTTTACAGATATAGTTGTTGTTCCCGCATTTTTAATTGTAACATTACCACTTTCATCAATTGTTGCAACATCGGAATTGCTTGATGTCATTGTGAAATTATCAAGTTTTGAATTTTCATCAGGTGTTACTGTAATCTTGAAACCTTCATCGCCATATGTTTTCTCAGTAACTACACCATCAACTACAATATTTTGTACGGTTTTATCAACGACTGATAATTTGCCGGCAACAAAAGTCAAGTTATAGTTGTTTCCAGCTGTCAAAGTACCTTGTGTAATATTAAAGTCTTTTGCAACTGATGTAGATTTGCAGTTTGTTGCCAATGTACCTGTAATTTTATCATTTCCAAACAATTTACCAGAAGTGATTTCATAGCTGGTTTCATCAAAAGTAGGAATAGCAGCGCCTGTCTTTATTGTGATATCCTTAGCTTTAACTGTGATAGGAGCTTTTGTGATATTTGCCTTTAAGCCAGTAGGCTGTGTTAATACATAGTTTTCTGCTGAACAACCTGTAAGTTCAATTTTAGCAATTGAAACCGCTTTGCCGTTACCAACATTAGCATCTGCAAATGTTCCTGTTTCAGGAATATAATACTTAATTCTATATCCCTGATGTTCATCACAGTACTGATCTGCTGCATCACGATCAACAAGACCAGAAATTGTACCACCACTTAATGTAGCTTCGTTAGTACCATCATAAACCTTGCTTGTTGCTGAAATACCAGTTACAGAAATTGTTTTAGGTTTAATTGTCAAAACAGCTGTTTTCTCCCAAGCATCATATCCTGCCTGTGTTACCTTTGCAGTAATATTATAGGTTCCTGCATCAATAGCTTTACCATCTGCATCAAAATCTTCGCTGGTATATGTTACAGTTGCACCCTGTGGCACGCCACTTACTGCAAGTGTTTTTGCTGTACCATCATATGTGTATGTTGCATCATTAATAGAAAGTCCTGTGAATGATTTTGCTTTTACTTTAACATAACCATTAGTAATAGCATAATCAACGTTTTCTTCGTCAATATTCAATGCTTCAACTTCATCAATAGTTACGTCGTATGTACCTGCGTCACAATCGGCAGCAATATCAAAAACCAAAGTTACTAATTTACCACTTGCTGTCTTGTTTGAAGAACCTGAATATACATTGAATACAAAAGGCACTGCATTTATATTGCATTCAAGTTCGCCTGTAAATATTTCACCAAGTGTAGCTGATTTTAATGTTAAAGCATCAGAATCATAATTCACATTAAAACCAAGAAGAGCGATTCCTGGGTTATCCGGAATTTCAATAACCACAGTAGCTTCGGTATCTCCATAGTTAACCTCCGCACTCTTAACAACAATGTCCATTGCATTGGCGTCTAATGCTGCTACTGACAGCGATGACAAACACATTATCATGGCCAGAACAACACATAAAAATTTTCTCATAAGTTTGTCTTCCTTTCTTATATAATAATTTATTTACCTAAAGCTACATCAAAGCCTGAAAAATACTTTGCGAGTCTTAATAGGTCGTTACGTGTTACTTTGCCGTCTGCTGTTACATCAGCGGCAACTTCATCTATTTCAACTGTAAAGCCTGAAAAATGCTTTGCAAGTCTTAATAGGTCATTTCGAGTTACTTTGCCGTCTCCGTTTACATCACCGGGAATAGAATCACGAACTGTGATCTTTCCGTTGGTGCAATCAAAGTTAACAGAATTCTCGTCGATATTTAATGTTTCTATGTTCGACAATGTAATATCATAGTCACCAACAGGGCAACTTTCCTTGATTTCAAACTGTAATGTTACTAAATCACCGCTGGTTGTCTTATTTGAAGAACCTGAATATACATTGAATACAAAAGGTACCGCATTTATATTGCATTCAAGTTCGCCTGTAAATATATCTCCAAGTGTAGCTGATTTTAATGTCATAACATCGGAATTATAATTTACATCAAATCCCACAAGTGCAACACCGGGGTTATGTGCCATTTTTATTGTAACATCCACAACATTACCAGCTTGTCCAAAAGCACTTTCAACTTCAATAGTAGGAGTGATAGGCTTAACCGTTACTGTACATGTAGCAGTTTTATTGCCATCCGCTGTTTTAGCTGTAATTGTAGTTGTTCCTTCTGCTTTTGCAGTTACAACACCATTATTGGAAACTGTTGCTACGCTTGTATTAGATGAACTCCAAGTAACAGACTTATTTGTTGCATCTTCTGGTGCTATTGTTGCCGATAATGTTTCGGTATCTCCTACAAACAATGTGGTTGATGTTTTATTAAGGCTAATACCTGTTACTGCAACTGTTGGGTTGGTTACTGTTATCGAGCAAGTAGCAGTTTTGTTGCCATCAGCAGTTTTAACAGTAATTGTGGCAGAACCGGCAGCTTTTGCTGTTACGACACCGCTTGTAGATACAGTGGCTACACTTGTATTTGAAGAAGTCCAAGTAACATTTTTGTTTGTCGCAGTGCTCGGAGAAACAGTTGCTGTCAATGTCATGGTATTGCCAACAGTCATAGTGGCTGATGTTTTGTTAAGAGAAACACCTGTTACAGGCACAGTAGTTACAGGGGTATCAAATGCTATTCCTGTCAAACCACTTTCAAAGTTTGCCATAACAAGCATTGTAACATCGCCTTTTCCGTAAAGCGCGGAGAAATAACTATTGTCGCTTGCTAATTCTTCGTCTAATATTGTCCATCCATCTTTATTTACAAGATAAGCTTCGTAGTCTGTGTGTGACTCTATATCAAGCACATAGAAGTACATTGTTGTTCCATCGTCTTCCATTGACTGATACACGCTTTTACCGGTGATACAAGTGAATGTAGGAATCTTTGTATTCGGATAATACGCTAGCACTAAATTTTTAACCGTAATTGCACAAGTTGCTGTCTTACCATTAGAGGTCTTAGCTGTAATAGTAGCAGAACCTGCCGCTTT
The DNA here is from genome assembly GCA_045612845.1 of Clostridia bacterium. Taxonomy (GTDB): domain Bacteria; phylum Bacillota; class Clostridia; order UBA1381; family UBA1381; genus Ornithomonoglobus_A. The sequence continues at coordinate 344,878 of JAZKZV010000017.1, forward strand.
TGCAGTTACAACACCACTTGAAGATACGCTTGCTACGCTTGAATTTGATGAACTCCAAGTAACCGATTTGTTCGATGCATTGGAAGGATAAACAGTTGCTTCAAGTGTATACTGATTTCCGACAATCATAGTACGGCTACTTATATCTAATGACACACTTGTAGGACTAACTGTTGTAGGAGCTTCAAACATAATTACTGTTTCATTATATCTGAAATTAGCAATTATGGCGATCATATCATATCCTTTTACAAGGTATATAGTGGCATAGCTTCCGTCGGATGCTTCGGTATCATCATAATAAGACCATCCATAATAATCCATCAAATACTCTATATAATCAAAATGATCATCTACGTTGTAATAGTAACTATAAAATACGTATCCATCACTAGTATATGAATCGCGTAAAGACCAACCAGTTACAGATGTATATGTTGGTATAGAAGTGCCTGAGTAATAGGAAATAGCATAGTTGGAAGCTTTCGTTTCATCAAATTCTATTTCTCTGTTTTCTAAGTCAATATTACTATACTCATCATATAACTCTTGATAGTTAGTGTTTGTATCACCATCAAATTCTCTTGTAACATTTTCGATGTTTTTTTCGGTGAGTTGAGAGAATTTTTGTTTTAAGTCTTCTTCTGATAATTCCTCATCAACTTCCGGTTCAACTGAAATATCATCTTTCATCAAACCAACTTCTTTAAGCAAAGATGTTTCGTCAGCCAAGCCGGTTCCTTTGAATGTTGTACTTTCGCTTGTGAGCTCTGGTTCGTTTGCGTATGCAACAGTTGTTCCTAAAACCATTGAAAGCAAAATGCATACACTTAAAACAGAGCTAATCAATTTCTTCATTGAAATTCCTCCTGTTCGTTGTGAAAATGTTTTGTGGTTTGGTAATTTAAACCTTTTTCAAGGGCCACTTAATAGCCCAAATATTATGATTCTATTATCAATAGTCATCACCTTCTTTGCGTTTAAGCATCTAAAAATATATAACAGATTTTTAGTACAAATAATTATTTTCCCAAAACAACCTCAAAGCCTGAAAAATATTTTGCAAGCCTTAATAAATCTGCTCTATCGACTTGTCCATCGCAGTTAACATCCGATGCTGATTGATCTATTTCGGCGTCAAAGCCTGAGAAATACTTTGCAAATCTTAAAAGGTCAGTTCTTGTTACGCTACCATCACCAGTTACATCACCGTAAATGATATTATTAACTCGAATTGTTCCATTAGTGTATTCACATTCCACCAAGCTTTCATCTATATTTATTAGTTCTATATCAGATAACTCTATAAAATGATCTCCTACAGGACAGCTATCCTTAATTTCAAATTGCAGAGTTACCAATTTTCCACTTACTAATTTATTTTCAGAACCCGAATAAACATTAAACACGAAAGGAACCGCCGAAATATTGCAATCGAGATCACCGGTAAAAATTTCTCCGAGTGTAGCTGATTTCAACGTCATAACAGTAGCATCATAGTTAACAGTAAATCCTACAAGTGCAACACCGGGGTTATTTGTTAAATCAATTACTACATCAATTACTTGACCTTGATGTGCAATAGCATTATTAACTGTTAATATAGGTTTTGCAACCTCGATTATCTCATCGTCGCCATCGCCACCAACGTTGTCACCGTCGTTATAAATTATCTGGATTCTTTCAAGATATGAGTTGTTTTGAATCTCAATATTAGAGTATTCACTTTTGGTTCCGTTATAATATGCGTATTGGAGGTTGTCGCACCAGTCAAAAGCATTTTTTTCAATTTTTTCTACACTTTTAGGAATATGTATTTCTGTCAGGTGAGTAGCGTTCTCGAATGCCGATTTTTTTATTACTTTCACACCCTCAGGAATTCTATATGATTCTCTTTTGTTCCAAAGTGCATATTGAATTAAAGAATCTTTTTCCTTATTAAACAAATTACCATCAACAGAGGAGTAATTAACATTTTCATCATCAACAGTTATTTGTTCCAATATATTGCACCAATATAACGCATATTCGCCAATTAAAAAAGTTGTTTCCGGAATATGCAGTTGAGAAAGGCTTACACAATATGCAAATGCACCTTTGCCTATATTAATAGTACTTTTAAGATTAACTTCTTCTAAAAACTCACAACTAAAAAATGCGTATTGTCCAATTGTTGATATGTTGTCATTCAGCTCTATCTCATACAAGCTTAAACAATACCCAAATGAGCCACTTGGGATGGTTTTAATATGTGGTCCTAATACAATTTTTTCTATGTATAGACAATTCCAAAATGTATCTTCACCGATATTAGAAACGCCGTCGGATAAATCTATCTCCGTTACATAGTAGCAATTCAAAAAAGCGCCTGCGCCGATCTCTTCAAGCGCATCATCAAACTTTATACTTATTAAATTTTCACAATACGCAAAGGCATACTCTTCAACGATAAGGATGTTGGAAAACTGATACTCGATTTCTTGTATGCTTCCGCAAAAAGAATAAGCACCTATTGTGTCTACCGTATCTAAAACGTCTTTAACTACGGCGTTTGGCATACAGAGAATTTTTGTGCATTCCTTATTATATAAAACTCCATCTTCAGATTTATAATAAGGGTTATTTTCGTCAATAGCGATATATTCTAAAGAGGAGCAGCAACCAAATGCACCGACACCAATATTAGTAATATTTTCAGACAATGATATGCTTTCTATCTGCGCACCCCAAAAGGCAAAAGCTGCAATCGATTCTAACTCTACCGGAAGTGTTGAGGTTCTCACAGAAGAATTGGCTGGAAAACAAATTAGTGTTTTTTTATCTTTTGTATATAAAATACCGTTTTCACTACACAAGGTAGGGTGTTCTTCTGAAAGCACAATTTTTTCAAGATTTAGACAAAATCTGAAAGCACCATTTTCTATTTCTAAAACCGTATCGGGAATATGTATTTCAGGTATAGCATCACACCATTCAAACGCAAACTCGTCAATACGAACAACGGGATATCCACGAATATAATCAGGTACATAAATAGCAGAAGTTGTGTTTTCGCATCCGATTATTATTGCGCAATCATTTTCAACGATATAAGAAAAATCTCCATAAGTACTTACATTTGTAGAATTTTCTATGCCCGGTAGTTCGGATGCGTTAAACAACATAGGTCTTAATTTTGTATCGTCATACAAACTATTTCCATCTGCATTATCCATGGTTTCAATTGCAAGAAAAGCTGTTGCATCTTTTCTTGCATACGGATATCTCCCTGATTCTTCGCTTGAAGTATATTTAGAAGCCGCTGTTGCTGACACATTTAAAGAAGAGATTGTCATTATGGCTACTGCCAAAAACAGAGTATTCGTTATACTTTTTAATAGCTTCATAATGACACCCCTTTACTTTCATTAAAACTTTTTAAATCCTAAATCTGCCAATGTTACCTTTAATCCTGTTGAATTCAGTATTTGCCTCATTCCACTTATTGTTGTTACCGATTTTGAGATCAATACTGATTTATAACTGGATGCTCTACTGCTATTAACTCCGTCATATTGGTAGCTTAGTAAAGAGCCGCCACTACTAAACTTTGCAGTTTCAATTAATCCCCAAGGGATATTTCTTCCGTTATCAGCATAGCTCATAAAAACCTCTTGAGTACTACTATTTTTATAACATTGCACAGTACAAGAATAGTTATAGTCGTTAGGATTCTTTGACGAAAAGGTTAAACTTCTTGACGATTTGTTACAATTAAGATAATAGGTGACACCCGAACTTGTATATGTTAAGTAATAACTTGTTCCGTTAGATGTAGCACCCCTATTTAGAATATAATCAACCAGTAGTTCGTACTTATCTACAGGTTTTCCTATTTCAACATCGAATCCTGAAAAGTATTTTGCGAGTCTTAAAAGATCGTTTCTGTTAACAGTTCCGTCGCCTGTAACATCGCCGTAAATTGTTGTGTTTTCCGCGAAACTAATAGCTGTTTCGGAAGACGCGGAAATAGAAGAACAAGCAATTAATGTTAAACACATAATAATCAATAACAATTTTTTCACAATAAGCCTCTTTCACCCTAAATATTCCAAAAGATAGATAAGTGTAATATTAAATAATTATTCTCCCAAAGCAACATCAAAACCAGAGAAATACTTTGCAAGTCTTAACAGGTCCGCTCGGGTTACATTTCCATCTCCTGTTACATCCGCTGCAACCATATCCATATCAACGTCGAACCCTGAAAAGCTTTTTGCAAGCCTTAACAAATCTGCTCTGGTTACATTTCCATCTCCTGTTACATCACCGGGAATAGAGGTGGAAACTGTAACTTTTCCATTTATCGAATCAAAAAACACATCTTCTTCAGCAATATTAAGAGATTCAATGTTTGTCAAGGAAATTGTATAGTCGCCCTCAACGCAATCTGACTTTATTTCAAATTGCAAGGTTACTAACTTTCCGTTATTTGTTTTGTTTGAAGAACCAGAGTATACATTAAACACAAAAGGTACTGCATTTATATTGCATTCAAGCTCTCCGGTGAAAATTTCTCCGAGTGTCGCCGATTTTAATGTCATTGCAGTTTTATCATAATTAACATTAAAGCCTAAAATTGCAATACCGGGATTATTTTCAATACTTATGACTACATCTACGGTTTTTCCGGCACAAGACTTTGCATCATTCACTTTAATTAATCCGCAAATCTCATCATCGCCAGAAGATTGTTGATTTTCAACCACAACAGTACAAGTAGCGGTTTTATTACCGTCTACTGTTGTTGCTGTTATAGTAGCTGTACCTGCTGCTTTTGCAGTTACAACACCATTTGAAGATACAGTGGCTACACTTGTATTAGAAGAGTTCCAAGTAATACTTTGATTGGTTGCATTGCTAGGAGAAACTGTTGCTACAAGAGTTTCTGTTGTCCCTACATCTAGTGTTGTTGATGTTTTATTAAGAGAAACACTTGCTACTGAAACCGTTGGGATAATTACTGTTACTGTGCAAGTAGCGACTTTACTCCCATCAACTGTTGTTGCGGTAATAGTAGCTGTTCCTGTTGCTTTTGCAGTAATAATACCATTTGTAACAGAAGCAACATTCGTATTTGATGACTTCCAAGTAACACTCTTATTGGTTGCATTGCTAGGAGAAACCGTAGCTGTAAGAGTTTCTGTAGCACCAATATTCATTGTAGTAGATGTCTTGTTTAGAGAAATTCCCGTCACAGCAATATTTGCTGCTTGAACTGAGATAGTACAATTCGCCTTGATGCCACCTTCTACGCTAGTGGCTGTAATTGTTGTTGTGCCCGCCGACACAGCAGTAACAATACCATCAGAAGAAACTGTTGCTACATTGGGTTTTGATGAAGTCCATTCGACATCAGTTATGTCTGCATTAGAGGGCAATACAGTCGCAACCAAAGTATATGTATTACCTGCCATTAAGGTTTTACTTGTAGTGTTTAATGTAACTGATGATACATGCACTCTAATTGGGAACATTACTTGTGCTGATAAAAGAGCGTCATTGTCCCCGGATATTGTAACATTTTCCCAATCCTCCGAATATCCGCCGTAATGTATTTTTTTAAGAGAAGTACACCCCATAAACGCTGAGGAATCAATTTTCTTTACAGTTTTCGGTATATATATTTCTTCAAGCGATGTGCAATTTGCAAAACAATAACTTGGGAGTGTTGTTAGATTTCCTTCTTCAATTACAACAGTTTTAAAACCATTACTGCAAAATGAGCCATAATCTAGCATTGACAGATTTGCCGGAAGTGTCAATGTATCTACATATTTTAGAGCACCTGCAAAGCCTAAAAATCCAATTTCTTCCAAAGTGCTTGGTAGCGATATATAATGTACATTTGAGCTAGTATCTTCAGAATAAGGAATTATAGATGGTGAAATCCCGTTCGCATAGATACAAAAGTTAAAAGCATGATCACCAATAACTTTCATACCTTCTTCAATGTTTATCATGTACATACTAGTAGTAAGACTATTCCACTTACGAGTTCCACTGCTCAGAAATTGACTGTAAAAATCATAATTCTTATAAACATAATTTTCCATCACACCGCCATCTTGTCCATATCCAGCTGTTAATGTAAATCTATTATTATAATATTTATCGCTTACAGATTGGTTATGTGTGTGATATTGCCACTTTACTGATTGACTTGATTTACCACAATCTCCACCATAACGCAAAGTCCATTCTATATTATCGATATCTGCCGCAAAAACCATAATTTGTGAACACATAACTATAATTAGCATGAAATTTGTTATTAGTGCTATAAAGGTCTTCGTTGCTTTCATAATTTTCCTCCTATGTATTTTATAAGCTTTCAATTTTAGAATATATACAATCTAATTTTTCTTTAACCATTTCCGTATTTTCCCACAAGCAATAATCGTGTATTGTTGCTATATAGAGTAGGAAGTATGGCCTAAATTCCAAATGGTTCACATTGTATATGTTTGCAAGTTCTTTTGAATAATCCATATATTTCATATAAACTTTCGTTAGTTCGTTTCGGCTTTCTTCACCATATTTAGGACTTGAGATCACCTGATAAATATACTTGAATTTATGTTTTTCTCCGGCGATTACTTCAAAACCATGTTGCAAAGCTTCTTTTAGTGTTTTCTGCGGATTTTCAAATATGTCAAAAAACATCTTATCCACTTTTTCCATGTACTGTTTCGCGCTCTCAACAACGATTTCATCTTTCGAAGTCAAATAACTGTAAAACGTGGCCTTGTGCATATTACAATACAAAGCCAATTCATTAAGGCTTGTATTTTCTAAGCCCTTGCGCACAAACAGTTCGAAACATTTATCGAGTAGTTCTCTCTTCTTTAGTTCTTTTGGATCAGCAAAACCCACCTCTAACACCTCTTTTGTTTATATTAGACTGACCAGTCAGTAATATTAAACATTAAAAAAATAAACTGTTTTCCACATAATTTATATTATGTGGTGAATATATTAATTGCCTATCTTACATACACTATGAATTATATCATGAAACAATGAAAAAATCAATGAATTTGCATAAAAAAATAAAATTTCTCCAATATGCACAAAAATAGGTATGAAAACTCGACCAATGACTCTTTTTTATTTCATTGGTCTATTTTGTCATGCTCTTTAATACTAAGAACAGTAAAATTAGAGCGGTATTTGGATTCTTTTGCTCACATAATATAAATTATGTGGTTTTTTATTTAGCATTGTAAAAGTCCAAGTCTCTGTAACTGCTTGCGGTGTACTTCGCCCGTTTCAATAGTGTATATTCGAGTTGTGTTTACAGATGAGTGTCCTAAAATGTCTGCAAGTCTTACGATGTCTTTTTGCAAGCTATAATAAGTTCTCGCAAAAAGATGGCGAAAGTTATGCGGGAACACCTTATCTTTTGAAACTCCAGCGGTTGCGCACAATGCTTTTAACATTTTCCATATATGGCTTCTGTCAAGAGGTTTATCATTACGGCTCACAAATACAGAGCCGTTTTTTATATTATTATCCCTAATATACCCCTTTAACATTTTACAAAGCTCTTTGGGTAAGATAACAATACGCATTTTCCCTTTGCAGTTTATTACTGCTTGCCCCGAATGTACGGCAGATGTGGTAATGTAGCGAAGTTCACTTACTCTGATGCCCGTTGAACAAATTGTCTGAATAAGGTAATAAAGTCTTTCGTTCTTTTTGCTTTTTGCCGCATTAAGCAATCTTTCATATTCCACTTTTGTCAGTTCTTTATCCTTGCTTGAAAATATCTGTCTTTGTATTTTTAATGCTTTTATCCGAATATCGTGCCATTCCATAAACCCAAAGAAACTATTAAGAGAAGATATTGCTGCATTAACACTTGCAGGAGCATACTTTTCACATAGTTCCTTTTTATATTCCAATGCCAATATCTTTGTTACTTCCTGATCGCACAGCCAAGCCATAAAGAAGGTAATATCACGGATATATTTTTCTACTGTGTTTTCACTCTTTTCCTCCTCGATTAAATATTCTTTAAAGCTATGAATTAGCTCGTTTGTGATTTTTCTCATTCAAATCAACTTCCTTTCTTTTATGTATTCTACCACTTACATAAACAAACTATTTAGAAGTCGTCAATGAATTTAAGCATTTACACAAATCTCCACTAAAAGTCTATTTAATAAGCGGTATTTTGACAAATGTGCGGATTTTAAGATACAACTTAAGCCCGAATATGCAAGCTGGATTTTGCTTGTATATTCGGGCTTTTTGCGTTTTTACAGCAATTTTTCTTCTAAATATTTTCTCATTTTATTTATTGCTTTTTTATATACATTTTCTATCGCATCGGGTGTAAGACAGAGCTTTACCGCCATATCTGAAAGCTTTACCTTTTTAGGCTTCAGTTTAAAGCAATCGGGGCAAAATGACAAGTATTCCGATACCACCAATCTTTCTCTGTAATTTAGCTTTTCAAAGGCTTCTTTTATATAGTTAAATCGTTCTGTTGCTAACAACACCCGTAGCGGCTCGAAATCGGTATCGCTTGTTATATCCGTATGTGTTTCTTCGGTTTCTTCATCGGCATAGCTTACATGGAAATCCGCAATATTCATATTCTCAATACCGCTTAAAAGAATTTCCTTTACATTCTTTACCGACAAATTAACCTCTTTGGATATTTTGCGAATCGCTTCGGTTGAATATCCGTATTCTCCATACAATCTCATAATCTGACGGAGAGTACGATATTTATTTTCACTCGGAACTGTCAACCCGGTACGCATCTGCCGTATGTATTCGTGAATTTCATTCCACATTATACGTACCTTATAGGTTATAAAGTTTCCGTGCGCATCTTTATCATAACTTTGCAATGCCTTAAAAATTCCCGTTACACACGCCTGCTTTATATCTGCAAAATGGCTTTGCATTGAATATTTTTCAACGGATTCTTTTGTGGTACTGTTCAGTACGGGTTCGTAGTAATGAAGAAACCACATCAAGTATTTGTCATCACGCTCGGCAAAATATAAATCAATATATTCCTGCAAATCATCTTTTTTAGGTGGCACCGGATGTATCTGATAAATGTATAAATCCTGTTCGCAATTTTTCACGGCACTCACCTCCATTCGCCGTGTTACTCTTTTTTAATTCTGTTATTTACTTCTTGATATAAATTATCTCTTTCCATATCCTTCTGATACTCCTTAAAGGTATATTTTTTGTCATAATCGTAACGGGTTTTAAGTTCTTTTGCTAATTCTTTTGCTACCTCTGCAAACTCTTCACTTATTTTTCCTCTTGAAACTTCAGAACGGATGCAGGCACAACGTTTGGTATAAATGTCTTTTACCGGATCATTTTCTGCAAGCTCTTTTCTTCCTACCATAGCAGCATACTGCCTGCACGTAAGTTCTTTTCCTTCTGTTAAATCAATCGGTGCAAATCCCGTGCAATATTTTTGTTTTCGCAGGCTTTCCATAAGGAAGTAAGTTTCACACACTTCGCATTGACGGGGATAATGTCCAAATGAAAGACCTTCAAAAAAATCTGTGAGTATAAAACTGTAAAAGGTTCTAAAGTGAAGTCTTTTTACAAGTATTTTCTTTTTGCCTTTTGTGATAGCAGCATACTCTGTTGCAATATTAAATCTGTCAACACCGAATATGTCATAGGCAAGAGTTAAAAGATCGTTTTCTTTGTAATGCTCCAAATCATCCAAACTCCATACAAACTCTGTCAGTTTTTCAAAAGCCTTCATCATGTCGTTTCCGATATTTTCATAAAACTGCAAAAGTACTTTTACGCGAGTTAATACCTTGTTTGCTTCTTTGGATAAATCTGCATATCCGTCAGGAAGTATATCGAGGGACATTGCACCCTTATCTTGCAAAGAAACATTTGCTCGTTGCTGATAATATTTCAAGATATAATCTGCGTTTTCTTTTGTAAAGGTTTCAGCTATCAGTTTTTTCTCGGCTTCAATATCCAAATACTGAAAAGGACTTAGGTTCGGGAGAACATCAAGAATATATAAAATCTCTTTTCCTGCTTTTATAAACTCATAATCGTTTATATAACCTTTTTCCATTTTGGAGGATAGCATCCAATTATCATAACGCATTGATGCTATTCTTGCTCCATTTTCATTTGCTTCATACTGATTAAGAAAATCTACTACAAAACTGCCTATAAAAAACTTGTTACCTTTGATATATACATATTTATCTCTGTAATCGGCAGTAAAAAATTTAATTTTATCAGGCATCTTCATCACCACCCAAGAAAATTATAACATATTTTGTTACGAAATACAAGGCGTATAGATTGAATCGCATTGCAAACCGCACAAATACAAGGGTTTTAATGTGTTGCGTTTTTTTATTTTAAATGTGTTATGCAATACTTTGCCTATTTAAAAATCCTCATATTCTATATAGTAGAAGGGGCAAAACAAGCCCTTTTTTCTATTTCAGAACGGAGGTGATGCCTATGATTGAATCAAGGTAAAACGCAGACAACACAAAAATCAAAAAAACAGAGGATTTTATTATGAGAATTTTATCAAGGAATCAGTTTGCAATGTCAAACTTCAGCAGAGACGGTTATGAGTTCAACGAGATTGAGGGCACTTTCAAAGGAACGCTGCAATTTGCAGTATGGGGCAGAAAATGTAACGCTATCGGATATGTAGAGTTAGACGATGGCAGAAAAATAATGTGTACTGCTTTTCAGCGGCCTGATGACTACTTAGGAATACCAGAAATAGACTTTGGAACAAGAGTAGAGGTTGTCTATGAAAGAGGCAAAAGAGGTAATATTCGCCTCAAATCAATACTGAGAACGGAATAACTGTCCGGTACTGTAACAAGCAGGGAACTTGTATTGCACAAATTCCGTAAAAGGCAGGACTTCCTTTTGGAAATCCTGCCTTTTCTCTTTGGGGAGTTCCCCAATCCCCCCTGAAATTTACATTTTAAATAGGAGTTGATTTTAATGAAAGAAAGAGCAAATTCAATTTATGTGCGTGTTAGCGAAAAAGAGAAAATACGCATAAAAAACAAAGCCGATAAATGCGGCTTAACAATTTCTGAATATTTAAGGAAACGAGCTTTAGGCTATTCGCCAAAGGCTCACTTACCGGAAAGCTTTTATGAGTTTTCTGGCAAGCTCGGTGATTTATATGAACAAATTGATAAGGGTTACGGTACCGAACTTGAAGAAAGAATTTTATCTCTGATTGATGAAATTCAGTTAAAGCTACTTACCCCCGAAAGAAAGGATGAAACAACGGGGTCCCCGCAAAGCCTGCTTTGTGGGGAAAAGGAACAACCCCGTAATAATGAGCTTTTCGGCACTTGTGCCGAAAACGAATAAAGAAGGGAGTTGCGACGCAATGGCTACAACAGGATTTTGGCCAATAAAAGGCTCATTAAGGGATGTTATAAATTATGCAGACAATCCCGACAAAACAACAAATCCAAAGTATCTTGACGATGATTTGGCTGCTGTACTCAAATACACAGAAAACGATGATAAAACAGATATGAAAATGTTTGTAAGTAGTATCAACTGCTTGACGGTACGAGCTTATGAGCATATGATGATAACAAAGCGCCGTTTTGGTAAAACGGGCGGTAATGTAGCATATCACGGGTATCAAAGTTTTAAGTCGGGAGAAGTTACACCAAAAGAAGCTCATGAAATAGGACTTGAAACCGCACGGCGTATGTGGGGCAAGAATTATGAGATTGTTGTTACAACACATCTTAACACCGACAACATCCATAACCACATTGTCATAAATTCTGTATCTTTCAAAACGGGATTAAAATTTGAAAACCATATTTCAGATCATATACGTTTGAGAGAAATATCTGATGCAGTATGCATGGAATACGGAAAGTCGGTTATTGAGGGAGCAAAATTTTACAATGCCGACAGAAATGCTTATTGGATACATAAACGTGGCGGTAAAACCCATAGGGATATTCTTCGGGAAGATGTTGATTCAGCGATAAAACAAGCCGGAAATCTTTTGGAGTTTGAACGGATAATGGGCAACTTCGGATATACGTTCAACCGCAATATTATGACGGAGCATCCGTCAGTTATTACAAAAGGTTGGAAAAGAGCTGTTCGTATTGACAGTTTAGGCAAAGATTATACAAGAGAAAAAATCATAAGACAAATTGCCGACAATAAAATTTTTGTGAGTTCATTTGGTAAAAGTGAGCGTGTTCAAAAAACAAAACCGAAGCACACTCCACTTATGGATCTTGAGTATCAATTACGGCGTGTTAAATATATGGATACTGTTGAAGCTTTGTTTTATTTACTGTTGGAACTCTTGAAACCAAGCACGCCAAAACCAAATTACACACCGCCGTTATCTCCTATATTGAGGCAGGAATTAAGAAAATTTGAACAATATCAAAAACAATTCAGGCTCTTACACGATGAAAATATCAACACCGTGTCGGAGCTTGAAGCATTTATACGCAAATTATCAATGCAGATATCCGAGCTTGAAGAAGAACGTTCAAAGATCGATAACAAACGCAGACGAGCTAAAACCGATGTCGATAAGGATATATATTTATCCGAAATCAGAGGCCTATCTGCACAGATAAAGCCTATACGGGATAAGCTCAAAATTGCAAAAGCGACTTTGGAAATAATTCCGAAGATTGAAAAGCTTTTTGATATTGAACGGGAAATGGAAAGAAAAGTTATACAGAAAGAAAGGAGCAAAGAACGATGAGAAATGTTACATACATAGAGGTTGATAAATTAAAACCCTTTGAAAACCACCCATACTATGTAAAGGATGATGACGAAATGTTGAATTTAACACAAAGCATATCGGAGAACGGAATACTTTCTCCGCTCATTGTAAGACCTATTGAAAATAATGAATATGAAGTAATTTCGGGGCACCGAAGATTACACGCAGGTATTAAGGCAGGAATGGATAAAGTTCCTGCCTTGATTTATGAAATGGATAAAGATGCCGCTGTTATTGCATTGGTTGACAGTAACCTGCACAGAGATAATGTTTTGCCGAGTGAACGGGCATTTGCTTACAAAATGAAAATGGAAGCCCTATCACATCAGGGTAAACGCACAGATTTAACTTTGGAGCAAGTTGCACCGAGGTTAAGTGCTGAAATCATAGGCGAAAGCGAAAACATCAGCAAAGACACCGTAAAACGATACGTACGCTTGACTAACCTTTTGCCAAAGCTCTTGGAATATGTGGACGAAGGTCGAATTGCATTTACTCCGGCGGTTGAGCTTTCATACCTCAATGACATTGAACAACAAGACCTTATAGAAACCATTGAGAGTGAGGATTGCACCCCTTCGTTATCTCAGGCGGTGCGTATGAAAAAGTTAAGTCAGGCAGGAGAGCTTGACGATGATAAAATCTTTGAAATTATGTCTGAGGAAAAAGCTAACCAAAAGGAAAGGATAAAAATCCCGACAGAGCGTGTGCGTAAGTTCTTTCCTGAAAGCTACACCAAAGCACAAATCGAAGATGCTATTGTAAAGCTCTGCGAAGCCAATTTCAAACGCAGACAAAAGCAGCAGGAACGATAAAATGAATAAAAAATCTTGATGGAAGGAGAATGAAACAGTGAGTAATAAGAGCAAAGTAATTCAAATTCCACAGCACGAGATTGATGCACTTGCTCGCTGTTTATTGCCAGACCTTATGGCTTTTTATGAAAGCGAAGACGGGCAAAGAGAATTTGAACAATGGAAAAAGGACCTTGAAAACAAGGAAAACGAATAATTTTACTAACGGGCGTCGCTGATTGCGATGCCCGTTTTGCATCACACATTTGTATAATTAAAAAGTTAATGATATAAAAGGTATATACCAAGAAAGGAAGTGAATTTATGAATGCGGTAATATATGCACGGTATTCTTCAGATAATCAGCGTGAAGAATCTATCGAAGGTCAGTTAAGAGAATGTAAAGAATTTGCCGAAGCAAATGATATGATTATAGTTGATACTTACATAGATAGGGCGCTATCTGCTAAAACCGACAATCGCCCTGAATTTCAAAAAATGGTTAAAGATAGTGCAAAGGGAGCTTTTGAGTTGGTTATAGTTTGGAAATTAGACCGCTTTGCCCGTAACCGATATGACTCTGCACACTATAAAGCAGTGTTACAGAAAAATGGTGTTAAAGTTGTTTCTGCAACGGAAAAAATATCACAAACTCCTGAAGGCATTTTGCTTGAATCCTTGCTTGAAGGTATGGCAGAATACTACTCCGCAGAATTGGCAGAAAAGGTTACACGAGGACTTACAGAAAACGCCTTAAAATGCAAATATAATGGCGGAACCTTACCGATCGGATATGCGATTGATGAAAATCAGTTCTTTATTATAGATCCTCTTACTGCTCCTGCGGTATTGGATGCTTTTAAACATTATGCAGAAGGTGCAACAATGCAGCAAATTACCGATGAATTAAATTTAAGAGGTGTTCGCACTAAAAAGAACACTCGGATTACATTAAATACCGTAACCCGAATGTTACACAACAGACGATATATTGGAGAATACAAATATAGCGATATAACGACTCCGAACGGAATACCTCCGATAGTTCCGGTAGATTTATTTGAAAGGGTGCAAGATATGATGAAAGCAAACAAAAAGGCTCCGGCAAAGCATAAAGCAGAAGATGAATATTTACTTACCACAAAACTGTTTTGCGGTAAATGCAAATGCCTTATGGCGGGTGAAAGCGGTACAAGCCATACAAAGCATGTTCACCGCTACTATAAGTGTGTCAGCGTAAAATACCGCAGAGGATGCGACAAAAAGACAGTTCGAAAAGAATGGATTGAAGATATTGTAATCTCATATTTGATGCAAATAATCTTCGATGATGATTTAATGGATAAATTGGCAGATGCACTTCTTGAACACCTGCACAAAGAAAATGACACTCTGTCGATTCTTCAAAAGCAATTTGCGGAAACACAGAAAAGTATTGATAATATGCTTAACGCAATTCAACAGGGTATTTTTACAACCTCAACAAAAGAACGGCTTGAAGCTCTTGAAAGAGAAAAAAGCGAATTGTCCGTGCAAATAATGAAAGAGGAATTGAGCAGACCAAATCTTACAAAAGAGCAAATACTCTTTTGGATACATAAATTCAGAAAGCTCAATCCGAAAAAATTAGAACATCGCAGAAGGCTTATAAACAGTTTTCTTAACTCTGTTTACTTATTCGATGACAAAATCATAATTGATTGTAACTACAAGGACGGCACAGAAACTATTACTTTCGAGGAAATAGAAAATTCTGCCTTGGGTTCGGATTTAACATCACTCGCTGCACCATTTTCTTAGGTGCTTACGAGATTTCTCTCGTAAGCACTTTTTCATTATCCTACGCTTATCGGTTTGTAATCCCCATTGTGTGCAAGGGTTACATTGCCATCGTCATCGAATATCTCACCATACTCACCGAAAGGTGCGTTCATTACTATCACCAGGGCAAGCTCGTTATTCTCCATGTCGAGGACTATGATTTCTTTTACGAGTAAGCAATTTTCATAGCAAAAAAGCGGACTTCATATTACAGGAAATCTATGCTCGACTGATAATGTATAATATCTCAATGATAATAGCAATGAATGTATGCATACAACAAAACAACAAAGTGTATGCTTATCAAATTAACTATTCCGAAGCAATATACATATGTAAGCATTTTATCCGCAATAAAGAAAGTCCGCAAAATGTTGAAGCACTGATTGCAAGAAATATACTGCCTGTCCGACCAGATAGAAAGTATATTCGTAACATTAGGTATCAATCAGCTGTAAGTTTCATATATAGAGTAGCATAAAATTTGAAAAAAGTCCATTGTTTTTGACAGATTTTTTAATCTGTCTATTTGCCATGCTGAATTTTGAAACAAAAACGAAAAAGAGTTTGAATTTGTTGAAAATTCAAACTCTTTCATCGTTTTAAGCCTTTCAATATCATTTTAACTTAATGACATTGTCCTGTCGGACCGCTTTTTCTTATTTCTTAATCTTATTTTTAATGGTCTTTATACCTTGTATTACAACAAATGTTGCTATTGATAATCCATAAATTGAAATTACTTCCAAAGCATTTAACTGTGCTACTGCAAATACAGAACGAAGCGCCGGAATAAACAATACTGAGTTAAGAAGTACCAAACCTATTACAAATGCCATAATAAGACTTCTGTTATCAAATAACTCTCTTCTAAACCAAACGCCTTTGTCCGACTTACAGTTAAAGCCATGAACAAGTCTCGAAAGACACAGCGTTGCAAAGGCCATTGTACTTGCAACATCATCACTATGCTTAAGACCTATTGTGTATGCCAAAATAGTTGCAACTGAAATTACCAGACCCTCTGTTCCTATTGCACCGAGTATCTTTTTAGTAAGGATAGACTGATTTTTGTTTCGGGGTTTATCCTGCATAATCTGAGGGTCGTGCTTTTCCATACCAAGAGCAATAGCAGGAAGACTGTCTGTTAAGAGATTTATAA
The DNA here is from genome assembly GCA_045612845.1 of Clostridia bacterium. Lineage (GTDB taxonomy): Bacteria > Bacillota > Clostridia > UBA1381 > UBA1381 > Ornithomonoglobus_A. The sequence continues at coordinate 361,475 of JAZKZV010000017.1, forward strand.
ACAACAGATGTACTGCCTTAAACGGAACAGGGAGTACCAAAAGCGACGCATAAAGTACCGATATAATTCCCGCCGCATTTCCCGAAAGAAGAAACTGTATTGTCTTTTGAATGTTATTATATATATTTCGTCCGTTTTCTACTGCCTTTACTATTGTTGCAAAGTTATCGTCCGTTAAGACCATTGACGCCGCGTCCTTTGCAACCTCACTGCCCGTTATACCCATTGCAACACCAACGTCTGCCTGTTTTAGGGCAGGTGCGTCATTTACACCGTCGCCCGTCATAGAAACTATATAGCCTTTTCGCTGCCATGCGTTTACAATACGTATTTTATGCTCGGGCGAAACTCTTGCATAGACCGATACATCACTTACAAACTTATCGAGCTCATCATCACTTAAATTCTCGATTTCTGCACCCTCTACCCCCCGGTAGCCATCCTCTAAAATGCCGATTTCTCTCGCTATTGCGCTTGCAGTAATAAGGTGGTCTCCCGTAATCATTATAGGTCGTATTCCCGCCATTTTACATTTTGCAACTGCATCCTTTGACTCCACACGTGGCGGGTCCTGCATTGCTATAAGACCAAGAAGAATATAGTTCTTTTCGTCCTTAACATCTACATCAGGTGATTTTACGTCCCTTTCGCAGACACACAATACACGTAATCCGTTCTCGGAAAATTCCATATTTGCGTCCATGAGCGACTTAGCATCTTCCTCTGTAAACTCACGTTTACCCAAAGCAGTTTTTAGCTCTCTTATATGCGGTAACAATACGTCTGTTGCACCCTTTGTAAGCATTTTATAGTTATCGCCTATTTTGTGCACCGTACTCATAAGCTTTCTGTCCGAATCGAATGGGATTTCACCAAGACGCGGATATTTGTTTCTTATTTCATCATATGGAAGTCCATGTTTGTCGGAGAATGCTATAAGTGCAATTTCCGTAGGGTCGCCTATATTTTGACCATTACGCGCTGTGGCATCGTTACACAACGCACCATCAATTATAAGCTGTGCCTCACGTCCTGTAAGCTCGTCATCCTTATCCTTTATTTTTCCGTCAAAGAATATTTTTTGAACTGTCATCTTGTTTTGTGTTAGTGTTCCTGTTTTATCCGAGCATATTATAGAGACACTTCCAAGACCCTCAACCGCCTGAAGCTTTCTTATAATAGCATTTTCGCGTGCAAGCTTTTGCGTGCCGACACTAAGAACCACTGTTACTATTGAGCTTAACGCCTCAGGAATTGCCGCAACTGCCAAAGCAACCGCAAACACAAACGCACTCTGCGGCGCTTCTCCCCTTATAATTGCAAGTATAAACACAAGTATACATATTCCTATAATTCCGAACGAAAGCTTTTTACCAAACGAATCGAGAGACTCCTGCAGCGGTGTTTTCTTCTCCTTTGTGTTCTTTAAAAGTGTTGCTATTTTACCCATTTCGGTGTTCATACCAGTTGCAGTAACAACCATCTGTGCTCTGCCATAAGTTGCAAAGCTTCCCGAATAGAGCATATTTTTTCTATCGCCTAAAGGTCTTTCTTCGTCAAATTCCGTATCCTCTTTTTCTGATGGCACACTCTCACCCGTAAGCGCGCTCTCGTCTGCCTTAAGACCCGCATTCTCTATAATTCTTCCGTCTGCACAGATGTAGTCGCCCGCCTCTATTGTTACAATATCCCCTATTGCAACCTCGTTACCGTTTATAACCTGTATTTTTCCATCTCTTAACACCTTTGCACTTGGCGCTGACATTGCCTTTAAGCTGTTTAAAGACGCCTCTGCCTTTATTTCCTGAACAGTTCCCAAAATAGCATTTATTGTTATAACCACTAAAATTACTATCGAGCTTTCAACATCCTTTAAGACCATAGATATAATAGCAGCAATAATAAGAATTATAACAAGAAAATCCTTATATTGACCTAAAAATACCATAAACGGATTTTTGTGTCCCTCATCTGCAAGCTCATTTTTTCCGTATTTTAAAAGCCTCTCTTTTGCCTGCTCCTCTGAAAGTCCATTTGGACCTGATGATACCTCATCAAACACCATTTGCTTTGTGAGTCTGTAATGTTCCATCTTTTACCCCTTTCACAATAATTACATTACTTATATTTTCCGCTAAACAAGAGTATATATACAAAAAAGCGATAACCTCTACTGCACCATAATAAATGCAATAAAAGTCTCGCTTCGAACAATCTGTGCCGGATTGCATCAGCAATCGTACTGACGACATCAAACCACGTTTTATAAAACGCAAGCTACTCCCTTTTATTTTAACATAGGTATAATACCATATATTTTATATTATGTCAATATTTTTATAAAAAGTTCTCATTAAACCCAAAACATATACTCAAGCCTTATTGACTTTTTTTTGCCATAGTGCTATAATTAGTATAACTAACTTTTAAAGGAGTAATTGGTTATAAAATGAATATACTTTTTGTGTGTACCGCAAATACATGCCGCTCGCCAATGGCGGCAGCTATAATGGAAAAAATAGCAATAGAAAATGATATAGACGTTCTTATAGAATCTGCCGGAATTTTTGCGCAGATTGGAGAGCGGGCATCAAATGAGGCAATAGCCGCACTTGACGAAATGGGTATTGATTTAACATACCACCGTTCCAAACCTGTAAGTGAGGATTTAGTACAAAAGAGCGACCTTATACTCACAATGACTGAGGGACACAAAAAAATTCTTGAGGGCCTTTCGTCAAAAAAGGTCTACTCCATCATGGAATATATAGGTGCTGACGGAGATATTGCCGACCCCTACGGCGGAGATATAGATGAATACCGCGAAACTGCAAAAGAAATTTATGACGCACTTGTTGACGTTGCAGAGAAGATAGTAGAAGAAAATGATAACCATTGAAAGATTACGCGAAGAAGACGTTGAGGGAATTGCAGAGCTCGATAAGCTTTGCTTTAGTGTCCCCTGGTCATATAACGCATTTTTGGCAGAGGCACAAAACAAGATTGCAAGATATTTTGTTGCAAAAGACAACGGGCATTGCATAGGCTACTGTGGTTTTTGGGTGGCATACGATAGTGGCGACATAACAAATGTTGCAGTTCATCCCGACTATCGAAAACAAGGTATTGGCTCTATGCTTGTTTCGTCTATGATGCAGCTTGCACGAAAGGAAAAGCTTATATCTATGAATTTAGAGGTGCGAAAAAGCAACACTGCCGCACAAAAGCTATATTCCAAATACGGATTTAGAACAGTGGGGACACGAAAAGGCTATTACAGCGACAACCACGAGGATGCACTTATTATGGTTGTCGGTTTGGAGGATTAAATTGCAGGATATACTTATACTCGGAATAGAAAGCTCTTGTGATGAAACCGCCGCCGCGGTTGTTAAAAACGGCAGAGAGGTTTTATCGAGCGTTATCAATACACAAATAGATATACACAAAAAATTCGGCGGTGTTGTGCCCGAGGTAGCGTCGCGCCGACATATCGAAACAATAGATGCAGTTATAGACGAGGCTCTAAAAAATGCAGGCGTAACCTTTGACGATTTAACTGCCATTGCAGTTACCTATGGTCCGGGCCTTATTGGTGCATTGCTTGTCGGCGTATCAACCGCAAAGGCACTTTCTTTTGCCTTGGATAAGCCTCTTGTAGCTGTTCATCACATAAAGGGACACATAATGGCAAACTTTGTTGCACACAAAGACCTTGAGCCTCCGTTTGTATGCCTTGTTGCATCGGGAGGTCATAGCCATATCGTTTGTGTAAAGAGCTATACAGAATTTGAAATATTAGGTCAAACCAGAGATGATGCCGCAGGCGAGGCTTTTGATAAAATTGCACGTGTGCTTGGTTTGGGATATCCTGGCGGTCCTCTTATTGACAAGCTTGCAAAAGAGGGTAACCCAGACGCTGTAAACTTCCCAAGAGTGCGTATGGACGAAAAATCCCTTGATTTTAGCTTTAGCGGTGTTAAGACTGCAGTTATAAACTATCTGCACAAATTAGACCAAAATGGCGAGGAATATAACAAGGCAGATATTGCTGCCAGCTTCCAGAATGCAGTTACTGATGTTTTATGCCATCACACAATAGAGGCGGCAAAGAAAAATAATATGAAAATAATTACCCTTGCAGGCGGTGTTGCGGCAAACAGTGCCCTGAGAGAGAAAATGAGCACTCTTGCACAAAAAGAGGGAATAAATGTTCTCTACCCCGAACCTGTTTTGTGTACAGATAATGCAATAATGATTGCATGTGCAGGTTATTATGGGTATCTTAACGGAGATCGTTCTGATATGACGCTCAATGCAGTAGCAAGTTTACCATTATAGTGCCGAAAAAATTCTCGTCTTATCTCACCACCATTTCGGACTTGTAGGGGACGGCGTTTTGGCGACGCTTCCAAAACCCTTGGTTTTGTCGCTACAATTTGCGTGCAAATTGTTGACCTCGACGTCCCGTTACTGAAGGTTACAGGCTTGCTTTTATATCTTGAAATAAAAAATAAGAGGAAATGATAAAAATGAAATTAAATGTAGATTTAGGTAAAAATTCATACGACATAGTTTTTTCGGACAATTTTAATTTACTGCCGAATGAATTATTATGCCTTAATTTACCAAAAAAGGTTTTGATTGTAACAGATACAAACGTAGCAGGGCTCTATCTTGATGATGTACAAAATCTTCTTAAGAGTAATGGCTATGATGTTTCTTCCCACATCTTAAACGCAGGTGAGGAAAACAAGAATATGCAGTCAATTCTTGATATCTGCGCCTCGTGCATAGAGCATAATATGGGCAGAAAAAGCTTTATAATAGCACTTGGCGGAGGAGTCGTGGGCGATATGGCAGGCTTTGCGGCGTCCATTTTTATGCGTGGTATTGATTTTATACAAATCCCAACCACATTACTTTCGCAGTCCGACTCATCTGTGGGCGGAAAAACAGGTATAGATTTTAAAAACAGTAAAAACATTCTTGGCGCTTTTCATCAACCGCGTCTTGTATACATAAATGTAAATACACTAAGAACTCTACCCCACGAACAATTTGTTTCGGGCATGGGCGAGGTAATAAAACACGGAATAATAAGCGATTATGACTTTTTTGAATACACTTTTAAAAATATAGACAACATAAAAGCACTCGATACAAAAACGCTTATAGACCTGTCATACAAAAATTGTTCTATAAAGGCAAATGTAGTATCTAAAGACGAAAAGGAACTGGGACTAAGAGCAAATTTAAATTTTGGTCATACCATAGGCCATGCTGTTGAGAGTGCCTTTGATTTTGAAATGACACATGGTGAATGTGTAGGACTTGGTATGATTGGTGCATCATACATAGCATACAAAAGAGGAAATATCACATTGGAAGAGCTTACAAGAATAGAACAAATTCTTGATATGTACGGATTTAAAACAAGAGTGGCACTCCCCTCTTATGATACTATACATAATCATATGAAACACGATAAAAAGAAAACAGAAAGTGGCTTAAAGTTCATTCTTCCTACCTCAATAGGTACAGTGGAGCAGGTTTATGATGTTTCACCTGACGAGATAGATATGGCACTAAAATATATAGGAGATGTAAAATGATTTTTGTATATATCCTTATAGGACTTATATTTTTTGTTGGGGACTTCCTGTCAAAAAGATACATTTTATCAAACGTGGCATTGGGCGAAACATTTGGCTCTTTTACACCGCTTATAGACTTTACGTATGTACAAAACAGAGGTGCGGCATTTAGTATTCTAAGCGGAAAAATTAACTTTTTGGCTCTTATCTCGATTATTTTTTGTGTTGGTCTTATTATTTATATAATAGTAAAAAAACCAAGACACAAGCTTTTGTGCATATCTCTTGCAATGCTTTTTTCAGGAGCATTGGGTAATGCTATAGACCGCATGTTTTATGGCTTTGTTGTTGATTTTATAGAAACAACATTTGTTAATTTTGCAGTGTTTAATATTGCAGATATTGCAATAACAGTCGGTGCTATACTTTTGGGAATATACTTAATATTTTTTGATAAGGAACCAACGAATGGATAATATTATTTTAAATGTTAACGAGCCATGTGCACGTATTGATAAATTCATAGCTGACAACAGCGATATCTCAAGGAGCTTTGCCGCAAAGCTCTGTGATGAGGGCAGCGTTCTGGTAAATAACAAAAACGTCTTAAAAAAACAGAGTCTGAATGCGGGTGATATTATCGAAATTATATTGCCCGAAGTGCAAAGTGTTGATGCTATTCCCGAAGATATACCGCTTGATATTGTCTATGAAGATGATGATGTTATAGTAATAAACAAGCCTCAGGGAATGGTTGTACATCCCGCAGCGGGCAACGAAACGGGTACTCTTGTAAATGCACTTTTGTATCATTGCGGTGATAGTTTATCTGCCATAAACGGTGTTGTAAGACCGGGTATTGTGCATAGAATTGATAAAGATACCTCTGGACTCTTAGTAGCTGCAAAAAATAATGAGGCACACCTGTTTTTAGCTGAACAGTTAAAGGAGCGAAAAGCACTCAGAAAATACTACGCACTCGTTAATGCTAATATAACAGAGGACGAATTTACCATAAACAAACCAATAGCCCGACACCCTAAAGACAGAAAGAAAATGGCAATCGTACATGGCGGCCGCGAGGCAATAACTCATGTAAAGGTGCTTGAAAGATTTGGTCAGTACACACTTGTTGAGTGCGTTTTAGAAACAGGCAGAACTCATCAGATACGAGTACATCTTGCATCTTTGGGGCATAGTATTGTTGGTGATAAAACTTATGGCATAAAAAAAGAAAAATTTAATCTTTCGGGTCAGCTTTTACACGCAAAGACAATAGGATTTGTCCACCCAAAAACAAATAAAACAATGGAGTTTAGTTCGGAACTTCCCGACTATTTTGAGAAAATTTTAACATTTCTTAAAAATTTATGAAATTTCTAAAAAAGGGTTGAATTTTACATCAACACATAGTATGATATTATTATATGGATTACATTTGGAGGCAGAATATGAAAAAGTTATGCGTAATTTTCGGAGGACGTTCACCTGAGCATGATATATCAAGGCTTTCGGTAACTTCTGTTTTAAATAATCTTAACAAGGAAAAATATGAAATATCTGTTATTGGTATAACCAAAGACGGAGCATGGTATCTGTATACAGGTGATTATGGCAAAATTGCCGACGGTGCATGGGAAAGTGATAGTGCTAACAAGAAAAAAGCTATAATATCACCTGACGCGTCCGATAAAGCAATACTTGTATTTGAAGATAATAATACTGTTTCTTACATATATCCTGATGTTATCTTCCCTGTTCTCCATGGTGAATATGGCGAAGATGGTACAATACAGGGTCTTTTCGAGCTTGCAGATATAAAGTATGTGGGCATGGGCGTTTTGGCTTCTGCAAATGCAATGGATAAGATATATTCAAAGCTTGTTTTTGCAAATGCCGGAATTCCTCAGGCAGATTGGGTAACTGTTACTTCTGTTGATAACGTTGATGAAAAGGTTAAAGAAATCGAAGAAAAGCTTGGTTATCCGAGCTTTGTAAAGCCGGCAAGAACAGGCTCGTCTGTAGGTGTCGGCAAGGCACACGACCAAAAAGAACTGTACATAGCAATAGAAAATGCACTCAAATTTGACAGAAAAGTCCTTGTAGAGGAGTGTATCGAAGGACGCGAAGTTGAATGTTCAATTTTAGGCAACTTCGACGTCAAGGCAGGCGAGGTCGGAGAAATTGTACCAATGGTTGAATTCTACGATTTTGACGCAAAATACAAAGACAACACAACAAAGCTTAATATCCCCGCTGACCTTTCTCCCGAGATAAGAGAAGAAATCCGCACATCTGCAATAAAGGCTTTTAAAGCGCTTGACGGTCAGGGACTTTCACGTGTTGACTTTTTTGTAAAGCACAGTGATAATTCTATTGTATTAAACGAAATAAATACACTTCCGGGCTTTACAAATATAAGTATGTATCCAAAGCTCTGGGATGCTATGGGACTTGGATACAGCGATTTATTGGATAAGCTCATAGAGCTTGCAGAGGAAAGAGTGAAATAATGAATAACAGATGTATAGGTGTCTTTGACTCAGGTCTGGGCGGTCTTACCGCGGTAAGACAGATTATGAAATGCTTGCCTGATGAGAGTATAATTTATTTTGGCGATACGGGCAGAGTTCCATATGGAACACGCAGCCGCGAAACTATTATAAAATATACAAAAAATGATATAAGGTTTTTAGAGAGCTTTGACGTAAAAATGATTGTTATAGCTTGCGGAACTGCAAGCTCTGCCTCTTTACCTGACATAAAGTCAGAGTTCACCACACCCATAATCGGTGTTATTGATGCCGCAGTAAATGAGGCAATACGTGTAACAAAAAACAAGAAAATAGGTATAATAGGCACTCAGGGCACAATACAAAGCGGCTCATATGAGCGTTCTATAAAGGAAGCAGATAGTCAGATACAGACGTTTTCAAAGGCGTGTCCGCTATTTGTTCCGCTTGTGGAAAATGGTCATCTTGATACTCAGGTTACGGAGCTTATTGCAGAGGAATATCTTCACGAAATAAAAAATTCAGGTGTTGACACTCTTATTCTGGGCTGTACTCACTATCCCCTTTTAAAAAAGGTTATAGGTAAGTATATGGGTGATGGTGTAACACTTGTAGACCCGGGCGCTGAGGCGGCAAAGTATTTAAAATCAATACTAAGCGATGATATGCGTCATAGCCCAACAAGGGACGAGGAACAATACAGATATTTTGTAAGCGATAATCCGTCAGGCTTTGAGGACATTGCCTCAACATTTTTAGAAACTAAGATTAACAGGCAGGTAACAAAAATTGACATCGAAAAATACTGATTTGTTTAATATAGAGGTTATAAACCATCAGACTATTGACGACACAAAAGACGAAATATTTGAAAGAGCACAAGGCTCACTTTATATTAAAGACAATAAAGCATATATAATTTACAAACTTACATCAGATGAGGGAGAAACCTCTGTTGTTGTTACTGTTAAAAAGGATATTGTAACAGTTAAAAGAACAGGAAGCGTTTCTTCGAAAATGATTTTTGACAAAAACAAAAAAACACAACTAAAATACAACACAATGTACGGTAGCATAGATACTGTAATAGATACACAAAAGATTGTAAATGCCATAACCGAAGATGGCGGAAAATTGCGTCTTGTGTATACGTTGACTATGCAGGGAGCTAAAATGTATAACGATATGGTTATATGTGTAACTCCTCTTTAAATATGGAGGATTTTGATGAAGTTTTTAAAGAAATTTATAGCTGCAATTCTCTCTCTTTCTGTACTCTCTTCTGCTACGGGAGTATATGCACTGGGCGAGGATTACAGCGACGGATTTATAATATGGGATAATATATCCGAATACATTTCAGATATATACATAGATAAAACCCTTACAAAGGAACAGATTATGCAGATGGGAATTTCCAATCTGTTAAATGACGAGGATATAATGATTGAGCTTTTAAAAAAGACGCTCGAGAGCATTGACCCCTACTGTTCCTTTATGACATACGAGGAATATCAGAAGTATATTGCAAGCATAAACGGTGTTATGTACGGTCTGGGTGTAATATTGGAGCAACGCGACGACGGAGTATATATAACAGGTTTTGTTGAGGGCAATCTTGCACAGGACGCAGGCTTTGCCGAGGGCGACAAAATATATGAGGTCGAGGGAGTAAATGTTGAGGGTAAAAGCATCGACGAGGTCAGAGCGCTTGTTATGGGCGAGCTGGATACCAAAGTGTCAATTACTGTGGAGAGAAATTCTCAATATCTAACCCTTATAGGTACAAGATGCGCCATTAACACATCAACCGTTACAGGCGGTATATTAAAGGGCAATGTGGGTTATATGAAGATATTGACCTTTGGCGATAATACCGAAAAAGAAGTACGTCAGATGCTTGATACTTTCCACGCATCAGACGTTAAAAAGCTTATTATAGATTTAAGAAACAACGTGGGAGGACTCCTATCCTCAGCAGTTGCAATTTCTAAAATGCTTGTTCCCAAGGGGAAAATTATAGATGTAAAATACCGTGTCGAATCAGGAAACCGAAGCTACTACTCAGAGCTTGAACGTACCTACTATGACACAATCTTGCTTGTAAACCAAAACACCGCCTCCGCCTCCGAAATATTTGCAAGTGCAATGAAAGAAAGCGGTGCGGCACAGCTTTACGGTGTAACCACATATGGAAAGGGCGTTGTTCAGGGAACTTTTTCTCTCAATAACGGTTCTATGCTTAAGCTTACAACAGGCGAATATATAACAAGAGACGGAAACAAGATAAACGGAATAGGAATTGAACCTGACGAATACATCGAAAACGAAAAGGAATCAATAGATGTAGGCTCATACACAAAATTCACATTTACCGATAAGTGGTGTGTAGGACAAAGAGGCAACCCCGTAAAAGCCGCAAAGGAACGACTTTCTATGCTCGGCTATTACGTAGGAAATACTCAAAGCACACTGTTTGACGCATCTTTGCAGGATGCTATAAAGGCATATCAGTCTGTTTCGGGTCTGAGTGCATCGGGAATTCTCGATATTCCAACACAGGTAAAGCTTGAGGGAACCTTTAGCTCACTCGAAAAAGAGGTTGATATTCAACTGCAGAAAGCATATGAGGCTTTTGGGGGTAAGGTAGAGGATTTATATTGATGTAATGGGCTGTTGTATTTAGCGCAGACCGTTCAAAAACTTTGAAATATTATATGACTATACCTACGTTTTTTTTCATAGAAAATGTAGAAATCCAAGCTATACGCTTGGATTTCTTTCTGTTTGTGTTTTTGAACTATCCGCGAAACTCACCATTCGACGTACCTTCGTACACCTTCAGGCAAGGCAAAATGCGTTTTTTCGCATTTTGCTTCGTTTCGCGAATTCTGCATCTAAATCCATTCGCCCCTAAAAAGAGGAACGTAAAAAACATAGTTTTTTACATCCCCTTATCTGCAAAAGAAAGGAATTTATAAATGAAAAACTATCAAACCACTCTACGTTGCTGTTTTGTAGGCTACATAATCCAGGCAATAGTTGTTAACTTTTTACCGCTTTTGTTTGTTACCATCGAAAATGAATACAACATACCCCTTTCAAAGATTACTATTTTAATTACAGTAAACTTTGTTGTACAACTTCTTACCGATGTATTATCTGCACCTTTTATAAACAAATACGGTTACAAAATACCAATTATTCTCTCGCATCTTCTTCCCGCTGTCGGCTTTGTTCTTCTTGCCGTACTTCCACAGATTATGAACCCATTTGCAGGTTTTTTAATTCCGGTAATACTTTATGCCATAGGCGGCGGCTTGCTTGAGGTGCTTGTGAGTCCACTAACCGAGGCATGTCCCACACCTAATAAAGAAAAGTCAATGAGTCTTTTACATTCATTCTATTGTTGGGGACAGATGGGTGTTATTTTGGTATCAACACTCTTCTTTACAATTTTTGGTGTTAATAACTGGCGTATTCTTTCAATTTTGTTTGCACTTGTTCCTGTTATAAACATCATTGTGTTTATGAACTCTCCTATTATCGGCTTAATAAAAGAGGAAAAAAATCCCCTCTCGTTAAAACAACTGCTCTGTAACAAAACATTTTTGTTGCTTTTACTACTTATGATTTGTGCAGGAGCAAGCGAGCTTAGTGTTGCACAGTGGGCATCTGCATTTGCAGAAAGCGGTCTTGGTCTTTCAAAAACTCTGGGAGATATTGCAGGCCCTGCCATATTTGCTATGCTTATGGGTATATCAAGAGTATTTTACGGAAAATACGGAGAAAAGATACAGCTTATGCGCTTTATAATTTTTAGTGTTGCGCTTTGTATATTCTCATATCTTTTAATTTCGCTCTCACCATCGCCGCTCGTGAGCCTCATGGGTTGTGCGCTGTGCGGCTTCTCGGTGGGAATGTTGTGGCCGGGTACCATAAGCACCGCCGCCGCCTCAATAAAAAACGGTGGAGCATTTATGTTTGGACTTCTCGCTCTTGGCGGGGATATCGGTTGCTCACTCGGCCCTACCTTTACAGGACTTATAGCAGACTTTTACCATTCTGACTTAAAAATCGGTATTCTTGCCGCCATTATTTTCCCTGTAATTATGCTTTTAACGCTTGTTTTTCATACAAAACACGCAAAAAAGAACTGATACTTTAGTGATAAATACACAATAAAATCTTAAAAAGCAAACAATAATAATAAAAACCACACAAAGAATTAAAATTAAGAAAATTTTAACAAAAAATCATTGAAATTCTTATGAATTCGTGGTATAATAACAGATGTATGTTTAATATAGGTGCATTGGCACTTAACAGATGAAGGAGGATAAACATAATGGCAGTAAAAAGCGAACAAATCGAAAAAAATCTTGTAAAACTTACTTTTGAAGTAACAGCAGAGGATTTTGCAAAGGCTATTGACAATGTTTATAAGAGAAATGCAAAGAAATTCAACATACCCGGTTTCAGAAAGGGTAAGGCACCAAAAGCGCTTATCGAAAAGTACTACACAGAGGCAGTTTTCTATGATGACGCTATAAATGATGTTCTTCCTGCTGCATATGAAGCAGCTGTTAAAGAATCAGGTGTTGACGTTGTTGCAAGACCCGAGGTTGATGTTGAAGAAATCAAAAAAGGTGAAAACGTTGTATTCACTGCACTTGTTACAACAAAGCCAGAGGTAAAGCTTGGCGAATATAAGGGTATAGAAGTACCTAAATTTGACTATAATGTAACAGACGAAGATGTTGAAAAGGACATTGAAAATGCAAGACAAAGAAATGCAAGAGTTACAACTCTTGACGAGGGCACAGTAGAAAACGGTTCTATAGCTGTTATAGACTTCGACGGAAGTGTTGACGGTGTTGCATTTGATGGTGGCAAGGGCGAAAACTATGACCTTGAAATCGGCTCAGGTACATTTATCCCGGGCTTTGAGGAACAGCTTGTAGGCGCAAAGGTGGGCGACCTTGTTGACGTTAATGTTACATTCCCTAAAGAATACCACGCAGCTGACCTTGCTGGCAAGGACGCTTTGTTTAAGGTTGTTATAAAAGAACTCAAGGTAAGAGAGCTTCCTGAAGTTGATGACGATTTCGCATCAGAGGTAAGTGAATTCGAAACTCTTGAGGACTGGAAGAAGGACATAAGAGCTAAGCTTGAAGAAAGCGCACAAAACAGAGCTAAAATGGATACAGAAAACGCTGTTATCGAAAAGGTATGCGAAAATGCAACAGTAGAAATTCCTGCTGCAATGCTTGAGGATAACGTAGAAAGAGAGTATCAGGAATTCGGTCAGAGACTAATGTATCAGGGCATGAACATTGATATGTATATGCAATATACAGGCATGACTGCAGAAACTCTTAAAGAGCAATTAAAGCCACAGGCAGAGAAGAAGCTTTTAGGCTCACTTGTTCTTGAGGCTATACAAAAGGCAGAGGGCATTGAGGCAACTCCTGAGCTTGTCGAAATGGAACTTGTTGATATGTCAAAGAAGTACAATATGGAGCTTGATAAGCTTAAGGAGCTTATGGGCGAGGCTGAGATGGAAAATCTTAAGAATGACCTTGCAATCCAGCAGACAATCACAATGCTTGTTAACAACGCAGTTGTAGCAAAGAAGAAGAGCACAACAAAGTCAACTGCAACAAAATCAACTGCTGCTAAGTCAACAACTGCTAAAAAGACAACTACAACAAAGAAAACAACAACAGCTAAAAAGACAACTACAACAAAAACAGCAAAGACTGCAAAAGCAGAAGAAGCTGACAAATAAAAAAGTCTTGCAGTCATTGGTGTAATTTACTCAGAAAGGAATGATATTTATGGCAACTATTCCTATAGTAATAGACCAGACAAGTCGTGGCGAACGCTCATACGACATATACTCAAGATTATTAGAGGACAGAATTATTTTCCTCGCAGACCCGGTTACTGACGCAACTGCAAGCCTTGTTGTTGCACAAATGCTTTTCTTAGAAGCAAAGGACCCGGACAAGGATATACAACTTTATATAGACTCACCCGGCGGCTCAATAACTGCCGGAATGGCTATATTCGATACAATGAATTATATTAAGTGCGATGTATCTACCATATGTATAGGTATGGCAGCAAGTATGGGTGCATTCCTGCTTGCAGCCGGCACAAAAGGCAAGCGTGTTGCTCTTCCCAACAGTGAAGTTATGATACACCAACCGCTTATATCAGGCGGAGGCTTAAGCGGTCAGACAACAGATATAAAAATCTATTCTGACCACATGGTAAGAACAAAGGAGAAAATGAACAAAATCCTTGCCGAGCGTTGCGGACAAACATACGAAAAAGTTTGCCAGGATACTGAAAGAGATAACTTTATGAGCGCCGAAGAAGCAAAGGCGTACGGTCTTATAGATGAAGTTATCGAAAGAAGAGAACAGCAACAAAAGTAAACCTTACCATAACGATAACCATAACCATTCCCAAACATGTGTGTTACATCGGCAGGGAATGGTTATGTGTGCATTTATTGGAATTTTTATTATATACCGTCTATAAGACGGGATTGGAGTGCTAAATGTCAGAAAACAACTTACTAAAATGTTCGTTTTGCGGCAAACGCGAAAACGAGGTCAAAAAGCTTTTATCGGGTCCCGGAGTGTATATATGCGACGAATGTATAAGCACCTGTAACAAAATCCTTTCAGACGATTTTGATTTCGATTTTGAGGAAAAAACACAGTTCGACCACGACTTTGAACTTCCAAAGCCAAAAGAGATAAAAGAGTTTTTAGACGAATATGTCATCGGTCAGGAAAAGACAAAGAAAATCCTCTCCGTTGCAGTTTATAACCACTACAAAAGAATAGGCTACTCAGAGGATTCAAATGATGTTGAACTTCAAAAGAGTAATATACTTATGGTAGGCCCTACAGGCAGCGGTAAGACATTTATTGTACAAAACCTTGCGCGTATGCTTAATGTTCCTTTTGCTATTGCTGACGCAACATCTCTTACCGAGGCAGGCTATGTCGGCGAGGACGTCGAAAACATACTCTTAAAACTTATTCAGGCTGCAGATTATGATATAGACGAGGCAGAACGCGGAATAATATATATAGACGAAATCGATAAAATTGCAAAAAAATCAGAAAATCCGTCAATCACAAGAGATGTCAGCGGTGAGGGTGTACAACAGGCACTTTTAAAAATGATTGAAGGTACTGTTGCATCTGTTCCGCCTCAGGGCGGAAGAAAACACCCGCAACAGGAGTGTATTCCTATAGACACCACAAATATACTGTTCATATGCGGCGGTGCCTTTGACGGAATAGAAAAAATTGTAGGCGACAGAATAGGTAAAAAAGGTCTCGGCTTCGGCGCTGTTGTAGAAAGCAAGCACGAGAAAAATCTCTCAGAAGTATTTTCACATATAACCCCTCAGGATTTAATAAAATTCGGTCTTATTCCCGAGCTTGTTGGAAGACTCCCGATTTTCTCAAGCCTTGACCAGTTAGATAAAGCCACACTTATAAAAATACTTACAGAGCCAAAAAATGCTCTTATAAAGCAATATAAACTGCTTTTTGAAATGGATAATGTTGAGCTTGAGTTTGAGGATAATGCCATCGAGGCAATAGCCGACAAGGCAATAGGACGCGACACAGGCGCAAGAGGCTTAAGAGCTATTATAGAAGAAGCAATGTCTGATATAATGTTCGAAACACCATCAGACGATACTATACAAAAAATAACAGTTACAAAAGAGTGTATTACGGACAAAAAACCTCCGAAAATAACAAAAAAAGAAGTCCTCACAGACGAAACGGAGAATACTTTGCCCGCATAAAACAAAAATAAAGGAGAGTACAAAGATGTTTGTATCAAAGAATTTATCAGTAAACGAAGAAAACCATCTTGTAATAGGAAAAAACGATACAACAGAGCTTGCAAAGGAATATGGCACACCGCTATATGTAATTGACGAAGATTTACTTCGTGAAAATTGCAGAATTTATAAAAATGCTCTGGAAAAATATTACAATTCAAATGGTTTGATTCTTTATGCAAGCAAAGCTTTTTGTACCAAATACGTCTACAAGGTTATAAAAGAGGAAGGACTTGGAATTGACGTTGTATCAGGCGGTGAGTTATACACTGCATTAAAGTCAGATTTTGACACGGATAAGATATATTTTCATGGCAACAATAAAACTGTCGACGAGCTTAATATGGCAGTTAAAAACCGTATAGGCTGTGTTGTTGTCGACAATATATATGAGCTGGAAAAACTAAATGAGATTGCAAAAAGCTTTGGAATTATTCAAAACATAATGTTCAGGATAAAGCCCGGAGTTGATGCACATACTCATAGCTTTATCCAGACAGGTCAGATAGATTCCAAGTTTGGTGTTGCTCTCGAAAACGGTGAAGCCTTCGAAATTTGTAAGGTTGCAAGCAAAATGTCTAATGTTAAGGTAGTTGGTGTGCATTGTCACATAGGTTCGCAGATATTTGATATAGAGCCATTTTGCGAGGCAGCTTCGGTAATGATGAATTTCATTGGCGATTTAAAGGATTTACTCGGATTAGAAATTGAACAGTTAAACCTCGGTGGCGGATTTGGTATTATGTATACCCAAAGCGATGACCCCGTTCCATATGATGAATATATAAAGCATGTGAGCGAGGTTGTTAAAAATACTGCAAAAAAAAGAAACTTAAAACTTCCATTTATTGTTATGGAACCGGGACGTTCTATAATTGCTCCTGCCGGTATAACGTTGTACACAGTGGGTTGTGTTAAGGATATAAAAGATGTAAGAAAATACGTTTCGGTAGATGGCGGTATGGCTGATAATCCAAGATATATTATGTATGAATCTGAGTACGAGGCAGTTGTTGCAAACAATGCAAACGCTCCTAAAATCGAAAAGGTAACCATTGCGGGAAAATGTTGTGAAAGCGGCGATATACTAATTAAAGATATACCCATGCCGCAGATAAACGTAGGTGATACACTTGCAGTTTTAGCAACAGGTGCATATAATTTTTCTATGTCATCAAATTATAACAGAATTCCCAGACCTGCAGTAGTTGCAGTTTCAGATGGTAAGTCAAAGGTAGTTGTTAAAAGAGAAACATACGAGGATATAATATCAAACGACCTATAATGGATGTTTTCATCCGACAGAGATGTTTAGAAAGAAATTCTTTTTAGACATCTCTTTTTTATATCCCCTTTCTTTTTTCTATTGACAAAAATTTGCTATGGGGATATAATATACCTAAATTAAAACGCAGGAGGAATGTGTTATGCGATACAATTTTCTAAGATTTCCAAAGGGCATGGCAAAGGCAGTTACACTAAGCTATGATGACGGATTTAAGCAGGATATAAAACTATCACAAATACTATCAAAATACAATATAAAATGCACTTTTAATTTAAACAGCGAGAACTTTCGAGGCGAGCAATGTATTACTAAGGAAGATATTGAAAAATACATAATATCAGAAGGTCATGAAGTTGCAATACACGGAAGCTTCCACAGAGCACCGGCAAGAATCCGTGCAATTGAGGGAATACGCGATATTTTAGACTGCAGGCTTGAGCTTGAAAGAAATTATAACCAAATCATACGCGGTATGGCATATCCCGATACGGGGAATACTGAGTTTATAGAAAAAACATCATACGAAACCGTAAAAAATTATCTTTCTTCTCTTGATATCGCATACGCACGTACTATAAATGGTGATAATAATTCGTTTGCACTTCCGCATGATTGGTATCAGTGGATGCCGACCGCACATCACAACAACCCCAAGGTTATGGAATTTGTAGATGAATTTTTATCACTTTCACCCAACAAAAGCACATATGTCCCTATACGACATCCGCGTCTTTTCTTCCTGTGGGGGCACAGCTATGAGTTTGATAACCGCAATAACTGGGATTTAATCGAAGAAATCTGTAAAAAGTTCTCAGAGCAATCTGAAGATATCTGGTTTGCAACAAACATCGAAATTTATGACTATATCAAAGCATATAACTCGCTTATCTACAGTGCAGACTCAAAAATTATACATAACCCCACACTTATTGATGTATGGCTCGATATTGATGGTACCACATATTGTATACCGTCGGGAGATACTCTCAGACTGTAATAAAATTGTAAAAATTTTTACAAAAAACTATTGCAAAAAGAAAAAATATATGGTATACTGTTAAATGGTGTTTAATGCACTTAATTTTTAAAAGGAGGAATTGGTAGTGAAAGAAGGAATCCATCCTGAGTATAAGCAAACTACCATTACTTGTGCTTGCGGCGAGGTTATTGCAACAGGCTCAACCAAAGAAGACATTCAGGTTGAAATCTGCTCAAAATGCCATCCGTTCTTCACAGGTAAGCAAAAGCTTGTAGATACAGGCGGTAGAGTTGAAAAGTTCAACAAGCGTTTCAACAGAACAACAAAGCAGAACTAATTATATTTTCTGCGCAAATTTTTTCAAGAATTATAAGTTGAACCTATGTCTTAGAAACTCGAATCACCAACGGTTTCCCGGCATCAGGGGATGATTTATCATAGGAGGTGAATTAGCATGACAAAGGAAAGAAAGCAACAGCTTATAGCTGAATTTGCAACTCACGAAGGAGATACAGGCTCACCTGAGGTTCAAATCGCTCTTTTAACAGAGAGAATTAACCATCTTAACAATGAGCACCTTAACTTCCACAAGAAGGACCACCACTCAAGAAGAGGTCTTTTGATGATGGTTGGTAAGAGAAAGGGTCTTCTTGGATACCTTAAAGAGCAAGACGTTGAAAGATACAGAGCTCTTGTTGCTAAACTTGGACTTAGAAAGTAATTATAGCTATATAAGAATAGGCAAACGTGTCGCGTTTGCCTATTCATATATATTATGGCGGAGATTGTGTTGGCACATAAACAGAGTGTAAAAATTTTTTTACATTGTGTTTATCTGCTAAACATAAATCTCCCAGGAACAAAAAAGAAAAGGAGAATAAATTATGTTTAAAACATTTGAAACTACACTTGCAGGTCGTCCTCTTGTTATCGAAACAGGCAAGATGGCTCAGCTTACAAACGGTCATTGTCTTGTAAGATATGGCGACACAGCTGTAATGGTAAACGTTACAGCATCACGTACACCAAGAGAAGGAGTTGACTTCTTCCCTCTTAGTGTAGATTACGAAGAAAAGCTATACTCCGTTGGTAAAATCCCCGGCGGATATATCAAAAGAGAGGGTAAACCGTCAGAAAAGGCTATCTTAACAAGCCGTGTTATCGACAGACCTATAAGACCGCTGTTCCCTGCAGATTTAAGAAACGACGTGTCTGTTGTATCAACAGTTCTTAGTGTTGAACAAGATAACCCACCCGAAGTTGCCGCTATGATTGGTACTTCTATTGCTCTTTCTATATCAGACATTCCGTGGAACGGTCCTATAGGCGGTGTATGGTTAGGTCTTGTTGACGGTGAGTTTGTAATAAACCCGACAGTTGAAGAGCGTGCTAAGAGCGAAATGCACGTAACTGTTGCAGGTACACGCGAAAAGATTGTCATGATAGAGGCTGGCGCAAACGAAGTAGAAGAAAGCGTTATGCTTGACGGTATAAAGACAGCTCACAAGACAATTATAGAAATCTGCGATTTTATAGACTCTATCGCAAAAGAAATTGGTAAGCCTAAGTTTGAATATGAGGCTCACGATGTAAATCACGACCTGTATGACGCAATAAAGGAAATAGCATACGAAAAAATTCAATACGCTCTTGATACAGACGACAAGAATGTAAGAGACGAAAGACTTGGCGTTATATCGGACGAAATTGTAGAAAAGCTTTCAGAGCAATTTGAGGATTTGGGCGAGCAGCTTGGCGAAATCCTTTACAAAATGCAAAAGGAAATTGTAAGAGCATGGCTATATGAGGGCAGACGTGTTGACGGAAGAGGTCTTAACGAAATAAGACCGCTTGCTGCTGAGGTTGACCTGTTGGCAAGAACTCACGGTTCTGGTATGTTCACACGTGGACAGACACAAGTTCTTACAGTTGCAACACTTGCACCATTATCTGAAATTCAAAAGCTTGACGGTATAGATACAACCGAAGAAACAAAGAGATATATGCACCACTACAACTTCCCCTCATACTCAGTTGGCGAAACAAAGCCATCAAGAGGCCCAGGAAGACGTGAGATAGGTCATGGCGCATTGGCAGAGCGTTCACTTGTTCCTGTTCTTCCATCAGAGGAGGATTTCCCATACGCAATAAGAACAGTTTCAGAGGTACTTTCTTCTAACGGTTCAACATCGCAGGGTAGTGTGTGCGGTTCAACTCTTGCTCTTATGGCAGCAGGTGTACCGATAAAGGCTCCCGTTGCAGGTATTTCTTGCGGTCTTATTACAACTGATGAGGGCTTTACAACAATGGTAGATATTCAGGGTCTTGAGGACTTCTATGGCGAAATGGACTTTAAGGTTGCCGGAACAAAGAAAGGTATTACATCTATCCAAGTTGATATCAAAAACGACGGTTTAACATACGACGTTATCTGGGAAGCATTCACAAAAACAAGAGATGCAAGATACCACATTATTGATGATGTATTGCTAAAGGCTATACCTGAGGTAAGAAGTGAGCTTTCACCATATGCACCAAAGGTAGAAACAATGCACATCAACCCTGATAAGATAAGAGAAGTAATAGGTCAGGGAGGTAAAGTAATTCAAAAGATAGTTGCTGATACAGGCGCTAAGATTGATATAGAGGATGACGGTACAATCCACATCTTTGCTACTACACAAGAAAGCGGAAAAGCCGCAAAAGCTGCAATCGAGGCAATAGTTGAAGAGCCTGAAATCGGAAGAATTTACAAGGGTGTTGTTAAGACAATTCAGCCATTCGGTGCTTTTGTAGAAATTCTACCGGGTAAAGACGGACTTTGCCACATCTCTAAGCTCGACAGAGAAAGAGTAGAAAAGGTAGAAGACATCTGTAACGTAGGCGACGAGCTTATAGTTATGGTAATGGATATCGACGAAAAGACAGGCAAGATTTCATTATCACGTCAAGACGCAATGGATATAATAGCAAACGCTTAAGGCTTAAGGCTAATGTATTTAGCGCAGAACGTTTAAAGGCGTTTTAAACTGTATTTAGTTAGTTAATCTAAATTTATTTTGCATAAAAAACAATTTGGAATCCTCTTTTTGAGGGTTCCTTTTTTTGCCTTTAAACTATGCGCGAAACTCACCGCTCGACGTACCACGTACGCCTTCGGGCAAGATAAACTGCTTTGCAGTTTATTTCGTTTCACACATTCTGCATCTAAATCCATACGCCCTAAAAAAGAGGACTGTTGCATTAGCAACAATCCTCTATCTAAAACACATATCGTAGGGACCGGCGTCCCCGACGGTCCGCCTAATTACATATAGAATATCAATCCCAATACCGCCGACAATATTATGAGATACACGGGCGATATTGCTTTGTTTTTTATCTTCTTATACACCATTGCAAATGCTACAACAACTGCAAAAATAAAAATACCCGATACATTTATACTAAAGCCACCATCTACTGTTGTAAAATTACATAATATACTTAAAAATGTTGTTATACCTGTAGCTAAAATAAGGCCTATAACAACAGGCTTTATTCCCGACAAAACCGCCTGAGTGCCCTTATACTTTATGAGGTTTTTTAACACCATCGCAATAATTAAAATAATTATAAACGACGGAAGCACCATACCAAGCGTTGCAAGTACCGAACCTAAAATCCCCGCCTGTGATGAGCCTACAAATGTTGCCATATTTATCGCAAATGGTCCGGGTGTAGATTCGGATACTGCTATAAAATTCATTATAGCGTCCTCTGTAAGCCAACCGTTAGAAACGCATTTTTCGCGCATAAGCGGAATCATAGCATAGCCGCCGCCAAAGGTGAAAAGACCAATCTGGAAAAAGGTCGAAAATAATTTAAGTAAAATCATTTCTTTTTCACCCCCGCACCAAGCTCTTTAAGACCATATACAACAAGTCCGGCTACAGCACCTATTAAAATATAATAAATAGCCGAAAACTTAATAGCAAAAAGCGAAGTTATAACCATACATAAAATCGTAATACCCGTTAAAATAAGTGAAAACGGTTTTTTATCTGACTTTTTAAACATTTTAATTCCCGCTGAGAGTATAAGATATACAACACAAGCCTGAATTCCCTTAAATGCTGCCGCAACTGCACTAAATGTCATAAACTTATCAAAAATCAACGAAATTAAATATATAATTATAAACGACGGAAGCACTACTCCAAGCGTTGCAATAACTGAGCCTAAAACACCGAGTGTCTTATAGCCTATATATGTGGCGGAGTTTATTGCAATAGGTCCGGGTGTGGATTCGGATATTGCTAAAACGTCCATAAACTCATCATGCTCAAGCCATTTCTTTTGCTCCACATACTCGTTTTCTAAAATAGAAATCATTGCATAACCGCCGCCAAAGGTGAATGCACCAATCTTCAGTTGTGTTAAAAACAGTTGTAAGTATTTATTCATTTATGCCTTGCCTTCCAAAAAATCAGTCCAACGCACTTATAAGCTTTGACAGTACCGGTTCAAACTCTGCACCGTACCAATGTGTATCCTTATCCTTTACAGTTTCTTTTATGCACTCTACCGTGTAGTCTGCGGCAATCTTTGCACTCTCATATGCACTCTTGCCTCTTGTAAGTGCACCAACAAATGCAGATGCATAAATATCGCCTGTACCATGACAGCTATTTGGCATTTTCTCGTGTTCGTAATATGCGTACTCACCATTCTCATAAACAACAACACCTGTTTTGCCCTCTTTATAGGATATTCCGGTAAGTATAACATTCTTACATCCAATTTCTGTAAGCTTTTTAATTAGTGTATCTATATATTCTCTGTCATATTCCTCTGAGTATTCCATACCTGTTAAGAAGCATGCCTCTGTAATGTTTGGAACAATATAATCAGACTTTGCACAAAGTCTTACCATAGCTTTTACGTAATCCTCATCAAAACCGGGATAAAGCTTTCCGTTATCTGCCATTGCAGGGTCAACAATAATTTTTCCGCCATCTGCAAGTGTTTCGCTAAAGATATCGCTTATATAGTCTATTTGCTTTTCGCTACCAAGATAACCGGTATAAATCGCACTGAATTTTATACCCTCTTTCACCCAGTGATTCTTAATATCAGGCATATCGTCTGTTAAATCTCTGAAAGTATATCCGCTAAATCCCGCAGTGTGCGTTGATAAAACTGCAGACGGAAGTATACATGTTTCTATTCCGCATGCCGAAAGAATCGGTAACGCAACTGTTAATGAACATTGACCAACACATGATATATCCTGAATTGTTAGAATTTTTTTATAAGACATTTTTATCCCTCCCTATTGTATATAAACATATTTTACCACTACACACATCTGTTGTCAATAATTTACTACGTAAAAATTTGCATAAAATTATATTTTGGTAAAATAAATATTTTCGTTATTTTTCTTCACTTTTTTCGACTTTTTTACTAAATTTAAAGAATTTTTTCTTAAAAATTTAACACTTAAATTCATTGATAATTAAACAATAATGTGCTATAATATATTTGTTATGGATATACAAATAAAAAATAACAATATAATTCTAAAAAATGTCTGTGATTTTAATATAGAACACATATTTGAGTGTGGTCAGGCGTTCAGGTTTAATAAAACGGGCGAAAACGAGTATACAGGTGTTGCAAAAGGTCATGTACTTACTATTTCGCAAGTCTGTGATGATGTTATTTTACATGATACATCATATGATGATTTTTGTAATATATGGCACGATTTTTTTGACCTCTCGACTGATTATGGTGCTATAAAAAATGCGGTTTCGGTCGATTCCTATATGGATGAGGCAATAAATTACGGATACGGAATACGAATACTCAAGCAGGATTTGTGGGAAACTATTATTTCATTCATAATATCTGCAAGTAACAATGTACCACGTATAAAAGGGATTATCGAGAGACTGTGCGCTGCTTTTGGTGAGGAGATTGAATACAGAGGCAAAATTTACTACTCATTCCCCACACCCGAAAAACTTTCATCTCTGACCAAGGATGAGCTTGGTATTATACGCGCAGGATTTCGTGATAAATATATAGTTGATGCGTGCAAAAAAATAGCTGAAAAGGAAATCGAGCTTGAAATATTTGATGCTTTAACAACCTCTCAGGCAAAAGACACACTTATGTCCATTAACGGAATTGGAGAAAAGGTAAGTAATTGTATTTTACTTTTTGGTCTTGGCAGGACCGACTCTTTCCCCGTTGATGTATGGATAAAGCGGATTATGGAGTATTGCTATTTTAATAGCGAGCAAAGTGTAACCACCATATCAAATCTTGCAAAAGAAAAGTTTGGTAAATTCGGCGGTTATGCTCAGCAATACTTGTTCTATTGGGCAAGAGAAAAGAAGATAGGTATATAATAACAATTTATATATAAAATTTTAAGGAGGATTATTATTATGTTAGTTTCAGCAACAGAGATGCTAAAAAAAGCAGTTGATGGCAAATATGCAGTAGGTCAGTTCAATATCAATAACCTTGAATGGACAAAGTGCATACTTGCAACTGCACAGGAAAATAACTCACCTGTTATTTTGGGTGTATCATCAGGTGCAGGTAAATATATGACAGGCTTTAAGACAGTTGCAGCTATGGTAAAGGCTATGATTGAGGATATGAATATAACTGTTCCGGTAGCACTTCACCTTGACCACGGTTCATATGAGGCATGCTATGACTGTATCGAGGCAGGTTTTTCATCTGTAATGTTCGATGGCTCACACTTGCCAATCGAGGAAAATGTAGAAAAGACAACTGAGCTTGTAAATGTATGCCACAGCAAGGGCATATCTATCGAGGCAGAGGTTGGCTCAATCGGCGGCGAAGAAGACGGAGTTGTCGGTGCAGGCGAAATTGCAGACCCTCAGGAATGTAAGAAAATTGCAGACCTTGGTGTTGACTTCCTTGCTGCAGGTATCGGTAACATTCATGGAAAATACCCCGAAAACTGGGCAGGTCTTAACTTTGACGCTCTTGCAAAAACAAAGGAGCTTGTTGGTGATTTACCGCTTGTTCTTCATGGCGGTACAGGTATCCCTGAGGATATGATAAAGACTGCTATTTCACTTGGCGTTGCAAAGATAAATGTTAATACTGAGTGTCAGCTTTACTTCCAGGCTGCAACAAGAAAGTATATCGAAGAAGGCAAAGACCTTGTTGGCAAGGGCTTTGACCCAAGAAAGCTTTTAGCACCCGGCTGCGAAGCAATTAAGGAAATTGTAAAAGAAAAGATGGAACTTTTCGGCTCAGTAAATAAGGCGTAAATTAAACTATATATAGGATTATAAAAGGTCGCAGTGAATTTCACTGCGACCTTTCTTCATTGTAAAAGCAATCTTGTTCCCATCTTATAACATTTGTATCTATGTATTCCCATATTTTTTGATAATCTTTTTCACCACGAATTATATGGTCATAAAAAGAACGTTGCCATATAGAATTACCAATTTCTTTTGTAACCATCGTTTTAAAGGAACGAATGATAGTTTCAACGTTCTTTGTAGGGGACGATGCCCACATCGTCCCGCAAAACAATATCATCCGCCTAAATATGCTTTCTTTATCTCATCGCTTTGCGCAAGCTCTGCACCTGTGCCTGAAAGCTTAATTCTTCCCGATTCAAGAACGTATGCTCTGTCGGCAATCTTAAGTGCCATTTCAGCATTTTGCTCTACGAGGAGAATTGTTGTTCCGCTATCGTGAAGCTCTTTTATAATATCAAATATCTGTTGCACAAGTATAGGTGCAAGACCCATTGACGGTTCATCAAGCATAAGAATCTGCGGCTTACTCATAAGCGCTCTGCCCATTGCAAGCATTTGCTGCTCACCACCCGAGAGAGTTCCCGCAATTTGGTTTTTTCTATGCTCTAATCGCGGAAAACGTCTGAATACGTCTTCTATTCCCTCTTTTACGTTGGCAGCATTTGTATATGCACCCATCTCAAGATTTTCCTGAACGGTCATTTGCAGGAATATACGTCTTCCCTCAGGAACGTGCGCAAGACCTTTTGATACAAGCTTATGCGGTGCAGTAGATGAAATACTCTCACCCATAAGAGTTATATCGCCCGTTTTGGAACGTAACAGACCCGAAATTGTCCTGAGCGTAGTTGACTTTCCTGCTCCATTTGCACCTATAAGTGCAACAATTTCTCCCTTGTTTACTTCTATTGAAACATCTTTTAAGGCGTGTATTTGTCCATAATAGACATTTATATTATCTACCTTTAACATTTTATTACGCCTCCTTTTTCTTTCCGAGATATGCCTCTATAACCTTTGGGTTAGACTTTATTTCCTCTGGTGAGCCTTTGGCAATAACCTTACCATGGTCAAGAACACAAATACCCTCACATACATTCATAACAAGATTCATATCGTGTTCTATAAGCATTACTGCAATATGGAAGTTATCTCTTATTCTTATAATATTCTCCATAAGCTCTGCAGTTTCTGACGGATTCATACCCGCCGCCGGCTCATCAAGTAATATTATACCCGGACGTGTACCAAGTGCACGCGCAATCTCGAGTCGTCTTTGCTCACCATATGGCAACGAACCTGCCTTTTGGTCTGCCAAATCTGCCATATTAAAAAAGTCAAGTAATTCAAGCGCTTCTTCTCTTGATTTTCTCTCACTGCTCTTATAACCAAATAAATGAGTTACAGAAGAAATGAGCGGCTGATGTATAGAATTATGAAGTCCAACCTTTACGTTATCCAAAACTGTCATATCCGAGAACAGTCTTATGTTCTGGAATGTACGTGCAATGCCCATTTTACTTAACTGTGCAGTAGTCTTTCTTGCTGTTGACTTGCCATCGAGCATAATTGTGCCTCGTGTGGGTTGATAAACATTGGTTAAAAGGTTAAATACCGTGGTTTTACCCGCACCATTAGGACCAATAAGTCCCGAAATCTCTGTTCTGCCGACTGTAAGTGATACATCATCAACTGCAGTAAGACCGCCAAAGTCTATACCTAAATGATGTGTTTCGAGAATAGGGGTTTTATCCAAATCACGTTCCGGGATAATCGCGTTACTTGGAACAGGTACCATCTTAGCCATTTTGAACGTCCCCCTTTTCTTTTGATTTTTTACTCTTTATTTTATATGTTATTCTTTCTATAAACATCTTTGCCTTATCGCTGTTTGTTATAAGCATTACTGCTATTAAGACAATAGCATAAATAAGCATTCTGTAATCTGCCATACCTCTTAAAAGTTCGGGTAGCATATAAAGCAAGGCAGTTGCAATAATTACTCCCACAACATTGTTCATACCACCCAATACTACAAATACAAGTATCAGAATTGAAGTGTTAAAATCAAATTTCTTCGCCGCTATTGTAGAGAAGTTCATAGCATATAAAGACCCTGCCATACCTGCAAGCATAGCTGATGTAATAAATGCAGTAAGCTTGTAGCGTGTAATTCCTATACCTACCGACTCTGCCGCAATTCTGTTATCACGGATTGCAGTAACTGCACGCCCCGTCTTACTGTTTACAAGGTTTAAAACAACAAATAGTGTAAATAGTATAAGCAAAATTCCTGCAATAAATGTAGAAAGCTTTGTTATTCCTACCGCACCCTGAGGACCGTTTAAGATAATTTTTCCGCTTACCATACCCAAAGCTTCGGCACTTGTCATACTAACGTGCAGCCCCGACGCGTCAACACCAACATAAAGACAGTTTATTATGTTTTTTATAATTTCACCAAATGCAAGTGTTACTATTGCCAAATAGTCGCCGCGTAGTCTAAGTACGGGAATACCTATTACAAAGCCTGCAAGACCTGCAAAAAGTCCGCCTATTATAATTGCAACAAGAAGTCTTAACCCTGCTATTGGAATGATACTTTCAAAACAAATAGCAGCTATAACACCCGTAAATGCACCTACACTCATAAATCCGGCATGGCCAAGGCTAAGCTCTCCCAAAAATCCGACCGTCAAAGAAAGTGATACCGCCATAACAATATATGTGCAGATAGGAACAAGCTGTCCGCTTATTGAGTTATTTATAAGCCCCGCCGACTGCATTGGAAAAAGTATTGCAAATGCCAAAATAACAAGTCCGTACGCTTTTATATTTGTTTTTGTGAATTTGTTAAGGTTTTTTAATTTATTCATATCCGCACCTCACACTTTCTCTGTTACCTGCTTGCCCAATATACCAGTGGGTCTAACAAGCAATACAACAATCAGAACACCAAATACGATTGCATCTGACAATGAGGTTGATATGTAGGATTTACTGAATATCTCTATAATACCCAACAAAAATCCTCCGAGCATTGCGCCGGGGATTGAGCCTATACCGCCAAATACCGCCGCAGTAAATGCTTTAATGCCCGGCATTGAGCCTGTTGTGGGAACAAGCACGGGATATGCACTGCAAAGTAAAACTCCCGCTATTGCCGCAAGCGCACTTCCTATTGCAAATGTAAGAGATATTGTAACATTTACGTTAATGCCCATAAGCTCTGCCGCGTCCTTATCCTCAGAAACTGCACGCATTGCTTTACCTAACTTTGTTTTCTTTGTAAATAATGTAAGAACTATCATTATAACTATACAAGCTACAACGGTAATAATTGATTCTGCAGTTATTATAAGAGAGCCATTAAATAGCGAAATAGAGTCAAACGGTGCAACTGAACTGAACGTCTTTGGTGCACTGCCCCAGATAAGTAGTGCTACATTCTGCAAGAAATAACTTACACCTATTGCAGTAATTAAAACTGCCAACGAGCCTGCACGTCTTAGCGGTTTGTATGCCATTCCCTCAATAAGAATACCTAACGCAGTACATACAACCATTGCAATTACAATAGCCGCTGCTACCGGAAGCTTTAAATATGTAGTGATACAATATGATATGTACGCACCAACCATTATTACATCACCATGGGCAAAGTTAAGCATCTTTGCAATACCATAAACCATAGTATAGCCTAATGCAATTATAGCATACACACTACCCAGACTTATACCGTTAATTAAATTAGAAATAAATGTCATCAATCACACCTCTTATTTTTTATGATTAAAAGCTTAATTACTCTACTTTTATATATCATTTTAAGCATATTAAACTGATATATAAAAGCAGAAAACGAGGAGCCGCAAAAAGCGGCCTCCTCTTTTCTGAAACTTTATGCGCCAATTACTATTTTGTAATAATTACATACCAACGTATACGCCGCCTTGTATAACCATACCCTTTGGAGCCTTTGAAACTTCACCAGACTCTGACCATGTCATACCTGTACCTGTAAGACCATCTATTGTAAAGTCAGCAGATGTAAATCTTGCAATAAGCTTAGCACAGATGTCTTGTGCGCTCATATCTGCAGTAATACCCTCTGCTTTGCAAGCCTCATAGATTGCGTATACACAGTCATATGCGTCTGCAGCAAACTGGTTTGGTGTTTCGCCAAACTTTTCGTTGTATTTTGCAACAAAGTTCTTTGTCATTTCATCCTCTGCGTCTGCAGTAAATGGTGTAAGAAGCATTACGCCCTCTGCAAGTGATGTATCGAAGTTTTCAAGAGTAAGGATACCGTCCATACCGTCAACACCGAAGAACTTAGGAGCATATTGCATAGCATTTGCCTGTGAAAGAATCAATGATGCAGGTGTGTAATAAATTGGTAGGAACACAAGGTCTGCACCTGATGATTTGATGTCTGTAAGTTGTGAGTTAAAGTCATTTGCAGTATCGTCTGTAAATGTCTTTACGCAAACAACGTTAAGACCAAGCTCTTGAGCTCTTGCCTGGAACTTCTGATAGATACCTGTTGAGTAAGCATCTGAGTTGTTGTAGATAACTGCAACCTTTTCACCAAGCTTTTGCTCAAAAATGTAGTCAGCTGAAGCTACACCCTGGTTAGGGTCTGTAAAGCACATCTGGAACATTGGAGCTTTACGTGGGATTGTTACGTTGCCGCTTGCATCAGGTTGACCGCCAAGTACGTCTGTTGATGAAGCTGATGGAGTAAGTGCGAAAATCTTATCTGCATCAACCTCTGTTGATACTGCTATACATGGTTGTGTTGTAACTGTACCTAAAGATACCTGCATACCCCAGTCTTTTAGATTGTTGTAAGCGTTTACTGATTTTTCAGCGTCATTTTCGTCATCTTCGAACTTTAATTCGAATGCCATGTCGCCTTTTGCGTTGATTTCTTCAACTGCAATTTCTGCACCATTCTTAACAGCCTGACCGTAAATTGCTGCTGCACCTGTTATAGGGCCTATACCACCTATTTTAATTGCATTTGCAGACTCGCCGCCATTGTTGGCACCGCAACCCGCAAATGACATTGCAACTGCTGCAATAGCTGTTATTGCGCTTATTGCTTTCATCATCTTTTTCATTTAGATTACCTCTTTCTTTTAAATTTTATTTATTTAAGCCACCAGGCGAAAATACATAATTTTACTTGACACAAACCTCTGCTGTCTGTCAAGCACGAATATAATAAATATTATCATATTTTGGCGAATATGTCAAGCAATATATTCAATAACTTTACATTTTTTGCACAAACAACTTGACACTCTTCTGCACGAGTATTATAATTAAATTAAGTACTTTATAATAAACGGAGTCTGTTATGATTATAGCAAATAAAACCTTTTATAGCAACAAAACATATGTTATGGGAATATTAAATGTTACACCCGATTCTTTTTCGGACGGGAATTTACACAAAAGCGTTGATGATGCTCTTTTTTACGCCGAAAAAATGATAAATGACGGTGCCGACATAATAGACATAGGCGGAGAGTCTACCCGTCCGGGATATGAAAAAATCTCAGATGATGAGGAGCTTTCGAGGATTATACCTGTTATAGAGAAGATTCACTCAGAGTTTGATGTTCCTATTTCGGCAGATACTTATAAATCGTACGTTGCCGAAGAGGCAATAAAAGCGGGGGCACATTTTATAAATGATATATGGGGACTTAAATATGACAGCAAGATGGCAGATATTATAAAAAAATACAATGTACCATGCTCCATTATGCATAACCGCAACAATATCAATTATACTTCCTTTGTTGATGATGTTATAGCCGACCTCAAAGAAAGCATTTCCATTGCATACAATGCAAAAATACCACACGATATGATTGTTATTGACCCTGGAATAGGCTTTGCAAAAACGTATGAGCAAAATCTTACAATAACAAGAGAGCTCCATAAACTACATTCACTCGACTTGCCCATTCTGTATGGTGCTTCACGCAAGTCTATGATTGGAAACGCTCTTGACCTCCCCGTTAATGAGCGTTTAGAGGGTACGCTTGCAACAACCGTCATGGCAGTTATTAAAGGCTGTATGTTTGTAAGAGTTCATGATATCAAGGAAAACAAAAGAGTAATAACTATGACAGAAAGGATACTTTATGGGACAAATTAAAATACAGAATTTAGAGCTTTTTGCCCGTCATGGTGTTTTAAATGAGGAGAACACACTCGGACAAAAATTTATAATAAGTGCTACACTCACAACATCTTTTGAAAGGGCAGTTGCAACTGACGATATCCTAAACGGAGTAAACTATGCCGAGGTTTGTGATTTTCTTTATTCATATAATCAGAACAATACCTTTAAGCTTATAGAAACTGCCGCAGACTCTATGGCTATTGAGCTTTTAAAGACTTTTGAGCTTATAGACAGTGTAGAAATAGAACTAAAAAAGCCAAATCCACCCATACACATGCATTTTGATTATGTTAGTGCAAAGGTGGAAAGAAAAAGACACAGAGCATTCATTGCGTTAGGCTCAAATATGGGAGATAAAGAGAATTATCTTAAAAATGCCCTTAATGCCATTAACAACAATGCTTGCTGCGTGATTAAAAAAGTATCTTCGTTTATTGAAACTGCCCCATATGGAGATGTAGAACAAGACAATTTCTTAAATGGTTGTGCCGAAATCGAAACTCTGCTTTCCCCTCAGGAGTTACTTGCATTTTTACAAAAAACAGAGAATGAAAATGAACGTGTCCGCACCATACATTGGGGGCCCAGAACGCTCGACCTTGATATCTTGCTATATGATAATTCCATCATCTGTGAGGACAATCTTATTGTTCCCCACCCCGATATGCAAAACCGTAACTTTGTGCTGGAGCCACTTTCGGAAATTGCACCGCATATTATCCATCCCGTACTTAATAAGAGTATTTGCACATTGCATAAATCACTCAAAAATGACTGATTTTGATATAAAATAAATATAATACAAAAAATTTGTTGTTTTTAGTATTAAAATGATTGAAAATTGCTATTGCAAAAAACGACAAATTATGTTATATTGGTATCATAGACGTATATGGTTTTTTCCAGAAAAGGAGATATTTTTATGACTAACACTTTTATTCACCATGATGATGCCATGCCATATGGTAAGCTTTCTATTATAAGCATGAGAGGTTGCGAGGCACTTACTCAAAAAATTGACGAGTATCTTAAAAGATTTCGTGATGAGAAAGTGGAAACATATGTTACCGATGTAAACTGTACAAGATTTGCTACAGGCGAGGGTAAATGTGTGATTGCCAACTCTGTAAGAGGACATGACGTATATATTATCTGCGATGTTTTCAATTACGGTGTAACCTACAAAATGTATGGCTTTGAGGCTCATATGAGTCCTGATGACCATTTTCAGGATTTAAAGCGTATAATAGCAGCAATAGCAGGTAAGGCAAGAAGAATTACAGTTGTTATGCCTATGCTTTATGAGGGCAGACAGCACAGAAGAAACGGAAGAGAATCTCTTGACGCGGCACTTATGCTCCAGGAGCTTGTGCATATGGGTGTATCCAACATTGTTACTTTCGATGCACACGACCCAAGAATCTGTAATGCTATTCCGCTATCAGGCTTTGATAATGTTCAACCAACATATCAGATGCTTAAGGCATTGGTAAGAACTGTTCCTGATATCTCGCTTAATAAGTTTGATACTATTGTTATATCTCCTGACGAGGGCGGAATGTCAAGATCTATGTATTACAGTTCAGTATTACACCTTGACCTTGGTATGTTCTATAAGCGCAGAGACTATACAACCATTGTAGACGGAAAGAACCCGATAGTTGCTCATGAATATCTTGGCAGAGATGTTAAGGATAAGGACGTAATTATAGTTGATGATATGATTTCATCAGGTGAGTCTATGATTGACGTTGCTACAAAGCTTAAATCAATGGGTGCAAAAAGAATATTTATATTTGCATCATTTGGTCTTTTCTGTAATGGTCTTGAAGTGTTTGATAAGGCATATTCTGAGGGTCTTGTAAATAAAATATTTACTACGAACCTTGTTTATCAACATCCGGGGCTCGAAACAAGAGACTGGTACGTAACTGTTGATATGTCAAAATATATGTCCTTACTTATCGATACATTAAATTATGACGAAACAATTTCGGGAGTGCTTAACCCTGTAAAGAAAATTCACGCTCTTGTGGAAAATCTATAATTACGAAGGGGACAACATCTGTCCCCTTTTATAATATCATCTGAATGGAGACTTGTTTTATGAAAAAAGGAATTATTTACTCAATTATAACTGCATTGTTTTTTACAACATTAGAGCCTGTAAGTAAGCTTATTGCTGAGGTAGTAAACCCATACGCAATAACCTTCTGGAGATTTCTTATCGGTTCAATAATACTTTTACCTTTTGCAATCATCAAAATAAAAAAAGAAAAAATACATATTACATTAAAGGATTTTGGTATAATGACCCTTATGGGCTCAATCTTTATATGTATAATAATGGTTTCGTTGCAGTTTGCGGTAAAAATGTCATCATCACCCGCAATAACCTCTATGGTGTTCTCAACAAACTCTGTGTTTACAATACTTTTTGCAATGTTCATTCTTAAAGATAAGCTTACAAAGAACAAGATAATTGCAGTTATTTTATGTTCTATAGGTATTATATTATGTACCGACTTTTCAAAGGGCGCAAACCTCTCGTCGTTGCTTTTGGCAGTCTTTGCGGCGCTGACTTTCAGTATGTACACTGTACTCAGTAAGAAATATATGGCAAAGGTCGGAGGAATTATACAGACTGCATTCACATTCTTTATGGGAAGTATAGTGCTCCTTATTGCCCTTTTAGTTATGGGTGTTGATGTTTCACCAACATCTGATATCAGCACACTTTCTATTCTTATATACCTTGGTGTATTGGTTACAGGTGTGGGATACTGGTCATACTTTAAGGGTGTTGAAAAGGGCGGAGCAATCATAGGCTCAATGGCGTTCTTTATAAAGCCTATTCTTACACCGTTTGTTACATGGGTTGTAAATGGAATAACACCAAGCTTTATGGTGTTTGCAGCACTTGCATTTATAGTTGTAGGCTCATATTATGCAACATACAAAAAATGAGGCTAATGTATTTGACGCAGACCGTTTAAATACTATTTATAAAAATATTGGGATTCACAAAAAGTGAGTCCCTTTTATTTTCCATTTAAACTATGTACAAAGCTCACCTCTCGACGTACCTCCGTACGCCTTCGGGCAAGGCAAACTGCAGTTTATACTACACTTTGCTTCGCTTTTTACATTCTGCATTCAAATACATACGCCTCCGGCTAATGATTCGACGCACACCGTTTAAATACTATTTATAAAAATATGGGACTCAAATGCGTCCCATATTTTTATTGTTTTTAATTATTCTTCTTCGCCTATTTTATCTATATCCTTTGATTCTTTTGACTTAACGTCCTGAGTATTTTCCCAATAATAACCGTTAAGATAAGACGCAAGATATTGCCAGCGACGTAATGTTTCGTAATCGTTAATTTTGGGCATAATTGCTGCAATTTTTTTTGCCGCATCCGGAATTGCCGACATATCAGTTTCAACAAGCGGTGCAAATTCGTAGTACATTGCAGCCAAGTCCTCGCCGCCAAGACGTGGAGCCATTACATCTCTTATGTAGTCCTCTGTAGTTGCGGTCGGATGGTCTGCAAAGTATGCCATTGCAAGATAGTTAAATTCTGCATTTACATGGAATGGTGCATACTCACCGAACATAGAAACTGCCTGCAAGCCCGATTTATAGCTTAGCATACACTGTCTGCGTATTCTTTCTACCGCGAAAGATGCTCTGCCTGCACCCCACCATTGTGAGCCGGAATGTGCTCTCATTACGTGGTTGAACTTTTTCATAGAATTAAGCATTGGCGCACCCTCAGGCCACGAATCATCACGTAGCTGTGCATCGCACTTCCATTGCCAATATACACTCTCTGGCATTTCTAACAGCTTCTTTAAATCTTCACTTGGCTCTTTTGAGTCGAAGAACTGACATGCATCGTCAGTAAAATGACTGTATGTTTCGCATATGAGCAGCTTATCCTTTGCAACTCTGTTTATTGTTTCTACTGCATACGGATAAATTCCCGCCATATCCGCAACTGAAAGATACGGATTTTCGTTAGTTGCACGTCGCGCCTTACATGACGGACACTGACATACACCATTATCTCCCGATTCCATCTGGATACCACCAAGCTCGGGAATTTCGCGGAATACCCAGTCAAGAGATTCTAATACAAATTCGTTAAGAAGCTTGTTTGTAGGACAACCCTGTGGCTCTATTTTGTAACCATGCTTGCCCTTAAAGTGAGCATAGAACGGTGAACCATCCTCGTTAATACCCATACATTCAGGATTCTTTTCGAAGAATTTATCTAAGTTATATTTATGGTCTCCCTCATAGTAGATACCACCATAAGCATAAAGACCTGCTATCATATAGATATTTACGCCTTTTTTGTTAGCATAGTCGCAAAGACGTCTTGCGCTTTCAACTCCGCCATGCTTATCTCTGAGCATACCTACGATACCAACCGCATCAATACCGTGCTCCGAGCAGAAATCTACATTTCTTTTGTAGTCCATCTCAAAAAGCTCCGGGTATTTTGCATATGCATTTGCAACGCCACAGTTTTGTGCACCTGCCGCATGTAAACACCAGTTTGTACTGTGGTCCCATGTCCAAAACATTTTTTTCATAGCAATTTCTCCTGTTGATTTTATAAAATATTTTTAGTGTTTATTATAATAGGTGTTGCATAACGCAACACCTATTTGTATTAAATTTTGTGTGTTTTTGCGCAAAAAGCAACAACCGACTTATGCTAAGCCCATTACTTTTAACACTATAAATGCAACAAACAATGCAACACTAACCCACATTACACCGCTGATTTCTTTTGCTTTACCTGTAAGAAGCTTTAGGATTACCCATGAAAGCATACCAAACATGATACCGTTTGCGATTGAGTATGTAAGAGGCATCATAACGATTGCTAAGAATGCACCGATAACATCAGCCGCATCACCTTCAAAGTCAACCTTCTTAATTGATGATAACATCAACAGACCAACGTATAGCATAGCTGGTGTTGTTGCAAAGCTTGGGATTGCTGTAAATATTGGTGCTAAAACCAATGATACAAAGAACAAGATTGCAGTCACAACTGATGCAAGACCTGTTTTACCGCCTGCTGCTACGCCTGCACTTGACTCAACATAGCTTGTAACTGTTGATGTACCAAGACAAGCACCAACAACTGTACCAACAGCGTCTGCCATCAAAGCGCCGCCTGCTTTTGGAAGCTTGCCTTCTTCATCAAGCAATTCGCCTTTTTGTGCAACACCAATTAGTGTACCAACAGTGTCGAATATATCTGTATAAAGGAATGTGAACGTAACCAATATGAATGCAGGTGCGTTCTTAACAATAAATCCGAAATCGAAGTCACAGAATAGCGGTGCCGAATAAGACGCGCTGTTAAATGCAGGTATTACAGAGAATACACCAGCCTCAGGATTTGGAACATACCAGCCAACTAATTCAGCTACAATACCCAAAATCCATGTAATTATAATACCCAGTAAAATGCCACCGGGCACTCTGAAGTGTTGTAGTATACCTATAATTAAAAGACCTGCCAACGCAAGAACAACACCGGGAGCTGCAAGGTTACCCATAGCAACTGTTGTAGCAGGGTCTGCAACAACTATCTTTGCGTTAAGAAGTGCAATAATTGTTATAAACAAACCGATACCTGCTGTAATACCAAACTTTAGGTTGTTTGGAATTTTGTTAACTAATGCTTCGCGGAACTTAAATAGTGATAGAACCATAAAGATAATACCTTCTACTAAAATAGCTGTTAAAGCAACCTGATAAGGATAGCCCATAGTTCCGCATACAGTAAATGCAAAGAATGCATTAAGTCCCATACCTGATGCCAATGCTACAGGGTAGTTAGCAAAAAATGCCATACATAGTGTTGCAATACCTGCAGAAATTGCAGTAGCACTAAATGCCGCACCAACAGGAATACCTGCTATTGACATATAGTTTGGATTAACTGCCAAGATATACGCCATTGCAAGGAATGTTGTGATACCCGCAATAATTTCTGTGCGGACGCTACTTCCGCGCTCTTTAATTTTGAACAATTTTTCTAATGTTCCCATTACAAATTCCTCCTTGGAAATTTAAATTTTAAAAAAGGATATAAAACCTTTTCATAAATAAAGTGTGTATGGAAAGTTATCCCATACACACTTATTATAACACACACATTTTTAAATATCAATAACAAAACCGCTCTAAATACATTACATAATTATTACGTTTGTTAATGTTTTTACATTTTAGTAAATAATATTACATATGTCTCATAAGGTTATGGCCAATCTGGTTTGCACTTACACATACATCCCAGTGATATTCGCTGCACCACGGATTAAAGTTTGTTTTGCACTTTAAGACCTTTTCTTCAAGCTCGGGAATTGACTTAACCTCGCCTGATACAAACTTTTCTAATCTTTCCATGCAACTTGTTACTCGCTGAATCAGTCCGCCTATACGTATATCCTGAATATCAAATCCGTGCGGTTTGTTGTATTCAAACCAATATGCCTGATAAGCCTTGTGGAATTCCTTTAGGAATTTTAATACTGTTTTGTATTCATCTATCATATTTTTAAGCGCTTCTTTATCATTTGCAAGGTATGCTTTTCTTGTTTTTATACCAAGTGCAGATTTTAAAGAGAGCACCTGTGCAAACTTCTTATAGCTTTCAAAAATATAACCAAAATCGTTCTTACTTGCAGCTTGCAGCTTTTGTAATAGATTTTTGTAATATTCGTTATCCTCCTCAATGCACGATTCATCATTTAAGCCCATAAACGGGTCGTTATAGAAGAGATACTTGCTTACAGAATCATTATCAATATGCTTTCCGCCCGGAGTATCAAACAAATCAAGAACCATAAAATCGTCAAAATCAGTGCCTGTGATTTCAAAGAACTTTTTCTTTATGTATTCCATATCTGTATTGTTTTTCATTCTCTCAGCAGCATACAAAAGTGATGGAAGTATTGTAAACGGACTGCACTCTGC
Organism: Clostridia bacterium; assembly: GCA_045612845.1. Classification (GTDB taxonomy): domain Bacteria; phylum Bacillota; class Clostridia; order UBA1381; family UBA1381; genus Ornithomonoglobus_A. The sequence goes on from JAZKZV010000017.1 coordinate 400,255, forward strand.
ACCATCATCTCCCCATACTGTCATAATTATTCCGTCAATTCCGTTATTGGTACAAGCAGATACCGCTGCATTTGTTCTTTCGATACTCATTGCATTGTATGGTGCAAATCCACCCCAAGTCCAGGCTCCGCCCGCAAAGTACACCTTTCTGCCATAGAGCTGATTGGTTTTTATTCTTGTATCGTAATGATTGTAGTCTGACGAATAATAGTCCCAATACACAAGTGTAATATTCTGCGGAAGTGCCGAATCACGCGCAAGCTTTTCTTTTTCCTCGTCGCTGTAGGTTTGCTTTTCTCCCAAGTTGCCTGCTGCAAAGCGTCGGAACATATCGCTCCATATCATAGGCTCAAATCCATACTTTTCGGCAACGGAGCAAACCTTATGTAAATGCTCGTTAATAATATCAAATCGACTTCTGTTATCATTTTTTGCCTTATATTTTCCAAGTCCTACGTGAACTGCCTCGTCCATACCCAAATGTATTTTTCTGCTTGTAAAGCACTCCGATGCAGTTTTTATCATTTCGTCTATTAAGGCATATGATTCCTCCGAGCCTATAAGAATAATATCATCACAATCGTTAATGTGAGAATATACCTCTTTCCATTTAAACATCTGATTTAGATGTGCAAGTGTCTGTATGCATGGTACTAATTCAATGCCAATACTGTTACAAAAGCTGTCGATATCCTTTAATTCTTCTTTTGTGTATCTTCCTCTTAAATGCCCAAAATACGGTTGCGACTCTATTTCATATGTATCCTCCGTATACAGCATTAAGGTATTATAGCCCATTTTTCTTATGATTTGTGCAAATTCCTTTACTTTTTCGGGTTTCATAATTGCATTTCTTGAACAATCAAGCATTACCCCAAGCATTTTTTCCACGGTACTTCCCCCAATCTTAATTTGATTACAGGTGCATTATAGCACAAATATTTTCACAAATCAATAGAAATTATCACACATACGTTATAGTTTTTTTTGATTTCTGAATACTGTAGGTGCAACACCTGTATGCTTTTTAAAAAAGTAGTCGAAATATTTGACCTCATCATAACCAAGCAGATACGAAATATCAGATATGGTCAGGTCAGTTTCGCTAAGCAACATTTTTGCACGCTCAAGCTTTAGATTATTGAAATACGAAAAAATCGTCTCTCCTGTCATTTGCTTAAAAATTTTGCACAGGAATGAACGGGAATAATGCATTTTCTTACAGATATCATCAAGAGAGATTTTTATTCCTATATTTTCCCTTAAATATATTTTTATTAGTTCAACAAGGTCAGAATAAAAGGTTTCGTCATTTAAGAATACTACCTGCAGGTCTTTTTCTTTGGCAAGCTGCCTTGTAAGACATATAAAGAGGTATTCGAGCTGAAGAATTATAGCTTGCTTTCCGCCAAAGTTGGGTGAGTCTAAAAGTTCAAGCAAATCCTTATCATTCTTTTTAAAGGTGTTTTCCGCCTCGTAGATTATTTTACTTATACAACCAAGCATATTGTCATCAAGCTCAAATTTAATCATAGACATATTTTTTAATAAATTTGAAGAGCTCTCAAAGCAAACAACAAAAACCTCAGTTTCATCATCCTGAGGCAAAGCATAGGAATGACTGGCATTTGGGGCAATAAGAAAAATCTCATTTTGTTGTAATTTTATACTCTGTTTTTTTACTTTAAGCTTTGCTCTTCCTTTTTTTATAAAACAAAGCTCCCAAAAGTCATGCTTATCGACATAATCGCGATATTTTCCGTTTGGATTAAGATATTCAAGTGTGGCAAGACCTTTTACATCTACAACATTAAAAATTTTATGACGTATATATTCTTTCATAACAATAATAAAATCTCCTATGTTCTTGACATTTAATTAAAATATGCTATAATCAAAGTATATCACAGATTTTTTGTAAAACAACGTATTTTATTTGCATTTTTTATAACAATATTGATATTTTAGGGGGCGTTTGTATGAGAACAGAAATTTTAAAGCCAAATATACAAGACAGTCATATCAGTGTACACGGAATAAACTATGCCCCAAACGACTTCTCGCACAACTATCATATTCACAAGGAATGTGAAATGTATATCTGCATGAGCGGAAGAACAAATTTCTACATACGCGACAAAAAGTACGAGCTTTCAACAGGCGATATTGTTTTCATAAATGAGTATGTTCCCCACGAAACATTTACATATAAAGACACTGCGAGCACCCTGATTCAGTTCTCGATTGATTTTTCCTCAGATAAAACAAATAAAATTATTCAAACCTTTAATAATCTTTCGGGAAACAGCGGTGCAGTTTTCAAAAGCGGCACATCAACAAACAAAGAGCTTTATAATTGTTTGGAAGAAATCATCAGCGAAAGCATTACAAAAAAGAAGGCATATACCAAATATATAAAAGCAACGGTGCAAAAGATATGTGCCATTCTTTACAGAGATGGTATTATATATGAGCCCGAAGAGTTTTTTCAAAAAAAGCAGGTTGCAAGATTTATCCCCGTAATGGAATACATAAACGAGCACTACAGCGAAAAAATTTCTCTTGACGATGTCAGTGCGCTTATGCATCTGGATAAATCCCACTTTTGCCGCATTTTTAAAGAGGCACTTAATACCTCCTTTGTGAAATATCTCAACTTTGTCCGAATTACTAAAGCACAAAAGCTTTTACTTAGAACAAACAAAACAATCACGGAGATTTCTGCCGAAACAGGTTTTTCGTCACCATCATATTTTGCCGAGGCATTCAAACAGGTAAATTTCTGTTCTCCTGTTGTTTACAGGAAAATGAAAAATAAAAATATGTAACAAAAAAAAGGACTTTCGTCCTTTTTTGTTTTATCCCATAATTGTAATTGGTACTAAGCCTACAGTAGGTCTTGACGGGCTCCACATTTCTAATATAACTCTGTTCATAGCCTCTGTCTTTTCGCCTGCTTTTATTGTTGCCTCCCAATATGATTTTCTTGGCGGCATAGTACACATCATACTCTTTTCGTACTCAGCACTCCAGCCCTCAGGAAGAATTAAATTAAAATGCATCATTCTCGGGTCATGAAGTCTGTTAAATAGTCTTGCAGTTATCTTTATTGTTCCATTTGGCTCAACCTTAACATTTTCGGGGAATGAAACACATACCTCTGTATGTATAAAGTTATATGTACCTGTTGTATTTGTATTAACCTCCAAAAGTCTGTCGCAATCAGCACCAAGAGCACAGTTGTTAATAAATTCGTGGTTTATTTCGCCAATTTCAGTTGGTCCGTCTGTAAACTCAACATCAATTCCATGAGCTTTCATAACAGATGGAATCATATTGATTGTTCTCTCGGTAAGCTCTGTACAAGTTGTAGGGAATGGCTTATTTGTCTGGTCGATTGCTATTGATACAATGTTGTCGCCAATAAATTCTGCCCAATCCTGAGGAATACCCTTCATACCATTAAGAAGTCCCAAAAATGCACCGATAGTTGCAGCAGTACAGTCAGTATCATCACCGCAGTTTATAGCATAAAGCATAGACTTTTTAAAGTCGCCCTCACCGTAAAGAAGTCCCAATATTGTAAAGCCAATGTTTGCAGGTGCCTGGAACCAGCCTATATCTGCACTGTCTTCAACAAGCTTGTTTCTTGTTTCTTTCCAGTCAATTCCCTTATCGTAATATTCAATAACTGTTCTTACGCTCTTTGCAATACGACTGTCTGCAGGAATTTTTTCGAGAGACATCTCTATAATTTTTCTTATATCAGTTTCGTGAAAAGCGAAGCTTTCCATTGAAGTTGTAAAGATTTCTGCATAAGTACCCTCATCAAGACCGTGGTCTACACAACCGTCCATAATAGCATACTTACAAGCAATATCAGAAAAGCCCGGTGCCATACATGCCCAGATTTCCGAACGAATCCACGCTCCGTTTGATATACTCCATTTTTGGTTATTAACCTGTCCACACATAGGAGGCATAATGCCTGCTTTTAAGTTACTCTTACAAATTCCGTACTCGTTCCAGTGTGCAGGTATGTAGCTTATCCAATACTCAGCAAGGATATTTGCACTCATGTTGTGAGGGCCTTCCTTTTCCATAGCATATAGCCATACAAGTTGTAAATCCAAATCGTCGTTAGGAAGCGGCTCGCCCGGCTTTGTTATAAAGCCTGTAACGTTAAGGATTTCCTTTGTACATTCATACGGACCGCCAAGAGTTCCGCCTATATTCTTGCCTATCCAGCAAGCTTTTACCTTATCATAGATTTCTTTTTTATTATATTTTACCATATAAATCACCTCATTTTGAATTATAGCATTTTTATTAAAGTGCAGTCAACACCATTTTTTTACATGTGTTGTTTTTTATACTGCGACGGTGTTACTCCCTTTATCTTCTTAAAGCTTTCGTAAAATGCACTGTTATTGTTGCAACCAACTCTCATAGCAATTTCCGAAACAGGCAGCTCTGTTGCAAGAAGCAGCTCGCAGGCTTTATTGATACGGATATTGGTTATATAGTCAATAAGCGTCATACCAGTTACCTTTTTAAATATCCGGCTAAAATATGACGGATTATAAAAACTCTTTGCAGCAAGCTCACCAAGTCCGATTTTTTCGCTATAATGCTCGTCTATATATTTTAAAAGCTCATCGGAGATTATTTTTTTATCATCCTCCGTCTCCTCTATAATAAGCATTTTTCTTAAAAAGTACGTAAGTAAAACCTGTAAAAAAGCTTTTAAGACCGTGTTATATCCTCTTGCCTTTATTTTGTATTCATTAAGCATATTCTGCATGATATGCTCTATTGAGTTGAGGTCATTCTCTGAGAATTCAACGTAGTTTTTCTCTATTATATCGTGTTGACGAAACTCCTCAAAAGCGGTAAGCGACAAAATATCAATCACATTTTCTCCCGTTATCACCTCCGAAAAAAGCTCCGGCTTTATAAATATATTGTAAAATTTCATTTTTGTATTTGTTTTAAAGCTATGTGTCTGGTTAAGGTTTATAAATAGCAGACTTCCGTATGACACCTCATAATCAACATCATTTATTGAATGAATTCCCTCGCCACTATAGACAAAAACTATCTCAATAAACTCATGCTTGTGCAAAACCTCTTCACCCGAGGCAACTTGTGTCTGTACGTGAATTTGCTCATTATTCTTAAAAAAATTCTCTGCTGTGTATATTTTCATGTCTGCCACCTCTCTGTTACCCCAAACACATAATATGTCTTAATTATATTATGAAATCTATGTTTTGTCAAGGTTTGATGTATTCTACCCAAACAAAAACAGTCTGTGCAAAACACAGACTGTTTTTGTTTTACTCTGCTGTAATTACTGCCTCACCGCTATCGGGAGCCATTTTAACATAAATATATTTCTTTCCGCTTTCTTCTGTTACCTCAATGGTTTGTTCTTTATCGTTATGAGTAAACTTTACCTTTTGAGTCCACTCTTTTGGTACATTTACCTTTATGGTAAGCGGATAGTCAAACACCTCATTATCCTCTAATGTATCACTAACCTTTATAGTTATTGAATTATCTGTTTGCTCAACTATCTCTGCCTTTGCAGCCTCACGTTCATAAATGTATTTAACAACATCATTAAAGCTGCCCGACCACACCTCACCATTATCGGATTTTTCTTTTATATATTTAAAATGTTCTTCGATTGTTTTTATGTTCGAAGCAAAGCTCTCTGCAGGCGAACCGTCTGCACCTACTCCGTGAAGAAGCGGAATATACCAACCTCCTGTTTTAACCACCTCATCAACATATCCGTTTAATGTTTCTATTGTAGTTCCATACTGAACAGTAGCTGACGGTAATTTATACATATTGGAAATCTTTTTACCGCTAATTACTCCGCCGCCTGCAATACGGTTGGCATAATGACCTTTTTTAAGCTCATCAACAACATTTTGGGGTGTTTGTCCCCATGGTGTGGCAAATGATATAACATCATAACCCGGAAAGCTCTCTTTTAACTCCTTTTGTGAGGTAGTAATATCATGCGAGAGCTCCTCTTCGGTATATGTATCTGTTGAATATTTAATTAAATGCGAATATGAGTGGTTGCCTAAATCCATATATCCCTGCTTAAATATGTCGTTCCATCCGTCAACATAATACATGTTTTTGTAACCGCTCTCGTCATTTAACTTGTTTGTTATAATAAACTGTGTACTGCGGATTCCGTATTTTTTCTGGAGGTCGTTGTATATAATGGCAGATTCATAAACACCGTCATCTATTGTTACCGACACTGCTGATGTTTTGTTATCCTCCCATGCACAAATAACAGGCATTGCAATATCATCTGTTGTTATCAAGACTGTTCTCTCCTCTCCTATCCAGTCAACTGTTGTTCCGAATGCCTCAGAAATTGCCCTTACCGGAACAAGTGTTCTGCCTTCTACAAGACAAGCAGGACTGTCGAGTGTACGTGTTTCCTCATTAACATGCATTGTTGCATTGTCTATGGTGAGTTTTATAGTTGTATTGTCCTTAGTTGAGGTTACAGTTCTTGTATCTCCGTCCCAGTCAACTGTTGCGCCAAGTGCCTCGAATATTGCTCTTAGCGGAACCATTGTTCTGTCGTTTATAATCTGTGGCGGAACATCAAACTTGATTTGTTCTCCGTCTAATTTTACTTTTATGTCGCTATTTGCCATAACTGAAGTAACTGCACATACGAATATAACAATAACAAACACTGAGCATAACAATTTTTTGATTGATTTCATACACATCACAACCTTTCTTTACAACAGTTTAACACAAAAAATTTTATCTGTAAATGGATTTTTTATACCTATTATGTGTAATAAATAAAAAAGATATTGACAGATTTTATTTTTTATGTTATAAAATAGAAAACGAAAGGATACAGAAAAATGATATACAGATTTATGTTTAAAGGCTACCCAAATAACAAAAACATTAAACTCATGGAGAATGATATTGCAAAACATGTAAGCGTTTTTTCGTATGAGAATATGCTATTTATGTATGTGGAATCCAAAGAGGAAACAATAGACCCTACAAAAATTCTCGACGCTGATTTGATTTCGTACCCCGACGGAAGTATGTGGGAAAATATGTCCGAAATATTTCACTATTCAGCGCCGCAAAGCGACGAGAGCTGGGAAAGAACACAAGAAAAGACTCCGCGCCTTCGCATAAATTTTGTTAAGCACGGAAAAATTGCAAGCTATATATACTATCATTTTCAGTATCAGGAGGAATACCCTTGCGACGGTGATAAATATGGAATAATATATCATAGCACCGATATGCTTGTTTTCTACACAGAAGACCCTCGCGAATACGCGCCAAAATACAAAGGTCTGCTTGATACAAAAAACACACCTTTAGAGGATGATTGGAACAAGCTTATGGAAAATGAGCATTTTGACCCTGATTTTGGCGGTTGGAAATATGCCAAAAGAATTATATAACAAAAAGTGGCTGTTTAAAAGGTATTTTTAAACAGCCACTTTTGAGTGATATCAAAAAACTTCGCTTTTTAGTCATTTTTTATAATCGGATAAAGCTGAATAGTGTTTCCGCCATCAACCACCAATTCCGCACCGGTAGTGTTTCTTGCCATTGTTGCAAAATACCATACTGCATCGGCAACGTCCTCACCCACCGCAACATCGCCGATTGGCGTAAAGCGTGATGGTACATTTTTATAAAACTCAGGATTTTCCTCCCAACGGTCTGTTTTTATCATTCCCGGTAATACTGCATTTACCCTGATGTTATACTTGCCCAAATCCATCGCCATAGCACGCATCATTCCAAGTTGAGCGCCCTTTGAGGTTACATATGCAATTCTATCGGGTATTGCGCGGTATGCCGTGTTTGAATTTATAAATATTATGTTTCCGCCACCATGCTCTTTCATTCGCATAGATGCCTGTTCGCAAAGACAGTAATTCCATACCACATTGGTGTTTAATACTCTTGTAAAATCTGTAAGCGAATTTTCAAAAATCTTCATTCCAAGACCCTGATCTGCAGCATTTAATACTAATGTTTCTATAAATACTCCCCTGCTGTCAAGTTCGGAAAATAAATCATCAACGCCTTCTTTGTTAACATCTCCGTCTTTTGTTAAAGAGTCGAGAGCATATCCAATTATCTCTGTATTGGGAAACTTCTCTTTGTATTTTTCTTCTGTCTGCTTAACACCCTCTATGCTTCTGCCCGTAAAAATCACGCTCCAACCCTCTCGGGCGAATTTTTCTACTATTGCAACGCCTGTGTTTATGCAAGCACCTGTTATAAGTACAGTTTTCATTATTTTTTACACCTCTTTTTATTAAACATTGGTGAATGTAGTGTTGTTAAACGATACATTTTTTGCATTCTTTATTGTCATTGGATGATTAGGCTCATAGTCGCGGAGCATTGTAGCACCGTGTATATTTCTGTTGATGAACTCACTGCCGTCTGTTATTTTAAAACTGCAATTTGAGAAAGTTATATCCTCTGCATAATTGTCTTTTCTGCCATTGATATATGGAAATTCAGGTCCGCGCGAATGAAGATTAGAAAAATGCAGTCCTCTTAACCCTTTAAACATTACCTTATCGCTTGGTGTGATGTTGATATAAACAGGATATGAGCATTGCCTGTCCATTACTATATTATTAAAGGATATATTTTCTATAAGTGTGGCTTCGCGCCCTACGTCTGCATTACCAACACTTGTAAGACTTGGCGGTTTACGCTCCATTGTGGGAATAAATACGCTTACTCCAACACTTGTGTCGGTTATGGTAAGATTAGAAAGTGTGCAGTTTCTTATTGTACCGTCCTGTACCCAACCAATACGAACCGCCGCCGAGTAGCTTGTGAGGTTGCAGTTTGTAACTGTAACGTGCTCACATACCTTGTTTTCTTTTAACGAAACACAGTTTGCTCTTAATATAATACAGTCATCACCGCAAGTTATATTTGAGTTTGAAACAGTTACGTGTCTGCTTGCGTTGATGTGTATTCCGTCGTTGTTGGGGTAGTCCACATTTGCTTTTATTGTGATTTTATCTATGTTAACGTAATCACAATCATGAATCCAGTACGACCAGCACGCAGGTTGGTTAATCATGGTAATACCCTCGATGAGCACATTCTCACAACCTGTTAAGAATACCATTCTTGGCGGTGTGGGTTTGTTTACACGAGTGTATTTCCACCAGCATTCAGGATTTTCGTCAAGAACAATGTAATCGTTACCGTTACAGTCTATTGTACCTCTGCCCGTGATGGAAATGTTTTTGCATTCGTCTGCAAATATGAATGCGGCATTTCGCCATCTTGTTAAAAATTCACTGTTAACATGCTTTACGTTTTCAAATTCGGGGTAATCGTCATTTGATGGCGAGCCAAGAAGTACTCCGTCCTGGTCTATGTGCAGATTTACACCGCTTTTTAAAGCGATTGCGCCACACATAAATGTACCGCCGCTTATTAAAACTCTGCCGCCGCCCTGATTTGCACATTCATCAATGGCGGCTTGTATTGCTTTTGTATTAAGTGTTTTTCCGTCGCCAACTGCGCCGAAATCGCAAACATTGTATTCTTTCATTGTTTTATTTTCCTTTCTGTATTTTTGCGGAACGAGCAAGCCCGTCCCCTACGTTGTGTTTTCATATCCCGTTCCGTGGTATGGGCGACCCTGCGTGGTTGCCCGTTGATGCTCATTGAGGAGAAGCCTTTCGGGGCAAGATGGACAAAATGCAATTTTGTTCAGGTTGCCGTTTGAAAAAGCGACGGCGTATGTTGATACTCCGAGCTTTTGAAAATAGTAAGATGAACAAAATTTAGAAGTAGAAATCGGTTTTGGCAGGTCTTATGTCCGTTAATGCCCCCGTGTAGTGTCTTAATGTATGTGGAATATAGGGGTGCTTTAAACATTCCTCTTCGTTTATTTCTATGCCAAGTCCGGGCTTGTCGGGTATGGTTATGTATCCGTCTTTGTATTCAAGTGCTTCGTTTGTTATGTCTTTTCTGTAATCAACATCAGAGTACATTATTTCTAAAATACAGAAGTTAGGACAAGTTGCCGCAAGCTGCAATGTTGCCGCATTTGCAACCGGACCTGACGGATTATGCGGTGCAAACGGAATATACCTTGCCTCCGCCTCGGCAGCAATCTTTTTAAGCTCCATAATTCCGCCCGCGTGTGATATATCGGGTTGTATGTAGTCTGCCGCCATTTTATTGAACATCGGCACATAATCCCATCTTGTATAGAGTCTTTCGCCTGCCGATATTGCAACAGGGGACTTATCCCTTACTTGTTTTAGTGCATCGAGGTTATCGGGCGGAGTGGGCTCTTCGAAGAACATTGGCTTAAATTGTTCAAGCTCCTTTGCAATTTTTATTGAAGTGGGAACATTAAAACGTCCGTGTCCCTCTATTAAAAGGTCTACCTCATTACCTACCGCCTCACGTACTGCGGCAATATTTCGGAGTGCTTTGTCAAGGTCTTTATTGGATATATCAAGATAGCTTTTGCCAAACGGGTCCCACTTCATCGCGCTTACTCCGCGTTCCACTGCAATCTTTGCTTTTTCACCAAATTCCTCCGGCTCCTTTGCGCCTGCAAACCAACCGTTTACATATATACGGACCTTGTCATTTACTTTGCCGCCAAGCAGTTGATAAACCGGCACATTAAGGCTCTTACCCAAGATATCCCAAAGTGCCATTTCTACTGCTGAAAGTGCCGACATCAATACTGCACCGCCGCGCCAATATGCGTCGCGGTAAATGTTGTGCCAGTGGTTTTCTATCTCAAACGGATTTTTACCTACGAGATATTCCTTTATGTGCTCTACCGCACCCAAAAGTGCTTTTTCTTTGTATTCGAGTGTTGCCTCACCTACACCATCAATTCCGTCATCGGTATAAACCTTTACAAAAACCCAGTTGGTTCTGAAGCAGTCTACAACAAAGCATTTTATATCTGTTACTTTCATTTCCATTCTCCTATCGTTTTATATATTTGGGGGATAATATCAAACCCCTCAGGCTCAATATCATCAAACAAACCAAAATGTAAGGGTATAACATTTTTTGCACCCGTTTCTTTTGCAAATCGCTTTGCATCTTTCATATTCATGTTGTTACCAACACCATTTATTGGCAAAAATACCGCCTCAATTTCGTTTGGCAAATCTGCAAAAATATCTTTGTTATACAAGGTGTCGCCTGTTACATAAAAGTTTTTGTGTCCGTCATTTATTATAACTCCTATTGCATAGCTATCACTATGCTCCGCCCTTACGCCTGTAAAAGTAAGTTCACCCTCTGACCATTGTGTATGAGCGTTAAAGCTTACATAGTTATTCCCCGAGCCGATTGTTCTTACTCTTTGCCACGCATTATATGAGGCAAGGACAAGAACATCATTCTCACACGAAAGATAATGTGTAAGTGTTTCGGGGTCAGTATGGTCGAGATGGTCATGAGTAAGTATGATTATATCAGGCTTTATTTTAAGAAATTTTTCGTCTACAGGTTTTCTCCGTGTTGTCTGAGGATTTATCTTTGCACAACTGTCAGATAAATACGGGTCAATAATAATTATTTTTCCGCAAGCTTCAAGCATCAGCCCTGCTTGTCCAAGCCATGTTATTTTAATAACGCATCATCCTCTCGTATATATATCCATTAAAACAATTATAACATTTGTTCTTGACTTTTTATAGAATGAATGTTATTATATTTTTTAGAAATATTACTTTTTTAAAGCGATTTTTAACGCTAAATATCAATAATATTTTTACAGAAAGGCTATGGAAATTAAAATGATTAAGACACTTCCTGAACTTATACATTTCGGCTTGTATGATGCCTCGGTAGTACACAAAAACAAAACCGTTACACCAAACAGAAAGGTAAGTCTTTATGAAATTGAATTCGTAATTGAAGATGGAGGCTTTTCTTACATTAACGATAATATTTATAAACTAAAAAAGAACAGTGTAATTGTAGCCAAACCCGGTCATATAAGACACACTGTACCACCCTTTAAGGCTTTGTACATACACCTTATTGTTGAGGATATGCGGATTGCATCATTGCTTGATAATACACCGGATTTTTTTGAGCCGGAGAACTATCCGGAATACAAAAACATTATGGAACAACTTATTGAAGCTGCAACATCCAGTCATCAGGGGGTTGATTTTGAAATTATTACAAAGCTTTTTACGCTATTCTTGCTTTTTGACCGCAATATACCTCTATACAGAAATACACCCGGTTCATCAAAGAGCAATATTGCCATTGTGAAAAAAGCATTACAGTATATGGACGAAAACTTTCAGAAAAACATTACTCTCAATGATGTTGCACAACATGTTCATTTCAGCCGCATATATTTCAGAAATATATTTGTTGCCGCAACAGGCATATCACCAAACAAATACCTGCTTAACAAGCGTCTTGCAACTGCAAAGCAATTACTGATTACAACCGATAAAAACATTTCTCAAATAGCTTTCGAAAGCGGCTTTTCATCTCAATCATATATGAATTATGTGTTCAGACAAGAGGAGAATATTTCCCCCTTACAATACAAAAAGAAAAATCTGCTTGACGAATGATTACACAAAAAAGGAGTGCTGCGCACAAAATGCCAAGCACTCCCTTTTACATTATAAATCTATTTTTGATAATCCCGCCTCAGATGTTTCTTTATATGCTTTGTTCATATCCATACCCGTTTCTTTCATGGTCTGTATTACCTTATCCAACGAGATTTTTCTTGTGTTCCACAAAAAGCTTGCCAGACTCACTGCATTTATTGCACGCATTGCCGCTACTGCATTTCTCTCGATACACGGAATCTGAACAAGTCCGCATATGGGATCGCACGTAAGTCCAAGATGATGTTCAATGGCTATTTCCGCTGCATATTCAATTTTTTCGATGCTAAGTCCAAAAAGCTCGCCAAGTGCCGCTGCTGCCATAGCACACGCACTACCGACCTCAGCCTGACATCCACATTCAGCACCCGAAATAGATGCATTTGTTTTTATAAGATTTCCTATTACTCCTGCACTGATTAGCGCCCTTATAATACTCTCATCGCTAAAATCGTTCTTTTGTTGCTCATAGTAAAGCACTGCAGGAACAATGCCCGCCGCACCGCAGGTGGGCGCTGTTACAATAGTTTCTCCCGATGCATTTTGCTCACCTACCGCAAAGGCATATGAGCAAACCATTCTGTTTTCCCTCGTCTGGGCAGTTTCATCAATATGCTGATTGTTGAACAGAATTTTTGCTTTCTTCTGAACCTTAAGACCGCCGGGAAGCTCACCGCTATCTGAAAGTCCGTTATTTATGGACTTTTTCATCACATTCCAGACACTACGCATATGCTCAATAAAATTATTATCCTCATTTTCCAGTGCATATTCCCACAGTCTTATGTTTTTGCTCTGACAATATTCCAAAATATCATTAAATTTGCTGAGCTTATATATCCTTTTAGGGGTTTTAAATTTCTGATTTTGAAAAACTATACTTCCTCCTCCAACACTTAAAACCCTATCAGAAGACACTACCGTTTCACCCTTATATGCAATTAAATCCATAGTATTAGGATGCGGTATATCAGTAGTTGTAAAGTCAAATTCCACTTCACATTCAAACGGATGCATTGTCTTTTTTATAACCGCATCTGTACCATGACCTTTACCCGTTTTTGCAAGTGAACCATAAAGAATAGCTTTAAAATGGTCTGCATCAGGATTTACTTCCTTAAAAATTATGCATGCTTTTTCCGGTCCTATGGTATGAGAGCTTGACGGTCCTCTGCCTATTTTATATAATTGTGTCATTGACTCCATACCGCAGGGGTTATTTTGTGGCTTTAAAGTATTATTGTTAAAAAAGTATTCTACGGGGACATTAAATATCTGTGCAAGCTTTATCAGATTTTGTCCCGACGGGTTTGAAAGCCCTGACTCCCACTTGGAAACCGCCCTGTCGCTTATCCCCATTCGTTTACCCAATACCTTTTGCGACATTTTATTTCTTAATCTTAATTTTCTTATTTGAGTATTATTAAAATTTTCCACCTGTGTTCACCTCAAAAACATTGTCTTTCTATTATTATAAACCAAATTTATCCAACTATAAAGGTAAAATAGAAAAATTTTTTATTTTTACTCAACCTGTAGTTGATATTTTTGAAGTGAATATCTGTTATTTGTCTATGTTGTTAAATTCAATTACAAGCTCCCGGATAGATTTTCCTGTTGCATTTGATATTTTGGCTAAATCATCATGTTCATATTTTATACGCTCAACACCATAACCATTTGATATCTTGCAACGCACATTACCATATTCTGTTTCAATATTCTCCATCCGACGATTAAGAATATATCTTTGCAGTTTATTTTCACGAATACCAATCGTTGTTGTGTGTTTAAAAATTATTCTTATAATATTTTCCTTGTCTTTTTGATTACACATTATATGAATAAGAGTTCCGGGACGTGATTTTTTCATACCAACAGCTGTTGTATATACCTCCAATGCACCGGCTTCAAAAAGCTTTTCTGCGGCAAAACCAATCTCCTCTCCCGTCATATCATCCACATTGCAGTTCAATTCGCAAATTTCATCTGTATTGCCTTGTGTTTCACCAAGTATTGCCCTTACACAATTAGCCACCTCAAAATCCTTTGTACCCATTCCGTAGCCAATGGCTTGTGTTTTCATAATTGGCATACTACCAAACTCATCTGCAAAATGCTTAAGAAGTGCCGCACCCGTTGGTGTGCATAGCTCACCTGTTATCTTGCCGCCATAAATAGGGATATCCTTCAAAATGCAGGCAGTAGCGGGAGCCGGAACGGGTAAAATTCCGTGCGCACATTTCACCTGACCACTTCCCACATGAACGGGAGATGCAATAATCTTATCCGGGTTTAGCTTGTTTATTAAAAGACAAACCGCAACAACATCCGCAATCGCGTCCATTGTTCCAACCTCGTGAAAATGTATATCCGAAACAGATACACCATGCACCTTGCTTTCCGCCTCTGCAATAAGTCCGTAAACAGCCATAACATCATCTTTTACTTTTTGCGGCAATGGTAAATGTCCGCAAACAATATGCTCTATTTCGTGCAAACCGCTATGATGATGGTGTTCATGGTCATGGTGATGATGATGGTGATGGTGGTGGTGTTCACCCTCTTCTTCTCCGTTTATTATAACTCTCATATGCGTACCGCATATTCCACACTTAACAGATTTTTCGTTTATATATTTAACTCCCTCAATACCGAGTGAGTTTAATTCTTCAACAAATTCAGTCTGATTTGGGAGTAATTCCAAAAGTGCCGCTGTAAGCATATCACCGGCAGCGCCCATACCACAGTCAATGTATAAAGCTCTCATAGTTCTATTTGTTCCTTTCTGTTTTTGGTTGTATATGGTTAATCATACTTGCAAGATATCCTGCACCAAAGCCATTGTCAATATTAACCACCGAAACACCGCTCGCACAGGA
The DNA here is from genome assembly GCA_045612845.1 of Clostridia bacterium. Lineage (GTDB taxonomy): Bacteria > Bacillota > Clostridia > UBA1381 > UBA1381 > Ornithomonoglobus_A. The sequence goes on from JAZKZV010000017.1 coordinate 415,826, forward strand.
ATTTAGCATAGAAAGCAATGCAGACAGACCTTCAAAAGATGCCCCATAGCCAACACTTGTAGGTACTGCAATCACAGGACAATCAGCAAGTCCGCCAATTACACTTGCTAATGCACCCTCCATGCCTGCAATGGCTATTATAACACTCGCACTCATAATATCATCAAGATGTGCCAGTGTACGGTGAAGACCTGCAACTCCCACGTCGTAAAGTCTTACCACATCATTACCAAGAGCTGCAGCGGTTGTTGCCGCTTCCTCCGCAACAGGGATATCACTTGTTCCACCCGTTGCAATAACTATTTTGCCTATACCGTCGGGCTTTGGCATATCACCTATAATTGCACAGCGTGCATCATTGTAATATTTTAGCGGATGAGTTTTTCCGATTTGAATAGCCGCATCTTCGCCAAGACGTGTTATTAAAATAACGGACTGACCGTTATTTTTCATGCTTTGTACAATTCCCGTTATTTGCTCCGCGGTTTTTCCTGCACCATATATTACCTCTGCCACACCTTGTCTTATTTTTCGGTGCATATCAACTTTTGCGTAGCCTATATCTTCAAAAGGCTTTTTCTTTAGCTCCAATACTGCATCATCAATCGAAACAATACCGTCCTTTACATCTTCAAGTAATTTTTTTATATCGGTATTCATCATCGCACCTCCAAATCAAGAACAACAGATTTATAATGTTTTTTTAGCAGTTCGAGTATTTTACTTCTGTGTTTTATCAATAGTGAAAGTTGTGCTTCGGGTAATTGTATTTTTGCAACCTTGCCTTTAACCCGTATTCGAAAATCACTAAATCCCAGCGAGAACAAAAAATCCTCCGATTTCTCAATTACCATGAGTTTTTCTTTTGTTATTTTCTCCCCTGTTGCAATCCTTGTGGCAAGACATGCATATGAGGGTTTATCCCACACAAAAAGACCCGCCTCTTTGGATAGTTTTCGTATATCTTCTTTTGTAAGTCCGCATTCCTTTAACGGTGAAAGTACACATAGCTCGCGAATTGCTTTAAATCCGGGACGGTCATTTTCATCGTCGGAGGCATTTGTACCGTCTAATAATATGTCAAATCCGTCCTTTTTTGCCGCATCAACTATTGCTGAAAAAATCGCCTTTTTGCAATAATAGCATCTGTCTGCACCATTTTCTGCGACGCTTTGAACGGATAAAATTTCAAAATTTATTATTTTAACCTCTACACCAAGCTCTTGTGCTAATTTTGTTGCATCATTAAATTCAAATTGAGGCTGAAACTCTGATTTTATGTAATATGCACATACTTTTTTTGCATATTTTTTAGCCGCATATAATAAGTATGACGAATCAACACCGCCCGAAAATGCAACAGCCACTTCCGGATGTTTAAGAAAAAATTCTTCTAATTTCATATATAGACTCCAAAAAAATCAAGGCGGCTCTGTATATACTTCCAGGCCGCCATTACTTTACTTTCTTTTAAAAAGAGTGGCCTTGATTACACCCTTTGGGTCTTTTACAAGCAAAATTACAAGCCAGATAATAAGACCAAGTGCAACAACCGATAAGCCAAGGTACAAATCGTTAAGCATATCAACCGCTGCAGGTGCAAAAAATTCTGCGCCAATCTCCATGTACTCAAATACTGCATCAACAAACCACATCAGGGACGCTCCCCAATATAGCCAACAAAGTACTCCTATTTTCATTTCATTCTTTGGTGCATTCTTATACCAGAGAATTGTGCATATAATTGCTGCAAAAACAGAAGTCAACAAAGTCATATTAACTCACCGCCTCTGCGGTCTTAGCCTCTTTAACAGCTCTTTTTTCTATAATTGATGACACAGCAAGCATACCGCACCATACTGCACTTATAAGAATTGCCATTGTTGTACCTGCGCTTGTCATTTCTGCAAGCATATCAGCAGTTTCGCCTGTTTCAACCGCAGTCAGGAATGGGAATGTGGGAATTATTTCTCCATGCCATACGTGCTCAAATGCAAGCAAAGCACTTCCGCCCCAAAGCAGTTTGTTAAGCCAGCCTAATTTTGTTGAAAATTTAATCTTTGTCGCTTCTTCAACGATTCCGTTAGAAAAGGAAACCTTTGTTGTTACTTCCTTTTCCTTTGATTTTATTACCTTTGTGGCAACTGTTGTGATAACTGCTTCAGCAGCCGGTACTAAAAAACAACCCATAATATCTACCTCCTGTTTTTTGGATGTTTAAAATTTGCCTTTGTTTGATTATAACACAATTTTTTAAATTAGTAAATAGATATACCCATTATTAACAATTTTCTTCTACATATTACATAATTTATTCCATATATGGCACGGAACACAACCAAAACAACTATATTATTCCATTTTACATCTCAAGGTTTATTAAAAAAGTGTACTGAAAAAATCAGTACACTTTTGTTTGTAATAGATATATAATTTTCCAGCACACTTAATCAATTTTTGAAGTATCATAGAATTTTTATGTATTCTAAAAATTTTGTTACCCACCAAACAGTAAACATATGTATACTTATTAACAGATATATTATGCCTATCCCACCAAGAAAACCTGTAATAAATCGTCTGCAGTTATTACTTTCGATTTTTAATATATTTTGAATACTGCCATCAATAATCATTGGAAGAATAAGCAATAAAAAATATAAATATTTTTCACAATGGGTAGTATATGCAGTAACTATGCCAAAAAAATATCCAACAAAAATACCTGTGCACCTGGCACATAAAGGGAATTGCTTTCCCCTAAAATGAAACGAGCGTTCCGGCTTTTGATGGCACATAAATGCAATAGCCAGAAACTTTTTAACAGTCATAAAATATTAAAAACCACTCATTCCAATTATTGCGCCAAGAATAATTGCATAAATAATATAAAATATAACTGACACAATAACACTCACCAATGCACCCTTACCTGCTGATTTAGCCTTTAACGGAGTATTATCTTTCCAAACCAAATAAAGAATCAATCCTACAATTGGAATACAAAAACCTAATAATGCCCATCCAAAGCTGCTTGAATCTGCTTGATTTTGTAATGTTTTGTTTTCCTGGGAACAACCACAACCCGGGCAAATAACAGCTTCATCCATAAGTTCCTTACCACATTTTGAACAATACTTCATTTTTATCACCTCGTATAATTTTGTCGACTTGTGTCAATATCATTATATAGTATTTTATTTTGTTTGTCAATAGTTGTTTTGTGGTGTTACTTAGACCTCCACAAAAAAACAAACTCGCCTAACGGTGCCCTTTTTCTCGTCTATAGACTGAATAGTGTTTTTATAACTTTGGGGTGATGTTGCAAATTTTGAAACAACTGTCATTGATAACACCGCAATAATTATAAGCGTAATAATACCAGCCAATCTTTTTATGTTTTCTTTTGATAAAATTTTTCTTAAGTACATATTTTATCATCCTTTCTTTATTTTTTCAAAATAGGGCATGTAATTTTCGCGAAATTTACATGTACTACAATGGGTGGCTTACACCCCATAAAAAAGTGCGTAGCCTGAACTACGCACAAAAAATGCATAGCCTCAATGCCGCGACACATCTTTTACGCCATACAAGGTGCAAAAATAGAGGATGCATTTTTACCAATATAAAATGCACCTGTTATGGCTAAAATATTCAGATGTGCCGCAAATAAAGTATATCATAAATAAGCATATATTGTCACGAAAAAGAGACAAACTCGCAACCGCGAGTTTGTACCATACTATTCACTATTCACTATTACATTAGCTAAATTTTGCACTATTGTGCAAAGCGAAATTATTGCTTTGCAATAGCTAAATAACTCCTTTGGAGTAGCTAAATTAAATTCGCTTTTTA
>JAZKZV010000018.1:0-51710 GCA_045612845.1 Clostridia bacterium
AGAAGGTGCAGCTGTTACAACAACAAAAGAAGATATAGCTAAAAAGCTTGAAGCAGAAGGTTATGTTGTAGAAAAAGTAGGCGATGCTTACACAGTAACAGGCTTACCTACATCAATAACAGTTGCAGGAACAACAGCAAAGGTATATCTTGCAGAAGAAGCTGCAACAGCATATGTAGTAACATATGCAGCAGATGGCACATTGGCAGGTGTTCAAATAAAGACACTTACAAAAGGTGCAAACGAAGCATTCGAAATCGGAGAAGCAAATGCAATATTCGTATGGGATGCTAACAATGTAGCACTTTGCAACGCTTGGAGAAAGTAAAAAAGTAATTTTTCCAATACTTAAGGAGAGGTTTTAACCTCTCCTTTTTTGTGTTATGATAACAAAATTTTATATTTTTTAAAAAAAGGCTTGCATTTTTGGAAAAAATGTGATATAATGCTATGGTTATTACGGATGGTCCTCTGCCATGGTCGGCACGAACGTCTTAGATTATAAGGAGGATTTAATGATGAATACACAAGAAATCATTAACGCTTTGACAAAAGACCAAATAAGAACAGATTTGCCTGAGTTGGTTGTTGGTAACAATGTAAAGGTTTACCAAAAAATCGTAGAAGGCAACCGTACAAGAACTCAGATGTTCGAAGGAACAATCATAAAGGTTCAAGGCGGCGGTATCGCCAAGACATTTACTGTAAGACGTATTTCTTACGGTGTTGGCGTTGAAAAGACATGGCCTGTAAACTCACCTAATATCGAAAAGATTGAAATTTCGAGAAAAGGTAAAGTCAGAAGAGCAAGACTATTCTATCTTCGCGACAGAGTTGGTAAGGCTGCAAAGGTTAAAGAAAGAATATAACCTTATTTTCACAAAGGGGACAAGTTTTGTCCCCTTTTAAATTTATTTAAAAAAATAACCTAAAATTATTGATTTTTTTAATGAAATGGTATATTATAGTAGTATAGTAAATGCTTTGGAAAGGACAAAGGTCGTATAATGGAAAAAAAGAAGATAAACTGGTTAAAGGAGCTTTGGGAATGGGTATATACAATAGCCATAGCTATAGCCATAGCGTTCCTTATAAAAACATTTTTGTTTGATATTGTAAAAGTAGACGGGTCGAGTATGTATCCGACGCTTGTTGATGGCGACAGACTTATAGTATCAAGACTAAATTACAAGCCTAATGTGGGCGATATTGTTATTTTGGACAGTACGTATAAGGATAGACAAAGCTACTATGACACAGTTGCAAAGTCGGAGGGTAAAGACGAACTGAGTATTTTTGATAAGATTACAGTAAAGCTTCCTAAAAACCTTAAGAAAAGATTTTATGTAAAAAGAGTTATAGGAATGCCGGGCCAGACAGTTGACATAAAAGACGGTAAGGTCTACATAGACGGAGAAGTCTTTGAGGAGGAATACTATAACGGTATAACCTCGCCAATCGACTCGGTTATGCAATTCCCTCTTACTGTAGAAGAGGGTACGGTGTTTGTAATGGGCGATAACCGTCCAAGAAGTAAAGACAGTCGTTCCTACGAATTAGGTCTTGTCCCATTCGAAGCACTTTTGGGAAAATCCCAGGTAAGAATCTGGCCGCTTAGCGAAATCGGCATAACAAAGTAATTATGTAAAAAGCAAAAGAGCAGTGTAAAATTTTTGCACTGCTCTCTGTATCATATTTTTGAATGGAGAATCTTATGCAGAATTTACAGTGGTATCCCGGTCATATGGCAAAAACACGTCGCTTGATTGAGGAAAATCTTAAAATGATAGACGTCGTTGTCGAGATTTTAGACGCGCGTATTCCATATTCGGGCAGAAATCCGCATTTTGATGATATTATAAAGAATAAACCAAGATTGTTGGTTATGAATAAGTCCGACCTTGCCGATAAGGCACTTACCGATAAATGGATTGAATGGTACAAAAAAGAGGGACTAAGGGTTATTCCTATAAGCTGTACAACGGGTGCAGGTATTAACAAAGTCATAAACGAGGCACAAGCACTTATTCAGGACAAGATTGATAAGGATGCACAAAAGGGCAGAACGAGAACATTAAAAATAATGATGGTCGGTATCCCAAATGTGGGTAAATCGAGCCTTATAAACCGTCTTGTAGGTAAAGCAAGCACAAAGACGGGAGATAAGCCGGGTGTAACGCGCGGTAAGCAGTGGATAAGATTAAAAGGCAATGTAGAACTTTTGGATACCCCCGGTATATTATCACCAAAGTTTGATGACCAGAATGTTGCAAAACGACTTGCATTCACGGGTGCAATAAAGGACGAGATAATGAATACTGAGCTTTTGGCATATGATTTATGCGCGCTGCTTAGTGAAAGATACCCCGATTTGTTGTGTACAAGATACAAGCTCGATACAGTAGAAAATCTTGAAGGGTTTGAGATTTTAGAAAAAATCGCAAGAAAACGTGGATTTGTTATATCAGGCGGCGAGGTGGATATGGAGCGTGCCGCAAATATGGTGCTTGATGAGTTAAGAGGAGCCAAGATTGGTAATATAACATTAGAAAATCCCGATATTGATTTGTGTGAAGAATAAAATGATTTTAATATAAACAAAAAGGACAGTCTGTATAAATTTGATATTGCGAGTTTTAAATCCGTAAGATTTAACTGTTTGAGCAATAAAATTTAGACAGACTGTCCTTTTTTTTAATTACACAATTTTGTATCGTGGTTTTTCTTCATCAAATAAATAATATCTAAAATAATCGTCTGCAACAATGCAAACAAGGCTTAATATGAGCCACAAAAGTGAATAGGGCAGGCAGATTTGTCCTAAAATATTATATGGTAGATTGCTATAATCCCAAACATTAAGACCGAGCCATAAATTCAGCACACAACCAAAAATAAATTCTAATAAAGTAACTAAAAATGCACCAAAAAACATTTGCAGTATCAACGGAATTTCGTAGGTATAGTGTTCGTTTAACATACCTATTGCAACAAAGCATAAGCCGCCAAGCACAAACATACTCCAATGACTGTAACCGCGCCACAAAAGCTCTATAATAATATATGCAATACCACCAAGCGAAAATAAAATAAGCTTGCGTAGAAAACAATCATGCAATTTCATAGAAAAACACCCCCTGTTTCTATTATATGAAAATAGGGGGTGTTTTAGTCAATTAGTAGTCAAGATTAGAAACATTTTTAGCATTTGCCTTTATGAATTCACGACGAGGCTCAACCTTGTCGCCCATAAGTATTGTAAATGTTTCATCTGCCATTGCGGCATCTTCGAGTGTTACCTGAAGTATTGTACGCTTTGATGGATCCATAGTTGTTTCTGTAAGCTCTTCGGGGTCCATCTCACCAAGACCCTTGTATCTTTGTACTTTACAACCATTGCCCATTTCGGCAATAAGTGCGTCTCTTTCGTTTTCGTCATATGCGAACTTCTCTACAAGATTCTTGTTCTTGCCCTTAAATACCTTGAACAAAGGCGGTTGAGCAATGTATATATTTCCGTTTTCTACAAGCGGACGCATATGTCTGAAGAAGAAAGTTAAGAGAAGTGTACGGATATGCGCTCCATCTACGTCGGCATCGGCCATTATAATAATTTTACCGTAACGAAGGTTGTTTATATCAAATTCACTGCCGATACCTGTGCCAAGTGCCTGAATAACGGGTAGTAGCTTCTGGTTATTTAAAACCTGTGCGCTGTTTGCTTTTTCAACATTAAGCATTTTACCCCAAAGCGGAAGAATTGCCTGGAACTTTCTGTTTCTTCCTTGCTTTGCACTACCGCCCGCACTATCACCCTCGACGATGAATAATTCTGCATAATCCTCGCCCTCGTCCTGACAACGTGCAAGCTTACCTAAAAGTGATGAGTTAACACCGTTAGAATCGCGTCTTGATGCCTCACGTGCTTTTTTTGCAGCCTCTCTTGCTCTTGATGCTGCAAGAGTCTTTTCTATTATTGTTCTTGCGATTTTTGGGTTTTCCTCCAGGAATGCTGCAAGCTTATCGTTTAGCGCACCCTCAACAAGTGCTCTTGCCTCGCTGTTGCCAAGCTTGGTTTTTGTCTGACCCTCAAACTGAGCCTCCATAACCTTTACACTTATAACAGATGTAAGACCCTCTCTTGTATCCTCGCCTGAAAGATTCTGGTCTTTTTCTTTTAAAAGACCATATTTTCTTGCATAATCATTTATAACTCTTGTAAGACCTGATTTAAAGCCTGTTTCGTGAGTACCACCGTCTATTGTACGTATATTATTTGCGAAGCTTAAAAGATTTTCGGCATATGATGTAGTATATTGCATTGCAACCTCTACCATCATATCATTCTTTTGTGCCTCAAAATATACAATATCCTCGTGTATAGCATCTTTGTTACGGTTCAAGTATTTAACAAACTCTTTAATACCGCCCTCCGCATGAAGAGTAACGCTTTCGCGTTCTTCGTCTCTTTTATCGTTAAATATTATCTTAATGCCTCTGTTAAGGAATGCTTGTTCTCTTAAGCGGTTAAGCAATATATCATAATCGAAGACAAGGGTTTCGAAAATTTCTCCGTCAGGCTTAAAGGTTATTTTTGTTCCTGTTTTATCGGTATCGCCTATAACCTTTAGCTTACATGTAGGCACACCTCTTTCATAGCTTTGATAGTGGATATGTTCACCGTCTGAGACCTCAACCTCAAGGCGTTCTGAGAGTGCATTAACAACAGAAGAACCAACACCGTGCAAACCGCCCGACACCTTATATCCGCCACCGCCAAACTTACCGCCTGCATGGAGAATAGTCAAAACAACCTCGACTGTGGGTATGCCTTGTTGCGGGTGAATTCCTACAGGAATACCACGGCCGTTATCTGTTACGGTAACGGAGTTGTCTGCATTTATATCAACTGTTATCTCGGTACAGAAGCCTGCAAGTGCCTCGTCTATTGAGTTATCCACTATCTCATATACAAGATGGTGTAAACCGGGCGAGGCGGTCGAACCGATATACATGCCGGGACGTTTTCTTACCGCGTCCAGACCCTCTAAGACCTGAATTTGGTTTTCGTCATATTTTTCTTCAATCTTGTTTTCGAACTCGTTCATTATTTTATCCTTTCCTTTCTAATGGACGTTTTTTAATCTATGTTTGTTGTCATTGTTGACATTTTTGCACGTTTTGATAATACCTGAGTTGACATTGATGAAATATATACTGTAATAGTATCCTTCACCTTTGTTACGATATATGATTTTGGTAAGTCTTCTGTTGCGTATACTACATTACCGTTGCTCTGGGCATATCCTAAAAAGTTTTTGCCAAGTCTTGATACTGTCGTATTTTCTACATCAAATATTCCTACTATGTGTTTTGTATTTATGACTGCGTCATTTCCTATGTGGATATACATTATAAATTCCGCCTTAATATATTATATTTCCGCTCTCGACCCTAAAAAGCTTTGTATCGGGTGTGTTGTGGGCGATATCTGTATCGGTGCTTGTTATAAGCACTTGCTTGTCGCGTATCTTTTCTGCGAGGTAGAGTCTGCGGTTTATATCAAGCTCACTCATGATATCGTCAAGCAGCAGTACGGGATATTCGTCTCTTTTGTTGTAAAAGTAGTCTGCAAGAGCAATTTTAAGAGAGAGTGTAACTGTTCTTTGCTGACCTTGTGAACCGTATATTTTTGCGTCTGTGCCATTTATAAACAAATCAATATCATCGCGTTGTACTCCGTAACATGCAGAGGAAAACTCAATTTCTCTTGCCTGACGTTTTTCTATATGCTCAAAAAATTCTTCTTTTGAAATATTACTAAGTTTTATGCCCGGCTTATATGAAATTTTAAGCTCCTCGCCTGAGATTTCTTTTTGTATTCTGCAAACGAATTCACGTAATGAGTCTATAAAATCAACTCTGTATTGCATAATCTGTGCACCATGTGTTGCAAGTTGTTCATTCCATACCGATAAGGTGGCATCAGATGTTACTCTGTTCTGATGGAGTGTTTTTAAGAGTGTGTTTTTTTGTGCAAGAACCTTGTTATAGTCTATGAGTTCACTAAGATATTTTGAGTGTAGCTGACTTATGGCACTGTCGCAAAAACGTCTGCGACAAGATGGAGAGCCTTTAACGAGGTCTAAGTCTTCGGGCGAGAACATTACCACATTAAGATAACTCATTAACTGAGAAAGCTTTTTAATTGGTACATTGTTTACCTTTACGCTCTTTTTGCCATTCTTTAAAAAACGCATGCATGCGGTATAATCACGTGAGTTGTCATGAAAAGTCATCGAAATCTGTGCAAAATCACAACCAAAGCGTATAAGCTCTTTATCGATTCTTGTCCGGTGGCTTCTGCCTTGTGCAAAAAGATATACTGCCTCTAAAATATTTGTTTTGCCTTGCGCATTGTTACCGTATATAAGGTTTGTATGCGGCGAAAACTCAATAACAGAATCCTCGTAATTTCTGAAATTCTTCAGAGAAAGAGACGAAATATACATTTAATTTACTCCAACATTTATCCTTACGTCTGCATCATCAAATGCAACGTTTACAACATCACCTTCGCGGATTTTCTTTCCGCGCATGGTGCAGATTTCGCCATTAACAGATACAATCTCATCTAAAATCATATCCTTTGCATCTGCGCCTGTATCGGCAAGACCCGAAAACTTAAGCAACTGGTCAAGCTTGATATATTCGGTAGTGATTTTTATATCGAGTACCTCGTTCATTTTTTCCTCCACTATAAAAGTTAATTAGAATTTCTGGTTATATTTATTACACCCTGCAGTTGTTTTATCTTTTTAACAAGCAAGGCAAGGTCTGTGGTGTTTCTTATTTCAACACCAATGTTTATTACTGCAATATCCTGCTTATTTACATATGCATTTACCGACTTGAACGGAATTTTTAAATTAGCAAGGATATTTGTAATTTCTAAAAGAACACCATCGCGGTTTTTGCTTTCAATCTGTAATGTTGCAGTATAGGAGGTGCTCCTCTCGGCATCCCAGCTGACGTCTATAAATCTGCCCAAATCCTCCTCACTCATGTGGTCCTTTCGCATATTCGGACAATCACTTCTGTGAACGCTTACGCCCCTGCCTTTTGTTATAAAGCCGACTATATCATCGCCTGCAATGGGATTACAACAATGCGCAAGACGTACAAGACAGTTATCTATATCACGTACAACAATACCATGGCTCGAAAAATGTTTCTTTGCCGGAACTGTTTCTACAGTATGATTTTCTTCGTTGTATATTACCTCGAGCTGTTTCTTTGCATCTAATTCCTTTTGTGTCTTGAGCCATTCCTCGCGCAGACGCATAACCACTTTCTGAGCGGTAAGTCCGCCATAGCCGACACTTGCGTAAAGGTCATCAAGCGAGTGGAAACCATAACGTTTTATAATAATATTTACCCATTCGGGCTTGAATAACTGCGCATGAGTATTGCCAAGGCGGCGCAGCTCTTTTTCGATAAAGTCTTTGCCTTGTTCTATATTTTCATCACGTCTCTCGCGCTTGAACCACTGATTTATCTTGTTTTTTGCATTGGATGTTTTGCATAGCTTTAACCAGTCGCGGCTTGGGCCGTGTGTGTTTTGTGTTAGAATTTCTACTATTTCGCCTGTCTGTACCTGATAGCTGTTTGTAACTATTTTACCGTTTACCTTGGCACCGCTCATTTTATAGCCTACTGCGGAGTGAATTGCAAAGGCGAAGTCTATAACGGTTGAGTTCATTGGCAGTGAGATTACCTTGCCCTGAGGAGTAAATACAAAAACCTCGCCCTCGAACAGGTCTACCTTTAGTGTATTAAAGAATACGTCTGCATCTTCGATGTCTGTTTGAGTATCAAGAAGATTTTTGACCCACTCGAGCTTTGAGTCGATATCGCTTACTCCTGACTTTCCTTCTTTGTACTTCCAGTGTGCTGCGATACCGTTTTCTGCAATCTGGTGCATTTCCCATGTACGTATCTGTATTTCCACAGGTATTCCGTTGGGGCCTATAACGGTGGTGTGCAACGATTGGTACATGTTGGGTTTAGGCATTGCAATATAGTCTTTAAAACGCATTGGTACGGGAGTGTACAAATCGTGTACCATGCCTAATATTCCGTAACATTCAGTAACTGAATTTACAATTATTCTTATTGCAAAGAGGTCGTATAGCTCCTCCATTGTTTTGTTTCTTGTATAAAGCTTTCTGAAAATGCTGTAAAAATGCTTTGCTCTGCCTGTTACCTGACCCTCAATATTCATTTCCACAAGCTTTTGCTCAAATATACTGATGACACTTTTTATATGTGCCTCACGTTCGCTCTTTTTCTGGTTTATACTGTTTGAGATTTCGCCATATGCAATAGGGTCGATATATTTTAGGGATAAGTCCTCAAGCTCAATCTTTATTTTAGACATACCAAGACGATGTGCTAACGGAGCGTATACATCCAAGGTTTCTTTTGCAATGGAAACCTGCTTGTCGCGGGACATAAAGTTGAGTGTACGCATGTTATGAAGACGGTCTATAAGCTTTATTATAACTACGCGGATATCCTTGGCCATTGCCAGGAACATCTTACGGAGATTTTCGACCTGTTGCTCTTCCTTGGAAGTATATTTTATCTGTTTAAGCTTTGTTACACCGTCGACCAGATCGGCAACGCTTTTGCCGAACAGAGTAACGATATCCTCATACGTGTACGGTGTATCTTCAACAACATCATGCAAAAGGCACGCCGCGATAGCGGTTGCATCAAGCGAGAATTGCGAAGCGATATACGCAAGCTGAACGGGATGTTCGATGTAGGGAGCGCCGCTTTTGCGAAACTGATTTTTATGAGCGTTCTTCGCAACCTTGTATGCAAGCTCAATTATATCCGTATTTGCATTATGACTGTATTTTTTTACTTTGAGTATAATATGTTGAATTGTTTCGTCTGTGTTGTCGTATTTTTCTAAAGGCAACAATTCTGCATCAAGAATAGTATTATTTGCAGTGCTCAATCAATTACGCCTCCTGTAGGTTTAATTTATCTGCGCTTTATATCCTTTAGCGCAAGCTGAACAGTTTCGTTGTTCATATAGTTGTTTATTTCCAGAGTAAATGCAACATCTACCCTTGAGTGGGGTTGAATTATTCCGGAAAACTCTGCCATACCAAAGCCTATGCAGTTTAATATAACATTATCCTTTGCAATTTTCATTCGCAGATGTTGATTTTCGTTTCCTGCGGTAGAAATATTTATAACCTCTGCATCAAGCAGTGAAAATACGGGTTTTTCGTTGCCTGTACCAAAAGGCTCGAGTTTTGATATAAGCCTTGCAAGTCCAAGTGTTATGTGTTGTGCAGACAATGTACAGTCTATTTTAAGACGCGGTGTCATATCATCATTTTCGAGCACGGTATCTGCATATTTATTTATTTTTTCGCAGAACGCGTCAAAGTCCGCCATATTTATACTGAGTCCGGCAGCTATGGCATGTCCGCCAAAATCGGATAAGACGTCTGTGCAATGTGAAAGAGCGTCGAATAAATTCATCGACGGAATACTTCTTCCACTGCCTTTGCCTATTCCGTTTGAATGAGAAATCAGTATACATGGCTTATAGAACATCTCATTTATCTTAGACGCCGCGATACCGATAACCCCGTGGTGCCAATCCTCTTTTGCAAGTACAATTACTTTTTTCTTATCAAAGTTTACGTCAGACCTTATCATATCCAAGGCTTCGTTAAAAATTGTACGTTCCATTTCCTGACGTTTTTTGTTCTCGTCATCAAGAGCCTTTGCAATTTCCAGTGCTTTTGAGTAGTCTTTTTCGAGAAGTAATTCTACTGACGTTGTTGCACTTGAAAGTCTGCCGGCAGCATTTAATCTGGGTGCAAGTGAGAACCCCACTGTAATAGGAGTAATGGGCTTATTAAGTGCGCCGCTTACTTCCAAAAGTGCTCTTACACCAGGACGCGGGGAATTTGCTATTGCCATAATTCCTCTGTTTACAATAATACGATTTTCGCCTGTAAGTGAAACTACGTCGGCTATTGTACCTATTGCAACAATGTCTATGTATCTGTTGAAGCATTCATTTGTGTTTATTCCAAGCTTTATTGCAAGGGCAAGCACAAGCTTAAATGCAACACCAACACCGGCTAATGCCTTAAACGGATAGTCGTTATCTTCCCTTTTTGGATTTATAACAGCCTCGGCGGCGGTTGGTATTCTTTCTTTGCAGGTGTGGTGGTCGGTTATAATAACGTCCATGCCCTGTAATTTCGAAAATTCCACCTCGCCAACAGCAGTTATTCCACAATCGACGGTTATCATAAGCTTGTTGCCGGCACGTGATAGCTTATTGACTGCCATAATGTTTATTCCGTAACCCTCGTCCTTACGGTCGGGGATGTAGTATGAGACATCTGCACCGTTTGATTTGAGGAAATCGTAAAGCAGGGTAGTCGAGGTAATGCCATCAACATCATAATCGCCATATATAACAATTTTTTCTTTATCGTTTATTGCTTTAAAAATTCTGTCTACTGCTTTTTGAGTATCTAACATATCGTATGGCGGTATAATATTTTTGATGGATTTTGAAAGGTAGCTCAAAATCTCGTCTTCCGGAATTTCGCGATTTAAAATTATGGTCGATATAATACGTGGGATTTTATATATTTTTGATATTTTATTTATCTGTTCCTGGTTAAGAACTTTGTTTTTATATTCCCATTTTTTCTCTAACATTTTGTGCTCCAAATATAAATTATATATAATACTAATTATACCATTTTTACTAAAAAAATTCAAGTGTTTTGCAGTAAAAAAATCATAAAGACGGGCATAATAAAAAAAATAAAAAAATTACAAAAAAATACTTGACAAAACATAAAATATTTGGTATACTATCTTGGTCAGCCATAAGAGATGACGTTACAAATTCATAATGCGGGTGTAGTTCAATGGTAGAATTCCAGCCTTCCAAGCTGGCCGCGTGGGTTCGATTCCCATCACCCGCTCCATTGTGTGTCTGTAGCTCAGTTGGATAGAGCAATTGCCTTCTAAGCAATGGGCCGGGGGTTCGAATCCCTCCAGACACGTTTACTTATTGGCAATTTGTACAAGCAAAGCTGATAATTTTATGGTGGGTATAGTTCAGCTGGTTAGAGCGTCAGATTGTGGTCCTGAATGTCGTGGGTTCGAATCCCACTACCCACCCTCAATAATCTTCGAATATGTTTCGGAGGTTTTGTAAATAATAGCCGAGAAAACCATATAGGGATATCGCCAAGTCGGTAAGGCACCAGATTTTGATTCTGGCATTCGTAGGTTCGAGTCCTGCTATCCCTGCCAGGGCCATTAGCTCAGTCGGCAGAGCACTTGACTTTTAATCAAGTTGTCCGGGGTTCGAATCTCCGATGGCTCATAAAAAAGCACCCATAGGGTGCTTTTTTTGTGCAACAAAAGGAGATTCGAACCCTGAGAGGGCAACGAGCGTGGATAAAATATGCCGGTGGCATATTTTTAGCGAAGTTGGTGCGCAGGCGGGTACTGCAAGCGCAAGCTTTCGGTCGCCAAGCAGTCAAGGCGACGAAGTCGACTGTATCTCCGATGGCTCATAAAAAAATCCGTACACGTTAGTGTGCGGATTTTTACTTATTCACTATTACCTATTCACTATTCGCTTTTTTGAAGTAATATGTAATATGTAATAGTGAATAGGGAAGAAGTATGGTGCAAACTCGCAAAAGCGAGTTTGTTTAAATACAAGGAGGTTTCTATGATTGATATTTATAAATATAAAGACGCAAAAGGAATTGAGATAACGGATATTGATGATGAAATATTTGTTGGTACAGTTGTTTCTGTTAATGACGTTGATGATGAAGATGAAGATATTAGACTTGAAGAAAATAGTGTAACCATTGCTGTTGATAGAAGACCAATAACATTCCCCGTAAGTGAGATTAAGACAATAGGAATTATTAACTAATTACCACCCTGTTATAATGGCAAGGTGGTATTTTTTTATACAAAATAGGAAATTCTAACCTCTTATAAAATTTTCATATCTGCAGGGAGTGGTATACTAAACTCCATGAGCTCTTTTGCAGCAGGGTGATAAAACCGTGCATAATACGCGTGCAGAAGATGCCCCTGATAATGCTCCTTGTCCTCTGTTCCGTATAGCCAGTCCCCAACAAGTGGATGCCCCATATCCGAAAAGTGAACTCGTATCTGGTGAGTTCTGCCCGTTTCTAAACTTATATCCACTAAGGAATTTTTGCCATCTGTCTTTAAGACGGTATAGTGTGTTATTGCACTCTGACCGTCGGGCGCAACAGCTCTTTTTATAATACTCTCATTTTCCCTGCGAATAGGCTTATCAATAACTCCGCTCTTGTTTTGAGGAATGCCCTCTATAACTGCCATATACTTTCTGCTGAATTTTTTAGACTTTATCTGCTCTGACAAAACACCGTGTGCAAATCTGTTCTTTGCAATTACACATAGACCCGATGTATCTTTATCAATGCGATTTACCGCATGAAAACAATAATTTTTGCCATTTTCTCTAAAATAATGCATAATACCGTTTGCAAGAGTGTTGTCGAAATTTCTTATGCTCGGGTGTACACACAGATTTCGCGGTTTGTTAATTATGATAATATAATCGTCCTCATATACAATATCCAAATCAAGCTTTGTCGAAACAATGTTGGGGGATGTTTCATCTTCGCTGACATCTGCAGTTAGTATGTCGTTAACAGAGAGTGTATCAATACTTCTGCATATTTTATCGTTTATTTTAAGTCTTCCGTTGAGCTTTAGAAAGGTCATAAGTCCTGATGATATACCAAATTCCAGCTTGCATATGTTTTCGGCGGTTTTTCCGTCATCATTTTCAGTGGCGGTGTATGTTAAAATTGTACTCATAAAATATATTCCTTAAAAAAGTTTATGCTTAAATTGTACATTTTTTGCTGACAAAAGTCAATACAAATATAACAAAATGGTTGAATTTGCGTGCAAAAAGTGGTAAAATAATTATATAAAGTGAAATGATATTAAATTTTGGAGGGTAATTATGCAAAAATTCTCATTTAAGAATATTATAATGTTGACAATAGCCGGGCTTATAAATGCATTTGGTGTAACAGTATTCCTTTCGCCTGTAAAATTGTACGACAGCGGAATTTCCGGTACTGCTATGCTGTTGTCTCAGATTACTCCTGATTGGTGTTCGTTATCGGCATTCTTGTTGGTACTTAATATTCCGCTTTTTGTTTTTGGATATAAAAAGCAAGGTCTTTTATTTACGATATATTCCTTATATACAATAGCGATATACTCATTTGGTGCTTGGCTTATAACAGATATACTTCCGATTGATGTATCCTTAGCATCTCCTCTGGCTGGTACAGATTTGTTGCTATGTGCACTGTTTGGCGGCTTGATTTCCGGTGTTGGAAGCGGTATTACAATAAGATACGGTGGAGCGATAGACGGTATAGAAGTTATGTCCGTTATATTTGCAAAGAAAATAGGTATTACGGTAGGTACGTTCGTTATGATTTATAATGTGTGCCTCTATATTGTATCCGGAATTATTATAAACAGCTGGATTTTGCCTTTATATTCTATAGTTACCTATGTGGCAGGACTTAAGACGATTGACTTTATTGTAGAGGGTATTGACCGTTCAAAAGCAGCAATGATTATAACGGTTAAGCCGGAAGAGATTTGTGAGATTTTAATGGCTGAATTTGAGTGCGGAATAACAAAAATATCCGTAAAGGGCGGTTACTCCAACTCTGATATGACGATGGTATATTTTATACTTGACCGTTTTCAGATTTCGAAAATGCGAGATATTGTACACTCCGTTGATGAAAAGGCATACATCACCATAACAGAGGTTGCAGATGTATTCAAAACAAATATGTAGGTTTAGAAGAGGAAACAGTATATGTCGAATAATACGTATTGTCCCTGCAAAATGGAGCTTTTAGGTGAAGAGAAAAATTGTATGATGTGTAATAATGCAAGCTGTCCGGTAAGGCAAAATCATACAAAAGCAGAGCAAGCGCACATTTTAGAGGGATATAATAAAGAAATACTGTTGCAAAACAAGAGTATACTTTGCATTGATATAGGAACTACCACGGTTGTTTTTGAGTATTTTAAAGGCGGTGTATCGGTGGGTACTTTTAGTGCCATAAATCCTCAAAAGGTTTATGGTGCAGATGTGCTCTCGCGGATAAGTGCGTCAAATAGCGGAAATGGTGAAGTCTTAAAAAAACTTATTTGCGATACTCTTACAGATGGTGTTGACAAACTATGCAAGGATGATGACATAGACGAGGCAATAATAAGCGCCAACACTGCAATGGTGCATTTGCTTATGGGATACTCATGTAAGGGGTTGGGTGAGTATCCGTTTAAACCATATAATATTGATACGGTAAAAACCTCATTTTCTGATATTACAGGTGATAAAACAAAGGACTTTTCCGTTATGATAACGGGTGGAATAGGCACATATACAGGCGGTGATATTGTAAACGGAATTCTACTTTCAGGGATGTCAAAAAATGATGATATATCACTGCTTTTAGACCTTGGCACAAACGGAGAAATGGCAATCGGCAACAAGGACAGGATTTTATGTACCTCTGCGGCTGCGGGTCCTGCGTTTGAGGGTGGAAGAATTACGTGCGGTGTAGCCTGTGTTGAGGGTGCAGTATATAGTATTAAGGATAGTACAATAAAAACAATAGGTAATAAAAAGCCTATAGGTATTTGCGGCTCGGGAATTATTGATTTGATTGCAAAACTGCTCAGGGAGAACATAATAGATAAAACGGGTCTGCTAAGTGAAAAATATTTTGATAATGGGTATATGCTTTGCGAGAATGTTGTATTAACTCAAGCAGATATCCGCAAAATTCAGATGGCAAAAGCGGCAATTTGTACGGGTATTGATATTCTTATAAAAAATCATGGAATAAAGAGCGGGGATATAAAAAATGTATTTCTTGCCGGCGGATTCGGGAATGGTATAAATTATGAAAGTGCCGCACAGATTGGAATAATACCAACGGAAATTGCCGATAGAATAGTGAGCATCGGTAATAGCTCCCTTGGCGGTGCAATAAAGTGTGTTATGGAAGAGTTAAAAGATGAAGTAGAGCGTATAAGAAAAATATCGAAAGAGATAATTCTCGGTAATGATGAGAGCTTTGGTGAGAAGTATTTTGAGAGTATGAATTTTTAAAAAACAGGTGTGGTGTTGCGTTAAGCAACATCACACCTGTTCTATTCTTCAAATAATATTGTAATCTTCTTCCCATCTTCACCAATCTCGGTATTGGTGAAAATATCTGTTGCATTAGAGAGATAATTCTCGGGGTCGGGGAGTGCGGGACTAAAATGTGTAAGCCATAGCTTTTTAACATCTGCGTCGTGTGCAATATTTGCTGCCTCAATAAACGTCATGTGGCGCTTTTTTATTGCATCCTCCATTTTTTCGTTATCGCCATACATTCCCTCGCATATTAAGAGGTCGGAGCTTTGGGCATTTTTCTTAATTAAGTCAATGGGTCGTGTATCTGTAACATACGTAAGCTTTATGCCCTCGCGTGGTTCGCCGCAAACCTCGTCGGGACGATATATGTGATTATTATATTCTATACTTTGTCCCGATTGTAGTATGCTCCAATACTTTACGGGGATATCAAGCGCTTTTGCCTTTTCGGGCAAAAATTTGGGGTTACGCGGAATGTTTATTGAGTATCCTATACATTCTATTTCGTGATACAGTCTGAACGACGATATTGTGTATCCATTAAATTCGAAGGATTTTTCTGTATCGTCTACTTCTATAAATTGAACATCAAAAGGAAGTCTTGGTGCTATAACACAAAGACTTTTTACAACACTCTGTACACCTCTTGGGCCTATAATTGTTAAAGGCTCCACTCTGTCGGAATTACCTATTGTAAGCAACAGCCCCGGCAGACCTGAAATATGGTCGGCATGGAAGTGGGTTATACAGATGACATCTATATTTTTAAAACTTAGCTGTGCCTCTCTTATCCCAATCTGAGTGCCCTCACCGCAGTCAATTAAAATATAATGACCGTTGTATCTTGCCATAAGAGACGCCAAATGTCTGCCGGGCAGAGGGAATGTTCCGCCACAGCCTATTAAACATACATCTAACATAAATATCTCCGTTTTGATGTTTTATTACATATCCTGTCTGCCTTCAAGTGCCTTTACAAGAGTAATTTTATCAGCATACTCAAGGTCAGAGCCTATCGGGATTCCGTGTGCAATTCTTGTAACCTTTATGCCAAATGGTGCAAGCAGTTTATTTATATAAACTGCAGTGGCAGTTCCGTTGACTGTCG
This sequence comes from Clostridia bacterium, assembly GCA_045612845.1. GTDB lineage: Bacteria > Bacillota > Clostridia > UBA1381 > UBA1381 > Ornithomonoglobus_A. The sequence goes on from JAZKZV010000018.1 coordinate 16,437, forward strand.
GATTAGTTGCCATAATGATTTCTTTTACCTCACCGTCTGTAAGACGAAGTAAAAGCTCGTTTATTTTTAAATCATCAGGTGTTATTCCGTCAATGGGCGATAGCGCTCCGTGTAAAACGTGGAAAAGACCATTATATTCGCCTGTTGCCTCAATAGCGCTTACGTCCTCCGGACTTTCTACAACACATATTATAGAGTTGTCCCGTCTTTGTGATGAGCAGATATGGCATGGGCTCTTGTCGGTAAGATTCTGACAACACGCACAAAAGGTTATCTTCTCTTTTGCGCCCATTATATCTTCGCTCATTTTTCTGACCTGCTCAGGTGACATGTTTTCTAAAATATGAAAAGCTATCCTCTCAGCACTCTTTCTGCCTATACCGGGCAATTGTTCGAATTTTTCGATAAGGCTTTCTATTGCGGGTGCGTGCATTAGAATAGTCCGGGTATGTTAAGACCGCCTGTAACAGCACTCATACCCTCTGCCATCATTTCCTCGGCTTGTTTTAAGGCATCATTTACTGCCGCAATAACAAGGTCCTCTAAAGTTTCTACATCATCAGGGTCAACTGCCTCGGGAGAAATGTTTAAAGAAACAAGCTCTTTTTTACCGTTTACAACAACCTTTACGACACCGCCGCCTGATGTTGCTTCAACTGTTTTTTCTTCGATTTCAGCTTGAATTTTTTCCATTTCCTCCTGCATTTTTTGTGCTTGCTTTACTACGTTACTAACGTTTTTGTTGGAGTTCATTCCTGCTCCTGAAAATCCTTTATACTTTCCCATTTTTAATAGTTCCTTTCTTTATTCATCATCTGACGAAAGCTCGTCAGTAGTTAAAAATTCTTCTTTTTCTTCATCAAGCTCCGACTGAGAAAAGTCCGTTTCATCTGATGTGAAATTCAAAAACTCTCTGTCATCTGTCGGGTCAACAATCTCGGGGAAATCCTTTATGAGTTCACTTAAGGGGTCTGCATTTTGTGTTGTGGTATTTTCCTCCGTGGTATTTGCTGTTGGGGGCTGTAATGCCCATACGTCAATTATGCAATCATCATCAAGGTCATTACGCCATACAACCTTTACGCGGTATGTTGTCCCTGTTGCTTTTTCAAAACCGCTCTGGATATTATTAAGATATCTTTGCGCTAAGTTTTTAAGCACCGTTTCGTCGTGGTTATATAACAGTATTACGCCCTCGCGGTCGATTGTTATATCACGTCCCAATAGCGGTCCTGTGAGATAACCGTATGTGCTTATTATTGACTTTACGGTTGTACTCCAGTTTTTAACAACCTTAACCAATGGATTCTGACTGTGTAGCTCCTCTTTTGGAATTGGCTCATATAATCTTCTTGAAACCTCTTTTTTTTGAGGCTCCGGTGCTTCTTCTTTGGGAGTTTCTTCGATTACTGCTCCGTTTTTCAGCTTTTCTTCGAGATAGGAAATACGTTTCTCCAATGCAGATGTATCAACGGTTTGTATCGGTGTCGGAGCTATATTATTCTCCATTGAGCTTAAGCGGTCGAGTATTGCCTCGGGGGAGCGGTCAATGTCGGGACGTGCAAGCTTTATAAGTGCCATCTCATATACAATTCGCGGTGATTTTAACCATTTTGCATCTGCCTGTGCGTCGGATAAAACCTTTGCCGAGTGCGATATTTTTTCGAATGTAAGCCTGCTTGCCTGTGAACGCAATGTTACAAGCTCCTCCTGACTGTAGTCTAACGTACTCTCCGATGATGGACTCACCTTTAAAACCATAAGGTCGCGTATATATTTTATAAACGAATCGATAAAGTTCTTTAAGTCTTTACCGTCCGATAAAACACTGTCTATAATTTGGAGAATATCTTCTACATTACTATTTATTATTGCATCTAAAAGTCTGTACGAAGTATCAAGGTCAGAGATGCCAAGTGTTTGTATTATAGAATTTGCACTTACGCTGTTTCCGCATGATGAAACCACTCTCTCCAAAAGACTTAAGCCATCACGCATTGAGCCATCGGCAAGACGTGAGAGAAGTGCAAAAGCATCATCCGAAACTTCAAGACCGTCGCCATGTGCTATCTGCTTCATACGAACGGTTATATCTGATGGTGAAATTCTCTTAAAGTCAATGCGCTGACATCTTGATAGAATTGTCTGCGGAACCTTATGCGGCTCAGTTGTTGCCAATATAAATATAACGTGCTCGGGCGGCTCCTCTAATGTTTTTAATAGTGCATTAAACGCACCGCCTGATAGCATATGAACCTCGTCTATTATATAAACTGTATATTTTGCAGTAGATGCGGCATATTTTACATCATCACGAATTTCGCGGATATTATCAACACCGTTGTTTGAGGCTGCGTCAATTTCGGTTACATCAAGAATAGAACCGTCTATTATACCCTTACACACAAAACATTCATTACACGGACTGCCATCTGTATTATTAAGACAGTTGACAGCACGCGACAGTACCTTGGCGCAGGTGGTTTTACCTGTTCCGCGTGTACCGCAAAAAAGGTACGCATGCGAAATGCGTCCCGTTGTTATTTGCTTTTTTAGTGTATTGGTGATATGGTTTTGTCCTATTATATCTTCAAATATCATTGGACGCCATTTTCGGTAAATAGCCTGATGTGCCATTTGTAACCTCCCGAATAGTAAAAACGCACCCCACAAGGTGCAAAAATTTATGTAAAAAGGCTCCGACCGAGTTTACTGTAACACATCACAAGCACCGCTTAGTGCTGCTTGGTTCCCCATCTGACACGGTTCACGGGTTATAATCGCACAGGCTCGGTCATCATCGCCAAAGCATATTCAAAAATACATATATATTATAATATACTTTTTAGAAAATATCAAGTATTTTTTATAAAAAACTTTAATATTTCCCAAAAAACTTTAATATAATATTGGGTGCGGGGATTTTTCTTAAAAATTTGCACGACATAATATTTTATAAGCCGACATCAGTCTTTATATTATTGTGTCGGTTAACAAAGAATTGTGGCAGAAATTAAAACCAATGCCAAAATAAAAGCAGTTTAAGACAAAATATAGGTGATGATTTATATGGACAAATATAAAAAAGTATTCTATAATAATTTTGCAAACAAACCGTAACAGAACTGTAACATAAGGAGAGTTTTTGATGAAGAAAATATCATTGTACGGGAGAACAGAGCTTCTGGATATGGAGATGGAATATTACATAATATCAGAGGATATATCGGAAAAATACAGCGACCTTCAAAGCTATGGTATAAAAATAGTAAAAACAAGTTGTAATGAAGGCGGTGGAAAGGTAAGTGAGTCAAAGGAAATTGATAATATATTTTACCGCAGAGATGATGTCGAAAGATTTGCTGATGTTTTAATAAGGAACACAGTTACACCTATGTCGCTTATGGATGTGGTTGAGGATTACATAGTGGATTATTTTGTTGTACGGTAGTCAGGATTTTTTTCTGAGTGCGGAGTTCTTTAAAAAATGATGTAAGAAGTAAAGTACATTCATCTTGTAAGATGCCGCCCGTAACTTCTGCATTATGATTAAATAAGCCTTTTTGGAAAAGATTTATAACAGATGAGGCACAACCTGATTTTTTGTCATATGCTCCAAAAAAGACTTTATCTACACGTGCATTTATTATTGCACCACTGCACATTGGGCAGGGTTCAAGTGTTACATAAAGCTCGCAGTTTGGTAGACGCCATCCGCCGAGCTTTTTGCATGCCTTGTTTATTGCTATAATTTCGGCGTGCATAAGTGCATTCTTTTTTGTTTCGCGTCTGTTATATGCACGTGCTATTATTTTACCATTGTGTACAATAACTGCACCAACGGGTGTTTCGCCGATTTCGTAAGCTTTTTTTGCCTGTTTTATTGCCTCTTTCATGAATTTATTGTGCATAAAATATCACTTCCTTTATGTAAATTGTAGCATATATAAGCACAAAAATCAATACATTTAAATTATAAAAAAGTTTAGAAAAAGCTATTGACAAATTTTGAGGTAAATGGTATAATATCCATGAAGTTAGCCGAGGGTAACTAAAACAATTATTTAAGACGGTGGTATATATGAATTTAAAACAGGCTCAAGAGGGCAAAGAATATATTATATTAAGTATAAATACTGATGATGAAGAATTAAATTCATTTTTGTTTTCGCTCGGTTGTTACAGTGGTGAGGCAATTACTGTTATATCGCAGCTAAGGGGTGGATGTGTGGTATCTGTCAAAAATGCGAGATACCATATAGATAATCAGTTGGCGCAAGCCATTTGTGTGTAACTTTAACAATTTATTTTTTTGGGTTTTGGTTAGCTGTAACTAACCGTGATATATGTGTTAAGCACAAGGGGGAAGGATAATGAAAATTGCTTTGGCGGGAAACCCGAATTCGGGTAAAACCACAATGTACAATGCACTAACAGGTCAAAACGAAAAGGTTGGAAACTGGGCGGGTGTTACAGTAGAACAAAAAGAGCACCTTATAAAAAAAGCATATTATAATGCAGATGGGCTTGTTGTGGTAGACCTCCCGGGTGCATATTCAATGTCGCCATTTACTTCGGAGGAGAGTATAACAAGTACATATGTAAAAAATGAAAATCCCGATGTTATTATAAACATTGTAGATGCAACAAATCTTGGCAGAAGTCTGTTTTTTACAACTCAGCTTTTAGAGCTTGGAATTCCTGTTGTGGTGGCACTTAACAAAAGTGATATAAACGAAAAGAAAAGGACAATCATAAGAGCGGATGTTTTATCTGAAAAACTTGGCTGTCCTGTAATTGAAACTATATCAACATCATCGGAGGGGTTAAAAGATGTTATAGACGCTGCAATTTCGCAAGTGGGCAAAGAACAGATAGCTCCATATAAGCAGGGCGAAGTTGACAAAACAAGCAAAAAAGCAGTGGAAAAAGCCGACAGAGAGCGCTTTGAGTTTGTTAATCTGGTAGTAAAAAACGTAGAAGAGAGAAATGTTTTATCATCACAAAAAAATCTTACCGATAGAATTGATGTTGTTATCACAAATAAATGGATTGGTATTCCTATTTTTGCACTTATTATGTTTTTGGTATTCCAGATTTCTCAGGCATGGCTTGGTGTCTGGATTGCCGAGGGCTATGAGTTTAAAGATGGCACTGTAGTCCCGGGACTAGTAACACTCATTGATATGTTCAAAGGATGGGTTGGTACATTAACACAAAATGTACATCCACTCTTGCAGTCAATATTAGTTGACGGTGTAATAGGCGGAGTGGGTGCAGTAGTAGGATTCTTACCGCTTGTTATGATAATGTATTTTTTGATTGCCATATTAGAGGATTGCGGATATATGGCAAGAGTAAGTGTTGTATTAGACCCGATATTTAAAAGAGTAGGTCTTTCGGGCAAATCAGTTATACCATTTGTAATAGGTACGGGTTGCGCAATTCCTGGTGTTATGGCTTGCCGGACAATCCGTAATGAACGTGAGAGAAGAGCGACCGCTATGCTTGCACCATTCATGCCATGCGGTGCAAAGCTTCCTGTGATTGCGCTTTTTGCGGGTGTATTCTTCAAAGATGCATCGTGGGTGGGTACATTGATGTATTTTGCGGGAATAGTAATAATACTGATTGGTGCACTTATTATAAACAGCGTTACAGGTAATAAGAGCAGAAAATCATTCTTTATTATTGAACTCCCCGAATACAGGTTTCCGTCAATAAAGGGTGCATTTTTCTCTATGTGCTCGAGGGGATGGTCGTTTATTGTAAAAGCGGCAACTGTTATTCTGGTGTGCAATACGCTTGTACATATTATGCAGTCTTTTAACTGGAGGTTTGAGGTTATTAGTGAGGGTATGGAGAGCACCTCTATACTTGCATCTATCGCATCGCCTGTTGCAGTATTGCTTATTCCTTTGGGTTTTGGTGTATGGCAAATGGCGGCAGCGGCAATAACAGGCTTTATTGCAAAGGAAAATGTTGTAGGCACTATCGCGGTATGCTATGGCATAACAAACTTTATTGATACGGAAGCACTTTCGCTTGTAGGCGGCGAGAATGAGGTTGCGGCAATACTTGGTATAACAAAGGCAGCTGCACTTGCATGTCTTATGTTTAATTTGTTTACACCGCCATGCTTTGCGGCAATAGGTGCAATGAATTCAGAAATTAAGGATAAAAAATGGATGTTTGGCGGAGTTATGTTGCAACTTGGCACAGGTTATACAGTAGCATTTTTGGTATACCAGATTGGTACACTCATTGCAGAAGGTAAATTTGGCACAGGCTTTGTAGGGGGACTTGTCGCAGTTGTAATTATGGTGGAGATTATAATATATCTTATGGCGAAATCAGGTAAAAATCCAAAAAAATCAGTAAAAGAGAGTGTCTAAAACTATGGAAAATATTATTATTGTCCTTGTTCTTGCAGTTATTTTAGGTGGCGCACTTTTGTATATTTACAAAGCAAAAAAAGCAGGTCAGAAGTGTATTGGCTGCCCTAATGCAAAGCAATGTGCCAAAGGGTGCACATGCTCAAAAAAAGAATATTGATATCAGGGTGTTATCAACGATAACACCCTTTTTGGTAGAGTTTTTAAAATATAAATTCTAAAAAATCTACTTTTACTGTTTGGCGGTAAAATAGCTTGACATATACATCCTTGTGGAATATAATTAAGCCATAAAGCATATATGATGGGAGGAGAAAAAATGGTAACGTCAAAAATTGAGGTTATAAATGGAGTGCCAATGCTTAAAATAAACGATGAAGTTATTGGTGCTAATGCGTATATGACGTATTTTATCGAAAATGCACGCTATGATGATTTTGCAAAGGCAGGATACAGACTATTTTCTGTGCCAATAAACTTTTCTACAAGAGGAATTCAGGAAATGAACGAAATTCCTGCGATTGCACCGGGTGTTTTTGAAAATGAAGAGCCGGATTTTGGTATCATTGACCGCACATTTGGCCAGATTATTAAGGAATGTCCCAATGCGTATATATTTCCAAGAGTTAATATGTCGTTGCCTATAAGATGGGAAAGAGAAAATCCTGACGAATTATGCGATTACGGAAGTGCTAACCCGAACATAAAAAGACCATGCTATGCTTCGGATAAATGGGCAGAGGACACTAAAAAATATCTTGGAATGTTCATAGACCACATCGAAAATTCGTCGTACAGAGATAATATCATAGGATACCAGCTTGCAGAGGGTAATTGCGAGGAATGGTTTCCGTATGACCTTGACGGTTCAAAAGGAAAGCGTTCGAGAGAAAAATTTAACGAATACATAAAAGAGAACAATCTCTCAGGCTCGGAGGACGAATACAATGCTTTTATATCGCAAGTGGCGGCAGACAGACTCTGTGAGTTTTCAAAATTTGCGAAAGAAAAAACAGGGTATAGGCTTATAGTAGGCTCTTTTTACGGTTACACATTTGAGGTGTGTTCAAGCTATGGTTATGCACATTTTGCGCTTAACCGTGTTCTTGCTGATGAAAATGTGGACTTTTTGTGCAGTCCTGTTTCGTATATGCGAAACAGAGAGCTTGGTATTGACCATCCGTGTATGCTACCTGTTGACAGTTTAAAAAAACATGGCAAACTTTATTTTGTTGAAAATGATACACGAACACATATCTCAAAACCGCTTTTTGATATACCACACTTTCAAAATCAGAACTATCAGCCAAGAGAAAGATGGCTTGCAATCGAAAACATCAAGCAGCATTATGCAAGGGCACTCACACACTCACACGCATTATGGTGGTTTGATATGGGCGGCGGATGGTATCATTATTCCGCGTATATGCAAATGTTTGAGAACTTTATTAAAATTACAAATGAGTCGCTTACAAAGGATATGCGCTCAATAAGTGAGGTTGCGGTTATTGTTGATGAAAAATCCTGCACAAGTGTGCGTAATTCCAAAAGAGGACTTTCTTCTAAAACACTATATTTTGGCAGAGTAAATCTGGGACTTATGGGCACACCGTACGATGCGTATCTTGCCGAGGACTATGAGGATATAAAGGATAAGTATAAGGCGATTATAATCCTTACACCATCTATAACACCTGCACTTGAAAAGATTATAGACCAAAACAAGGATTGTCTTGTTATAACACACGAGAATCATGATATAACAACCGATGAGCTTCGCGATTTCTGCAAAAGTCAGGGAGTTCATATTTATAGCAAAAAAGATGCAGTTATATATGCAAATGCGAGTTATTTCTTTATGCATACAACAGAACATGGAAAAGCAGAAATTTCAATGCCAGAGGGTAAGTGCTTAAAGCAAATATACGGTGATAAAATTGATATAGAAAACGATATATTGCCAAAGCACACAGGGTATTTGTTTGAATTTGAGGCCAAGTAAAAAATTTATATTGCCATTTTCAAATTGTAGGGACCGGCGTCCTCGACGGTCCGAGCGTATGAATATGTTTTTTGTAAAAATCTGCATAATTAAGAAAGGAATAATTAAAAAATGGTTTGTAAATTAAAGAGAGTAAATGGTGTATTAAAAATTGACGTAGATGGTGTGGCATATGAGCCGCTTTCGTTTAAGTCGTTTCGCCCGTCGCCTGAGAATATATCTGATTTTGCAAATGCGGGAATTAAGTTTATGAGTATTCTTATCTCGGGCAGAAACTGTGCATATGGTATTCCATATTCATTATATGGCGAGAGCTGGTTTGGCATAGACCAATATGACCTTAGCGTTATAGATAAGCAAATTGATATGTTTGTTGATAGTGCGCCCGATTGCTATTTTGGTCTTATGATAGACATAAACACAAGGGACTGGTGGCACGAAACTCATGAGAACTTTCCGAATAGTTATGGTTGGCTCTCGCAAATGATGTATGATAGCGAGTGGAGAGAGGAAACTGCAAAATATATTCAAACTGTTATTTCCCATGTAGAAGAAAAATATGGTGATAAATTTTATGGCTACTATCTACTTTGCGGAAATGGTACCGAATGGATGAGCTGGTACGATAATCAGGGTTCTCATCCGATAAAGGATAAATATTATAAGGATTATACAAAAAATCCTAATGCAGTTATTCCATCTCAGGAGCGTCTTGAGCTTGATGAAGAAATCTCGTTTTATAATGATGATGAGGTTTGTCTTTATCATAAGGCACACGCAGAGCTTGGCGCAGATACCATACTATATTTTGCAAAAAAGGTTAAAGAGACTACAAACTACAATAAACTTGTTGGGTTATACTACGGATATGTCTTTGAATTTAGCGGTGTATCGCTGTGGAATAATCCACATCAGGCATACGAAAAGGTATTTAAGAGTGAATACATAGATATTATTTCATCGCCTGCATCATATCACTTCCGTGAGCCTGATTCGGTAAGTGCTTTTATGGTTGCTCACAAGGCTATGGATATGTACGATAAGCTCTATTACTTTGAGTTTGACCAAAGAACATATCGTTCACATACCTTTTTGGAGGGTGTGGAAATTCCGCCTGCGGGATATTGTTGTAAGGACGATATGGAAACATTAAACCTTATGCGCAGAGACTTTTTGCTTTGTGGTGCAAACGGTGCTTCGTTGTGGTGGTTTGATATGTGGAATGGCTGGTACAGCTCGGATGTAATGCTAAAAGGCATTGCACAGATGATACAGATTTCCAGAGAGAACACAAAAAAAGAACAAAAGTCGATTTCAGAAATTGCAGTTATCGTATCGGGTGAGGTCTTTTATGGTGTAAACAAAAAGTCGGGAATAAACTCCAAACTTCTGTTTAACCAAAGAGAAGGTCTTGCCAGAATGGGTGCTCCGTACGATGTATATTCTTTAGGTAATCTCGGGAAATTTGACATATCACAATATAAGCTATTTATATTCCTTACCGCGTTTGAAACAACACCCGAACAGGATGAGGTTATTGATAAAATAAAAAAATCCGGAAAATCAATCCTGTGGGGCTATGCACCAAGATACATAAATGGCGGTATTGAAGCAGTTGAAAAAACTGTGGATATGAGCATGGCAATAATGGATAAAAAACCGCAATACTCAGGTACAGACGGTGAGGTGTTATCTGCACCATATCTGTATGTAAATGATAATGATGCAAAAACACTTGTAGAGTACGATAACAAAGTAAGCGCACTCTCTTACAAGGATTGTGGTAACTATATGTCATTTTATTCGTCGCTCGGTAATATGAGCGGTGCGCTTTTAAGAAAAATCGCAGAGCTTTGCGGAGTACATATATACTGTGAAAATGCACCTGTGTATGTTAACAGTTGCTTTATAGGTGTTTATGCAACTGATGATGTCCAAATCAACGTAAAAGAAGATGGTATATATGAGGATATGTTCAGTAAAAAGCAATATAAATCTCAAGACAGGAAATTATATATTCCAAAAGATGAATATAGCTCAAAAATGTTAGTAAAAAAATAAATATAATAAAAGGCTTTGTTTGATTTTTTCCATTGAATTAACGAAGCCTTTGTGTTATTATGCACTTAGCAGACATAAATTGTCAATAAATAGCATGGGAGCGTGAAATATATGCAGAAAAAACAGGGAATACCACATAGATTTTTCTGGACGTGGGACCACAGTACAAACTGGTGTATGAATATACTTGGTTCACAGACCTGCGGAGTGGGAAATCCGTATCTTAAAAATCCTGAGATGTTCGAATATGATTATATGCGTGCAATAGATTGGTGCGCAGAACACAGAATAGACGGTATAGGTATAGCTGGAATGTTGCGTGACAGACACGGAGGAGTTGAAAGTGCAAGAAAGGTATGTGCATATGCAAGAGAAAAAGGCGTGCTTGTGTACATAATAGCCGGACTTTTTGCATATGGCGGTATCTACTATGAGGGCGACCATAAATATTCACTTAATAAGTTTTTCGAAAAAAATCCTGAATGTATCGGAGTAAATGCAGATGGAAGTCCCGTTATAAAACATTGCCCCGGCAGAGGCGGAAGTAATGTTGAGGCTCAGGGCTGTGCATCAAATCCGTTACTTAAGGAATTTATACTTGAGTCATTAGACTGGTTATTCAAAGAAATTCCCGAGCTTGGTGGAATACAGATGGAATCGAGCGATACCGGTATTTGTCAATGTGCGAAGTGTAAGAGCAGAAGAAGCGGAAAATCAGACGAGCAATACATTTCTGTTGAGGATATGGCTGCAATTTACCCCGATGCATCAGATACTATTTTAAAGAGAGATAAAGATGCGCTTGTAATATGCGTACCATATCATCACTATCTCGAGGATGTGTGTAAAATATTTGACGACGAAAATCCGTCAGCTGATTTAAAGAAGCTTTTTGATATGCCTGAGAGTACATTCTGGCAGTGGAGATTTGATACTGCATACAGAGACGGCTATTGGAAGAATGCCGACCCTGTTATGAAACCAATGCAGAAGTTCCATCATATTATGCGTTCTCATGCAGGTACACAATGGTGGGGTGGCAGAAACACATTGTCGGTGGAAAAAATCAGAAACCAATGTATGCTAAGCCACAGAGCAGGGCTTGATGCAGTATCAATATTTGGTGAAACTTCGCCATTCCATACAAATGCGGAGTTTAACTATCTTGCTATGGAGTACTTTGCAGATAATCCTGAAAACAGTACAAAGAACTTTATCGACGATATGATGGCACCTCGTCTTGGTGGTATAGATAATGCTGATGCTTATTATGAAATGGCGCAACTGCACATAGAAATTGAAAAAATTCCGAATGCAGTAGACTCCATTGCAAAAATTGCAGCTGCCCAGACAGATTTTGATGTAAGAAGACGTTGGCAGTATCTTGGCAACTTCTTAAATTCATATTACTGGGAAATCAAGCAAGGCGGCGACTTAAAGCTGATACTTCCTAACGGAACAGACAGACCTGACCTATAATTTAAACAATTTTTTTAGACTTGGTTTAATACCAGCATAAATAGGAAGGAATGACGATAAAATGAAAAAAAAACAAGGAATACCACATAGATTTTTCTGGACATGGGATCATTGTACAAACTGGTGTATGAATACACCCGGTGCGCAAAATTGCGGAGTGGGTAATCCATATCTAAAGGACCCCGAAATGTTTGAGCATGATTATAAGCGTGCAATAGACTGGTGTGCAGAACATAAAATGGATGCTGTTGGCATAGTAGGACTTCTTCGTGACAGACACTTTGGTGTGGACGGTGCAAGAAGAGTGTGCGAATATGCCTTAGAAAAAGGCGTAGATGCATATATAATTGCAGGACTTTTTGCATATGGTGGAATTTACTACGAGGGTGAACATAAATATTCACTTGAAAGATTTTTCAGAGAAAATCCCGAGTGTGTTGCAAAAAATGCAGACGGAAGCCCTGTTATAAAGCATTGTCCAGGCAGAGGGGGAAGTAAAAGTGAGCCGCAAGGTTGCGCTTCAAATCCATTGCTTAAGGAGTTTGTTCTTGAGTCTGTAGACTGGTTGTTTAAAGAAATTCCCGAGCTTGGCGGAATACAGATGGAATCGAGCGATACAGGAATTTGTCAGTGCGAGACCTGTAAAAAGAGAAGAAGTGGGAAATCGGATGAGCAATATATCTCATTAGAGGATATGGCTGCAATTTATCCTGATGTATCCGATACCATTTTAAAGAGAAAGAAAGATGCACTCATTATTTGTGAAACATATCATCATTTCCTGGATAATGAAGTTGCAATCTATAACTCACCAAATCCGTCAGAGGATTTGAAGAAGCTTCTTAATATGCCTGAAACTACTTTTTGGCAGTGGAAGTGCGACGAGGTACATAGAGATGATACATGGCCGGAGGGTGCACCAATGCTTCCGTCAATGCAGAAGTTCCGTCATATTATGCGTTCTCACGCAGGTACACAATGGTGGGGAGGAAGACATACGCTGTCAGTAGAAAAGATAAGAAAACAATGTCTTTTGAGCTATAAATCAGGACTTGATGCAGTATCAATGTTTGGTGAAACATCACCATATCACACAAATACAGAGTTTAACTATCTTGCACTTGAGTATTTTGCTGATAACCCCGAAAACAGTACAATGAAGTTTATGGAGGATGTTATGGCGCCGCGACTTGGTGGTGTGGATAATGCCCAGACCTATTTTGAAATGGCAATGGCATACAGAGATACTGATAAAACACCAAAAGCAACAGAGGATATTTTAAAAATTGCAATAGAGCAAAAGGATTACGATGTAAGAAGACGTTGGCAGTATCTTGCAAACTTCTTAAATTCATATTGTTGGGAAGTTATGCAGGGCGGTACTATGGATACAATGGTACCAACCCATTGGGGCAGACCTGATTTGGGCGAATAATATAAATAGAAAAAGCGACCTGCTCAAGCAAGTCGCTTTTTCTATCGGAGTGACAGGACTTGAACCTGCGGCCCTTTGACCCCCAGTCAAATACGCTACCACCTGCGCTACACCCCGATATTATGGGTGCATATAACTTATGCACTCGTAATATTATATCATATTTTTAGAAAAAATCAAGAGTTTTTAAAAAATTATTTAATAAAATTTTGGTTATTACTGTTATTTTGAAAAAAAATCATTTGCATAGGCAACTGCACCGAGTGCGTCGCGACAATACTTATCGGCGCCAATCATTTTAGCATATTCCTCGTTTAATACTGCACCGCCTACAAACACCTTAACGTCGGGAGTTTCCTCTCGTATTGCCTTTACGGTTTCCTCCATGCCGACGACGGTGGTTGTCATAAGCGCACTAAGACCGCATAAATGTACATTTTCTCTTTTTATAGTGTCGACTATTGTTTGCGGTGGAACGTCTTTTCCTAAATCGATTACAGTGTATCCGTAATTTTCGAGAAGTACCTTAACAATATTTTTGCCAATGTCGTGTATGTCGCCCTTTACAGTGGCAATTACAATTTTTCCTTTGCTCTCTTCTTCTTTTCCGTTCGATGTAATGTGCTCCTTTATCGCTTCAAAGGAGTTTTTTACAGTCTGTGCACTCATCATAAGCTGAGGCAAAAACATTTTTCCGCTTTCAAACCCATTTCCTACAACATCAAGTGCTTTTATAAGCGTGTTGTTTATAATATCCATTGGCTCGTGGGTTTTTAGCATTTCTACAGTTTCTTTGTATGATTGGTCTTTTAAGCCTTTTACTATTATGTTAAACAGTGCATTTTCCTCGGTTTTATCCAAAGCCTCAGTTTTGGTTGATATTACAGTTGTCTGAGCTTTTGTATTTGCGTAGTTCTCTATATAATCGGCACAGTTTTCGTCATAGCCTGTGAGTGCAAGGAATGAGCGGTATGTATTCATCATACTCTCTGCGCATGGATTTATTATACAAGCGTCAAGACCGTTATTTAGTGCAAGTGCAAAAAATGTACTGTTTATAAGCTCCCGTCTTGGCAATCCAAATGATATGTTAGAAACGCCAAGAACAGTTTTTACACCTAAATTATCCTTAATCATTTTGAGCGCCTTAATGGTTTGTGCGCTTTCCTCTTGCTGTGCACTTATTGTAAGAGTGAGTGCATCCATTACAAGCTCTTTTTTATCTATTCCGTAATCTGCTGCCTTATCGCAGATTTTTTTTGCAATTTCAAAACGTCCCTCTGCAGTTGGAGGTATGCCATTTTCATCAAGGCAAAGACCAACAAGTACACCACCGTATTTCTTTACAATAGGCATTATGTCTTCTATATTTTCTGCCTTACCGTTTACGGAGTTAATCATTGGTTTTCCGTTATAAATTCTCAAAGCTCGCTCTATAGTTTTAGGGTCGGAGCTATCAATCTGTAGTGGTAAATTTACAGAAGATGAGATTGCTTTTACAACCTTTTCCATTGTTGCACACTCATCAATTTCTGGCAAACCTACGTTTACATCAAGTATATGAGCACCTGCCTCCTCCTGCGCGAATGCCTCGTTTAAAATATAGTCTATATCATTGTTGCATAGCGCCTCGCGGAATTTTTTCTTGCCTGTAGGATTTATTCTTTCACCAACAATAACAGGTCTTTCGCCTAAAAATACTGCCTTTGAATATGAGCATACAATAGTATGATTTTTCTTTTCCACAACAGGCTTGTACTTTTTGCAAGCAAGAACAAGCTCCTTAATATGCTCGGGAGTTGTACCGCAACAACCACCAAGAACACTTACGCCAAGCTTTGCGATGTTTTCGCATTCCTTTGCAAAAATTTGAGGTGTTACATCATAAACGGTTTTACCGTCGATAATTTTAGGTAATCCTGCATTTGGCTGAGCCATTATGGGAATTGACGAAACCTCGGATAGCTTATTCATCATAGGATAAATTGCCTCAGGACCGAGTCCGCAGTTTATGCCAATACAATCTGCGCCTAAGCCCTCAAGTATTGCACACATAATTACGGGGTCGGCACCTGTAAGAGTTTTTTCGCTCTCATCAAAGGTCATTGTACAGAATACGGGTAAATCGGTATTTTCTTTAACTGCTAAAACTGCCGCCTTTGCTTCTAATGTGTCGGACATTGTTTCTATTATAACAAGGTCAGCACCGCAATTCTGTGCAGTTATTGCAATTCTTTTAAAGCTTTCGTACGCATCATCAAAGCTTAAGTTACCCAAAGGCTCAAGTAACTGTCCCGTAGGACCGATATCAAAGGCTACAAAGACGTTTTCTGATGACTCGTCAGCTGCTTTTTTTGCTATTTTAATTGATGCCTCCACAATATCGTCAATGCAGCAGTCCCTCAGCTTTAAAGGGTTAGCACCAAATGAGTTTGTTGTTATTATATTTGCGCCTGCATCAATATAGGCTTTGTGTATTTTTAAAATCATTTCGGGATTTTTTAAATTTAACAGTTCGGGAATTTCTCCGCCTTTCATGCCGAGCTTTTGGAGTATTGTTCCCATTCCTCCGTCAAAAAAGAGGATTTGTTTGCCAAGTATATCCTTTATATTCATATGAGAATCACCTTTCTGATTTAGTCAAATAATACCTTAACAATATCAGTTATTTTTTGCGCCACCTCAGGCTTGTTCATGGTATATAGATGTATACCGTCAATATCGTTTGATAAAAGGTCTGTAATCTGGTCTATGGCGTACGCAATGCCCGCTTGCTTTAATGCCTCGGGGTTATGCCCATAGCGTGCAAACATACGTGTAAACTTAGATGGCATAGATGCTCCGCCCGATAAAAGACACATACGTTCAATCTGTTTTATATTTGTAAGCGGCATAATACCTGCAGTTATCGGAAGATTTATACCTTTTTGCTGCAGCTTGTTTCTAAAATTGTAGAATTTATCATTATCAAAAAACATCTGGGTAACAAAGAAATCGCAACCACTGTCTGCCTTTATTTTAAGATTTTCTATATCCTGCTCCACACTTTCCGATTCGGGATGCATTTCGGGATAGCATGCGGCACCAACACAAAAATCACCATACTCCTTTATATCACTTATGAGGTCGGATGCATATTTATAGGCAGTTGTAACACAACCGTCCTGAGGAATATCACCTCTTAATGCAAGTATATTTTCCACTCCTCTTGATTTTAAATCGTCAAGAATAGACTTAACCTGTGTTTTGTCTGATGATATGCATGTAAGATGTGCAAGAGATGTCATTTTACATTCATTTTCTATAAAATCCGCAACGTCGGGAGTGCTTTTTGTTGTTGAGCCTCCTGCACCATATGTTACGCTTATATAATCTATAGGCATTGCTGAGAGTGTTTTTACAGTTTCTTTAACCGCATCAAAACTGTCCGCTTTCTTGGGCGGAAACACCTCAAACGAATATACAGAGCGTTTGTTTTTAAATATATCTTTTATGTACATGCATCCAACACCTCATATGCTTAATATCGTAAATTTAATTATACACCAAAATGCCAAAAATTGCAAGTATTATAATTATTAAGACATTGTAAATTTTATTTTATTGATTGACAAAGTATAAACAAATGGAGTATAATGAATCTATAATCATGATAAGATAAAATAAGTTACAAAAAGTTAACAGTCAGTTAATATGCAGGTAAAAAGTAAGTTGTATAATAAAATTACAGAATGAAAAAATAACTATAGGAGGTATATGCAATGAAAAGATATCCGTACACAAATTCAACTGATATGATTATATATGACGCTAAGAAAAAGGAGAAGAAGAAAAGACCGTTTGCTACAGCGCTTGTTTCGGCACTGTTATCAAGCGCATTGACAGCAGCCGCTTTTAGTGCGGGTTTTGTTGTTTACAATAACAATAAAAGGGTAATGCTAAACGATGCTCAAAATTATGAAACACAGCAAGTAACGCAAAGTGCTGACGATGCACAGACTTCACTTGCTTCATATAAAATCGGAAAAAAGGTACTGACAATTCCCGAGATTGCCGAAAAGGTAGGTCCGAGTGTTGTTGGTGTTATAAATAAAGCAAAAGTTCAGGGACAACGTGTTTATGACCCTTTCACAGGCAGATATTATTACTATGGTCCGTCGTCGGACAATGACAGTCTTGTTGAACAGGGCAGCGGTTCGGGAATTATAATAAATGATAAAGGATATGTTGTTACAAATCAGCACGTTATAGAAAACGCAAGTGAAATATCTGTTATTTTAAACACAGGTGAGGAGATAAGTGCTGAGCTTGTGGGTGCGGATTCAAAAACCGACCTTGCAGTATTAAAAATAAAAACAGACGCTAAGCTCACAGTAGCAACTCTTGGTGATTCTACAACTGTTGAGGTCGGTGAGCTTGCGGTGGCAATAGGTAATCCTATGGGTATGGAATTCAGTGGTTCGGTTACTGCGGGTATAATCAGTGCAGTTAACAGAACTATGACTATTGAGGACAGAACATATAATCTGTTACAGACTGACGCTGCAATCAACAATGGTAACAGCGGCGGTGCGCTTATAAATCAATATGGTGAGGTTATAGGTATAAATTCAGTTAAGCTTTCAACAACAGGTGTTGAGGGAATGGGCTTTGCAATAGCAATATCTGAGGCGAAACCGATTATAGATGACCTTATGAATGAAGGCTATGTTACAGGCAGGCCGTTGGTTGGAATATCTATACAGGAAACTATGTATGGTATGTTTATAGCTGAGGTGTCAGAGGGAAGCGGAGCGGAAAAGGCAGGTCTTGAGGTAGGAGATATTATAGTTTCCGTTGACGGTGAAAAGGTTAAAACTACAGCAGAGATTAACGAGCTTCGCGATAAGAAAAAGCCGGGTGATTATATGTTGTTTAAAGTAGTACACGACGGAGAAACAAAAGAGGTTAATGTAAAGCTTTCGGAGAGCAAATAAATTTGTAATATAACTCTTAAAACAAGAAATCGTTAAAGCAATTTTCGATTTCTTGTTTTTTCTTATTTTGGCTTGGTAAAACATTGACATTTTAAGCGAATTGTTATATAATTTATGGTGTATAGCAAATTTTACCTTATATACAAGGAGGAAAATAAAATGAGCGAGAATTTATGGAACGATTTTAAAATAAAAGAATTTAAATTTAAGGAACGTGATGCAAAAATAGTATATCCGAATTGCACACCAAACGGTAAACTTATTTTAAAAACAGAGTATTGGGATGCATTCCCTAAATTTGAAATAGAAATGGTAAAAAAGGGATATTATCTTTGTTATGTATCGCACCAGACTCGCTGGGCACCCGATGAAGAAACTCATATAATGGCAGACTTTGTAAAATATGTTGCAAAAGAGCTTAATGTTGAGGCAAGGTGTGCTACTGTCGGAATGAGCTGCGGAGGGTTGCAGGCAGCAAGATTTGCACAGCTTTATCCGGAGATGGTAAGTGTTATGTATCTTGATGCACCCGTGCTTAATATTTTGAGTATGGCAGGTCTTGGTGATTGCGAGGACAGATTTGGATTATGGATAGAAATTGCAAATACATACAAGGTTAATAAATCAACCATTGTTAATTTCAGAAACAGCCCTATCGACCATATGGATATTCTGATAAAAAATGATATTCCCATAATTATGGTTTACGGAAATGCCGATAATGTTGTTCTGTATCAGGAAAACGGTCAGGTGTTAGAGGACTATTATAAAGCACATAACGGAAAAATAAAGATAATAAGCAAGAGTATAGGTGCACATAATCCGCATGGTCTGGATGATGTAACTCCTATAATAGAATTTGTAGAAAAATATATATAGTTTAAGGAGTCAATGATATGTCTAATATATGGCACGATATTTCACCAAAAAGAATAAATGCAGAGGATTTTATTTGTGTTATAGAAATCTCAAAAGGAAGTAAGAAAAAATACGAATTAGATAAAGAAACAGGATACCTTATGTTGGATAGAATCTTGCATACCTCAACGCATTATCCCGCAAACTACGGATTTATTCCCCGCACCTATGGTGATGATAATGACCCGCTTGATGTGCTGTTGCTTTGTTCTGAGCAGATTGAGCCTATGACACTTGTTAGGGCATATCCTATAGGGGTTATTTCTATGATAGATAACGGACGTAATGACGAAAAAATTATTGCTATTCCGTTTAACGACCCTAACTATAATATGTACAAGGATATAAGCGAGCTTCCAAAACACGTTTTTAACGAAATGGGTCATTTCTTTACTGTTTACAAAAATCTCGAACACAAAGAAACAGCGGTAAACGAAGTAAGCGACAGAGAAACCTCAATAAAAATAATTGATAAAGCCATAAATGACTATGTAGATAAGTTTTGTAAATAATAATTTACACAAAAATCGGAGGAAGAACAAAAATGGATTTTAAGCAATATGTTACAGAAAAAATATCACAAATAACATCATTAGAAAAAGCGGCAGTAGAAAAGGTATTGGAAACTCCGCCCGAAGAAAAAATGGGAGATTTGGCATTCCCTTGCTTTATATTGGCAAAAACTATGCGTAAAGCACCGCCTCTTATTGCACAGGAGCTTTGCGAGAAGTTTAATGAGGACGAAAATCTCGGAAAAGTAGAAGCAGTAGGCGGATACCTTAACTTTTTCTTTAACAGAGCAAAATATGAAAGCGAAGTTATAAATGCGGTAAAAAATGCAGGTGAGGATTGGGGTAAATCTGTACTTGGTGAGGGAAAGACAGTGTTGGTCGAGTATTCATCACCTAATATTGCAAAGCCATTCCATATAGGGCACCTCTTCTCAACAGCGGTTGGTAATTCGCTTGCAAGAATATACAAATATTTGGGTTACAACGTGCAATCACTAAACCATTTAGGCGACTGGGGTACACAGTTTGGTAAGCTTATAAGTGCATACAAGAGATGGGGTGTAAAAGAGGTTATAGAAAAAGACCCCATAAACGAGCTTTTAAAGATATACGTAAAATTCCATGACGAGGCAAAAGAAAATTCTGCACTTGAAGATGAGGCAAGAGAATACTTTAAGCTTTTAGAGGACGGAGATGAAGAAACAACTGCACTCTGGACATATTTTAAGGATATTTCACTCGTTGAGTTTAAACGTGTTTACGAAATGCTTGGTGTAAAGTTCGACTCATACAACGGTGAGGCGTTTTATTCGGATAAAATGGACGAAGTTGTTGAACTTTTAAGAGACGCAAAACTGTTAGTAGAAAGTGATGGCGCACAGGTTGTTGATTTGAGTGATTTAAACATGCCGCCTTGCATAATATTAAAATCAGATGGTGCAACAATTTATGCAACGCGTGATATTGCTGCAGCGCTTTATCGACACAGAACATATAACTTTGATAAAAATATATACGTTGTAGGTACACCTCAGGCTCTGCACTTTAAGCAGATTTTTGCAACAATGCAAAGAGCAGGGTGGGAATGGAGCAAGGATTGTCTGCATGTAGGCTTTGGACTTGTAAAGCTGCCCGGTAAGAGTATGTCAACAAGAAACGGTGATGTAGTGTTCTTAGAGGATGTTCTAAACGAATCTATAGATAAAACAAGGGCAATAATAAAAGAAAACAATCCCGATATGGCAGATATAGACGAAAAGGCTAAAAAGATTGGTATAGGTGCAATTTTATATACATTCCTGAAAAATTCAAGAGAAAAAGACATAGTTTTTAGCTGGGATACTATGCTCGACTTTGAGGGAGAGAGTGCACCATATTGCCAATATGGATATGCAAGAGGTAAGAGTATCCTAAGACGTGCCGAGGGTATTGATTATAGCAATGCTGATATGTCAAAAGCAACATCTGATGAGGAATATTCGTTAATTAAGCATATAAACTCATTTGGTGAGGCTATAATAAGTGCAGCAGATAAAAACGAACCGTTTTATATAAATCGATATGTTACCAATCTTACAAAGGCATTTAACAAATTCTATAACACAAATCCCATATTAAAGGATGACGTTGATATAGAAGTTAAAAAAGCAAGACTTGCAATAGTTGATGCAACATGTCAGGTTATAAAAAATGCCCTGTATTTATTGGGAATAGACACAGTAGAAAGCATGTAAATCTTTTAAAAATTGCCCATCTCACCACTTTTTCGTGTGGGGCGGTATACCCGATACAGCACCCACACATCAAAGCGGCGACCTGAACAATTTTCATTGTAGGGGACGGCGTCCTCGACGTCCCGAAAGCATACGCCATCGCTTTTTGGGGACGGAAATCCAAACAATTTTTAATGAGATTTTGTTGAGGTAATGAAAGGAAATAAAAATGACAAATAAAGAATTATTTGATGAATTATCTTATAAGAGAAAAAATGTTTATGAAGTCATAAACGACGAACAAATAAAAGAAATGAACGACCTATGTGCCGATTATCGAAACTTTTTAGATATTGGCAAAACCGAGCGTGAGTGTATTGAATACACAATAGAACTTGCAAAGAAGAATGGTTTTGAAGATATACAAAGTAAAACCTCGCTAAAAGCAGGGGACAAGGTATATATAGTAAATCGCGGCAAGGGCATTATGCTTGTTATTGTAGGCAGTGAGGATATCGAAAAGGGTATAAACATTGTTGGTGCACACGTTGATTCGCCAAGAATTGACCTAAAACAAAACCCGCTTTATGAGGCGGACGACATGGCACTTTTTAAAACCCATTACTATGGCGGAATTAAGAAGTATCAATGGACAACAATTCCGCTTTCTATGCATGGTGTTGTTTATACTAAGGAAGGCAAAAAGATAAATATTTCTATAGGCGAAAAAGATGATGAGCCTGTATTTTGTATAACTGATTTGCTTCCACACTTGGCAGTTAAGCAGATGTCAAAGAAAATGACAGAGGGCATAGAGGGCGAAAATCTTAATGTACTTGTAGGAGGTATTCCTGTAAATGACAAGGATGTAAGCGAAAAGGTTAAATTTACAGTATTAAAGTATCTTAATGACAAGTACGGAATGTGCGAAAGAGATTTCCAGACTGCGGAAATAGAAATGGTTCCTGCGTTCAAGGCGAGAAACATCGGTTTTGACGAAAGCTTTATTGGCGCATATGGTCAGGACGACAGAGTATGTGCATTTACCGCAATAAAGAGTATATTTGATATAAAAGCTCCCCGAAAGAGTGCAGTTGCACTTTTGGTAGATAAAGAAGAAATAGGCTCAATGGGCAACACAGGCATGCAAAGTGCATTCTTTGAGATGAGTGTTGCTAAGATGATAGAAATGATAAAGGGCGAATGCTCCTTAATAGCACTTAATAGAACAATCTCTAACAGTGCGTGTCTTTCATCCGATGTAAATGCTGCAGTAGACCCAAGCTACGAATATGTTTCAGAAAAGAAGAACGCGTCATTCTGTAATGGCGGTGTAGTATTTACAAAGTTTACGGGTGCAAGAGGTAAATCAGGCTCATCCGATGCGAGTGCTGAATTTGTATCGCAAATTGCACGAATAATGGACGAAAAGGGTATTGTATGGCAAACGGGCGAACTTGGTAAGGTAGACGAAGGCGGCGGCGGTACAATAGCTCAATATGTGGCTAATCTTAACATGGAGGTTATTGACGCAGGTGTACCCGTTTTATGTATGCATGCGCCATATGAAGTTACCGCAAAAGCAGACGTGTATATGGCATATAAAGCATACATGGCTTTTTATGAAGTTAACTAAGAATGAGAAAAATTAAATCCCTATGGGGTACCATATTACAGTTTTCTAAAAAATGTATAAAGGATGATGTGAGTGTTTATGCGGCACAGGCATCATTCTTTATGGTATTTTCTGTTATACCGTTTTTGATGTTGTTACTTACATTGTTAAAGTATGTTATACCGCTTGATATGAGTAATGTAACATCGTTTATATATTTATATGTCCCCACGGAAATTGCGAGCTTTATTTCGTCAGTTGCAATGGAGATTTTTGATGAATCAACAATAAGTAGCAGTTCAACTTATTTTAGTGCAATAACTGCTCTGTGGCTGGCATCAAAGGGTATAACATCTTTGTACTTGGGTTTAAACCGTATTTATTCACCAAATAAAGTAACGGGGTATATAAGAACAAGAATAATATCGCTTTTTTATACAGTTATATTCATTCTTATAATTATAGCGACATTGGCAGTTTTTGTTTTTGGCGAAAAGATAGAAAGACTTCTCATAATTTATATACCATGGATAGCACCAATAACCGATATTTTCATGAAACTGAAAACATTGATTTTCATGGTTGTTTTAACACTTATGTTTGCATCATTCTATAAGTTTTTGCCAAGAACAGGGTTAACCTTTGTAAGACAACTGCCGGGAGCGGTTGTATCGGCACTTGGGTGGATTGGTTTTTCGTGGATATATTCTATATATATTAAATATTTCTCTAATTACAGTTATGTATATGGCTCGCTTACCGCGGTTGTGCTTTTAATGTT
Source organism: Clostridia bacterium (assembly GCA_045612845.1). Taxonomy (GTDB): domain Bacteria; phylum Bacillota; class Clostridia; order UBA1381; family UBA1381; genus Ornithomonoglobus_A. The sequence goes on from JAZKZV010000018.1 coordinate 40,323, forward strand.
GTGGTTGTATATATGCATGAATATATTCTTGGGCGGTGCAGAATTTAATAAGCTGCTCAGCGAAAAAAATATAAATAAACAAAAGGGCGGGTGAATTACGAATGACATCATTTTCGAGCTATATTTATTTAATATTTTCGTCTTCGTATGTGCTGTCATCTTTTTGTAAGTACAAGGCAAAAGATAAAAATGTACACGTAAACGGATATGGAGTGAATTTGATATAATGAACGCAATACACACAATCTGGACTGCACCATTTTTTGCAAAAAACAATGGTGCATATTTTATAGAGGATTTTGAAATTCTTACAACAATTTTATCTGCAACGCAGTGGCGTAAAAATAATGGAAAAATAAAGCTTGTTGCAGACAAGTGCGCCATTGGATTTTATAAAGACACAGGTCTTATCGGAATATGGGACGAGGTTGAGGAATTAGAAATTGATAATAACATAAACCCAAAAATGTTCTGGGCGGCATCTAAACTGTATGCCCTAAAAAAGCAAAAAACACCTGTTGCAATATTAGATACTGATTTTATTGTGTGGGAAAGTGTTGATTTTGATGAAAATTTCGATTGTGCCATTATCCACTTTGAAGATTTATACGAAGACATTTACCCTCAAAAAGAACATTTTAAAATGAGGGACACATATGTATGGAAAGACTTTGATTGGCAGCTTAAGGCGGCAAACACTGCTTTTTGTATATTTAAAAACCAGGACCTTGTTAAGATATATACCGATGAGGCGATTGAGTTTATAAAAAATGCAGAGGGCTGTGATGATTATTTAAGGTATATGGTATTTTGCGAGCAACGTCTGCTTCCCATGTGTGCAAAAGACGGTAATTTTAAAATACTGCCTATATCTTCGCAAAACAAGCTTTTTTCGGAGGACAATAAAAGTTTTACACATATATGGGGTATGAAGCAGCAAATGCGTGATGATGATAATTTAAGAGAAGATTTTTGCAAAAGGTGTATAGCAAGAATCATAAAAGAGTTTAGCGAATTAGAATATACACTTAAAGAAATTGATGTGCTAAAAAAATATTTTTAAAGAGGTACAGTTCACATTACATGAACTGTACCTCTTTATTTATCTGATATTTTTAATATACTTTTGCGCTGTTTCGATTGCTTTTTCAACAGTCTTCTTTGCGGGGCCGCCCACAATTTTACGGTCGTTTACACAAGTTTCCATACTTATTGCATCGTATATATCCGATTCAATAATATCTGAGAAATCCTTGAATTCGTCCATGGATAAATCATCAAGGGCAAGGTTATTTTCCAAAGCATAGAAAACCATTTTACCAACTACTGCATGTGCTTCTCTGAATGGCAGACCTTTTTTTACAAGATAGTCTGCAACATCTGTCGCATTTGTAAATCCGCCCTTTGAACCCTTTAGCATATTTTCTTTGTTTATCTTCATTGTTGCAATCATATCGCAAAATACAGGTAAGCAAAGTTTTACAGTATCCAAAGCATCAAATATAGGTTCTTTATCCTCTTGCATATCCTTGTTGTATGCAAGCGGAATACCCTTCATAGTAGTAAGAAGTCCCATAAGATGACCGTAAACTCTGCCTGTTTTTCCTCGTATGAGTTCTGCAACGTCAGGGTTTTTCTTCTGCGGCATTATTGATGAGCCGGTTGAGAAAGCGTCGTCCATTTCAACAAACGAAAACTCATGGCTCGACCATAGAATAAGCTCCTCGCAAAAACGAGAAAGATGCATCATAATCATCGAAAGACAACTTGCAAGCTCAATAACAAAATCTCTGTCCGATACACCATCTAAGCTGTTCATTGTAACCTCATCAAAGCCAAGCTCGTGCATAACAAATTCACGGTCAAGATTATAAGTTGTTGCAGCAAGTGCACCTGAGCCTAATGGCATAACGCTTGTACGTTTTCTGCAATCGCAAAGACGTGAAAAATCGCGCTTAAACATTTCAAAATAAGCCATTGTATGATGCGCAAAGGTTATAGGCTGTGCCTTTTGTAAATGTGTATAACCGGGCATAATAGTTTCGGTATTTTCCTTTGCTATCGATACAAGTACATCCATAGCATGTATAAGCATTTCTAAAAGTTCCTCGGTTTCGTCAATGAGGTACATTCTTAAATCCAATGCAACCTGGTCGTTTCGGCTTCTGCCTGTATGCAGACGCTTGCCTGCCTCGCCGATACGGTCGGTAAGGATCTTTTCGATATTCATGTGAATATCTTCGGCATCAATCAAAAACTCTACATTACCGTTATTTATGTCCTCTAATATATTTTTAAGCTCATTAACTATTTCATTGCTGTCTTCTTTTGAAATAATACCTTGTTTGCCAAGCATTTTTGCGTGTGCAATAGAGCCTCGTATATCTTGCTTGTACATTCTTTTGTCAAAGCGAATTGATGAGTTAAAATCATCAACCTTTTTGTCGGTACTCTTCTGGAAGCGTCCTCCCCATAGTTTTTCGGCCATTTGTATCTCTCCTTAAAGAAAAATAGCGAAGCGATTGTTTTTTAATCGCTTCGCCTGAAAATCATTCTCAATCCATTCCGTTTTCTTTCTTCATTAGTGCTCTTACTGTCAAAGGCAGACCAAACAGGTTGATAAAGCCCTCTGCATCTGCGTGGCTGTAAAGCTCTTTACTGTCCCCGAAAGAAGCGATATTCTCGTTATAAAGTGAATATGGTGATGTTGTACCTGCAGGAGTTGCATTACCCTTGTATAGCTTAATTTTAACGTCCCCGGTAACTGTTTGTGCCATAGAATCAAACATTGCAGATAAAGCTTCTCTTAGCGGTGTAAACCACTTTCCGTCATATACCAATTCTGAGAACTTTATAGCTGCCTGACGCTTGAAAGATTGTGTGTCCCTGTCAAGGCAAAGATATTCAAGTTCCTGAATTGCAGTATAAAGAATTGTACCGCCCGGAGTCTCATAAACACCTCTCGACTTCATACCAACAAGTCTGTCCTCGCAGATGTCTGCAATGCCTATACCGTGCTTTCCGCCAAGTGCGTTTAGTTTTTCTACAAGCTCAACTGCTTTCATTTTCTTTCCGTCAAGAGCAACGGGAACACCTTTATTAAAGCTTATTGTAACATACTCAGCCTCATCAGGAGCTTGTTGTGGTGAAACACCAAGCTTTAACAAGCTATCAAGCTGAGGTTCGTTTGCAGGGTCTTCAAGGTCCATGCCCTCATGGCTGATGTGCCAGATGTTTCTGTCGCGTGAATATAAGTCCTTTTTAGTAACAGGTATTTCTATGTTATGAGCCTCTGCATAGTCAACTGCATCTTCTCTTGATTTAATATCCCAAATTCTCCATGGAGCTATTATTTTAAGAGATGGGTCAAGTGCTTTTATTGTAAGCTCAAATCTTACCTGGTCATTACCTTTACCTGTTGCACCGTGGCATATTGCAGTAGCACCCTCTTTGTGTGCAATCTCAACCAATCTTTTTGCAATTATTGGTCTTGCATGAGATGTACCTAAAAGATACTTGCCCTCGTATACCGCACCTGCTTTTAGTGTTGGGAATATGTAATCTTCTACGTATTCGTCTTTCAAATCTTCAATATAAAGCTTAGAAGCACCGGCTTTTTTTGCTCTTTCGTCAAGACCATCTGTTTCCTTGCCCTGACCAACATCACCGCAAACTGCGATTACCTCATAGTCATAGTTTTCTTTAAGCCACGGAATTATGATTGATGTATCAAGACCGCCGCTGTAGGCTAAAACAACTTTTTCCTTTGCCATACTTGAAATTCCTCCTCATTTATAGTAAAATATATGTAATAGCTGTAAAACATATACAGTTATATCTTTTAATATTATACAACAAAATTTATTATTATGCAATAGTTATTACCAATAAAAATAAAAATATATACGAAAGGATTTTATAAAGAATGATTATAATTGGAGTAGACCCCGGCTATGCAATAGTGGGAATTGGTGTTATAGAATATGTCGGAAACAAGTTCAGGACACTTGAATATAATGCAATAACAACCCCCTCAACAATGCCGACTGTTGAAAGATTAAAAAAGATATATACCGACATGACGGGATATATCGAAAAATACAAACCCGATGCAATAGCAATAGAGGAGCTGTTTTTTAATTCAAACCAAAAAACTGCCATAAATGTTGCACAGGCGCGGGGAGTGCTTTTGGTATGCGGCGCAAATGCCAATGTACCGATTTTCGAATATACACCATTGCAGGTAAAACAGGCGGTAACAGGATACGGACGTGCAGAAAAAGCGCAGATACAACAAATGGTTAAAATGATGCTCGGACTAAATGTTATACCAAAGCCTGATGATGCAGCAGACGCACTTGCAATAGCAATATGCCACGCACATTCAAATAAGATGAATAATATATTAGGAACAAACGGAGTGAAATAGTGGACTGCTACTTTGTAGGGACTGGCGCCCCCGACGGTCCGTTATGCCACATAATTCCACATAAAAAAGGCTCAACAATATGTTGAGCCTTTTGTTGTAGGGTTTGGCGGTTTCCAACAAACCGCATTATTTCACATTTCTTGCTTTTGCTCTTAAATCTGTTTTTAAAATTCTCTTTCTCATTCTCAAATGATTTGGTGTAACCTCCAAAAGCTCATCGTCGGCAATAAAGTCAAGGCATTGTTCTAAGCTCAAATCCTTTGGGGGTGTGAGTTTTAGCGCATCATCGGAGCCTGAGGCTCTTGTATTTGTTGCGTGCTTTCTTTTGCACACATTTATTACAATGTCTTCTAATCTTGCATTTTCGCCGACAATCATGCCCTCGTAGACCTTAACACCGGGACCAATAAATAAGTTTCCGCGCTCCTGTGCATTATAAAGTCCGTATGTTATAGACTCTCCGTCCTCCCATGCAATGATTGCTCCTCTTGTTCTTCCTATAAAGTCGCCCTTATATGGCTCATATCCGCACAGAATACTATTTACTATCGCAGTGCCCTTTGTGGCAGTCATAAGCTCGTTTCTGAAACCTATAAGTCCGCGTGATGGGATTTTAAATTCAAGTCTTGTATAATTCTGGGCAGTGGGGGACATATTTGTCATTTCGCCTTTTCTTTGAATAACTCCGTCCATAACAGTACCTGTATACTCATCGGGAACGTCTATTGTTAAATCTTCTATAGGCTCGCAAAGCTGTCCGTCGATATGCTTGTAGATAACAACGGGATTGGATACCTGAAATTCATATCCCTCACGTCGCATATTTTCTATCAGTACGGAAAGATGTAATTCACCTCTGCCCGAAACAGTAAATGCCTCTGTGGTGTCAGTTTCCTCAACTCTTAGAGCAACATTTGAGTCGAGTTCTCTAAATAGTCTTTCGCGAAGTTGTCTTGATGTAACAAACTTTCCGTCCTGACCTGCAAATGGAGAGTCATTTACACTAAATGTCATAGAAAGCACAGGCTCATCAATCTTAACAAAAGGTAAAGGCTCGGGAGCTTGTGTATCGCAAATTGTCTCACCTATATTTATATCTGCAATTCCCGAAATTGCCACAACATCACCGGCACCAACTTCGTCAGTAACAGTTTTGTTAAGTCCCTCAAATGTGTATAATTTAACCGCCTTGCTTCGAGTAACCTTTCCATCAGCCTTACATATTGCAAGTGGCATATTGGTTGTGATTTTTCCTCTCTGGATTTTACCTACTGCAATTCTTCCGGTATATTCGTCGTAATCTATATTTGATACAAGCATCTGGAATGGTGCATCGTCCTCGCATTTCGGACACGGAATGGAGTTTACAATAAGCTCAAAAAGCTCTGTCAAATCGGAATTTGGCTTTTCGGGATTGTATTCGGCAGTTGCCCAGCCATCACGTCCTGATGCGTAAATTACGGGGGTATCAAGTTGTTCTTCTGTTGCACCCAAATCTATAAACAATTCCAAAACTTCATCTACCACTTCATACGGACGTGCATTTGGTCGGTCAACCTTGTTTACAACTATAATAGGTTGAAGATTAAGCGCAAATGCCTTTGATAAAACAAATCTTGTCTGTGGCATGCAACCCTCAAAAGCATCAACCAGAAGCAAAACCCCGTCAACCATCTCAAGACCGCGTTCTACCTCGCCGCCGAAGTCTGCATGCCCCGGTGTATCAATAATATTTATTTTTGTGCCTTTGTAGTTCAGTGAGGTGTTCTTTGCCAAAATAGTGATTCCACGCTCCTTTTCGAGATCGTTGGAGTCCATAACACGCTCGTCTACAACTTCGTTTTCCCTGAACGTTCCGCATTGTGAAAGCATTGCATCAACAAGAGTGGTTTTACCATGGTCAACGTGCGCTATTATTGCTATATTTCGTATATTTTCTCTGCTTATCATTAAGTAAGCTCCCTTCAAACTGTAAAATCTATTTAATTATACACTTATATTTCCCTAAATACAATATTTTTTTACAAAAAACAGTAATATGTACAAAACAATTTCCTATGAAAGTATGTAATTGGTGGTTTTTTGTATAATAATATAAAAAATGGGGTGTTGAGTTAATCAACACCCGTTTTAATAATTTATTTCTTTTTTGTAGTAGTTTTTGTTTTTGGGGCTGCAGTTGCGGGTGGCTTTATTGAATTTTTAAAAGCCTCGAATTTATCTAAATTGCCTGCTACGGTTGCCTCGCCACTCTCTATTGCTTTATCAAAGGATGATTTTGAGTCCAATATGGCGTAAAGTGATTTTCTTGTTATGTCAATTACTACGTCATTATCCTTGTAGTCGTAAGGCTCTACATATAGCGTGTTGGATTTGACCTCTGCATAAAATGTTCCGCAGGAATCTTCGTCTGTCAACGTAACCTGAATTGCCATATCATCCAAAACGGTTGCATCAACATTTTCGAATTTTGTTTTTAAACGTTTAAATGCTGTTTCGAAAGTCATTTGTATATCCTCCCTTATTTATAAATTATTGCATTTTTGTGCTATTTATAATATTCTATGATTAAATTAAGTACAATATGCAATATTTTAAACTTCTCAATTCGAAAAAGTGCTGCAGTATTTTTTTATAACGTACTCATTTGCGGTATTTTCCATTGTATCATCAAGAGGTGCAAGTGAATCGAAATCATTGTATTTTCTCTTTAATGCACAGGTAAGAACATAATCGCAAAGTTCAGGATTTTTGGGGAAAAGCGGTCCGTGAAGATTTGTTGCAACAACATTCTTATAAACAACACCCTCATAATCGCCATTATCGTTATTGCCTTTTCCAAAAACAACTTTGCCAAGCGGTGTGTGGTTGTTTATAAATGTTCTTCCACTATGATTTTCAAATCCCACAATGGGTGTTTTTACAAAATCTGACTCTAAAACAACATTGTTTATAATTCTTTTGCTGTCATATTCGGTGTAAATATCAAGTATTCCCAAACCCTCGATGTTATCGTCCTCAATTTTAAAATATTTACCTAAAAGCGGATATGCTCCGCAAACTGCAACAAGTACACCATCATTTTCTGCGTATGTTTTTATTTCGTCTTTGTATTGTATAAGCTTTTGGCAGGCTATCTTTTCTTCTCTGTCGCTTCCGCCACCAATAAATAATATATCAACATCACTAAGGTCCGGGGCGTTGTCGCTATCGCTTGTGAGTGTATTGTATTCTACATCAATGCCACGCCACATAAGACGTTTTTTCAGGCTTTCTATATTACCCTTGTCGCCATACATATTGAGCAAATCAGGGTATAGGTGAAGTATGTTAATTTTCATTCTCTTTCTCCTTTAACAAAGTGTTAATAACTTTGTCCGCCTCATACAAAGCAGTATAGTTTGCAACAAAATATACAACCTCCGAATTTGATGAGAGCGCACTCTTAACCAATTCCCTCATATCACTATTGATAAAGTCGGGTGTAATGTCAGAGTATTTAAACCTCAGTGCCAGGTCCCATAAACGCATACCACAAACAGAGAGGGTATTCAGATTGTCGTTTTGTATTTTCTCAAAATCAACGTCCCACATCCACGATATATCACGTCCGTCGCTTACTTTATCGTTTATTGCTATAATAACATCTTTTTTTCGTGTGTCGTTGTTTACCGTATCAATAGCCTGATTAAAGCCTGCGGGATTTTTCGAAAGGCTTAAAATAAGCGGTTTTTCGAAGTTAAATTCCTGCATTCTGCCTGTCTGTGGCTTGTATGCCTTTATAATGCTTTCAAAGTCCGAGGTATCCTCTCCGGCAGCCATAAGAGCACCATATACCGCAATAAGATTATATATACTGTAAAATCCTTTATGGTCTGCACTTATCGGTGCCCCGTTTATGTCAAAAGACATTGGTGAAAGGGATACGTTTGTTACGTCGATATCAATTTGCGGACGTTTAAAACCACAGCTTGTACAATAAAAATCACCAAGCTGGCTGTAGTGAGTGTAGTTATAATCAAGACGTTCATTACATATAGGACAGAACTCGGAATTTTCTTCCTTTGCAAGCACCTGCTCCGAAACACCAAAATAAACGGGTGAGACATTGTCTTGCAGACCGAATTGTGAACTTAGTGGGTCGTCTCCGTTTAAGACTGCTTTTAAGTCAGGACATTTTGAAATTGCCTCTTTTATAAGTGAAGCGGTTATGTCAATCTCGCCATAACGGTCAAGCTGGTCGCGGAAAAGGTTGGTTACAACGAGAATGTCAGGAGTAAAGTAGTTAAAAACAACTCTTGTGTATGCCTCATCTATTTCAAAACATGCGTAATCAGCCTTAAAACTGCCAAATAAATTCATAGCCTCAACGTACACCGTTGCAACACCGCTGAGCATATTGGCACCTGTTTTGTTGCATATGACTTTATATCCCTTAGCCTCAAGTGCGGTGCAGATAAGGTTGTTGGTTGTAGTCTTTCCGTTTGTGCCGCAAGTTACTATTATTTTTTTGGATATATATTTTTTTAAATCCTTAACAAGATTGGGGTAAATTCTAAGTGCAAATTCTCCGGGAGAGGCAGTGGTACTTCGTTTTAGTATTTTTCCTGCAAAGATAACTGCTTTTCCAATCCATATTGCAAGTAGTCTTCTCATAGTTGTAAAAAACTCCTTTCGGAAAATTGAATATTTTAATGGATTATACCATGGGAGCAAAGTCGTGTAGACTTTGCTTCACACCGGTACAATAATTACATCAATTACAAAGCCCACAGAGCGGCTTTGGTAACCTATCTGGTAATTATTATACCATAGGTGCAAAGTCGTGTAGACTTTGCTTCACACCGGTACAATAATTACATCAATTACAAAGCCGACGGAGCGGCTTTGGTAACCTATCTGGTAATTATTATATCACATTTTTTTAAAAAATCAATCATTTAAGGTTATATTACATAAAAAAAACAATTAAATAGGTAAAAAAATTTACATATAAATTTTAAAATAACTGTGGACATTTTAGAAATTTGTGTTATAATATTTAAGGAGTAAATTTTTTTTAACAAAAATTTCAACAATGAAAATTTAAATTAGGAGGAAAAAAGGATGGCAAAAAAATTCGTTTATCTTTTTAGCGAAGGCGATGCGAGCATGAGAAATACTCTTGGCGGTAAAGGTGCTAACCTTGCTGAAATGACAAAGCTTGGTATGCCAGTACCACAGGGATTCACAATTTCAACAGATGCTTGTACACAATACTATGAGGATGGTCAAAAAATCAATGATGATATTATGGCAGAAATCCTTGAAAATATTACAAAGATGGAAGAAATCACAGGAAAGAAATTCGGTGATAACGAAAATCCATTGCTTGTATCAGTAAGATCAGGTGCGAGAGCATCAATGCCTGGTATGATGGATACAATCCTTAACTTAGGTCTTAACGAAACTGTTGTTGACGTTATGTCTAAAAAGTCAGGTAATCCAAGATGGGCTTGGGACTGCTACAGAAGATTTATCCAGATGTATTCTGACGTAGTTATGGAAGTTGGTAAGAAGTACTTCGAAGAGCTTATCGACAAAATGAAGGAAGAAAAGGGTGTAACTCAGGACGTTGAGTTAACAGCTGAAGACCTTAAGGAATTGGCAACACAATTCAAGGCTGAATACAAGAACAAGATTGGTGAAGATTTCCCAACAGATCCAAAAGAACAACTATTTGGTGCTATAAAGGCAGTATTCCGTTCATGGGTCAACCCACGTGCTAACGTATACCGTCGTGACAACGATATTCCATATTCATGGGGTACAGCAGTTAACGTACAAATGATGGCATTCGGTAACATGGGTGATGACTGTGGTACAGGTGTTGCATTCACAAGAGACCCTGCTACAGGTGAACCTGGACTTATGGGTGAATTCCTTGTAAATGCTCAGGGTGAAGACGTTGTTGCCGGCGTTAGAACACCAATGCCAATCGCAGAAATGGCTAAGAAGTTCCCACAAGCTTTTGAAGAATTCAATAAAGTTTGCGCAATTTTGGAAGACCACTACAGAGACATGCAGGATATGGAATTCACAGTTGAGCAAAACAAACTATACATGCTACAAACAAGAAATGGTAAGAGAACAGCTAAGGCTGCTCTTAAGATTGCTTGTGATTTGGTTGCAGAGGGACGTATCGATAAAAAGCAAGCAGTTGCTATGATCGATCCAAGAAACCTTGACACACTTCTACATCCACAATTTGACGCTAAGGCTCTTAAGGCAGCTACCCCCATGGGTCGCGGTCTTGGCGCCTCCCCCGGCGCTGCTTGCGGCCAGGTTGTATTCTCCGCTGAGGATGCAGAGGCATGGAACGAGGCAGGCAAGAAGGTTGTACTCGTAAGACTTGAGACATCTCCCGAGGATATCACAGGTATGAAGGCTGCTCAGGGTATCCTGACAGTTCGTGGCGGTATGACATCTCACGCAGCAGTTGTTGCTCGTGGTATGGGTAAGTGCTGCGTATCCGGTTGCGGCGAAATCAAGATGGACGAAGAAAACAAGAAGTTCACTCTCGCTGGCAAGACATACGTTGAAGGCGACTTCATCTCCATCGACGGTTCCACAGGTAAGATCTACGACGGTATCATCCCCACCGTTGATGCTGAGATCTCCGGTAACTTCGGTACCATCATGGGCTGGGCTGATAAGTACAGAACACTTAAGGTAAGATCATACGCTGATACACCCGCCGATGCAAAGAAGGCTCGTGAGCTTGGTGCAGAGGGTATCGGTCTTTGCCGTACAGAGCATATGTTCTTCGAGGCTGACAGAATCGCAGCTTTCCGTGAGATGATCTGCTCCAACACTGCTGAGGAGAGAGAGGTTGCTCTTGCAAAGATCCTTCCCTACCAGCAGGCTGACTTCGAGAAGCTCTATGAGGCTCTTGAGGGCACACCCGTATGTATCAGATT
>JAZKZV010000019.1:0-1732 GCA_045612845.1 Clostridia bacterium
AAACCGCCCTGGCATTCCCCAACACCAGAGCGATTCACAAAAAGCTAAAAATACCGACGGAGTCGATATCCTTAAGAAGCAAATAAAGTATATCATTCTCCCGGTATAATTACAAGCTACCGGGCATTTTTATGCCCAAAATAGGCAAAAGAAAGGATGATACTATGGCAACTGCAAGAAAATTACCTTCTGGATCATGGAGGTGCTTAGTCTATGATTTCACGGATGAAACAGGGAAAAGAATTTACAAGTCTTTTACCTCTTCCGATACCTCCCCAAAAGGAAAAAGAGAAGCTGAAAAATTGGCATCGGAATACGCTCTCAACAAAGAAAAAATAGTAAAGAATGATAAGACTTTCGCACAATGCGCAACTGAATATATCTCTAAAAGGGAAAAAGTATTAAGTCCTAGAACAATAATGGATTATAAGAGAATACTGAAAAAAGAACTGGATTCCATCAAAGACATTCCAATACATCAAATCGACCAAGATATGGTGCAAGATTTGATAAATAACGATGCAGACATTCATTCGCCCAAAACGGTACGAAATACGCATGGATTTATCTCTGCAGTGCTAAAAGCTAATAGGCCTGATTTTGCCCTTAATACACGCTTACCGCAAGCTAAAAAGCCAAAGCTATATATTCCGACAGATGAAGACATAAAAACGATTCTGAGGGACGTTAGAGGCACAGAAATGGAATTGCCAATATTACTTGCTGCATTCGGTCCTATGAGAAGAGGTGAAATATCTGCATTGCATACAAATAATATAAAAGGTAATACCGTTCACGTGTGTCAGAACATGGTTAAAAAGAATACAGATAAAGGATATGCATGGATAATTAAAGTCCCTAAAACAGAAGAAGGCGATAGATTTATTTTGTTTCCAGATGAAGTTGCTGAATTTTGGAAAAATAAAGAAGGCTACCTAGTATCATTGAATCCGGATAGAATTACAGACAGATTTGGAAGAATATTAAAAAGATTAGGAATACCACAGTTTAGATTCCACGATTTAAGACATTATTCCGCCTCTGTTCAGCACGCTATGGGAATTCCAGATGCCTATATAATGCAAAGGGCTGGTTGGAGTTCTGATAAGGTATTAAAAAACATCTATAGACATACTTTAAGTGATAGAGAAAGAGAAATGAATAACATTGCAAACGAACATTTTTCAAAACTATGCAACACGAAAATGCAACACAAATAAAAAAACCCCAGTATTTACTGAGGTTTAGTACTGCCGCAAACCGGAATCGAACCGGTACGGGAGTATAAGTTACAATCCTTATAAAATAAGGTATTTCAAACAACCCTAGCAAAATCAATACTTTCTGCTTTTATTATATTGCTATCGTTTTCAATATTTTGTATTAAAAAACATCATTTTGCAATACGATGCAACATGAAATGCAACACGAAATAAATGAAACAAAAAAGGACACCAGTTAATTCCGGTGTCCGATTTCATTGTTGAAACAATAACCCCGTCGATTATGGAAGTCGGGGCGTTTTAGTGCCGTAGGTGAACGTGTCTATCTCTCCCTACATTTATATTGTACTAATAAAAGACGCATCTGGCAACCGTTTTATTCAATAGTTGCCCATGTACAAGGCCCTACAATCCCATCTTTTGTAATTTCACAATATCCTTGCCATTCAATAACAGCCTGTTTAGTAATAGGGCCGAAACTTCCATCAATCGCACCATGATATACGTTT
>JAZKZV010000020.1:0-2807 GCA_045612845.1 Clostridia bacterium
GCGCAAACATGAAACTATACCCGCAATTCGGGCATACAGGAGCAGAATCAGAAATATCTTTCCCACATTCGGGACACTTAACTATTGCCATTAGCAACCCCCTTCCTCATCCGGTTTACGGAGCGGACAATCCATAAGCTGGTCACTTAATTTAAGATTGTGTAGAGTTAGCTTTTCATTAAGATACATAAGTTGGGTTATACGTTCGTCTTTTAGCTCAATCTGATGATCCTTAAACTCCATGCTTTTAAGGTATTTGTCTGTTTCTTCCTGAAACTTCTCAGCGTATTCAAGTTTGATTGCTTCAATCAAATCTTTCTTTAGTCTAACAAAAGATTTGTAAAATCTAACATCTTCTGAATCGCCTTCCTCTATTTGCTCTACATCAAGCAACACAACACACAAAGGTTTTAATACTGTTGCAAATCCAAACTGCCGTGTACCATCTTCAGAACCCTCAGCAAAGACAGCTTGAATGGTAGATCGTGAAATAACACCTTCGCCTAGTTGGGTGTTTACCAATGATAAAACCCTATCTATACTAAGGTTCTTTGCCTTATATGCCTTTTTAAGTTGCAAAATAACTTCCTTTGAATCACTGAATTGAACCATTTTAACCTCCGTATTATTTGTGGTGTTTTATAAATAAATCTACAAGTTGCTTTGTTTATGTTCTACAATGCAAGTATCAAAATTGAGAATTGATTTTCCGAACAGATGTTCTATAATATAACTGAAAGGAGCAATAACCAATGTCTGAACATGAAATCGATACTCTTTGCGAGTTATTACAAATCTTTGCGTCAGCAGATGAAGAAAATAGGATTAAAATTTTAGAGTTTTCGCAAAGGCTAATAGAGCATCCCGACCTCGTGAATCAAGTTTTGACAGAAACGCTATAAATGCCGCTATCTGTTTGGCGAGTTCTGGATCATCTAACTGCTCCGGTGTAAAATGCTTGTGTATTTCTCTTATAAGGAAAGCATCAATCGTATCTTCGGGTTGTTTTCGTTCTTCTACTAATAAAGCCTTTGAAATGCCAAAATAATTAGCCATAAGTTCTATTTTATCAATTCTAGGATATGTTTTGGCATTTACCCAATCAGAAAATGTATTTTGTTTAAAACCACAGGCTTTACATATTTCCGTTGCACTAACACTATTTATGTGCATGAAGTACAATATGTTTTTTGCCATTATCTGTTTATTCTCTACCATAATATACCCTCCCACATTATATTTACACTTCCTATCATATTATCGGATAAAACGAAAAATTTTTCAAGTATTTTAAAAATAACACTTGACAATATCGGTTTAACCGATTATAGTAATCAACAGATAGTACATCGGTTTAACCGATACCACTACATATAGAGAAAGGAGGAAGCTAATATGGTTATCACTTTAAAAGCACTTCGGACAAATCTAGGATTAGATCAGATAACGGCGGCAAAAGGAATAGGTGTTACACCAGAAACATTAAGTAATTGGGAAAGAGCAAAAAGTTTCCCAAATGTGCCGCAGATAACCAAAATAGAAAAATTTTACGGCGTGAAATATGCTGATATAAATTTTTTGCCCGCAAATATCGGTTTAACCGATGAATAGAAAGCAAGGTGAGACAGTGAACGAGTTAGTAATACTTCGGAAAAACGAGACAGTTACAACAAGTCTTAAGGTAGCAGAGATATTTCACAAGAGACATGACAATGTGGTGAGAGACATTAAAAATCTTGGATGTTCAAAAGAATTTGCTGCCCTCAATTTTGAGGAGAGCAAATACAAAGATAGAACCGGGAAATATAACCCTATGTTTTATCTCACAAAAGACGGATGTATATTTCTCGCAATGGGTTACAAAGGGAAAAAAGCAGACCGACTCAAAGAAGCATATATTAACGAATTTAATCGTATGCAAGATTTGCTTAAGGAACTGTCAACACAGAGCCGCATTGAAGCAAGAGAACAATCGAAAGCAAACCGTAGGCTTGAAACAGATGCTATACAGGAATTTGTAACATATGCAGTAGCACAGAACAGCAAAAATGCAGAGAAGTATTATACAAACTTTTCAACTTTAGCAAACAATGTGTGCGGAATTGACGATAGGAACACAGCATCGGCTATGCAGTTACATAACCTTATCATCGTAGAAAACCTTATTAAGAGACTGATTGAACAGGGAATGAGTAACGGTGACTACTACAAGGATATTTATAAGGCTTGTAAAGAAAGATGTTGGCAGTTGAATCAGATAGCAATGATCGGGGGTGAATAGATGCAGTTTCATAAAAGAGGTGACAGTGTCCAATATGGGTACACATTGAATGAGTTCTACGAAATGCTTGACTTGATGGGAATAGTAGACGATGATTTCAACCTTATTCAATTCTTAATCAGCAAGGGTGAGATGGATGAAAACGGAAAAATAATCGGTGAAACATACGGACTTGTTAGGGTCACAGATACAGTGAATAAAGGCTTATTCAATGTAGTAGAAGAAACGTACATCTTTATTCCTGCATTGGGAATACGTAAGTTCATAAAAGAAATGACAGATACGAGGAAGTAAGATGCCAAAAATTTATCTAAACAAACAAGACCGATTGAATGAAAAGCTGTCGGTTTGGATTTACGGGCAGATGCAGACAAAGGGGATTAAACAGCACCAACTAGCCGAGCAAATGGGAATGAGTCAGCAGTTACTTCATTACAAATTAAAACATAAATCATTTTCCTTTAAAGATTTTCTATTTGTGGTTGAAGCACTACAACCGGACATAAGCGATATTGCATGGCTAGTG
>JAZKZV010000021.1:0-39715 GCA_045612845.1 Clostridia bacterium
ATCATTAGGTGTTGTAAGTGCAGCAAACGACTGGGCAAGAGCAAGCGACTGGGCAGTTAAAGATCTTACAGAAGCGAAAGAATTAGGTCTATTCCCCAAATGTCTTGAAGGTAGAGACTTGACTCTTAAAATCACAAGAGCGGAGCAAGCTGCTCTTGCAGTAAAGATTTATGAGGTTGTTACAGGCAATACTGCAACACCTACAGAAAATCCATTTACAGATACAACAGACGAAGAAGTTTTAAAAGCACTAAGACTTGGTGTTACATCAGGTACATCTGCTACAACATTTGAACCCAAGGCAAACTTAACAAGAGAGCAAGCTGCAACAATGCTTTCAAGAGTTTATAAAAAGATAAATATATCAGGATGGACATTAGAAAAAGACAGTGAATTTAAATTTGAATTTGAAATGCCCGAGAAATTTGTTGACAATTCAAAAATATCGTCATGGGCAGAACAGTCTGTTTATTTTATGGCATCAAAGCAATGGATTTTAGGTAACGAAAAAAAAGAGTTTATGCCGCTTGATAACTGTTCAAGAGAACAAGCTCTTATTATAGCTAAGAGAATGACTACATTCTTTAAAGATGTTGAGGCCGAAAATCCAAAAGAAGAATTTAAAGTTGTATTCATAGGTGGCTCTTTGACAGCCGGCGGTGGCAGATGGATTAACCTGACAAAACAATATCTGCAAGAAAAAATGCCCGATAAAAACATCGTTACTGTAAATTCAGGTATCGGCGGAACAACCTCTACATACGGTGCAGTAAGATTTAAGAACAATGTTATAAAACAAAATCCCGATCTTGTTGTAATTGAATTTACTGTAAATGACAGAGTTAACTACAAAACCCAGGCACCATACGTAGAATCAATGATAAGACAATGTATGAATGCCGAAAAAGTTCCGGGTGTAATTATATTACATGCACCATATCCTTATGAGAATGACCATGATAATTACAGAACTTGGAAATATAACCATGATGAAAAAGAAAAATTAGCTACTCACTATGGTATCGAAACTGTAAATGTTGACGAATATATGAGAGACCTTTATTACGATTCTGACATAGATGCAGAGTTTATAGATTGGCTTGCTACATATTACAATAAATCAGGTAACGGTTACGACGTACATCCCAAACTTAAAGGATATGAATTATATGCAGAGGCGTTAATTCAAGCATTCGATAAAAAAGGTCTTGATAAATTCATAAAACCAATAGCACAAAAGCCCGTTTACACAAAAGGTGATGAGGCAAAGCTTGCAAATGCAAGATATGAGCAGTTATACATGTCAAATGAGAAGTTTGAATTATCCCCCGAATGGACTGTTGTAACAAAAGACAATCCAGATACAAACGAAACATACCCTGTAACATCAAGTGCGTTGCAATATCCAAGATCTGAGGCTGTTGCAACAACAATGACAAAAGGCGCTAAAATTACATTTAAAACAACTGCAGACGCTATATATCTACCTACCCTATCTTCAACCAACGGTAATAGTGTAAAGGTTGCAGTTAACGGTTCTGAGGTCGGAGAAGCAACATCTGTTCATGGCACATATAACAACGAATATCCAATTTCAGACAGAATTGCTTTAGGTGGTCCTGGTGAAAAGACAGTTACAATCACAACTGTTGAAGATGGTAAACCATATAGATTACTTTATGTAATAGAAGAATACGATAACTAAATTACACAAAAAAACACCCTTTATAACAAAGGGTGTTTTTTTTGTGTAATAAATCAAATAATGCACAAATATGCCTTGACAAAATATATAGCAAAATGCTATAATTATCATACAAATATGATTGTAATTTCTAAAAGGAGACACAAAATGAAAAAGACGCTTTTATTGTTACTTACCGTATTGATGATTATATCTTCGGTTTCTGTTGTATGTGCAGAAAATATATGGTCAAATGCAAGTGATTGGGCAATCAACGACATTACTGAGGCAAACTCACTCGGACTATTCCCCGATTGTTTAAAAAACACAGACCTGACTAAAAAAATTACACGAGCTGAACAGGCAGCCCTTGCAGTCAAGATTTACGAAGTTGTTACGGGAAAAATAGCAACACCCGCAGAAAACCCATTTACAGACACACAAGATGAGGAAGTTTTAAAAGCCCTAAACCTTGGTGTTACTTCCGGTATATCTGCCACAACATTTGAGCCTGATTCCAATCTGACAAGAGAACAAGCTGCAACAATGCTTTCGAGAATATATAAAAAGGTTAATCTTACCGGTTGGACACTTGCTACTGACAGTAAATTCAAATTTGAATTCGATATGCCACAAAATTTTAATGACCATTCAAAAATATCATCATGGGCAGAGCAATCCGTTTACTTTATGGCATCAAAGCAATGGATTTTAGGTAACGAAAAAAAAGAGTTTATGCCACTTGATAACTGTTCAAGAGAGCAAGCTCTTATTATAGCTAAGAGAATGACTACATTCCTGAAAAACAGCTTTAAGGTTGTTTGTATAGGCAGTACGTATACTTGCAACAGCACCAGATGGACTGATGCATTGGACGAATACTTTAAAGAAAAAATGCCCGATAAAAATGTTATTGTAATGAATGCCGGTATTGCAGAAACAGGTTCAGATTTCGGCGCAATGAGATTTAATAATAACGTTGTAAAAGAAAACCCTGACCTTGTTATTATTGATTTTACTCCTGATGATATGGGTAAAGATTCAAGCAATCAACAATATGTCGAATCAATGTTACGACAATGCATGAATGCAAAAAAAGTTCCCGGTGTCGTAATGTTGCATACTGCATACCCTGTTACTGAAGATGATGAGTTATTTAAACAATGGAAGGACAGTTTCGAAACAAAAGAAGCACTTGCAAATCACTACGGTATTCAGTCTGTAAATGTATTCGAATATATGAAAGAGCAATATGTGGCTTCAAATTCGGAAAAATCTTTTGGAGAATGGCTCTCTCTCTATTTCAATCAAAACAGCGATGGTACATATTCTACAAAAGCAAAACCAAGATATTATACATTTATAGGCGATACAATTATAAATGCATTTAACAAAAAAGGTCTTGATACATTCTTAAAGCCAATAGAAAACAAACCCTTGTTTGATGAAGAAAATTGTGATATAGCAACCAAGAGATATGAAATAATTCCTATGACAGACGAAAGAATAAATTATTCTATCGGCATGGAAATGACATCTGTTAATAATCGTTTCAAAGGCTGGAAAGAATATGAGATACCCGAAAGCTACTATTCATATCCGTACTTCCCTGAAGGCATTGCTTTCTTAAGAACAAATTCCTTGAGTTTTTCATTTAAGTCTGCCGCTGATGCAATATATGTTTGTTATTTGACGATTGTCGATTACAGTGTTCCCGCAAATATATTTGTTGATGATGAGAAGGTAGGCAGTATGACAACAAAAGACGAATATGTTAAAGACAGAGTTTCCATAACAAGCAGATTTGAAGTCGGTGGTTTTGAAGAAGAAGAAAAAAAGAACGTTACGCTAAAAACAACCAGTGGTGGAGGTTTTAGAGTTTGCGCTATAATAGAAGAGTTCAGTAACTAATTACTATACAAAAAATGCCTTTCTAATTGAAAGGCATTTTTTATTTAATCAATATTACTCTCAGTTATAATATATACCGGTCGTTGTTTTGATTCTAAATACAATTTAGACATATACTCACTTAAAATTCCTACACAGAAAAGCTGAACGCCGCTTAATAGAAAGATTATACACACAAGCGACGGATAACCTGCAACAGGATCGCCAAATACCAATGTTTTAACTATGATGACACATATCATTATCATTGCAATTATGCATAAAATCATGCCTGTATATGCAGCAATAGAAAGTGGCATAGTTGAGAATGCAACTATTCCCTCAATAGAATAAATCAAAAGTTTCCAAAATGACCATTTCGTCTCCCCTGCAACGCGTTCAACATTTTCATAAGAAATCCACTTTGTCTTAAAGCCTACCCAACCAAATATACCTTTAGAAAATCTGTTGTATTCCTTCATAGAAAGAATTGCATTAACCATTTTTCTTGACATTAGCCTGTAGTCTCTTGCACCGTCTACAACATCACATTCTGAAATTTTATTTATAAGCTTATAGAATTGTCTTGCAAAAAAAGATCTTATTTTCGGCTCACCTTTACGATTACAACGTCTTGTTGCTGCACAATCATATTCGCCACCTTTTACACATTCATACATATCACAAAGAAGCTCAGGAGGGTCTTGTAAATCAACATCCATAACTGCAACATAATCACCTTTTGCAGCCTTAAGACCTGCATACATTGCGCCCTCTTTGCCGAAATTTCTTGATAAAATAATATATTTTATTGTATCAGCATACTTCTTCATAACCTGCGATGTACTATCAGTAGACCCATCATCAACAAATATGTACTCAACTTCTTCGTCATAGCACTCCTTTAGTTTTTTTTCGGTCTTTTTTATTTCATCAATAAACAAAGGTATTGACTCTTCTTCGTTATAACACGGAATTATTATGCTAATCATTTTATGCCTCCTATTATTTCATTAGTTGCATATCGTTAAGTTCAATATCCCCAAATAATCTGCTTTTCCAATTAAGTGTACTGTTTTTTTCTCTTTCAAATATAAGTGCAGGCCAGACTGCATCTGCATCAATTACACTTCCGATGTCATCTGTTTCAAACGCAACCATAAGTATTTTATATGTACCTCCCGAGAGCGAAGAAACGTCAAATGTAAAATCTTTTTGGTACATCTCGCCCTCTTTACATTCCATAAAATTATAACAACCCGTTGTTGCAATAGGTGTTTGCTCTTCGTTATGTATCATCATTCTTATAGATAATTTATCTATATCCTTTAATGCTCTAAAAGCTATTCTAACCTTTATATCTTCCCCATCACGATACACGGGATTTTCTTTTTCCAATACATCAAGACTCTCAAAATGAATTTTATCTGTCAAAAAACCCGGACGGTATGTATTACTAAAATCCATATGCGTTTCTATCTTTGTTTTTGCACTGTTAAGATATAAGTCGATAGCTTTCTCGACCTCGCCATCATATATAATATCACCTTTCTTCATAACAACGCATCTGTTGCATAACTGGCGTATTGTAGACATATTATGGCTTACATATATAATTGTTCTTCCCGATTTTGCAATAGAAATCATTTTATCTATGCATTTTTTTTGAAAACTCATGTCTCCAACTGCAAGAACCTCGTCCATAAGAAGAATATCACTGTCAAGATGTGCTGCAACTGCAAACGCAAGCTTAACAAACATTCCTGAAGAGTATCGTTTTACAGGTGTATCTATAAACTTTTCACATTCGGAAAATTCTATTATTTCATCTATCTTTTTGTTGATTTCTGAGCGTTTCATACCCAGAATTGCACCATTCATATATATATTTTCTCTACCTGTAAGTTCTCCATGAAAGCCCGTACCAACTTCAAGCATAGATGATATTTTTCCGTTTATGTATATTTTCCCATCACTTGGTGCAGTAACTTTTGAGAGAAGTTTTAACATCGTCGACTTACCCGCTCCATTTGTGCCGATAAGACCTAAGGTATCTCCCCTTTTTACTTCGAGATTGATACCGTTAAGTGCATAAAACTTTTCGTTTTTAGCATATATTTTTGAATCTATAGTAGAGTTCGGGTCATCTTTTTTTCGTAAGCGCGCCCAAAAGCTTTGCAAATCTCCCTGAAGTGTTCCGCCGCCAATGACTCCAAGACGATATTGTTTTTTTACATTTTCTAATTTTATAACAGTTTCATTCATTTTAACCGTCGTCAACTCCTTTTAAATTAAACAGTGTCTATAAAAGTCTTTTCAACCTTAGAAAATATTAAAATTCCTGCAAATAAAACAAATATTGTAAAAATCCAACTGTATATCCAGCTCGAAACCTCAAACGTGCCACAGCCTAAAAACGCATACCTGAAATTATTTATAATAGGCGTCATAGGATTTAATGTTATTACTCCCTTTAGAAATTCAGGAACCTGCGATAATGGATATACAATGGGCGTCGCATACATCCAGAGTTGAACACCAAAACCCACCAAGATAGCAAGGTCGCGGTATTTTGTTGTAACTGAAGATATTATTATACCCAAGCCCATTCCCATAAGTGCCATTTGAATAACTAATAATGGTACACTTAGTATCCATACGTTTGGATATACACTTTCACCTCTACCGTATGTAAAGAACACCATAAGCACAATCATCAACAGTAACTGTATAAAAAACGAAAGTAATGCATATATGACTGATGTAATCGGTGCAACAAGGCGAGGATAATACACCTTGCTGAAGATATGCGCATTACCGCTAAAAGTAGCGGAGGTTGCATTTAAGCAGGTAGAGAAATATGCCCATGCAACATTGCCTGTAAAGTAAAAAAGAAACTGAGGCACACCATCTGTAGATATTTTTGCAATTTGTCCAAACACAACAGTAAACATAGATGATGTCAAAAGCGGTGTAATCAAAAACCATAGCGGACCTAATATTGTCTGCTTGTAAGAGCTTGTGAAATTACGCTTTAAAAACATAAATATAAGGTCGCGGTATTGCCACACTTCTTTTAAATTTATATCAAAAATACCAGTCTTTGGCTTTATAATAGTTGTCCATTCCTGATTACTCATTTTTTTCTTCCTTTTTACCCCAAACCTCTTCGTTAACTACCTTCCATGATTTTGTATGTCTTAATGCACGAAGCATATATGCTCTTAATCTTAAATTCAAACACCATATACCAACATAACAACGATATAATATATTCGTGCATGGTAAATATTTTTCATCTCTGTAAATGCCTTGTGCAACTGCAATTATCTGGTCGTCTTTTACTCCGTATTCCTTTACTGTCTGATTATCGCCGCACATTATATAACCATTTGCATCCTTACCTATACACCTGTGCATTACCTGTTCACCTGTACTTCTTATGTATATGGGTACATCATATTTTTTTAGGTTACCGTTATATTTTACAAGATATACCGTATCGCGTCTGTTACGTAATAATGGCCACATACTTGTACCTACAGGTGTAGCAATAAAATAACCATTTTCTTCTATATATTGTTGAATAAGAGTTTTACTCATATAAGACATTTCTCCTTAAATATGTTTTATTTTATACCAACCATTTTACAAGCGGGCTTTATCGGGCATACTTCACACTTAGGACTGCGTGCAGTACATATCGCTCTTCCGTGATAAACAAATTGATGACATAACTTTAACTGTCTTTGTGGCGGTATTATCTTCTTTAGCTCCATTTCAATTTTGTACGGGTCAGATTCCTTTGTAAGTCCAATCCTATTTGAAAGACGTATACAGTGTGTGTCAACAACTACTGCACTTTTACCAAACACATCACCTAATACAAGATTTGCAGTTTTTCTGCCTGTTCCGGCAAGTGATGTTAAATCCTCCATAGTATCCGGCACTTCTCCGCCATAAACATCTCTTAATCTTTGACAACATGCTATTATATTTTTTGATTTATTTTTGTAAAACCCCGCGGATTTAATAATTTCCTGAAGTTCGTTTATGTCAGCATCTGCATAATCATCTACTGTTTTATATTTTTTAAACAACTCTTTTGTTACAATATTAACACGTGCATCTGTACACTGTGCACTCAACTGTGTTGCTATAAGCATTTCTAATGGATTTGAATAATCAAGCGAGCATTTCACCTCAGGGTATACACTATCCATAAGTTCTATTAAAAGAGAAACCCGTTCTTTTTTATTCATAACACCATTTTCCTTTCATATTTTATATAAATATTATAATGCCATACTATTACATTGTCAAGTAATGTACTTTATATAAAACAAAAAACAAGCCATATGCTTATTAGCTCCCGGCTTGTTTTTAAATCGCTAAGCTTTTAAAAGCTGGTAATGGGACTCGAACCCGCGGCCTGCTCATTACGAATGAGCTGCTCTACCAACTGAGCTATACCAGCAAATATTATATAAGAATAACTGAGAGAGCAACATAAATTGCTCTCTCATACTATAAATCATAAATTTGGACGTTACTTAGAACTTTCTTTTTCTTGCTGCTTCAGACTTCTTCTTACGCTTTACACTTGGTTTTTCATAATGCTCACGTTTTCTGATTTCTGACATAACTCCTGATTTTGCACACTGACGCTTAAATCTACGAAGTGCACTATCTAATGATTCATTATCTTTAACTCTAACCTCAGACACTTTTTTCCCTCCTTCCGGCAAGCCGATTTAAAATTGACCTGATGGAAATTTAGACTGTATGAGCATGTCTAACTGCTCTATACAACATATACCATTATACCCATTTTGAGTATAAATGTCAAGTAATTTTAATAAATTTATTAAAAATTTACATTACGCAGACAAAACAACCAAAGCCATTGTAGTAAACAAGAATAAAATTGCAATACATGTTGTTACCTTAATAAACACTGACTCTTTTGTTGTGCCGCCATTGCTTTTGAAGAACGAATCTCCCATATCAGCCGAACTGCCTTGTATTCCTCTCATTCCGGGGTCTTTACCCTCTTGAACAAGAACAATAAATATCAATAGAACCGCTATTATAAGATGTATAATCAAAATGGCATTTTGCATATCAAAACCTCCTTTATATCTGAATTCAAATTTATACCAACTAATTATACCACGAATTTATTTTATTTACAAGAGTTTTTTTAATTTTTTTTAAACTTTTTAGAAAAATTTTAAAAAACACTGTACTAAAATGTTAAAATCTGTTATAATATTAGCAGGATATAAGAAAGGTTAGCACTGATTTATGACTGAATTAGAACAAAAAAGAGAAAAAGTTGTTATTGTTGGCGTGCATCTTGGACTTGTTGATGCTTTATCTGACACAACCGAAGAGTCTATGGATGAGCTTGGTGAGCTTGTAAAAACCGCCGGCGGCGAAGTAGTTATGAGTCTTATTCAAAACAGAGCCCAGCTTGAAAGTGCCACATATATAGGAGCAGGAAAAATAGATGAGCTTAAAACTGCCATAAAAACTTTAGAAGCAGATACTGTTGTTTTTGATGACGAGCTTTCCCCTATCCAAATGAGAAATATATCCGATGCTCTTGAAGTAAAAGTTTTAGACCGAACTATGCTTATACTTGATATTTTTGCCATGCGTGCAAAAACTTCCGAGGGCAAATTACAGGTTGAGCTTGCACAGTTAAAATACCGTCTCCCACGACTGCGCGGAATGGGCACTGTACTTAGCAGAACAGGTGCAGGTATAGGAACAAGAGGTCCCGGAGAAACAAGATTAGAGAGCGACAGGCGTCATATAAGACGCAGAATAAGTGCTTTGGAAGACGAAATACAGGAAATGAAAAAACACCGTTCCCTGTTAAGACGCCACAGAAAAAAAGACGGTGTTATAAGTGCAGCACTCGTTGGATATACAAATGCAGGTAAATCTACACTTTTAAATTACCTTACAGATGCCAATGTATTTGCCGAAGACAAACTTTTTGCTACACTTGACCCGACCTCACGTTCAATTACGCTTGAAGACAACAGAAAGATACTTATTGTGGACACTGTAGGATTTATACGTAAATTACCGCATAATCTTGTCGAAGCCTTTAAATCCACATTGGAGGAAGCTGTAATAGCCGATATTTTAATTCATGTAATAGATGCATCAAATCCTGAGGCAGATAATCAATGCAGAGTTGTGGAAAACGTATTAAACGAAATCGAGGCCCTTCCAAAACCAATCATCGGTGTTTATAATAAGTGCGATAAGATAAACGACGAAGTCATGATGGTCAATTCCTACGATGCAAATGTATGTATAAGTGCAGCTACAGGATACGGAATAGATAAGTTAATAAACACAATCGGCGAAATTGCCCCCGGCAAAAAGCAACGTGTGAAATTGTGCATACCATATAATCTTGGTTCGCTTGTAAGTGAACTTCACGAAAATCAAAAAGTATTATCGGAGAACTACTCCGCGGATGGTACAATTATTGAGCTTTTGTGCGATAGCATAATATACGAAAGGATACGCGACTATGTCATTGAAGAATAGTTATAAAACAGTCCTTAAAGAATCGCAGACGACTCTTATAGAGAAAAAATCAAAATTCATATCACATGTAAAACCTATTGATAACGAAAAAGATGCTTTAGAATATCTCGCAGCAATAAAATCTCAATATTCTGATGCAACACATAATGTATACGCATATGTAATAGACGAAAACAATATATTTCGTTACAGCGACGACGGAGAACCCTCCGGCACTGCAGGCATGCCTGTTCTTGATACAATAAGAAAAGCAGGACTTGTTGATGTAATTGTTATAGTTACAAGATATTTCGGCGGTACATTACTCGGCACAGGCGGACTTGTACACGCATATGGTGCAAGTGCCAAAATGGGTATTGAGGCTTCGGTGCCTATAACAAACAGCCTTTCTGATATTGTATCAATAACTGTAGATTATTCTCTTGTTGGCAAAATGCAGTATAAGATTGCCTCGGATGGATATACTCTTGAAGATACTATATATGAGGATGAAGTAACATTTGTTGTAAGTTGCCCCGTTGATGAAACAAAAAAACTTACAGATGATATAACAGACTTCACTAATGGCAGTGCATTATGCACGGTTACTGATAAAAAATACGTTGGCAAACCAATTATATAAAAGGAGGATTTTATTATGGAATTAACACTAACAAAAGCAAACTTTGATGCTGAGGTTTTAACCTCTAAAACACCTGTTCTTGTCGACTTCTGGGCAACATGGTGCGGTCCGTGTCAAATGGTATCACCAATCATAAGTAATGTAGCACAAGCTTATGCTACAAAGGCAAAGGTCGGAAAAGTAAATGTTGATGCTGAGGGAGAGCTCGCTGCAGAATACGGAATTGTATCTATTCCGACTGTTATTCTGTTTGTAAACGGAAAACCGGTAGAAAAACTGGTAGGCGCCCATTCACAGGATGACTACGAGGATTTAATTGATAAATACCTTTAATAAAAAAGAATTCTCTCAACCTGTTGAGAGAATTCTTTTTTTAATCTGTAATATTATATTCCAAAACTTCACTCAGCGGTGTAAGCGTTACAAAATCCTCCCATGCAAATATTTTTATTGCGTTTGCAGTCTCCGGACTTTTTGACAGTATAACCTTAACAGAATCACTATTATTGTCTATTAGTTTTGTGGTAATTTCAGCAAATTCAAGCGTGTTATTACTGTTATAGAATGCAATAACAAAACTTGCATTTACATTACTATCAGTTGATTTTAAAACATCAAAATTAACTTCTGTAAGGCTACTCAAATCAGCTGTACTTATTAACTGATTATTCTGATTAGTTAATGTTTCGCCTATATCAATTAAATATGATGAAGATGAAGTCTGAGAATACGGATATATCTTATCAAATTCCTGATTTTGTATATTTACCTTCTCACCATCTCTTACTCTTTTATATGATGCATTTGTCGCTTTAAACGTTAGTTCTTTATCTATACTTTTTGATAAAGTTATATTGAATGTGGCAATATGTCCCGTCTCGCCATCCCATCTTATGTAGTTGCTTGCACCCGGTGTATTATAATAATTTATATTTATGCGTTTATTGGAGGAATTTAATCTGCAAACGTTATAATTAGAACCCCCTGATAACGACACCTGTGTTGTTGCACTCGAAAAATATTGACTTGTTACATCATTGTTTCCATCATATAATGCAAGAATAATATATATACTTTCATAACATTCAGTTGCAAAATTACCCGGATTTTTAAGATAAATATCTATACTTAACATATTCTCGTTGCTGTTTTGCTCATTATATTTTACAACAAGCCTGTCTGTGGCTGCATATACAGGCGATGTGTAAAAAACAAAACTAAACATTAAAAATAAAATTACAAATATCTTCTTCATAAGTACACCTCATTATATATTATCTTTATGTAATAATAAAATATATAATTTATTTTATTTTAAAAAATAAATTTTGTCAATATATTTTTAAATCCTTAGGCTTATTTTATTATCCAATATTTATTTATGAATACTTGACTAAAATATATTTTATATGGTATAATAATACTAAGTTGGAAAAATATAAAAGAAAGGAGAATTATGTGAAAAAGCAAAAAAGTTTAAAAATTATACCTCTTGGCGGTCTTGATGAAATAGGAAAAAATATGACTGCGTTTGAGATGGGTAATGAGATTATTATTGTAGATTGCGGAATGATGTTTCCAGACTCTGATATGCCGGGTGTGGACTTTGTAATTAACGATATTACGTATCTCGAAAAAAATTATCGTAAAATACGCGGAATGTTTTTAACTCACGGACACGAAGACCATATAGGCGGACTCCCCTATTTTCTAAAGGCAATAAACGTTCCTGTATATGGCACAAGATTAACCTTGGGTTTGGTTGAACACAAGCTCAAGGAGCACAATATGCTCACAGAGGTAAAGCTTACAAGAACAAGATACGGCGAGGAAATTGTTGCTGGTAATAATTTTAAAATCGAATTCATAAGAACTAATCACTCTATTGCTGACTCTGCTGCATTAGCTATAAAAACACCTATTGGAACCGTTGTGCACATGGGTGATTTTAAGATTGATACAACACCTATAGTTGGCGATATGATTGACCTTACAAGAATTGGTGAGCTTGGCAAAGAAGGTATTCTTGCACTTATGTCTGACTCAACAAATGTTGAGCGTCCCGGCTTTGCAATGAGCGAAAGAAGTGTTGGTGAAACATTCGAGCAACTTTTTCATAATTGCAAAAAAAGAATTATCGTTGCCACCTTCGCCTCAAATGTCCACAGAGTTCAACAAATAATCGATGCAGCCGCAAAGAACGGACGTAAAGTAGCAATTTCGGGCAGAAGTATGGAAAATATTGTGGAAATTTCCATTCTGTTAGGTTATATGAAAGTGCCCGAAGGAGTACTTATAAACATCGATAGTATAAAAAAATACAATTCAGAACAAATTGTAATTATAACCACAGGTTCACAGGGTGAGCCAATGAGTGCACTTACAAGAATGGCATACAGCGACCACCGAAAGGTAGAAGTAACAAAGGATGACCTTATAATAATCAGTGCATCCCCTATACCCGGAAATGAAAAGGCGGTTGCTAATGTTATAAACGAGTTATTTAAAACGGGTGCGGAGGTTATATATAAATCTCTTGCCGATGTACATGTATCAGGCCACGCCTGCCAAGAAGAGTTAAAGCTTATACTTGCTCTTGCAAAACCAAAATTTTTCATCCCTGTCCACGGTGAGCACAGACATCTCATGATGCACGCCAACTTGGCTCAAAAAGTTGGAATTGATGAAAAAAATTGTTTTACATTAACCAACGGTGCAGTTTTTGAAACCAATGGCGAAACAGCAAAAGTAACGGGTTCTGTCAGTGCAGGACAGATACTTGTTGACGGTCTTGGTGTTGGTGATGTCGGAAATATTGTACTTCGCGACAGAAAACATCTTGCAGAAGACGGACTTATAATTGTTGTTGCAACAATATCCTCAACCACCAAGACACTTATTTCCAAGCCTGATATAATATCAAGAGGCTTTGTATATGTCCGCGAAGCAGAAAATCTTATGGATGGTATCAAGGATGCCGCAAACGAATCACTACTGTCTTGTTTGGATAAAAACAATGTTGAGTGGGCAGTTCTTAAAAGTCGTTTAAGAACTGATGTTGCAAGATATATTTATGAAGCAACAAAGAGAAATCCAATGATTTTACCAATAATTGAAGAAATCTAAAAAAATGGTTGTTAAAAACTGAGTTTTTAACAACCATTTTTTAGTGAGCAAGTCGATAAGCCGTGTTCTGTCGTGGGTGGTTATCTATCTATTACCTTTGTTACCAAAGGTCTCACAGCCTTATGAGGGGAATTGCCGAGCAAGCTTAATTTCCCCAAAGTTGCTTCGGATGGGGTTTACACGGGATTATTGTTACCAATATTCCCAGTGAGCTCTTACCTCACTTTTCCACAATCGCCAAATAATTGGCATCTACTTTCTGTTGCACTATCCTTGGAGTCGCCTCCACCGGCCGTTAACCGGCATCCTGCTCTGCGAAGCACGGACTTTCCTCACCCTTACGGGCGCAACCACCTGACTTACTCGAAATATATTTTACCATAAATTTTTATATTTTTCAAGCTATTTATTATAATTTAATTTTAACTATAATGCAATACAATAATTGACAAGTTGCAAAAAAAGTAGTATAATGTTATACGTAATTTATTATAGAATGGGAGATTTGTATATTATGGATACAATGGCAGGATTAAAACGCACACATTACTGCGGAGATGTACAGGAAGTAGGCTCAACAGTTGTAGTTGGCGGATATGTTCAGAAAACAAGAGATTTAGGAAACTTAATTTTTATAGATTTAAGAGACAGAACGGGTATTGTTCAGCTTGCTTTTAACGATAATACAGACAAGGAAATTTTCGAAAAAGCAGCAAAATGCCGCGCAGAATTTGTCCTTATGGCGAAAGGCGTTGTAAGAGAAAGAGAAGCTAAAACAGATAAAATCAAAACCGGAAATATCGAAATAATGGTTGATGATTTAAGAATTTTGGCAGCGGCACAAACTCCTCCATTCGAAATCACTGACGATACAAAAGTAAACGAGGAACTTCGCCTTAAATACCGATACCTTGATTTAAGAAGAAATGTTCTGCAGGAAAATTTAATAAAAAGAAGTAAGATTGCAAAATCAGCAAGGGATTATTTTGCAGAAAATGGTTTTATCGAAATAGAAACACCTATGATGATAAAGTCAACTCCGGAGGGTGCGAGAGACTATATTGTTCCTTCTCGTATTCACAAAGGTAATTTTTATGCTCTTCCCCAATCACCTCAAATATACAAGCAGTTACTTATGATTGCAGGCTATGACAGATATATTCAACTTGCACGTTGTTTCAGGGACGAAGATTTAAGAGCAGACAGACAACCTGAATTTACACAAATAGACCTTGAAATGTCATTTGTTGATGTTGAGGATGTTTTAGAAATGATAGAGGGGTTTGTAAAAAGAGTATTTAAAGATGTAATGGATATGGATATTCCTACACCACTCCCCCGCCTCACTTATCGTGATGCAATGAGTCGTTATGGTTCAGACAAACCTGATACACGTTTCGACATGGAAATAGTTGATATCTCCGATATAGTTAAAGACTGCGGATTTGGTGTATTTACATCAGCGATTGCAGACGGTGGTTCAGTACGTGCCATTGTTGCAAAAGACAGCGCAAATATATTAACAAGAAAAGAAATAGATAAGCTAACAGAATATGTAAGAGGTATCGGTGCAAAAGGGCTTGCATTTATCCGTTGGGTTGATGACGAGCCAACATGTGCATTTTCAAAATTCTTAGCAGATGGCGAGCTTAATAAGATATTAGAAAAGGTGGATGCAAAGAAAGGCGACGTTGTTCTTATTGTTGCAGACAAAGACAGAGTTACACTTCCGGTTCTTGGTTCACTTCGTACAACAGTTGCAAAACAGCTTGACATTATTCCTGACGGTTACAACTTCCTATGGATTACAGAATTCCCATTCTTTGAATATGACGAGGAAAGCGACAGCTATGTTGCAATGCACCACCCATTTACTATGCCTATGGATGATTGCATACAATATCTTGATAATGCTCCCGAGAAAGTTATTGCAAAAGCATATGACCTTGTTCTTAACGGAACGGAGCTTTCGAGCGGTTCAATACGTATTACAGACTTCGAATTACAGCAGAAGATGTTCGAGGCATTAGGTCTTACACAAGAAGAAATTGAATCAAAATTCGGTTTCTTGGTAGAAGCTTATAAATACGGTGCTGCACCTCATGGCGGTATGGGTATTGGTCTTGACAGACTTGCAATGATTATGTGCGGTGCAGAAAGTCTTCGAGATGTAACTGCATTCCCAAAAGTACAAAATGCGTCCGAATTGATGTCTCAGGCACCTGGAAATGTTGACGAGACGCAACTTAAAGAGCTTGGAATAAAGGTTATAGAAAATGAGTAAACGCTCTGTTTTAATAAAGTTTTACAACGAGCTTCCGTCTTTTGTTTATGACCATATAGAAACTGCTTACACGGGAGAGAGCATTAACACTCAAATAGGTTATTGTATTGATATAAAAACTTTTTTTGAGTTTTTGTTAAAAACAAAGCTTAATAATCTTGATGATATTTCGCAAATCACAACCAGACATCTGGAGCAGGTTACAATACGCGATTTAACCTCGTATCGTGGTTATCTCTCAGAATACGAAAGTGAATACTTAAGCGCCTCAGGTAAGGTTATAAAAATCATACGAAAAAACAGTGCATTTGGAATTAACAGAAAACTTTCAGGCATAAGAGGTTTATTTGGGTATTTATATAAACACGATTTTATTTCTCAAAATGTAACTGATAAGCTTGATTTTCAAAAGCTTCATCAAAAAATAAAAAAGCCTCTTACAACACAAGAAACACTTAAGTTTTTAGATGTACTATATAATGGTGAAAGCTACTATGACGGTCGTGAACTGACTGAATATACCAGACGACGTCAACGTGATATTGCATTGTTTATTACCTATCTTGGCACAGGCTGTCGTGTAAGTGAGCTTTTAAATTTAAATATAAACGATGTCGATTTTGATAATTTTTCGTTTATAGTAACACGAAAAGGCGGCGACCAGCAAGAAATATTTATGCCCGTTAAGGTGCACGAAGAGTTGGATAACTATTTTAGCGAAAGATTAAAATATGAAAATGTAAAAGATACTGATGCACTTTTTATTAACCGTCAGGGAAAGCGAATGACGGTTGCGGGTGTTGAAAAGCTTTTAAAGAAATATTTTTTTACTGTGGGTGTAACTAACGCTGACAAAACACGTCCGCATGCGCTAAGACGTACTTTTGCTTGTAATTTACTTGCAGACGGAATTGATATCAAAATGGTAGCTGACCTTATGGGACACAAAAACATAGATGTTACACATAAGTACTATGCACAATACACTTCGCGTAAGCGAAAAGAAATAATGCAGGATTTTAAAGTGGTTGACGAAAACAGGGATTGACAAAATATATAAAATCCTTTATAATTTTTATATAAGTCAAAAAGGAGCGATTTTAATTATGAAACGTTTTATAGTTTTGTTTGGTGTTATTACTATGAGTTTATGTCTTTGCGCTTGCGGAGGCAATAAAAATGAGTATACAGAGCTTAATACTCCTGATACAACAAAAGGTTTTTCGGTAACTAATGAGTTAAGAAGCAATATAAAGGAATTTTATATTTCACAAAGCACAACCTCTGATTGGGGCGATGATTTGCTAAATGGTTCAACTCTCGACCAGGGTGTAAAAATGGATTTAGAGTTTTCAGGTGAGCCATTGACTTCACAGGTATTTGATATTGCAGTTATTATGGAGGATGATACCGAATATCAATTCAAAAACATAGATATCGCCAAATTAGGTTCAATAAAGCTTTTACTACGCGATAATGAACCTGTTGCAGAAAAACAATAAAAAGTTATGGGGAGGGTATTACCCTCCCCTATATTTTTAACTTTCCAATCAACATATCAAAAAAGTTTTCTATTATATCTTTTAAACCAATCTTTTCTACATCTTCGGTTGCAATTAGCTCAACTTCTTTTTCTCCGTCGTCTGTTGTAATTTTAATAACACCTAACTTATCGCCTTTATTTATGGGCGCGCAGATTTTTTCATTTAACACAACCTCTTTTTTTGTTTCTTCTTTATCTCCTCTTGCCTTTAATGCACAATAATCTTCTTTTGCACAAACACCAATATCATTTTGAACACCCTTAGAAATTTCACATCTCATAAATTCTTCATCTTTAGCTGTTACTTTTTCTATTTTATAGCCTGCAAAGCCATAATCCAAAAGTGCTTTTGCAGAAGAAAACCGTTTTGCCGATGTAGGTGCACCCAGAACAACGGCTATTAACTGCATATCGTCCCTTTTTGCCGATGCACTAAGACAACACAACGCCTTTGATGTTGAACCTGTCTTTAAGCCATTTGCACCATTATAAAAGCGTATTAGTTTATTTGTATTTGCAAGCTGGAATTTACCGTCCCTTAGAGTATCCATCCATATTGTTGTATAGTCAAATATTTTTTCGTGTTTTATAAGCTCACGCGACATTATTGCAACATCTCTTGCGCTCGAATAATGGTCGTCAGCATCAAGTCCGTTTGTATTTGCAAAATGTGTATTTACCATGCCAAGTTCTTGTGCCTTGGCATTCATTTTTTCTACAAAAGCCGCTTCACTTCCCTCTAAAAATTCTGCCATTGCCACGCAACCATCATTGGCAGATGCAACTGCAATTCCTTTTAGCATATCATGAACACTAAGCTGCTCACCAGTTTCTAAAAACATTGTTGACCCACCATAGCTCATTGCATTTTCACTTACCGATACCATATCGTCAAGCGTTATTGTACCATTATCAACCGCCTCCATAATAAGAAGCATTGTCATAATTTTTGTTACACTTGCTATAGGTAATTGCTCGTCGCTATTTTCTTCATATAATACTCTTCCACTCGACTGTTCCATCAATAAAACAGATTTTGCATCAGTTTCGACAACACCCTCTGCCATAACATTTACTGTCCCCCCAAGTAAAGCAAGGAACACAAAAAAGCACATTATTCTCTTCATTATAATCTCCTATTCCGTCGTATTTGTACGACTGTATTATAATTATATAATGTGCTTTTTGTTAAATTATATTCATAATAGCTTTTTAAAGCTTATGTGCCATAAAATTCATAAATGATGTAGTAATATATGCTTCAAACAACGCTGAAAGAAATAAAAACAATGAAGTTATAAGCGCAACAAACAAATATAACAACAGATTTTTCTTTTTAGCCTCAATACTACCATATGAATTATTTATGCTTATTGATGCAAAAAACAAAAATGCAGGTACTGATATAATTATTGTAGGTAAATACGCCATATTTAGAATAAGCCCCTTTATGCCAAAGCTTCTAAGCACAGATGCAGATGTAAAACCCATTATAAAACCTTTGCGTGCAATACAGAATGCAACTACCGGTGTGCCTATTTTAAAAAATCCGCTTATAAATATAAAAAAAGCTAAAAGAAGATTCTGAATGAATGCATTTTTCAGTATTTGATTTTTCTTAACATTTTCCCCAAATCCATCAAAAAAAGATGTAAGGTAGTCTTTTATGTAATTTACATTTTCACCGCTTGTATTCATTAAATATATACATCCAAAACCCACACCCAGACACAGTATTAAAAGGGACAATAAAACTAATTTGCTGTATCTCTCACTAACTCTCTCTATAATAACTATCCCCTTTCATGTTTTTGTATAAGCTTATATTTTACTCTATGAACATAAAAGAGATAATATCACATTA
Source organism: Clostridia bacterium (assembly GCA_045612845.1). Taxonomy (GTDB): domain Bacteria; phylum Bacillota; class Clostridia; order UBA1381; family UBA1381; genus Ornithomonoglobus_A. The sequence continues at coordinate 19,587 of JAZKZV010000021.1, forward strand.
TTAGTTAAAATTTATCAATAAATGGTTCATCAATACCATAATATTGAGGGACATCTCCTGAATTTATATTCTCAATCACAGGTACCTGTGTAGTTATGGTATTTGTTGAATGGAGCAAAAATCCTTTATATAGCATATCTACACTTACATTTATGTAAATTGAATGTTTAACATAATTTATACCCTCACCCACAAATTTATCTTCAAAATTCATTTTTACTGTACTGAGCGGAAAAATCTTTACAGTAACATCAGGGCCAATACCATTCAACAAATAAAAACCCGAAATTGTACCAAGCGGTATCTTTATTATATTACCCGTTTTTCTTAACTCTTCCTGAACTGTAACTGTTAAATCTGATTTTATCTTATTTAATCTTGATGTATCAGTTGTTATAAGTCCATCAATATCCTTTTGGATATCATTTATATTATATTTTTCAAATACATCTATGGCGGTATTATTTATTATATCCAAAACAACCTCATTACCATAAGATTGTGCTGCTTCAACAAAGGCAGGCTCAAGGCGTTTAAGAATAAAAATTCCAATAAATAAAATAAATATCATAAAAAAGAGTAATAAAACCTTTATATGATATTTTTTCCTGCAAAGTCCAACACGCATAATACACCACCTCTGTGATATATTATGCGTGTTACTGATTTAGTGTTAATTATAGTTTTTTTGTTTCTATTTCCTCTGTTGCCATAGCAATAAATTCATCAACTGACATTGTCCCCTTATCGCCCTCTTTACGCGAACGAACTGCAACAACATTATTCTCGATATCTTTATCACCAACAACAAGCATATAAGGAACTTTCTCGAGTTGTGCTTCCCTTAGCTTATAGCCAAGTTTTTCGCTTCTATCATCAATTTCAACTCTCCAGATTCCCGCTTCTTCGAGCTTTTTCTTAACATCATATATATAGTCAAGATGTCTGTCTGCAATAGGCAGCAATTTAATCTGAACAGGAGCCAACCATAACGGGAACGCACCTGCATATTTTTCGATTAAAAGTGCAAGAGTTCTTTCGTAACAACCAATTGATGTTCTGTGGATAATATATGGATTCTTCTTTTTACCATCTCTATCTGTGTATTCCATACCAAACTTTTCGGCAAGCATCTGGTCAATCTGAATTGTTATTAGTGTATCCTCTTTTCCGTGTACGTTTTTAATCTGTATATCAAGCTTTGGTCCGTAGAATGCAGCTTCACCAACACCAATCTTATATGGTATCTCAAGATTATCCAAAATCTTTTTCATAACACCCTGTGCTTCGTCCCACTGCTCTGGTGTACCTATATACTTTTCAGTATCCTCCGGATCCCATTGAGAGAAACGATATGAAACATCCTCATATAGACCAAGAGTTTTCAACATATAATTTGTAAGTTCAAGACAACCTTTAAATTCGGCTTCAAGCTGTTCTGGTGTACACATCAAATGTCCCTCAGAAATTGTAAACTGACGAACTCTTATAAGCCCATGCATTTCACCTGAGGCTTCGTTTCTGAAAAGTGTTGATGTTTCATTCAAACGCATTGGCAGGTCTCTATAAGAACGACCTCTGTTCAAGAATGTCTGATACTGGAACGGACAAGTCATTGGTCTTAGTGCAAAAACTTCATCATCCTTTTCCTCATCACCTAAAACAAACATTCCGTCCTGGTAGTGTCCCCAGTGTCCTGATATCTTGTATAAATCACTCTTTGCCATAAGCGGAGTCTTAGTAAGCTGCCAGCCTCTCTTTTGCTCCTCATCTTCTACCCAACGTTGCAAAAGCTGTATAATTCTTGCACCCTTTGGCAGCATTATAGGTAATCCCTGACCAATATAGTCAACAGTTGTAAATAATTCCAATTCTCTGCCAAGCTTGTTATGGTCTCTCTTTTTGGCTTCTTCGAGTTGCTCAAGATGTGCACTTAACTCTTCCTTGTTAGCAAACGCAGTACCATATATTCTTTGCAACATTTTGTTTTTCTCGTTGCCTCTCCAATATGCACCCGTTGCACTTAAAAGCTTATATGCCTTTACTTTTGATGTATAATTCACATGAGGACCTGCACATAAATCGGTAAAATCACCTTGCTTATAGAACGAAATAACCGCATCATCAGGAAGTTCGTTTATAAGCTCAACCTTATATGGCTCATCCTTCATAAGCTCAAGCGCATCCTCACGTGATAGCTCAAATCTTTCTATTTTAAGATTTTCCTTAGCAATCTTCTTCATTTCCTTTTCGATTTCTTCTAAATCATCAGGTGTAAATGTATGTTCAGTATCGAAATCGTAATAAAAGCCTGTGTCTATTGCAGGGCCTATTGCAAGCTTTGTATCAGGAAAAAGCCTTTTAACTGCTTGCGCCAATATGTGTGAGGCACTGTGTCTTAGTATTTGTAGTTCATTTTGTTCCATTTTTTTATCCCCTTTCTTACAATAAAAAAGCACACCCAAACAACAACTGTGTTCAGGGGTGCATTAAATACACGGTTCCACCCTAATTATGACATAATAGTCATCACTCATTCTGCCCTTTATCGCAGAGCATACGACTTTCATACTAAGATATAATCCGTTCTGTCCGCAACTCAAAAGTGGTATTCACCTATCAACACCCAAAGGATACTTACAGCCACGATATCCTCTCTCTTGTGAGATTATGAAAGGCTACTGTCTTTTTCAACGTTCTACATTGTATTATATTATTTTTTCTTGCTTTTGTCAAGTAGTATTCAAAAAAATTATAAAAAAACTATTGTAATCTAAGTTGAGTTATGGTATAATGTATTAAGAATAACAAAGATTGGAGAAATATTCTATGGCAGTGGCAAAGAAGAAAAAGGTGTTGCAGTATAACGGAAAACCTTTAAACCGTGTTGGCGACCGCTTGTATTACGGTAATCTTGAAGATAAATATATTCTTGTGTTAGATATACTCGAAAAAGAAAAATCAGGTGATATAGAAAACATTACAAAGGTAAAAATGTCTTTGATGGATAACACGGGTGAATTGGGTAACGGTCAGGTATACAGAAAGAGTGAAAAAGAAAACCTATACAAAGCTCTTGATATCGGCGAATGGTGGCTACAAGACGCCTTACAGAATCAACAATAAAAACTGCGGATGTTTCCGCTTTTTTTATTGCTAATTTTATGAATATTTTTTATTTTACCAACAAACAATAAAACAAAAAGGTTGGTATCTAAAATATGTTTGGAATTATATTCGGTGCAATAGCAGGTGCGCTCATGAGCGTGCAGGGAGTTATGAATACACGTCTTGGTGAAAAAACAGGTGTTTATGAGGCGAACGTGATTGTTGCTGCAGGTGCTTTTATTTTGTCCTTAATATTTTTATTTATATTTGGCAACGGAAGCTTTAAGGCAATTTCACATACAAATAAATTTTATCTTTTGGGCGGTGTTTTGGGTTATCTTATAACAATAACAGTAATGCTTGCTATAGGAAAATCAAGCCCCGCAATAGCAGTAAGTGCAATTTTAATTGCACAATTGCTTGTTGCATCGCTTATTGAGGCTTTTGGTATTATGGGAAGTGAAAAAGTTCCGTTTTTATGGAATAAATACGCCGGCATCGCCCTTATGGTAGTGGGTATGATTTTATTTAAATACAAATAAAAAAGGCTCTAAGCCTTCTTTATTATAAATTGAGTTCCATTTTAACGTGTACTATTCCCTCTTCTAAAAAGTCGTCTGACGCAACAATAAATCCATATTTTTCATAAAATCCCACAGCATATTTTTGAGCACTGATACAAATTTTTGTACACTTCATATTTTTCTTTATTACATCAAGACTCTTAACCATGAGTTCCTTACCCAAACCCTTATTATGTTCAATGGTTAAAACTCTGCCTATTTTTATAGTTTCTTCGTCTAAGTAATAAGCACGCATACATGCTGATACTTTGTCGGTATCATCAAGAATAAAACAATGCAGGCTTTTATAGTCTATATCATCCAGGTCCTGGTATACTATGTTTTGTTCAACAACAAAAATCTCTACTCTCGCCTTTATAATTTCATACAACTCTTTTGTTGTTAATTCGCCAAAATTCTTACACTCAAATTTCATATTTACCTCTTTTTATTTTATGAGCTTGTGTTTTTCGATTAGATCTCCTAAGCCCTTTGCCATACATGCAAATCCGTAATCTGTAGGATGCGCACCGTCGACCGTTCCCTCATCTTTACACTCAGCAACAAGCTCAGGCCCGCTTATAAAGTATACATTTTCATCTCCATCAGACAACGCTTTTTTATATGTAGTCTCAATTATAGCAAGACGTTCTTTCTCAACATCTGTAAGAGTAAATTTAGGTCTTGACATCATTACAATCGGAAGTGTCGGATTTGCATTTCTTATTATTTTAAACATTCTTTCATGTGTGTTTTGAAGATGTTCTACAGATAATGCATTATAGTCATAGTCATATACAAAAAGCGACATATCAAGGTCTTTGATATAATTAGCAATTTCATCCTCAGCAAAAGCACTTCCCGAAAAACCAAGATTTATATGGTCACAATTAAATCTTCTCGAAATAATCGCCTCATATGACATTCCCGGTCTTGATGCACATCCACCTTGTGTAATAGATGAACCATAATAAACAACCGGCGCAATGTTTTTATAAGGAGAAGGCTCTTTAATTATTGCTCCCTCCTGAACTCCGATATATAAGTCCTTTACCGCAGTGTACAATGGAAAGTTAATTGTAATTTCACGACTTTCATTTGTTCCTAATTCCACTACTCTCTCGTAATTATTAGTAACATCAAACGGAGGAACAATTGCTCTTATGAAGTTGTTATCAACATATAAATCAAAACCACAAGAACCTGTAATAGCAAAGTGCGGTCCCTTTGTACATTTATCCAGATTTGTATAAATTGCAACATAGCTACTGTCCGTTACAAATCTTACTCTGCCCCCTGCAGTTGCATCATGAAAGTAGTATACAGTTTCATTAACAGTTTTCGCCACCTCATCAGGTAAACGCTTATATCTGTCCCCCTCTCTGAATATTCCGTATAATTTAAATGGTGCTTCATCAACATTATAGAACTTAACGTCCTCCTTGTCGATGCTTGTTTTTACTTCAAAGTTTTTGTCCAATTTTGATAATTCTGCCATGATAAAATCACTCCTTATTTTTAATTATATATTTAAGGTTGCCACATGCGGTCTGTGGTCGGAAGCAATAATATCCGGAATTTCCGCACCAACAACTTCAATATCTTTACTTACGAATATATAATCTATTTTTCTGTCGGGATTGTCTGACGGAAAACTGAGTTGTGCCTTATCAAAAAAATCAGCTGTATCCCTCATACACTCCCTTATTGGATTTAATACATCATTTTCGGGTGTAACATTTAACTGCATTTTCCTGTTCATCACGGTTTAGTCCAATGGGAATCGTAAACTATAAATTATTTTTAGTCTTTTCCTTTGCTTCATCAAGCTTTATCTGACGTCTGTTTTTAATTTCATGTGGAATTGGCTTGATTTCTCCCGCAGCACCAAGTGCCTGTCTTGTCATAAGCGGTCCAAATAGTTCATATATCAAAACAGCAAAAAGCGTAATATTTCTTACAAGTGCACCTTGTGTACCCATTTCTGATGACGCCGCCACAATAGCACACATTCCAAGCGCAACACCTGCCTGTGGAAAGAGCGTTACTCCCAGATACTTGCATATTTGGGGCGAACACTTTGTTGCCTTCGCACTCGCAAATGCGCCAAAATACTTACCAAGACAGCGGAATATTATATATACAACTCCAATTACAACAATCGCCCAGTCAGTAAACACCTTAAGTTCAAGTTCAGCACCACTTATAACAAAGAACAACGCCAACAACGGTGATGTCCACTTATCCGATTTGTCCATAAGGTCATGCGAAAGAGGACAAATGTTACAGAACACCGTTCCCAACATCATACATACAAGAAGTGATGAAAAGCTTATGTGTATTCCCCCTATATGAAAGTCCATCATAGAAAGGGATACTGTTAAGAATACAAATGCAATGGTCATATTAAGACGATTTGTGTTTGAGTTGAACATTCTTTCAAGCTGCGTTAATATCCAACCCATTAAAGCACCTAAACCAAGTGAAAGTACTATTTCGATAATTGGATTTATTATAATTGATAGCATGTCAAGATTTCCTGAAATCATAGTTCTTGCAACACCAAAAGACACCGCGAATATAATCAGACCAACAGCATCATCAAGTGCTACGATTGGCAACAAAAGCTTTGTAAGCGGTCCGTTTGCCTTGTATTGACGAACAACCATAAGAGTTGCTGCGGGTGCAGTTGCTGTTGCAATAGCACCAAGTGTAATAAGTTGAGGAATGCTTAACTTATCAGGCATTGCAACATGAACAAAATAAAGTGCAACATCCACAAACATAGTTGCTACAATAGCTTGGAAAATACCTATTATAAGAGCCTGTTTACCTGTCTTTTTAAGCTCTTCGAGTCTGAATTCGCTTCCAATAGAAAATGCTATAAATCCAAGTGCAACCTCCGATATGAGTGATAATTTATGTACGTCATCTGCAACATTAAATCCCAGTCCATGAACTCCAAGCGCTCCCAGACAATACGGGCCAACGAGCACACCTGCAATAAGATATGCAGTTACTGATGGTAATTTGAACGGTTTAAATGCTCTTGTCATTAACAGTCCTGCAAGAAGTGCTATTGATGCTGATAGTAATATACTCATTTTTCTTCCCCCTAAAACTAAACATCTTTTCTATTATAACATACTATATTACAATTTTCAACACTAAATTCAATTTTTTATATTTTAATTTTTATTTATAAATATATAAAACAAGACAAATTTTACTTGACTTTTTTACTAAAATATATTACAATATAGTTATACAATGTAATTACTTAGGAGGATTAGTATTATGATTTCAGCTGGAGATTTTAGAAACGGAGTAACTTTTGAGCTTGACGGAAACATTTATCAGATTGTTGAGTTCCAACACGTTAAACCTGGTAAAGGTGCTGCGTTTGTAAGAACTAAAATAAAAAACATTATAACTGGCGGTGTGGTTGAAAAAACTTTTAGACCTACAGAAAAAATGCCAAAAGCACACATCGAGAGAAAAGATATGGAATATTCTTATAATGATGGTGATTTATATTACTTCATGGATCAGGAAACTTTTGATATGATTCCAATCGGAAAAGATCAGATTGGTGATGCACTTAAGTTTGTTAAGGAAAATGATGTTTGCAAGATTCTATCTTATAAGGGAAATGTATTTGGTATAGAACCACCTACATTCGTAGAACTTGCAATAGCAGAAACAGAACCAGGTGTTGCAGGTAACACAGCAACAAACGCAACAAAACCTGCTACTCTTGAAACAGGTGCAGTTATAATGGTTCCATTGTTTGTTGATGGTTCAGATATCATTCGTGTTGACACAAGAACTGGCGAATATATGGAAAGAGTTAATAAATAATTTATTTGAGGTATACTATGAACGATTTATCCAACAAAATCTCATACATTAAAGGTTTATCAGACGGTCTTTCATTATCAAACAAAAGTGATGAGGGCAAAGTTTTATCTGAGCTTATTGACCTTGTATTAGAGCTTTCAAACAAAGTTGCAGAACTTGAAGAAGAAACAAGTTATCTTGAGGAAGTTACAGAGGAGCTTGATGATTCTTTATTAGAACTTTACGAGGATTTAGAAGATTACATCGAGGATGATTATGACGATTTTGATGATGCTCTTGATTACCTTGATGATGAAGAATCAGAATTATTTGAAATGGAATGTCCAGAATGTCATGAAGATATTATGATCGACTACGATATGCTTGATGCAGATAATTGCATTATCTGTACAAATTGCGGAAAAGAAATCGAATTAAATATTGATTTTGACGACGAGGATGAGGAATAAATATATAAGTGCCTGAATTCGTGGCATTTGTTTGTGTAAAGGGCATACCACATTAAATGTGCTATGCCCTTTTATAATTTGTTAAAGGAGGGATTTTTGTGGCAGTTTCATTACAAAGAACAATACAGGCATTATTCGATAACAAGAAATATAAAACTCTACGAGATGTTTTATCTGTAACAAACGAAGCTGATATAGCAGCACTGTTTACAGAACTCCCTACAAAATCCATATCTGTTTTGTTTCGTCTTTTACCTAAAGAACTTGCGGCCAATACATTCTCACTTATGGAAAGTGAGCAGCAGGAACTCTTAATAAAAAGTTTTTCTGATGCTGAGCTTAAAGAAGTATTTGAAGAACTGTATATTGACGACGTTGTTGATATCTTAGAAGAAATGCCTGCAAATGTTGTAAAAAGAATTTTAGTTAATTCAGACCCGCAGACGCGTCATACAATAAATGAAATTTTAAAATATCCCGAGGACAGTGCAGGTTCCATAATGACGATTGAGTATATATCACTTCGTCCTAAAATGACTGTAAACGAAGCAATAAAACGAATACGTCGAACCATAAGCGACAAAGAAAATATATATAACTGCTTTGTTACTGACGATAACAGAGTTCTGCTGGGTGCACTTTCTATAAAAACACTTCTTTTAGCAGATTCCGGGGATATTATTGACGACATCATGGAAACATCCGCAATAAGTGTTACAACATCAACAGACAAGGAAGATGTTTATAAAACAATGTCCAGATACGATTTAATAACCATACCTGTTGTAGATGAGGAATGCAGAATGGTAGGTATTGTTACATTCGATGACGCTATCGACGTAATGCAGGAAGAAACAACCGAAGATATAGAAATGATGGCTGCTATCGCACCAAACGAGGACGGATATTTTAAAACATCTGACGTTAAACACGCAAAGAACAGAATCTTATGGTTAATATTCCTGATGTTAGGTGCAACTGTTACAGGAAAATTATTATCTAATTATCAAAATACTTTTTCCGCAAATTTAATACTTGTTTCTTTCATTCCCATGATTATGGGCACAGGCGGAAACTGTGGAGCACAAGCCTCTACCATGATTATACGTAGCATGGCATTAGATGAGATAAAAATAAGTGATTTCTTTAAGGTTATATGGACTGAATTTCGTATTTCATTACTTATAAGTTTTGTCTTGGGTATTGTAAATGCACTCAGAATTCTTCTTATGTATCACGATACTAACCTTGCAATAATTGTATCACTTGCTGTAGCTGGAACAGTTATTATTGCACAGATAATAGGTTGTCTTCTGCCAATGATAGCTAAAATGGTTAAAATTGACCCTGCAGTCATGGCTGCACCGCTTATCACCACACTCGTCGATACTGCATCTGTGGTTATATATTTTAGCATTGCAAATCTATTCATTTAAAAAACGGAGAGTTTAACTCTCCGTTTTTTATCTGTTGTATCTTGAATTCGAACCCTTAGTTTCGTTTTCTATTCTTTCGTTACGCACTGCATTTCTATCCGGTGTCTGTTGTTTTTGTCTTTTTAGTTGTTGTATACGACGTTGTCTTTCTCTCTTTTTACGCTTATTATCAGCAACTATAAGCAATGATAGAATTAAAATTACAGGTATAAAGAAGAATGGACTTATAATAACCTTAATAATCAAATTTATAACATGCAATATTTCGTTTCTTTGAACATCATTGGTTGCTACAAGATTTGCGGTACTGATTTGTGTACCCTTATACGAATACGTTACACTCCCCAAAATATCACCTTTTTTTATAGGTGCCTTTAACTCTTTTGGCAAGTTAATCTTAGATTCAATCTCATCAAAATTTTCTGTAGCAGATGGAACTAATGCCTTTACAGGGGTTTCAACTGTAAGAGCAACTCTTGTTCCACCTTTAGCCTCGTGAACCTTGGAATCGGATACTATATCCCCCGGTGCAGCTATAACCTTGCCTGTATAATTATTAAAACCAAATTCAAACAAAGCTCTTGAGTCTACATATGAATATGCCTTTGATTCATAATCCTCATTCGGGCACCCCATAACAATAGACAACAAGTATATATCCTCATATTCTGCGGACGAAACAAGGCAGTATCCTGATTTAGATGTATGGCCTGTCTTTATACCTGTACATGGCGGATAATAGTGCGACAATGAACGCGAAGTACCAAGGAATAAATTTGTATTAACCATTATACGTTCCTCGGTGTATTTATTTGTTGGAGCAATTTTGTATATAGGCATTTTAACAATATTTCTGAAGGTTTCATTCTTCATTGCATATTGAGATAAAATAGCCAGGTCATGAGCTGTTGTATAGTGATTATCATCATGCGAGCCACAAGGATTAACAAAATGAGTGTTGGTCATTCCAATTTCTATTGCCTTTTGGTTCATTAAATCAACAAATTTTTCCATTGTGCCTGAAATATGCACTGCAATAACATTTGCTGCATCATTTGCACTATAAACCATCAAACTCGTTACAAGCTGTTCAAATGTAAGCTGTTCGCCTATCAAAATACCCATGTGTGAGTCTTCGAGAGTTATTGGCTCTATTGCCTCGGGTGTTGCAGTAACAACATCCGCAAAATTACCCATTTCAATAGCTAAAATACCTGTCATAATTTTTGTGGTAGAAGCAGGAAAAACACGTTGGTCAATATTTTTACCATACAATAATCTTCCTGAATTCATATCCATCAACAATGCCGCCTTTGAATTTTCAGTATTTGGAGGAGTCATTGACTCATCCTCCATAAATACACCACCATCAAATGCCGCAGGCGAATTTTCTGTATTACTGATTTCGTCAACTTGTTCTTCGGTAGTATCTGAACTCTCCGATTGTGGTTGTACACTTTCAGTCAGCTGAGGTGTTGTTGATGTATCTTTTGAAGTTGGTGCAGCATATGCCAACGAGGCACTCATTATTAAAAGCAATAATATAGCAGTAATTTTTTTCTTCATATATATCTCCTTAGTACCTAATATCTCTAATAATTCATTATAATTATACACAAAAAAACTAATTTTGCAATAACTTATAAAGAAAATTAACATAAAAGTTGATATAATGTAACAAAAGTCACAATAATACGACTTTTGTTTTAATTCTTATTATATATTCAGTAAAAATACAGCAATATTAAAATATACTATCATAGAACTTGTATCAACAATGGTAGCAATCAATGGTGATGCCATCAAAGCCGGGTCAAGCCTACATTTTTTTGCAATCATAGGAAGCATTGCTCCTATAAGCTTTGCCATTACCACAGTAGCAATAATTGTAAGTGCTATTGTCGAACTTAACATAAGATTATCATACTCAAAATATATCCTTATACCATTCACAAGAGCAAGTATAACACTTACGATTATAGCAACACGAAATTCTTTAAACACAACCTTAAAAAAATCTTTAAAGCATATCTCATCCAACGAGAGCCCTCTTATAATCAATGTAGAAGTTTGCGAACCGCTGTTACCCCCCGTCGCCATTATCATAGGCATAAATGATACCAGAAGCGGTAATGCCTCAAATGCATTTTCGTATTTCATTGTTATAATGCCTGTAAGTGTTGCACCTATCATCAATATTATTAGCCAGACAATTCTGTTTTTAGCATGCGTGAATATACTTGTTTTAAAATAGGTATCTTCATTTGGCGTAATTGCCATCATTCTTGCAACGTCTTCAGTATTTTCTTCCTCAATAACGTCCATGACGTCGTCAAATGTTACTATACCAACAAGTCTGTCATCATCATCCGTTACAGGCAATGCCAGAAAATCATATTTGCGGAACATATTAGCAACAACTTCCCTATCCTCATGAGTAGTTACGCTAATAATATTTGTTTCCATTATATCATCAATTTTATCGTCTTCCTCTGCCAAAAACAAATCCTTTACAGTAACAATACCTACAAGACGTCTGTTTTCTGTTACATATGCAGTATATATCGTTTCTTTGTTTAATCCAACTTTGCGAATTTTTTCAAATGCATCTGCAACGGTCATATCCCTGTGCAAACTTACATACTCTATGGTCATTATAGAACCCGCACTATCCTTAGGGTAACGCAAAATCGCATTTATTGCTTTACGTGCGCCCGTTGATGAGTTTTTTAATATTCTCGAAACAACATTTGCAGGCATATCTTCAATTATATCAACAGTATCATCAATAAATGATTGTTCAAGCATTTCTCTCAGCTCAACATCTGTAAATGCATTTATGAGAAATTCCTGCATATCACTATCCATATATGTAAATATTTCTGCAGCCAGATCCTTTGGCAATATACGGAATAAGATTACAAATTCTTTTTGCTCTTCAAAATTCTCACCAAATAATTCCTCAAATAAATTTGCAAGGTCAGCGGCATTTTCCTCAGATAAAATCTCTTTTACATCAGAATATTTTTTTTGATATATCAATGCTGAAATTACTTCAAGTAAATTTTCCACGTTCTACCGCCTTTCTTGTGTATTATTTTATTTTTTTACATTCAAGGTAAAACCTCTTATCCTGTGCTTCTCCCATTGAAAAAGTCTTTCTTGGCAATGAACCATCCATTATAACTGTTGTAAACAAATCATTTTTCTCCATTGCATCAACCATAAATCCGATTGTATTTTCTTTTTGTGTAAGTTCCCTTACAACATCATTACCATGTATGTAATCTATTTCTCCGCCATTTTCAGATAAATATTTATCAAGGAAAATCTGCAGTGTACCAACAGGGAGATTTGATGGTGCATTTTTTATATATATTGTACCCTCTATCCCCTGATATGTATATTGAATTCTTTGTCCGCCATTATCCTCAAGACTCGATTCCGGATAATACTCCATAAATGATTTTAATAAGTCATCGGCATTAACGTCAAATATAACACGTTGTATAGGCTCGAATTCAAGAGAATCATCATGTATGTTGTTTAGTTCAACAAGTGCAAATCTTGCCGGGTGATTTTGTTGTTCCTCCGGCGATAGAATTTTCTTTAACTCTTCCCAGCAGCTTTTTGCTGTAGCAAGCGAGTGATTACCGTCTCCCGCCGCAAAAAGCAATACGCCTTTATCTTTTACACCATACTTTTTGTTAAACTCCTGCTCATCTTCTAATTTATCAAGTGCAGTAAGGATTTGTTCTTTATAATCTTCTCCTACTCTGTATCCCTCTATATGTCCGCCATCAAGCATTAAATTAAAATCATATATCTTCTCAAGCTTATCCTTGCTTTTACTTATAGGTTCAATAACACTGTAATCTCTGTCATCAATCAGCATAAGTATATGAGGCAGCTCAAGTGATGCATTTCTTCTTATTCTCTGACGAGGAGGTATACGGTCTAATATTGTACCCTCAGTTGCACGAATTTTTGACTGCGAGCCTTTTGAAAAATCATATTCCTCTAAATCCATAACACCTATAATGCCTTTTCTGATTTTTCCGTTAGACTGCATTCTCTCTACGTATATAAAGCTATCCGTATACTCCTTAAAAATACCATCATTCATGTATTTTTCCATAGTGGAATTTATCAGCTTAATTCTTTCATCGCCATCATTATCATTTAAATAAGCTTCAGGAAATATAATATTTAATGTAGATGGACTATCCCCCGCTATTTCTCTTGCTTTTTCCCAATAATCCTTTTGGGATGAATATTGGTCGCATGCTACAACGCTCCATTTACTAAAATCAACTCCGCTTGGGATTAAAATATCCGCACTCTTAAATACATTCATAACCTTTTTTCCTTTCTATTTAAGTTCACAAATTGTTACGCCATCTTCACCTTCGCCATATTTTCCACTACGGTAGCTTTTTACATATTTGTTTTTACGAAGATATTCCTGTATGCCTTTACGTAATATTCCTGTTCCCTTTCCATGAATAATAGAAACAGGAGAAATTCCGGCAAGATAGCAATCATCAAGAAACTTTGAAACATTATCCCATGCCTCATCAAGATTTTGACCACGTACATCTATCTCTGTAGATGCATTTTTGGTTTTGGATTCAAATGCACGCGTTGTTTTTACATACTTTTGTGCAAGCTCTTTTGTATCACTATCATCCATTTTTTTGAGATTGGATATATGAACATCCAACTTAATTATGCCGGCCTGAACCCGTACATTGCCCTTCTTATCAGGTGGTGTTATAACCGTCGCCTCTTGGTTCATATCCACAATTTTAACCAAAGCGCCTGCCTTTAAATCCTTTGGTGGCTCTACGTATGTCTTTTTAGGCTTGGACACATTCTGCATAGCCTTATCTATATTATCTTCACGTTTCTTAAGATTATCTCGCAGCTTACTCGCCTTTTGTGTAATATTTTCTGCCGCACTGACACCTTTTTGACGCATTTTTTCTAAATCGCGTATAATGAAGTTTGCCTCCTCACGCGTATTCATTATAAGTATTTTAGCTTCGCGTCGCGCCTCTTCTAAAATTCTTGCTTTGTTTTCTTTTAACTTTATTCTGTCTTTTTCGAGCTGATTTCTAAGCTCTGTAAGTTCATTTTTTATACGTTTGTTTTTATCTTCATCACTCCGAGCCTTTGCTCTGCTTTGCTCAAGGTCAGTAATTACATCTTCAAAGCGTATATCCTCATCCGAAAGAATTTCGTTAGCTCTGTCAATAACCCTCTCATCCAAGCCAAGACGCCTAGAAATTGCAAATGCATTAGATTTACCCGGTACACCTATCATAAGTCTGTATGTGGGTTGAAGTGATGTAACATCAAATTCACAAGATGCATTTTCAACGCCATCAGTTGACAGCGCAAACAACTTTAATTCACTATAATGAGTTGTTGCAACGGTTTTTACACCTTTTTCACGGAGAAATTCAAGTATCGAAATAGCAAGCGCCGCACCCTCTGTAGGGTCTGTACCCGCACCTAATTCATCAAACAAAACAAGCGATGTATTATCTATATTATTAAGGATATTTACAATATTAACCATATGCGAGGAAAAAGTTGACAAGCTTTGTTCAATAGACTGCTCATCACCAATATCCGCAAATATGTTAGTAAATATTGCTGCCTTACTTTTTTCTCCGGCACTTATATGCAAGCCCGATGCAGCCATAAGAGAAAACAAGCCTATTGTTTTTAATGTAACCGTCTTACCTCCTGTATTTGGACCTGTTACAACAAGTGTATCAAAGCTTGTACCAAGTTCAATATCGTTAGCAACAACCTTTTCTTTGTCAATTAACGGATGTCTTGCCTTTATAAACTTAATCTCTCCATTTTCATTAAGTTCAGGTTCATTTGCATTCATATCAAGTGAAAGCTTACCCTTACAAAAGATAAAATCAAGATTTGTAACACAATTATAGTTGACAAATATTGTATGAGAATTTTCTTGCACAAGCGCACTCAGCTCCGCAAGTATTT
The DNA here is from genome assembly GCA_045612845.1 of Clostridia bacterium. Lineage (GTDB taxonomy): Bacteria > Bacillota > Clostridia > UBA1381 > UBA1381 > Ornithomonoglobus_A. Next base: position 35,025 of record JAZKZV010000021.1, read on the forward strand.
TTTCTATTTCAAGTTGCTCTTTGTTTCTTAAATCGCGGATTTCATTATTATTCTGCACAACACTCATAGGTTCAATAAAAAGTGTAGCACCTGATGATGATGTATCATGAACAATACCATTTACTTCACTCTTGTATTCGCTTTTAACAGGAATTACATATCTGTCGCTGCGCATTGTAACTATGGGGTCTTGCAGGAATTTTTTATAATGTGCAGAACGTATCATATTATCGAGTATTTCCTTTGTTCTGCCATTTAGACTTCTTATTTTACGTCTTATTGCACTAAGCTCGCCTGATGCATCATCTGCAATTTCTGTTTCAGACACAATACATGAATTTATCTTGTCCTCAACATTTTTAGCACTTATAATCTGAGCTTTAATATCATGGAGAATTGTGCATTCCGCGTGTGTTTCTTCCAGATATGACTTTATGCGTCTTGAGACATATAAAACCCTTGATATATCCAGGAGTTCCCTGGTCTGCAAAACACCATTTATCTCTGTACGTTTTACTGAGCCTGTTACATCATTTACAGAAAGTGAAACAGGAGGTGCTCCAAGCTTAAGCATTGTTATTGTTGCCTGGGTTGTTTCTTTTTGCGCTGTTTTAGCATCTTCCATATTAGTATATGGCACGATAGATGCTATTTTATTCTTAACATAATCACTTTCCGTATATGCTGAAAGACGTTGTAATATTTTATCAAATTCGAGTATTTTATACGTCTTATTTTGCTCCAATTCATATCCCTCCGCATTGTAAATTGTATGTACAACACATTTTCTTTTTTTACAAAAAGCATATTTATATTATAAAGGAAGTACCCGTAAATGTCAATCATTTTTAGAAATAATTTAAAGCACATGAGGGTGTTATTAACGCTACTAAAAAGCAATTTTCGTAACACTAATACCTCAACCTACATATTATGAATTGAAAGGCGAAATTATTCCTTTCAAATAAATTAAATCGGAGGTAAATAAATATGGCAGAAAACAATAAACCGTCTTGTCCATATCCGGCTTGCGGTTGCGTCGGTTACGCTTATGTACCCGAGCAAAGATTAGATGAAATTTACTGTCCAGAAACTGCACTGATACAAGGCAGTCTGTTTCCTGAATTAGATCTGAATATATGCGAATATGGAAAAGTATGTAAAGAATGGGGAGGCGAAATCAATGGCTGATATGTCAAAACATGAATTACAGAGAAAATTGCAGAGCTATAATTTTGCCGCATACGATATGTTGTTATATCTTGATGTTAATGCAGACGACAAAAAGGCCTTTGCAATCTTTAAAGACCTTGTAGCTAAAACCAAGGAACTCGAAAAAGAATATGAACAGAAATACGGGCCACTCACTCCATATAACAGCATATACAATAATAGCTTTAATTGGTTAAAAGGTCCTTGGCCATGGGAAAAGGAGGCGAATAGTTAATGTTTGAATATAAAAAACTATTGGAATTTCCAATAAAAATTAAAAATCCTAATCCACGTCTTGCTAATATTGTAATCACACAATACGGTGGACCTAATGGTGAACTTGGTGCATCACTAAGATACCTTAGCCAAAGATACACAATGCCTGATGATGTAACAAAAGGCTTGTTAACAGACATCGGCGTCGAGGAACTTGGACACCTGGAAATGGTTGGTACACTTGTTTCCCAACTTTCTAAATGTGAGCCTCCTAAGGAATGGAAAGAATTAGGTTCTTGGGAGTATTATGCAGATAATGGCGCTTCAGTATTCCCCCAAAGTTCACAAGGCACTCCTTTTAATGCTGCTTCCATTGCTGTTACAGGCGACCCGCTAACTAATCTATATGAAAACTTAGCAGCAGAGCAAAAGGCACGTGCTGTTTACGATAACATTCTAAAGCTTTCAGATGACCCTGATGTTAATGAAGTAATTAAATTCTTACGTCAAAGAGAAATAACACACTTCCAGCGTTTTGGTCAGGCGTTAAATAAATTACAAGGTGATTTAAAACACAAAAAAATTACAGGAACCGGAATAAAAAGTTGTAAATAACTAAATATAACAAGGACGTATTTCGGCTTAATAGCCCAAATGCGTCCTTCTCTGTTAATAAAGCAATATATATAATATTTTTGCAAGAAAACTATTGACAAAAAAATGTTTTTATGGTAGAATAACAACGTTGTCAAAACAAAATGTATTATAGGGGTATAGTTCAGCTGGTAGAGCGACAGTCTCCAAAACTGTAAGTCGTGGGTTCGATCCCTACTGCCCCTGCCAAAAAATCCTCATTCGAAAGAATGGGGATTTTTTATTTATTAACTATTACCTCTTCCCTATTATTTTGCTTAATTTTGGCTCAAACACTGGCTTTGAGCCATTTTTTGTTACCAAAATTCAAGAGCAGCAATTTTGAAATTTGGGAGTATCAATTCTAATTTTCTTTGAAAATTCTCCGTGGCAAGGGGTCTTTTGGTTTGGACAAATTCACCTGAAATAAGCATCAATTTCGCATACGGTCGCATCCGTTTCTAATATTTCCGTCTGCTACATCATCATTTTAGCATCAATTGATTTTATCGATTTCAGTTATAAAAACAATTCCTTTTTTCTTTGTTTACACCGTATCAAAATTTAATACTCCAAAAGCTATGGCACGGATTTTTATGTCCGTGCCAAGAGATATCCAATATAGTCGTTTTCTCAGGTTATCCATTACAGACAAGCCACGAGGACCTGAAAGATAGGTCAGCATTTCAAAGCAGGCTTCCTTATCTTTTGGATATACGCAGAAAGCTGCTACGGTAAGTGCCGCAGTATATTGTGGTTCTTCGAGAGCACCTTCGGGCATAGCTTTAAGCTCTGCAAGATTTGCAGGTATTTTTGAAAGGGTTACTGTGTATTCTTTGTTGTTCATTTGTTTTCCCTCCTTATATTGTTATTTTTTATTCCGTAATTCCAAGTCGTTTCTTTTCTTCTTCGATGATTTGAGCAGATATTGCACTTTCTGTCAGTTCTTCAGCCTCCGTTGCAACAACAGATTCATCTGCAAATTCATCGAAAATCTCTTGCTTTGTTTTTAGTATTTCAAGTATTCTTTCATCGACAGATTCATCGGACAAAAGTCTGAATACCTCAACATTTCTTGTCTGTCCCATTCTGTAAGCTCTTGACATCGCCTGATCCTCAATAGAAGGCTTTATCTGCGGCTCACAGAAGATTACAACACTTGCCGCCTGAATGTTAAGTCCTGTACCGCCTGCCTGCACCTGAGATACCAAAACACTTCCTTGAGGTGCAGCAGTAAATTCATCTACCAGCTCTTGTCTTTTTTGAAGTGAAATATCACCCGTAATTGGACCGATACATCTGTCTCCCAAAAGAGTCATTACACGGTTGACTGTATTTCTGAAAAAGGAGAATACAATAATCTTTCTGCCTTCTTCACGAGCTTCATCACAAAGCTCCAAAAGTCTTGCAGCTTTTTGTGAGTTGCCGCCATCTGCCGCATTCCAAGAAACCTGACGCATAGCCATAAAGTTTCCGGCTTTGACCGCTTCACGATAAATAGAAAGCTCGGCATTATTCATTTCACACCATTCTTCTGTTTCAATAAGCTCAGGAAGTTCCTTTAACACTTCTGCACGGGTTCTTCTTAAATATACAGGTGCTAATGTCTTTCTGAATTGCTCCGCTTTTGAGAGATATTTAATCTTTTCAAGCTCGGCGGCAATATCAGCCTTTAAGCAGCTTACAAGAAAACACATTTCTTCAACCTTGTTTTCAATTGGTGTACCTGTCATAAACAGAACCTTTTCACACCTTTTGTTTATCTCCATAAGTGCCTTTGTTCTGATTGCTTCGGGATTCTTTACATAATGTGCTTCGTCACACACAAGCATATCAATGCTTAATGTTTCAGGAAGAGTGAATTTGCTTATAGTTTCAAAAGTTGTTACGGCAACACCGCCTGATGCAATCCATGCATTTAATGCAGTTTCTACATCTCCGTGAACCTTGTAGGGTGTAAGTGAAGAGAACTTTGTAATCTCTCTGCACCAATTCACCACAACGCTCGCAGGGCAAACTACCATAAAATGAGTTTTGCCCGTCGATGCAAGTGAAATAAATGCTGAAATTGCCTGAATTGTTTTTCCAAGTCCCATTTCATCGCCAAGTAGTGCCTTTTCCTGACAGAGTGCATATTTTACACCAAATTCCTGATAAGAACGAAGTGTTGCATTAAGTCCTGAAAGATTTATCGGATACGCAGATACCTTCATAACAAGCTCATCATCAATTTTTCCTGATATGGCTGTTTTTTCAATTCTGCTTCCGCCAACCTTTTCAAGCTCGGCATAGTAGGAAGAGGAACGCATCTCAAAATCTGCGATGAAATCATCTTTTTTTGCAGATTTGATTTCTTTATATTTTGTGGTAATCTCTCTTGAAAGATTTCCAAAATCTCCGGTATAAAGCTCATAAATCTTTTCTATACCGGAGGCTGCTTTTTCCTTTGTTGACTTTGAGGCAAAAAACCACCTAAGTCCGCTTTTTAAAGCCTTTGCAGATGATAATGCCTCATTAACTTCTTTTCTATACTGCTTTGACAGTTCCTTTGATTTTGAAACAAGAGGAACTAATCCGATATATGTATATAATGCTCCTATAAGGCTTTCTGCTTCGGGAGTTAAATTATC
>JAZKZV010000022.1:0-82009 GCA_045612845.1 Clostridia bacterium
ATTTTAGATAATTTATTGAAGTAATATTTTTAAAATTTTGATAAATTAGTAAAAAATATCTTGTAATTTTTTAAAAACTATGTTATAATATGTTAAAGATTATAATGGTTAATTGTAAATAATATTAAACATATTATGAGTAATAAATTTAAGAGAGGTTTTAGTATAATGGCAGATATAAAGTTTGATTACTCGGGAGCTTTGGATTTTGTTGGTCAGCATGAGATTAACTATCTTTCTGATGCGGTGAAAGCTGCCCACAATGCACTTCACTCCAAAACAGGAGCGGGGAACGATTTTCTTGGTTGGGTTGATTTACCTCTTAACTACGACAAAGCAGAATTTGAAAGAATAAAAAAAGCAGCACAAAAAATAAAAGAGGATTCTGATATTCTTATTGTTATCGGAATAGGAGGTTCATACCTTGGTGCAAGAGCTGCTATAGAAATGCTATCTCATTCTTTTGCTAACTCATTGGATAAAGAAAAGAGAAATGTACCGGCAATATATTATGCTGGTAACAGTATATCGTCTACCTATCTTGCAGAACTTCTGGAAGTGTGCGAGGGTAAGGATATATCAGTAAATGTAATATCAAAATCGGGCACCACAACAGAGCCCGCTATAGCATTTAGAGTATTCAAAGAACTACTCGAAAATAAATATGGCAAAGAAGGAGCAAAGGGTAGAATTTACGCAACAACTGATAAAGCAAGAGGCGCACTAAAAACTCTTGCAGATACAGAGGGTTACGAAACTTTTGTAATTCCTGATGATGTTGGCGGAAGATTTTCTGTACTAACCGCAGTTGGACTTCTTCCTATTGCAGTAGCAGGTATTGATATTGATTCAATGATGCAAGGCGCAAAGGATGCTTATGAGCAATACAACAATGATGATTTATCAACAAATGAATGTTACCAATACGCAGCTATAAGAAATGCACTTTTAAGAAAAGGCAAAAATGTAGAAATAATGGTTAATTATGAACCATCATTACATTACTTCAGTGAATGGTTTAAACAACTTTACGGCGAAAGCGAGGGTAAAGATAACAAGGGTATTTTCCCGGCGGCAGCAGATTTCTCAACAGATTTGCACTCAATGGGTCAATATATACAACAAGGTCAGAGATTTTTATTCGAAACAGCTATTCTGGTTGAGGAACCAAAAAAGAATGTTGTTATAGAAAGTGCCGAAGATGATCTGGACGGTTTAAACTTTCTTGCAGGTAAAAGTGTTGACTTTGTAAATAAAATGGCGGCAAAGGGTGTCGCACTTGCTCACATAGACGGGGGAGTGCCAAACCTTAGCCTGACAGTATCTGAGCTTAATGCTTATAACTTTGGTAAGATGGTATACTTCTTTGAAAAGGCTTGCGGAATATCGGGTTATTTGTTGGGAGTAAATCCGTTTGACCAACCGGGTGTTGAGAGCTACAAAAAGAATATGTTTGCTCTTCTTAATAAACCCGGATATGAAGAAGCAAGAGCTGAGCTTGAGAAAAGATTAAAGTAAAAACTTATAAGGAGGATAAATATTATGATTAAATTATTGATTGGAAAAAAGGGTTCAGGTAAAACAAAAACACTTATCAGTGAAACAAATGCAGCAAGTGTTAATGCAAACGGAAATGTTGTGTTTATCAGTGATGATACACGCAGAAATATGCACGACATTAAATCAAAGGTAAGAATGGCAGATACAAAGGATTTTGCTATTACCTCGTATGATGAATTTTATGGATTTATTTGCGGTATAATCAGTCGTGATTATGATATAACAAATATATTCATTGATGGTATCTTTAAAATTGTTGGTACAGACAGCCTTGATGGTTTTGATAAATTCTTATCTAAGCTTGAGGCAGCAGGTAAAGAGCTTAATGTTTCATTTGCAATATCAGTTAGCATAGATGCAGATGCGGCGCCTGATTACATAAAAAAATTGGCGTAAGATTATGATACTTCCGTATATTCCGTCTCGGCTTTTCGGGGCGGAATATACGTGTTTTTGATTATTTATATATTTTGGAGGATTAGTAATGCAATATCAAAGTACAAGGGATAATACAATTAAGGTTAGTGCTGCAATGGCAATTAAAACAGGATTAAGCGCAGAAGGTGGTTTATTTGTTCCTGAGACATTTCCTGCTGTAAGTTTAGAAGAGATTAAAGAGCTTGCATCAAAGAGCTATCACGAAAGAGCTTATTTTGTCTTGGGCAAGTTTTTAACAGACTTTACACAAGAGGAGCTTGCAAAATGTATAAATAGTGCATATACAAAAGAAAAGTTCGGAACAAACGCAATAGCGCCTTTGTATAAACTAAACGATAATGAATATGTCCTTGAGTTGTGGCATGGTCCTACATGTGCATTTAAGGATATGGCTTTGCAGATTTTACCGCATTTGTTAACTACATCTATGAAAAAAACACAGGAGGATAACGAAATTGTTATCTTGGTTGCTACATCAGGAGATACCGGTAAAGCCGCACTTGAGGGTTTTAAAGATGTTGAAGGTACAAGAATTATCGTATTCTACCCCAATAATGGTGTAAGTGAAATACAAAAGCTGCAGATGGTTACACAAGAGGGTAATAACGTGGCTGTTGCCGCAGTTAACGGTAATTTTGATGATGCACAAAACGGTGTTAAGAAAATATTTACTGATAATGATTATAAAGAAACTCTTTCACAAAATCAATTTAAGCTTTCGTCTGCAAACTCAATCAACTGGGGCAGACTTGTTCCTCAGATTGTTTATTATTTCTCTGCGTATGCAGATATGTTAAAGAATAATGAAATACAAGCAGGCGAGCCGATAAACGTTGTTGTTCCAACAGGTAACTTTGGTAACATTCTTGCGGCATATTATGCTAAGAAAATGGGTCTTCCTATTTCTAAGTTTATATGTGCCTCGAACGAAAACAACGTATTAACTGAGTTTATACAAACAGGTGTATACAACAAGGACAGACAATTCCATACAACTATTTCACCGTCAATGGATATCTTGATTTCATCAAATCTTGAGAGATTTTTATATGACCTTACAGATAACAACGATAAGGTTGTAGGTGATTGGATGAAAGCGCTTAATACAGATGGAAGATACGAAATAACACCTGATATCAAACAAAAACTTCAGTCTTTATTCTGGGCAGAGTGTTGTAACGATAACGAAACTCTCGAAACAATAAAAAAATGTAATGATGACTATGATTATGTTATAGATACACATACTGCAGTTGCAAAATGTGTGTATGATAAGTATGTTGCAGCAACAGGAGATACAACAAAAACTGTTATTGCATCAACAGCAAGTCCGTTTAAGTTTAATCAAAGTGTGCTTATTGGACTAAAGGATTACGAATTTGTTGTAAATAAAGATGAGTTTGCACTTCTTAATGAGCTTTCCAAGGCAAGCAATATGGAAATTCCAAAATCACTTGCCGAGCTTAAAGATAAGTCAGTTGCATTTGACCTTGTCTGCGATAAGGATGAAATGCGAAGAGTAGTAAGCGACTTCTTGATGGTAGATTGATTGAATTTTTGTAAAATTATGCTTTTGTAATTTTAAGGAGTATTATATGGCGAATAATGCAGAAAAGCTTATAAATACAATTCTTGAGAGTTATAAAAAATATGATATAACTGTAAGAACTGATACTGATGATATTCTTAATAAGGATGTTATAATAAGCATTGTAGAAGAAATTAGAAAAATACTTTTTCCGGGTTTTTTCGATTCTAACCGTGTAAGAGATGAATATCTTAAATTCATTGTAGGGGAAAGACTTGAATTTATTCAGTATAATTTAAAAACACAAATAACAAAGGCAATATGCAACAATAATTCCTGTTGCGAACACGAAAAGTGCGCAGTATGCGAAAAGGCACAGGATGCATCAAATGAATTCATATCAAGACTTCCTAAAATACGTGAGTACTTATATACAGATGTTGTTGCGGCATATAATGGCGACCCTGCGGCATATAGTACAGAAGAAATCATATTCTCGTATCCCGGTCTGTATGCGATAACAATTTATCGTATAGCACATGAGTTGTGGGAAATGAAAATCCCCATGATACCAAGGATAATGACTGAATATGCTCACAGTATAACAGGTATAGATATTAACCCCGGTGCAAAAATTGGTAAATATTTCTTTATAGACCACGGAACCGGAATTGTAATAGGTGAAACTACTGTAATAGGTGATAATGTTAAAATATATCAGGGTGTAACATTAGGTGCTTTGTCCACAAGAAAGGGTCAGGAGCTAAAAGGTGTTAAGAGACATCCTACAATTTGCGATAATGTTACAATATACTCAGGTACAACTATACTTGGCGGCGACACGGTAATAGGCGAGGGAGCTACAATAGGCGGTAATGCATTTATTGTAGAGTCTGTAGGCGCAGGTACAAGAGTAAGTGTCAAGAATCCCGAACTTGAGTTTGTAACACGTGAAAACAAATAACATATTTTTGAAAGGAAAAGAATTTTAATGGACGATAATTTAAAAATGGCTGATTTGCTATTGGGAAACATAGATAAAACTCCCGAGTTTTATGAGGAATTATATCCAAAGAGAAATTTAGGAGAAAATGCAAAAGTTACAAGATTTGCCCCCAGTCCTACGGGATTTTTGCACATGGGCAGTCTTTTTGCTGCGTTTGTTGCTATGGAAACTGCAAAAAGCACAGATGGTGTTTTCTATTTAAGAATTGAAGATACAGATAAAAAACGTGAAGTGGAAAACGGTGTTAGCTGTATTGTAAACGGACTAAAAGAATACGGTATCGAAAGCGACGAGGGAATGTTGAACGAAACTGAAAGCTATGGTGCGTATGGTCCATATATACAAAGCGAAAGAAACGAAATTTATCAGTCATATGTTAAAAGTCTTATCCAAAAAGGACTTGCATATCCGTGTTTTATGAGCGAAGAGGAAATTGCCGAAATTCGCGATAAGCAGGCAGAAAATAAAGAACTTCCCGGAATTTATGGTGAATATGCAAAATATCGTAATATTTCTGTTGAGGAAGCAAATAAGAGAATTGAAAATGGCGAGGAGTATGTAATAAGACTTCTTTCGCCGGGAAAAACAGGCGACAGAGTAACCTTTGTTGATGGAATAAAAGGTGAAATAGAAATGGATGCAAATATTTTAGATGTTGTACTACTAAAAAAAGATGGTACACCAACATATCATTTTGCACATGCTATAGATGACCATTTAATGAGAACAACAGACGTTACAAGAGGTGATGAGTGGATATCATCAGCACCTATTCATTTACAACTGTTTGAAATTTTAGGATTTGATGCACCGCGTTATGCTCATATCTCACCAATTATGAAAGAGGATGAAGAAACACAGGGAAAGAGAAAGCTATCAAAAAGAAAAGACCCTGAGGCTGCTGTAGAATTCTATCAGAAATCAGGATATCCATATGAGGTTGTACTTGAATATCTTTTGACCATTGCTAACTCAAACTACGAGGAATGGAGAATAGAAAACCCTGATGCATCAAGGGATGAGTTTGAATTTACCCTTTCAAAGATGAGTAAAGCAGGAGCACTATTTGACCTTGTAAAACTTAATGACATTTCAAAGAATTATATTTCTAAAATGAGTGCAGAAGAAGTTTACGAGAGAAGTTGTCAGTGGGCAGAAATAAACGACAAAAAACTCTATGAGCTTTTAGCAGATGACGAAGAATATGCAAAAGCCATATTCGCAATAGAGAGAGGAAACGAAAAACCGCGTAAAGATATAGGTAAGTGGGAAGATGTAAGAAATTACGTATCATATTTTTATGATGATTTATGGGATAAATCACTTGATTTTGCAGATAATCTTTCTAATGAAGATATGATAGAAATATTGGAAAAATATTCTCAGATTTATGATGAAAATGAAAGTGCGGAAGAATGGTTCCCAAAAGTGAGAGAATTAGCAGTTTCACTTGGATACGCAAAAGCACCTAAGGAATACAAGAAAAATCCTGATGAATTTAAAGGTCATGTTGGAGATGTTGCATCTGTAATAAGAGTTGCAGTAACAGGCAGAAGAAATACTCCAGATTTATACGAAATTCTTCAGACATTGGGCGTTGACGAGGTTATGAAACGTTTTAACTATGCAATAGATAAGTTAAGATAATTGAAAGGATTAGGTTTACACATGGAAGAAAATTACAGCAGAAATTTTATAGAAGAGGCAATAGATAAAGACCTCGAAATAGGACGTTGCAAAGAAATACAGACAAGATTTCCGCCTGAGCCTAATGGGTACTTGCATGTAGGCCATGCAAAGGCAATATGTATTGACTTTGGAATGGCTCAAAAATATAACGGAGTTTGTAATCTTCGTCTTGATGATACAAATCCTACAAAGGAAGATACCGAGTATGTTGACGCTATAATGGAAGATATAAAGTGGCTTGGCTTTAAGTGGGATAAGGTACTGTATGCTTCCGACTATTTTGATGATATTTACGAGGCTGCAATAAAGCTTATAAAAAAAGGCAGTGCATTTGTGTGCGACCTTAGCGCAGACGAAATAAGAGAATATAGAGGAACACTTACAAGCCCGGGTAAAAACAGTCCGTACAGAGACAGAAGTGTAGAGGAAAATCTTGATTTATTTGAGAGAATGACAAAAGGTGAGTTTGAAGACGGTTCAAAGGTTTTAAGAGCTAAAATTGATATGTCATCACCAAACCTTAACATGCGCGACCCTGTAATATACAGAATTATGAGAGCACATCATCACAGAACGGGTGATAAGTGGATTGTATATCCAATGTACGACTTCGCACACCCTATTTCAGATACAGTTGAGGGTGTTACACACTCACTTTGCTCGCTTGAGTTTGAAGACCACAGACCGCTATATGACTGGGTTTTAAAAGAAGTTGGATACGAAAAACCATCACGTCAGATTGAGTTTGCAAGAATGAATTTGAACTATACTCTTACAAGTAAGAGAAAGTGTCTTAAGCTTGTTAAGGATAATATTGTATCAGGTTGGGATGACCCGAGAATGTCAACTCTATGTGGTATGAGAAGACGTGGATACACTCCGGCGGCAATCAGAGATTTTTGCGACAGAATAGGTGTGTCAAAGGCAAACAGTGTTATAGATTTTGCAATGCTTGAGGCATGCATAAGAGAGGATTTAAATAAAAAAGCGCCAAGAACTATGGCGGTTTTAAGACCGATAAAGCTTGTTATAGATAACTACCCTGAGGATGTTGTTGAGGAAATTGAAGTAGAAATCAATCCGGAAGACCCATCAATGGGCACAAGAAAAGTTGAATTTTCTAAGGTATTGTATATCGAAGAGGATGACTTTATGGAAGAGGCACCAAAGAAGTATTTCCGCTTAAAGATTGGTGGTGAGGTTCGTCTTAAGGGTGCATACTTTGTAACTGCTAACAGTTGCATAAAAGATGAGAGTGGTAAGGTTGTGGAGGTTCATTGCACATACGACCCTGAGTCCAAAGGCGGAGAATCACCTGACGGAAGAAAAGTTAAAGGTACAATTCATTGGGTTAGTGCTGAGCATGCGGTTGATGCCGAGGTAAGATTATATGACCGTCTGTTTATGGTAGAAAATCCGTCTGATGAAACAAACGGTGAATTTATAGAAAACCTTAACCACGATTCTATGATTGTTCTTGAAAATGCAAAGCTTGAAAGCAACATGAAGACTTTAAAACCAGGAGACAGTTTCCAGTTTATGAGAATGGGTTACTTCTGTGTTGATACAGATTCAAGCGATGATAAAATCATCTTCAACAGAACAGTTGCGCTAAAGGACAGCTTTGCAAAAAAAGCGTAATTTGCAATCAAAAAAAGACTAATTTATTTGCGGAGAGGAATAATAAAAATGGAATATACAAAATACCTATCGGATAGAGTTAAGCCGATGAAGGCAAGTGCTATCCGTGAAATGTTCAAAAGAATGGCAAATCCTGAAATTATATCCCTTGCAGGCGGAAACCCTGCATCGGAGCTTTTCCCCGGTGAAGAGCTTTCAAAAATTGCGGGAAAAATTCTTATGACTAATCCCACAATGGCGCTCCAATATGGTACAACAGACGGTGTTGCAGCTATGAAGGAATGTGCTATATCAAGAGCTAAAAAAGCAAACAGCTTTAATGAAGGTGATACAGTTATTGTTACAACAGGTGCGCAGCAGGGTATAGACCTTGCTGCAAAGTGCTTGCTTAATAAAGGTGATAAGGTTGTTGTAGAAAATCCAAGTTTTATAGGTACTCTTAACTCACTTCGTTCATATGAGGCAAACTTGATTGGAGTTAAAGTTGAGAGCGACGGTATGGATGTAAATGAACTTGAAGAAGTACTAAAAAACAACGAGGTTAAGTTTATTTATACAATACCAACATTCCAGAATCCGTCAGGTACAACAATGTCTCTCGAAAAGAGAAAAAGAGTTTTAGAGCTTGCTGTAAAATATGACACTTTAATTATAGAGGATAACCCCTACGGTGATTTAAGATTTTCGGGCGAGGATGTTCCTACAATAAAATCAATGGATACAGACGGAAGAGTAATATATGTTGGCTCATTCTCCAAGATATTATCTCCGGGTATGCGTTTGGGCTATGTTGTTGCAAACGAGGGTATTTGCGACAGAATAGAGGTTGTAAAACAAGTTAATGATGTTCATACACCTGTACTTACACAGTTAATGTGTGTTGAGTTTATGAAAAAGTACGATATAGATAAGTATATCGAAAAGAACAGAGCATTATATGGTAAAAAGTGCGCTGTAATGGTCGAGGCTATGGAAAAATATTTTCCTGCAGGTAAGGTTAAGTGGACAGTGCCTGAGGGTGGCTTGTTCATATGGTGTGAGTGCCCTACAGTAACAGATATCAATCCTATTGTAGACAAATGTCTCGAAAAAATGGTTGCGATTGTTCCGGGCACAAATTTTGCTACTGATATGACATTGCCATCAAATATGTTCAGACTGAACTTCTCATCTGCAACACCCGAAAAAATTGAAGAGGGTGTAAGACGTTTAGGTGAAGTTTTAAGCGAAAATCTATAAGGCATTGAAAGGACATTCTATAAATGGAAGAGAAAAAGACGATATTCTCGGGTGTTCAACCGTCAGGAATAATCACATTGGGTAATTACCTTGGTGCAGTTAAAAACTGGGTTAATCTACAGGATGAGTATAATTGCATATATGCTATGATGGACCTTCATTCAATAACTGTAAGACAAACACCTGCAGAACTAAGAAAAAGAACTTTAGAGCTTCTGGCTTTTTATATTGCTTGCGGTATAGACCCACAAAAGAACACTCTTTTTGTACAATCACATAACAGCGCTCATGCAGAGCTTGGTTGGGTTTTAAACTGTTACACATATATGGGCGAATTGCAAAGAATGACGCAATTTAAGGATAAGAGTGCAAAACATGCTGACAATATAAATGCCGGACTGTTTACATATCCTGTGTTGATGGCAGCTGATATATTGCTATACCAGACAGACCTTGTTCCTGTCGGTAAAGACCAGATGCAACATATTGAAATTTGCAGAGATGTGGCTAATCGTTTTAATACAATATATGGCGATGTGTTTAAAATTCCGGAAGGATTTTTACCCAAAGCAGGAGCAAAGGTAATGAGCCTGCAAGAGCCGACAAAGAAAATGTCAAAATCTGATGAAAATCCAAAGTCATATATTTCTATGCTCGACGAGTTTAATGTAATTGCAAAGAAAATAAAGAGTGCGGTAACTGATAGTGAGGGTGTTATTGAATACCGCGAAAATGACGAAACAAAAGCGGGAATAAATAACCTTATAACAATAATGTCAGCAGTTACAGGAAAAACAACAGAAGAAATTGTACTTGAGTATCAGAATCTTGGATATGGAACATTTAAAAATGATGTTGCAGAGGCTGTTGTTGAAACTATAAGACCTATACGTACAGAATATGATAAAATTGTAAATGACAAACAGTATCTTTCATCTATTTGCGAGGATGGTGCACAAAAGGCACGAATGATGTCTGCAAAGACCATGCGCAAAGTATATAAAAAGATTGGCTTTGTTCAGTAATCCACAACAGTAATTATTTTACAGTATCTGTAAAATGATTTTTTGAAGGGAGATTGTTTTTAACAATGAATGTACAACAGATTTTATTTATGTTATTTGCGTTTGTGGTTGCGTTTGTATTCACATTTGCAACTACTCCGTTAGTAAGAAGATTTGCATTTAAAATAGGTGCAATAGATATACCAAAAGACAAAAGACGAGTACACAAAAAGCCAACACCGAGAATTGGTGGACTTGCTATTATATTTGGGTTTGCAGTAGCTGTTGCGTGCTTTGCTAAGTTTGATAGGGCGCTTATTGGTACTTTATGCGGTGCATTTATAATTGCGGTTATGGGTGTAATTGATGACTGCAAGGAGCTGAATGCAAAATTAAAATTTCTGATTCAGATTATTGCAGCTCTTGTGGTAATTTATGCAGGTGATATACGAATAGAAGTATTTACAAACCCTGCATTCTGGAGTTCAAATCCATATCTTGTTTTGCCACCGTGGGTATCTGTTATGATAACTGTTATATGGATTGTTTTTATAACAAATGCGGTAAACTTTATAGATGGTCTTGACGGTCTTGCTGCAGGAGTAAGTGCTATAATGTCAGTTTCGCTCGTATTTATAGCGGCGAGAGTGGGAGAATATCCCATTGCGATTGTTGGTACAGCACTCATGGGTGCCTGCTTTGGTTTTTTGCCATTTAATTTTAATCCTGCAAAAATCTTTATGGGTGATACAGGCTCAACTTTTTTAGGATTTATGCTTGCCTCACTTTCAATACAGGGTGTGTTTAAGAGTTATGCGGTTATATCATTTGCAGTACCTCTTTTGATACTTGGCTTGCCACTGTTTGATGCAAGTTTTGCGATGATACGCCGACTTGCGACAGGTCAAAGCCCTATGAAAGCGGATAGGGGACATCTGCATCACAGACTTATAGATATGGGTTTTTCTCAAAAACAAACAGTATTTATTTTATATGCTATAAGTGGTGTTTTAGGTATTAGTGCGGTACTTTTGGCGGAAAATGGTTTTTTACGTGCAATGCTGCTTTTGATATGTGTGCTTGTATTGTTGCTTATTGGCTCGCTTTTAGGTATGAACAGTTATGTTCATCATGTAGATAACGACAAAGATAACGAAGAAGATAAATAATGGAGGTTATTGTGGATAAAATAAAGGTTCTGACAGTATTTGGAACAAGACCCGAGGCTATAAAGATGGCACCTCTTGCTCTGGAACTAAAAAAATATGATGAAATAGAATCAATTGTGTGTGTAACTGCACAGCACAGACAAATGCTCGACCAGGTGCTTGAACTGTTTAAGGTTACACCTGAATATGACCTTGATATAATGAAGACAAGACAAACTCTTATAGGAATAACTACAAGAATATTAGAGGGTCTTGATGAAGTTATAAAAAAAGAGCAGCCTGATATTCTCCTTGTTCATGGAGATACATCAACAAGTTTTGTTGCAGGTCTTAGTGCATTTTATAATCAAGTTAAGGTGGGACATGTTGAAGCGGGGCTTAGAACATACGATAAATACTCGCCATTCCCGGAGGAAATGAACAGACAACTTACAGGAAGAATTGCGGACTTGCACTTTTCGCCAACAAAACAAAACAGATTAAATCTTTTAAAAGAAAATATCAGTGATGATAATATTTATATTACAGGTAATACTGTAATAGATGCATTAAAGACTACAGTACAGGAAAATTACAAGTTTAAAGACGACGCTCTCAACACAATTGATTTTGATAACAGACGTGTCATAATTGTAACTGCACATAGACGTGAGAATCTTGGCGAGCCGCTACAGAACATATGTAATGCTCTTAAAACGATTGTTCAGGAATATGATGATGTTGAGATTATATATCCTGTTCATTTAAATCCTGCAGTACGTGAGGTTGCATTCGATATACTTGGTGATATGGACAGAGTACACCTTATTGACCCGCTTGATGTTGAGGATTTGCATAATGCAATGTCGAAAAGTTATATGATTATGACTGATTCGGGCGGAATTCAGGAAGAGGCTCCCGCATTGGCGAAACCTGTGCTTGTACTCAGACGTGAGACTGAACGTCCTGAGGCAGTTGAGGCGGGTACTGTTAAAATAGCGGGTGTTGACAAAGACGTTATTATAAAACTCGCAAAAGAATTGTTAGATAGTAAAGAGGAATACAATAAAATGGCACAGGCTGCAAATCCGTATGGTGATGGTGAAGCGTCAAGAAGAATTGCTGAGGCTATTTTATATTATTTCGGAAAGAAATCTCAAAAACCTGATATGTTTGAAGTGTAAATTACATCAGTCCTGATACTAACGTATCAGGACTGATTGCTAAAAGGAGAATTTAAAATGAAAGGACAATATCTGATAACAACAGATGGTATAAAAATTGCATATAATTATAACTCTAAACATGATTTACTGGTAGAAATTAAGAAAAAAGGCGGTAATATGCTAATGGATTTTTACCGATTTTCATTGTATGAAAAGGGTAAAAATGTATGGGATTTAAAAGAGGAAGAATTAAAAATTCTTCAAACCACTGTAACAGACTGGCATGGCCCGTTTATTGTCGGGGCTGTTGATAATATTGATGGCGATGATACAGAGTCGTTTAAATTTACAGGCGGAAATCATGAGTATACCAATACAGGTATTGGCGGAGAACCTAATGCAAGAACTTTATATATTAAGTTTTTTATTGATGGTAAAGAAGTAAAACAAGGTTATGGTTACTTTGATAATATAGAAATTTATTGGAAGAATAACATACAAGCATATAATACACAAAAAGAAGACGGAAGTGGGAGAGAGGTTCTTTGCGAAAATCATACTTTAAAATTTAATGGTTATGAGTTTATAAGTTATTTTGAGCTACAACCTCTTGAGGATGTTTTTGTAAAAGCATGGTATGGACTTCAGGGGTGTATGTTTGGTGATTTGTATAAAACAATTCAGTATGTAGACGGTATTGATGATAAACCGCATTTAATTGATGACATTATTCCTTGCGGCAATAATAGCGCAACAAAGCTGATTGCAAGCGGGGAAGAGCATCGTTTTGAAATGGAAATAGATAAAAATGTTGATTTAGGTGATAGGAGAATGTATAAGGGTGAAAAAGGAATTTTTCATGCCACATATAAGAATAAATTAAGAAAGGCATATTTCTTTGTTATAGAAAATCAGCACCTAAAAGCAAACAATATATATAAGCTAAAAGGTACATATCGTTTTTTATCTAATAAATAATACAAAAACAGGGCTTAAATTAAGCCCTGTTTTTGTTTGTAATTTTATTTTTCGTATTCTGTCCAGTCGCGCGGAGCTTCAATTTTAGTCCACTTTTCGTGTACATTATCAGCCTTAATCATATGATCGTGGCTGTTTGTAGCTTCCTGAACAGCAAGGTAATACCACATTGCGGTATCCATGTTATCCGGCCATTTAACCATATCATCAAGGAGGTCAGTAGTCATTTCAGGTATACGCTTTAGAACTCTGTTTGTAAGAGTCATTGCCTCTGCTCTTGTAATATAATCGTCAGGACGGAATTTGCCACCATCGCCTATTATCCAACCAACATGAGAAGCCTCGTTAATTTCAGCCTCTGCCCAGTGATTTGCTATATCAGAGAATTTGCTCTTACCATTATACATTACATCAGAGAATCTTGATGCTATCGCTGCATATTCAGCTCTTGTTATGAATGCATCAGGTTCAAATGCTGTGTCTGAGCGACCGTTGATAATACCTAAATCTTCAAGTGTTGATACTGCGGCACAGAACCAATTGTTTTCATTTACATCTTCAAATTGATTGTCTTTTGTCAGGTTGCCATCTCTTACTTCAGGTGTAAGTAATCTGAAGAATATGGTTGCAACTTCTGCTCTTGTGATATTCGCACTTGGATGCACAAGACCATCTGTACGTCCTATAATATATGCGTAGTGTTCATCTGTAAGTTGTGAAGGTCTTGGTGTTTGGCTCCACTTTGCATATACTGTTGTATCAGCATTTAATGTATATGTATCAACAGGAGTGGTTAATGATTCGTCAAGATACCATCCTTCGAATGTGTAACCTTCTCTTAGTGTTATATAATCGTTAATGTTAACTACTGTACCTTTATCTGTAGTTACAGGAGAAACAATGCTGCCACCATTTGTAACAAATGTTAATGTAACTTTGTCATCGCTAACTTCGCTCCATTTAGCATAAACGGTCATATTTGAATTTAATGTAACCTTATCAACAGGCTTTGTCAACTCTTTATCAAGATACCAACCTTCAAACTTGTAGCCGTCTTTTACTGTTGTATATGGTGTAAGGTCAATAACTGTTCCTTTGTTTTTGAATATAGCAGTTATTGCACTACCGCCGTTTGTTTCGAATGTAAGTTTGTAAGATGTAACTCCGCCACCGCCAGGTGATGATGGCTGTTCATATACAACTTTAACATCTTCTGTTAAAACGATGTTTTTATTACCACCAAGTGCGTTTTCAACTATTGCAGTTTCTGTTGTTGTTCCAGGTGCTGGCTCATTAACAATACCTGCTTGTTGATTTGCCTTATAATTTACTTTTGCCAACACAAGACCTGTTTGGGTACAAATATCGGTGTGCCCATTTACATAACCTTTTACAGTGTAGGGGGCTGCATCAGCTTTTGCCTTTACAGGACATTCAATTACAATGTTGTTATTTAGATAATCATCGAGTGTCTCCTTATCAGCATAATAAGGAGAAGTTGTAACATCATCTTGACATGGTACAATGGTTATGTTTAGTTCTTCGCCAGTTGACCCATTAGCAGGGGTGTATGTTCTTGCTGTTTCGCGATATAGTTTTCTTATGTTCCCATTGCTCTCAAAAGATAAACCATACATATCCTCGTTGCTCTGTTTCATTGTTTCATCCGCAATAGTGAGTCCTGCGGGAAGTTTAATATTAACTGTAAATTGACCCCTTACATTTGTAAGATCCAACTCGTCTGACCGGCTTGGAGCAGTAGTATGTATAAGTTGTTCTGCAAGCCCAATATAGCTAGTATATATATTGTAGACATCTTGCATATACATAGTTGTTTTTAAAGTAAAGTATGCCCAATCATTTGTGTTTGTTACGATTTGCGTATTGTCCTGCAATAAATCACTATAACCCGAAGTATTTGTTTTTGCCTGGATATTTGTATCAACTAAAACTTCTGTAAAACTCTCTCCATTGATTTGTGGGTTGTCTCGATAAACATTAATAAAGTTGCCTTGTCTCTCAAAAACTGTTCTACCGTCGATTGTAGCTTTGCTATCATCAATACTGTCAAGAATATCCAAGTCTTCAAATGCATCTAATATGGCGTCTCTTAATGTTTCGCCAGGTGAAGCTGCCGATGCAGTAATTGGCATAAATGCCATAGTTGCACACATAGACAGTGCAGTAATAATCGAAGTTATTTTTCTTCTCATTTTTTTATATCACTCCTTACATATTTTTGTCCGAATACAACTACTATAATTATATTACATATAGGATATTTTGTCAAGCGTTTTTGCCATAAATTGAGTTTTGTTAATGATAATATACAAGATAAAAATTATTTGAAAGAAAAGTCAAATAACTTCTTTTTAGGCTTATGTATATTTAACGTTCTGTACTTTATATCCTGATTATTAAGTATAGCGTATGCGTTCTCTTTCATTTGCTCAAAACATTGCGCACCATAGCGTGTAGTAATAATGTCTTTTGCCTGTGCGATGTTGGGTTTTCGTACATTCATTGAGTGCATATCGCTGCCAAGAATGTGAGCACAGGAACCATACATTATTTTATCTGCAATTTTCTTCATCTTCTTGTCCAAAAATAACTCACCGTTTATTTGAAAAACAACACCGAATTCAACCAGACTGGATAGATTTTGTATATCTTGGATAGTATAACGGTCAATATGTGCCATAATGGGCTTAAGACCCAGAAGTGTAAGCTTGTATACACACTCAAGCATCCAATCTTTCCATAGACTATAAGGCATTTCTATCAATATGTAATTTGTGTTCTCTATGCAAAGACTGTAAATGTTTTTAAGGTCGCTGAGGTCGGTCAGCATGTTAACTTCACAACCCTTAATTATTTTAGGCAATGCTATATCTGATTTTTTTATTTTGTCAGAAAGTTGTTGATATGAAACTTCTCTGTACAGTAAAAAATTCTTAATGCTTTCTTCATTTTTTGGATAACAATGCGATGTAGATACGATAGTGTTTGTACCCTGTATACTACTTTCTCTTAGCATATCTAAAGATGTTTTAATATCCTTGGCACCATCATCCATATCAGGTAATATGTGAGAATGAAAATCTATCATCTTTTATCTCTCCTTAGTATTTTAAAAAGTAAGCAGATAAATAAAATACCAACATATGCACCTATGGTGTCTATCAATACATCGCTTAGCTGACCGCTTCTTCCATCAATAAAGATTTGGTGGATTTCATCCGAGCATGCATATATTAAACAAAATACAAGCGATATTACAATTAGATTTATTTTCTTTAATCTGCTTATGAGTGAATCGAACATCCAGCAAGAACTTGCACCCAAAAGCGCATATATTGAAAAATGTGCCATTTTACGTACAATATGACTTAATTCTATTATAAAATATTCAATATCATGCTTAATTAAAAAATCCGGAAGTAACTTGATTATTGTAATAATAAGTGAACTGCTTGAATTGGTTGAAACCTGTGCATTTTGATTTGAGAAATAATAAATAATAAGCATAATTGTGAGTGTTGTAGCACAGGGGAGGTATTTAATAAATTTATTCATAAAGTATTTCCTTAAATTTTATTCTTATTATCATTATACAAATTTTACATGTAAAAGTCAATAAATATAATAAATAATTTTATGATTGTTCTTTTGCTTTAGGGTTTATAAGACAATGCATGCATAAAACCATCTAAAGGCAGTGTCATAATATCGCCACCTACACAGGTGTTGTCTATAACTATTACATTTGCATATACAGTATCATGTACATCTATGGGATAATTTGTAACACGGTATGTGTATCTTGTGCCTTCTTTTCCACAATACGGAAGCAAATCAAGCCCTGATTCGAGCTGAAGATTGTTATAGTTTTCATATACATTATCAAATGGTTGTGGAATAATTATATCGCTTTTGGAGGTATATGTTTCTTCCACATTCCATCCGTAACTGTTTAAAAATTCAATATTCATATCGTTATGTGCCTGTTCTCCAAAAACAGCAAAAGATATAACACATATTACAAACATAATCATAGCTGCAATATATAAAAACTTATTTTTCAATTACAAATCCTCCATAAATATATTATAATATAAATGTATATAAATTTTCTGTAAATTATTACCACGTTTAAAGATTGAATACAAGCATAGAATATTAGTGAACAATATAAATAAAAGGAGAAAAGGTAAAATGGATAAATTAGCATTGATACTTGTTATTGTTGGAGCGCTCAACTGGTTACTTGTCGGCCTGTTCGGGTTTGACCTTGTAGGCTCAATATTCGGAGGGCAGCTTGCTCTTATTCCGAGGATTATATTTGTAATAGTCGGAATCGCCGGTTTGTGGTCAATAAAATTCTTGTTTAATTCAAGAAATAATGCATGAATGAATTCCCGTTGTTAAGTTATTTTCAACGGGAATTGTTAATTTTTAATTACATTAGTGCTAATTTTGTATTACATTGTTGAAAAAAGTATTGTGGTATGTTATAATACAATAAATATTATATGAATTTTTAACAACATATAGTGTTTAATGCACTAATACATTGCCTTATTTTGTGCATAACCTAATTATTGGCAAGAAAGGATCGGTACATTATTATGAAAAAAATGGCTAAAATAATAGCATCAAGTGCGATTTGTGCTGCAATGTGTACAGTAAATGTGTTCGCTGCATCATTTTCGGATATACATGCAGAGCAGTATTCGTGGGCTAAAACATATATAGAGGATATGGCTGATAAGGGTCTTATAAATGGTTATGAGGACGGAACATTCAGACCGGATAATCAGGTTACTAAACTTGAGTGTATTGCACTCTTTGCAAGAGCTATGGGAGCTTTAGAAGAAACTAATGCATCAATTTTACAAAAAGCTCACGAAGAATATGATTCTATACTTCAAACATACGATTTGGGCTGGGGTCATGATGAACTTGCATATATGTTGTATAAAGGTGCTTTAACGGAATCTGACCTGAATACATATATCAGATATGTAAAGGACGAACCAATGTTAAGATACGAAGCGGCAGTTATTATTACAAAGGCTATGAATGGTGATGCTGAGGCTAAGGAACAAACTAAGGTTAGTCTTGATTATACTGATGCTAAGGATATCCCATCAAATGCATTGGGTTATGTAAGCTTTGTTACCGACAATGGTATTATGAATGGTATGGACGATGGTGGATTTGAACCAAACCAATCAGTATTAAGAAGTCAGATGGCAGTTATGCTTGCACGCGTGGTAGATAAAACAGGTTATGATTACATAGAGGCAAAATTAACTGAGATTGATACACAAAATCTTACTGTTGTACTTACAGACAGATATGGAACACAGACAACATACAGCTATGACGAAAACACTAAATTTAAAATATTAGGTGCAGATGTCAAAGCAGAACATATGCTAAATAATGTTACAGTTTCATGTACAGTGCAAAATGGTAAGCTTATGAGTGCAGACTCTCTTACAGATACATCTGACTTGACAGTAACAGGTAAATATCAGGGCAGTGCAACTTCAGGCGGTGTAGTTACAATTAGACTAACAAAGCTTGGAGAAAGCACATCAAGTACATATATTTGTGCAAGCGATATCACTGTAAGCTACGATAGTGAACCGGCAACATTAAGATCATTTAAGAGCGGAGACGTTATAACATTAGAGCTTTCAGACGGAAAGGTATATGCAGTTAAGGGAGAAAAGCAAGAGTACAAAATAGAAAATGCAGTAATAGCATCTGTTGATATAGACGAGTATCTTTCAGTTACAATATCACATTCAAATAGTCAGTATGATGGTATATCATTGCCTGTAAGTGATAATGCTACTGTTCAGAAAAACGGTGTAACAACAAACTTCTCCGATATATATCCCGGTGATAGAGTTACATTAACAATAAAGTATGGTGAAATTGTATCTGTTATAGCAAACTCAACACTGCAAACATTTGAGGGTACAATACAGTCAATGAATATTTCAAACCAATCAACTATGACTGTAAAAATAAATTCTGTTGAAAAGACATACATAATTGCAAATGACACACCAATAACAAAAAATGGCGAGGATATAACTGTATACGATTTAAGAGTTGGTGATACAGTTAAAATTACAACAGACTCAGATGCAATAACAAAAATTGTTTGCCTTGGAAGTACAATGTCAAATGATGGCAGAATCTCCGGTACAGTAACCGCTGTTAATACTGCTCTTGGCTTTGTAAATGTTATTTCAGAGGGAAATACTGTGGCAGAAACTATATTCTGTAATGATACAAAGACAGCTTTAATTTCAACCTTAGGCACTAAAAAGACAATGTCTACCCTTAAGGTGGGTGCAGAAATTACTGCACATGGTAAAGTTACAAACGGAGCTTTTGTTGCTACATTGATTGTAATTGAAGAATAAAATTTAAATAGATACAGGCAGACCGGCGTAGGTGGTTTGCCTGTATTTTTAACAGGGGCGATATAATGCAAAGGATTACATTATACCCTTTATCAGCCTCGCAATATAGTGCGTATTTACTATATGACAGTTCGAGGGCGGAAAGGCTGTGAAATTAAAATGATTGTTGCAATAATTGGCGGAGGTGCGTCAGGTCTTGTGGCGGCTTTAGCTGCAGCAAAAAATGGTGCAGAAGTTACCATTTACGAGAGATGTGATAGGGTTGGTAAGAAAATCCTCTCAACAGGTAACGGTCGCTGTAACATGACTAATATAAATGCAGATGTAAAAAATTATCATGGTAATAGTGTAAGTTTTATAAATGGTGTAAAATCGCGTTTTTGGGTCGATGAAACATTAAACTTTTTCGAAGAGCTTGGCTTGTTGTATAAGGTTGAGGAAGAGGGGAGAGTATACCCGTATTCTGACACAGCAACATCGGTGCTTGATGTTTTAAGAAACGAAGTGAAACGAACAGGGATATCCGTAGAAGAAAACTTTGAAGTTAAGGAACTTAAAAAATACAAAAACGGATTTGAAATAATCTCGTATAATGGCAAAAGTTGTTATTGTGAAAGAGCCATTATAGCAACGGGAGGAAAAGCAGCTCCTTCGTTAGGTTCAAACGGTAGCGGATATGATATTGCAAGAGCGGTAGGGCATACAGTTACACAACTATATCCGTCGCTTGTGCAATTAAAAACAGAGGGGGATACTGCAAAGAAGCTTAAGGGCTTGAGATTGCAGTGTGGTGTATCGGTAAATGATGCAAAAACAGAAGGAGAAATATTATTTACTGACTATGGATTATCGGGTATTTCTGTTTTTGATATGTCTGCATATTCAAAAGCAGGCGATATTTTAAAATTAGATATTATGCCTCAATATTCATATGATGATGTATATCATATGATAGATAAAAGAGCTAAAAATATGCCGGATTGTGAAATGGAAAACTTCTTTGTGGGCATGTTAAATAAAAGAGTTGGACAAGTATTCCTAAAAAATATCGGAATTGTTCCTTTGTCAAGAAAAGCAGATACTCTTACCCAAAAGGAAATAAGAAATATTGCAAATTCTTTAAAAGCGTGGAAATTTGATATCTGCGGAACAATGTCATGGAACAATGCACAGGTAACACGCGGTGGCATAAATACCGATGAGGTAAATCCTGACACATTAGAATCCAAAAAACAAAAAGGTCTGTACTTTTGTGGCGAAATTTTGGATATTGATGGTGATTGCGGAGGTTATAATCTTCAGTGGGCATGGTCGTCGGGATATATCGCAGGCATTGAAAGTGCAAAATAATATAAGGAGATTTAATTAACAATGAGACAAGGTGTAAAAATAACAATTCCATATCAATTTTTCTATATTATCATGCAGCATTTGGCAGGTTGCGGTGTTACATTCGTTTTAATGATGGTATTTTCATGGTGTTTTGGTGTAACGCCGCTTAAGGAAATTGCATCAGTGATTTTTATGTTGATATATGGTCTTATATTGTACTGTGCGGCAAATGAGCTTGCAATTCAGGATAATAAACCATATACACCACTTAAACCACATGTATTCAAATCTTTTTTATGGGGTATTACAATATGTTTAATTACATTCCTTACATATGTTTTATATAATTACTCATGGGGACTGTATGATTTTCAAAACGGTGCGACCTTTGCGCTCACAATTTGTTCCAACGTTATTTTTTCATTCTGGACATATCCGTATGTGGGCATAATCGGTGCAAGTAGAGGTTATGTAATGATGTATTCGTTTGTATTTTGGATAATTGTTCCGATAGCATCGTGTATGTTAGGATATATCGCAGGCTGCAGAGGCTTTTTATTGCAGGAAGTTATACGAAAGTTTGTATACAAAAAAGACAAATAATTGTAGTATTATTGTAATGGTATCGTTATTGACTATTGATAATAAATGTTATATAATTTAAAATGATAACAGTTGATTTATTTTAGAATGGGGGTAGTTTTATGCTATGTAATAAATGCGGGGCACAGATAGACGATAATGCTGTAGAATGTGAATTTTGCGGCGAGAAGTTTGTTGAGGCTTCAGTTGTTGAAGATGATTTTGAGCAAACCGTCCCTGTAGTCGAGCAACGTTCGACTCATGAGATTTTTGAAGAAAACAAGCAAAGACGTAAAATTCAGACAGAGAAAATAACAGATGAAAAACAACAGCAATTGACTGAAATTAACGCAAGACGTGAACAAAAAAGAAAACGCGAGCAACGTAAAAAAGTAATTTTTGTTGTTATTTTATGTGCTATTATAGCTGTAGCAGCAGGAATTGGTGCATATATGCTAAAAGACAGTATTAAGCCTGGGGTTGTTATTCCATCGCCGACACCTGTTGTAACACCAACACCTGCACCGTTGCCAACAAGCACTCCAACACCACAGGTAGCAACGCCTGTACCAACTCAGAGTAATGTTGTTAATAATAAATCAAATCCTGGTGTTGTTCAACAAGCTGATAATACACAAGCAAAATCACCGGCTAAAACTCCGGCACCATCTAATACTCAATCGGCTGACAAACCAAGCAGAAAGGGAACTGGTGCGTCAACATATAAAACATCAGCAACAACAAGCGGTATTACAACTTCGAAACTTAACTCAAAGCTTGCTGTGGGCGGAGTTGTTACATTCGACAGTAATACAAACAGACAAATAATGTCGTTTGAAATCGATAATAAGACATACTATGCGTATGTTTCTGAGGGAAGTGTATCATCTCAAATTAACGGTAAATATATAACACTCAGTGCAGAGCCTACAGAACAGACATATAATGGTTCTACAATTTATGATATAACAAGCTTAACTTATTATGATGCAGATGGATACGTAATTCCTGATTCCGGAATAAGATATCTTACAAAGAATGAGCTTTCTCAGTTGTCTAAAAAACAACTTGGTATTGCAAGAAATGAAATATATGCAAGACATGGAAGAGCATTTAAAACAAAAGAATACAGCGATTACTTTAGATCCAAATCATGGTACAAAGAAAACCCTAAGTATAATTATAACAACGAGGCTGTAAATTTAAATGAAATTGAGCTTAAAAATGCATATTTAATACTTTCGCTTGAGGGTTAAACATTTATTATAACAAATTATAATAGAAAAACAACATAAAGGTTGTTTTTCTATTTGTTTGTTACATATAAATAGTTATATACAATATATGTAATGGAGGATTATTAAGTGGATTTTTTGTCGGTTTTAGTTCTTGCAATTGCACTTGCTATGGATGCTTTTGGAGTAAGCGTTACGGACGGAATTGTTTTAAAAGAGGTCAAGCTTAGAAATGCAATTAAAATAGGTCTTTTCTTCGGTGTATTTCAATTTATTATGCCATGTATTGGTAGTTTTTTGGCGGAATTTGCTATGGACTATATAGAGGCTATAGACCATTGGATTGCATTTGTTTTGCTCGTTTTCTTGGGTGTTAAAATGATTGCTGATTCCAGAAATGAAGAAAAAGAGGTTTCCGAAAATCCTCTCGGTTTTTCTGTTTTAACTATGATGGCAGTAGCAACGAGTATAGATGCTCTCGCTGCAGGTATAACTATTGCAGCAGTTGGCAGTCCGATACTTGTCCCGTCTATAATTATAGGTATAGTCGCGTTCCTATTTTCTTTTGCAGGAATATATATTGGTAATAAATTTGGTGATATTTTAGCGGGTAATGCAGAAGTTATCGGCGGTTCTATGTTGATTATAATTGGTGTAAAAACACTAATTGAACACCTGCTTTAAATATGGTATAATTATAATATAAACAAAGGAGATAAAAAATGATTGGTAATATTATTGTAGGACAATCCGGAGGTCCAACTGCTGCAATAAATTCGAGTCTTGCAGGAGTATTTAGTGCAGCAAAAAAAGCCGGTTGCAAGCGTATATTGGGTATGCTTAACGGAATTGAAGGCTTATTAAATGAACGTGTAATTGATATGAGTGATTATATCCGCGGAGAAGAGGAAATTGAGCTTTTAAAGCGTACACCATCATCATATTTAGGAAGCTGCAGATATAAGCTTCCGTCGTATGAGAATAATGAAAATGTATATCAAACAATATTTAATATACTAAAAAAACTTGATGTAAAGCATTTCTTCTACATAGGTGGCAACGACTCCATGGATACAATTAAAAAGCTTTCTCAGTATGCAAAATCAATTAACAGTGATATTACATTCATGGGAGTACCAAAGACTATAGATAACGACCTGGCAGCTACCGACCATACCCCTGGTTATGGAAGTGCCGCAAAATACATTGCATCTTCTATGAAAGAAATAATACTCGATTCCAGTGTGTATACGTTAGATGCAGTTACTATTGTAGAGATTATGGGTAGAAATGCCGGTTGGCTAACTGCTTCGGCTGCTCTTGCCAAAACAGGTGAGGGAATAGGTCCTGACCTTATATATCTTCCTGAACATCCGTTTAACTACGAAAAATTCCTTGCAGATATAATGGAAGTAAAAAAGAGAAAACCATCAATAATTATAGCACTTTCCGAGGGTGTACGCGACGAAAACGGAACATATATAAGCCAGGCAGAAGATGCTGCAGTTGATGCTTTTGGACACAAGATGCTTGGTAATACTGCTTTGTATTTATCAGACAAAGTTTCTAAAGATTTAAAGATAAAAGCAAGAGGCATTATCCTTTCCACATTGCAAAGATGTGCTTCACATATTTGTTCAAAAACGGATATTGATGAGGCTTTTGATGCAGGCGCAATGGCGTTTGTATCTGCATCAAATGGCGAAACAGGAAAAATGGCTGTATTTAAGAGAACAAGTAATAATCCGTATGAAATTGTTGTTGATACATGCGATATAAATGATATTGCAAACGTCGAAAGACAGGTCCCTGTTGAATGGATAACAGAAAATGGTACAAATGTTTCTGATGAATTTATCGCCTATGCAAGACCTCTTATTATGGGTGAGATAACGCCGGTTATGGAAAATGGTGTTCCAAAACACATAAAAAGTATAGTATAATAAAAAAACAAACCATCATGAAGATGGTTTGTTTATTTATGTATATAATCAATTAAAAACCATAACCTGCAAGACTGTAATAAGCCATGTTTGTTTGTCTTACGTCTAATCTGCCGAAGCAAGCACATACAGGAACGTCTGATATAACATGTATTGCATATTGACCAAAAGGAATTTGATATTGTTCTTTTCCGATTGGCTTGTCTAAACGCAAGCATGTTGTTCTTTCTGCATTAAGGTCTATTGTTATATTATCATATGCAGGTTTATCCTCGAATATAATCTTAATTCTGATATGAGCATCTTTTTTACCTACATTAGTAATCATTAGAGCTTCATGTCCTTGAAATTCAGGGTTATCACCTGCAGGAGGTAAATCTCCATCACAGAAAACCCAATTCTTTTTACCGTTTTTCATATTTTTATCTCCTTTATAATTATTTTACGTAGTTAAATAATTCTTCTTCGAATTCAGGGCATAGAGGTTCAGCACCGTTTTCTGTTATAACGTAGCATGTTTCAACTCTTAGACCGTGAAGTGTCGGATGACCAAAGAAACTTACGTCAACGTTAACAATCATGTTCTTTTCTAATACATCTTCACTGTTTGGACCAAAGAATGGAGCCTCTGCTTCCATAAGACCCATTGTGTGAGCAAATGGACATACGATATACTTCAAGTATCCGCCCTTTTCGTATAATACTCTGCCGGCAGCATCTATTTCTTTACCTGAATTGCCAATCTTAAGCATATCCTTAACATCTCTCATAACTTCAATCATATCTACAAGACATTTTCTTTGTTCAGGAGTATATTCACCGCTTACAGGAACTGTATGACCGAATGTTCCGGCATAACCGTTAATACGTGGAGCGATACCAAGCATAACCATTTCGCCATTTTCCATTACTTTGTTTGTAGCTGTAGGAACAACTGCGTTTGAACGTACACCACTACCAACGATTGTTTGATATGCGAAGCTATTTGCACCGTTTGCGCGGCAAACTGCCTCACCTGCAGCAGCAACTTCGTATTCCTTGTTGCCAGCCTTAACTTTTTCCATCATAGCCTTGTATGCTTCGTAGCAAAGCTTTGTAGCGGTTCTTGCTTGTTCAACTTCCCAGTCGCTCTTTACGAATCTGAATTTTAAGAAGTCGTCAGTAAGGTCGATTACATCGCAACCCTCAAAGCCTTTAACAAGGTCTTGGTGTACTGCATATGGCATATCGTTTGTACCGATAAGACCAACTCTCTTAACAGGGAATTTCTTGTTTAGCTCTTCGAACAATTCCTCAAAACCGATAATTGTAGCAAGAGGATATTCTTCGTCAGGAACCATAAATACCTTAAAGCATCTTGTGTCATGAATTGCAGATGACTGCTTTGCAAAAGGCTCACTCTCAGGTCCACCTAAAAGCATAGTAGTTCCGTCTCTACCTACTAAAACAGCACCTTTTTCAAATTGACCAACCCAACCTGTAAGATACCAACCGTTAGCAACGTTTAATTCATCAAAATAGATGATTGCAATGTCAGTGTCTTTCTCATTAAGAAGTTTTACAACTTTGTCAACTCTTTTCTTTGTTTCTTCTTGATTGTAATAAGACATTATTTTGTCCTCCTTTATAAAAATTTACTTAAGTTAATATATATAATATTCAAACTCATGCATTCCATTCAAAGTCATCAAGGGGATACATAGGTCTGAGAATATTCTGTAGATTTAGTTTTGATAATTCAACACAGCTTGCGCCATTTGAAAGAGCAAATAATTCTCTGTCTGCAAATGGTTTGAGCTCCTGGAACAGATAGCCTAATTTAACAACAACTATATCATATGGTAGCATATCTATATTAGCTTCGTCAAAATTTCTTTTTTCGATAAAAGCACTGCGTTTTTCTGTAAATATTGCATCAACATTACCGAATGAAACGCAAAGGCTCTTTCCTATAAGCTCCTTGCCCCAGCCTAATATATTGCCGTGTGCTTTAACTGTTGCTGATGCACCGAATTTATCGAGATAAATTGTTTCTCCGTCTTTCTTATCCCAGAAACCGTTTACAATTTCCTCATCGGTAATTCCTGCAACACAAACGCTCTTATTAACGTCTTTTTTTAGGAACAGTTCAAGAATTTCTGTACTTTCACCCTCTGCTCCTGCAGTTGTGTTATCTCCGCTGTCTGTAATGAATATTCTGTTTTCTGTGCCTGCAAGCGCACGGTCAATGCATTCTTCAGGCTCTTCCGCCTCAATCTTGAATTTATACATTGTTCTTGTTGACCATAATTTATTAGCAAGCTCTTTTGCGTATTTTTCTGCTATTTCCTTGTTTGTAGCACATACTACTGTTGACGCACTTGTGTTTTTTGCATCAATCCAACAGTGTCCTAAAAATGCATTTGCAGAATATATATCATCATTCTTTTCTAATTCTATTGTTTCATCAATAATGCTCTTTAAAGGCTCTTCTCTTGTAAGTAGTGTATCATTCTTTAAAAGGAATGGAACTCTTTGAACATATAAGTATGGTTTTACCCCTGTCTTAAGAGCTTTAATTAAAGCATCTGCAGCCCTTTGCTGGCTCTCGTTCTGGTCAGTGTGAGGAACTGTTTTAAATCCACAGGTAATATTCGCATATTCACCAAGTTCATCAGTAATATTTGCATGAGCATCCATAGTCATAGCAATTACGCAATCTTTAGATACAATTTTACGAATTTCCTTTAACAGATACAACTCGCCACTGCCAATTTCATCTACCTCCATACTTCCGTGGAAGAAGATATAAACACCCTCAGCATCAGGGTTTTTGCGAACTGTTTGCAGAATTTGTTCTGCATAATACATATAAATATCCTTTTCTACGGTCGCAGAAGGGAGTGCAACTGCATAAATAGAAGGGATTACTTCAAACCCTGCATTTTCAAAAATATCTTTTACAATAAGTTTTTTAAAAATATCATCACCCTTAAAATATTCAAAATCATACTTTTGAGGATGAAGCTTTGCTTTGCTGTTGGATTCGCACTGAAAAGAAGCGCAAATTATTTTCATGTAAGAACATCTCCTTTTTGCCTATACTCCTAATATAAATTATAACACCTAAACATATAATTTCAATGGACAAAATAAAAGCAAAACGTATACAAAATAACACTATTTTCAATTTAACTTGACTTTTGTCTATTACTGTGTTAAATTAAAAACAATAGGGAAATAATATAGATGCGTATCTTTTAGTTTGTTTTTTGACAAGTTAAATTTCACGTTGTTTTTTATTCAGGAACGGAGATTTTTTATGAAAAAATATTATACCTATACTGTAAAAAAACTAATATCTGTTCAACACTTTGTTACTATCGAGCAATTTCAAAATATTTCTGATTTTTCGTATCCTGAGGAAGCTCATGATTTTTATGAGTTTGTTTATGTTGAGGATGGTAAAATCACTTGCAGGGACGAAAATACAAACACAACCTTGATGAGAAATGATTTCTTTTTGATATTGCCAAATTCGCGACATTCTTATTTTGTTGAAAAAGATGATAACGCAAGTATTGTTATTGTATGTTTTAAAAGCAAGTCAAATATTATTCCAATTATAAAAGGACGCAGAAGAATCGATGGCGAAATCAAGGAATTGCTTGAAAAGATACTCAAAGAAGCAAAATCAACTTTTGTGTTTCCTATAACAAATAAGCTTGTATTGAAAGAGAATCCAATGCTTGGTTCACAACAGCTTATCGAGAATTATATAGAAGAAATGCTCATTAAGTTAGTCCAGGATGAGATGTATATAAGAAGAGACATACAGGTTATGGTAGATGCGTCTGAAATTAAGAAATCTATTATAAATGAGGTTATTGGAATTCTTCGTTCGAATATCTATGGCAAGGTTTCTCTTACAGATATATGTGATGATATGTTCTATTCTAAAACTTATCTTAACGGTATATTTAAAGAGATGCTTGGAATTACAATTATGCAGTATTATCAGGATTTAAAAATAAACGAGGCAAAAAAATTATTGGATAGAAAAGAGAAAATAACTACTGTTGCAGATAAGCTTCACTATGAAAGTCCACAATATTTTGCGAAGATTTTCAAAAAGAAGGTAGGGCATACACCTACGGAATACAAGAAGATAAATAATTTATACTAATAATAAAAGAGTTATATAACCATTGGTTATATAACTCTTTTTCTGTTTTTGTATTTTTTTCTATATTCGGTGGGCGAACAGTTTTTATAACTTTTGAACCAGCGTGTAAAGTATGAAAGCTCACAAAAATCAAACCTGTCAGATATTTCCGAAACTGGTGTATCAGAATATAATAAAAGCTGTTCAACCTCTGCCATTATTTTGTCGTGTATATATTTTTTTAATGTTATATTGTTATCTTTAACAAATGTTTTGGTAAAGAAACTTTCCGAATAGTTTGTAACGCTTTTTAAATCGCTTATTTTTATATTTACAGAGAGATTGTTATTTATGTATTCAAAAATTTCGTTATATTTCTTGGAAAGCTTTATGTTTGTTATAAATTCCTCTTCGTCTATATTTAAAAATTCCATAATACAATCCATAAATATATTTTTAATTTTCAATACAGAACTGCAATTTTCCGCATCAAACAACGTATTTATTTCGTCTGCAATATCAGATTTATTATGTATAATTAAAGGCTCATTTACATTAGAAAAGATATCCTTAGAATTTCCCAAGTATAAATTAAACAGGAATGTAATTTCACTTGATGGTTTTGTATAGAGCCATTCGCATTTAACATGGTTTCCAATAAAAAATACATCGCCCTTTGATAATGATATACTTTGATTGTTGAACTTTAACTGTGCATTGCCATCAATAAGAAAATGCAGTGAATTTATGTTGTATTGAAAATCCTTGTCAAAAAGAGATTTACTTACAAATCCAGGATTGATTTGTGCCTTGTTGTGCTCCTTTAACTCCAATCTTAAATTGTTGAAAATATATTGAAGATTTTCGTTAATAAAGCATATATATTCAAATTGTGAAGTTTCTTTGATAAAATTACCCGTAGTTTTTATCACAAAAATACACCCCCTTATTATTTAATGGAATAAAAAGTCAAATTTAAGCCATATTTTTTTCTTGTTATTACATTATAATATATTTATAATATAATTGCAAGTAAAATTATAAAAAAGGAGAATAAAAATGAATAATAGAATTATATTTAATGATGGTTCTTGCGGATGTATTGACGCAACATTTAAAACAAATGGCAATAAGGTTATTGCAACAATAAAAAAGGAAGATATTCCAAAAGATGCCAAGTATATTGATTTTATGTACGATTATCTTGTAAGCGGGACAGACAAAAATGGATATTATTTTGCACCAAGAGGTACAAAAGAGAATGGTACAATACTTACATATTTTAAAGAAAGAGAAGACTGCGAATATATTTCTGACAGTAACTCTATGAGCATTTTTGGCTTTAAAACATCAGAAAAATCGGTTTTTGCAGTTGTTACGGGAATGACTTTTGAATACAGAATTGTTGCAGGTGTAAAGGACAATAATTACTATATTTATCCGAAATTTTTCTTAAACGAGAAAAATCATTACGAGGATATTGTTGTTGAATATTATAATCTTCCGACAGGCACTGATTATAACGATATGGCAATGCTTTACAGACAAATAAAAAATCCAACACCTTTAAAGGAACGTATAAAGGGCAATGAGTACCTTGAATATGCAGTAAAATCACCCGAAATAAGAGTACGCCTTGCATGGAAGCCTGTGCCTGCAAGAGTTATGCACCAGACACTCGAAAATGAGCCTGAGGTTGTTTTAGGATGTACATTAGACAGAGTTAAGGATATTATTGACGGTCTTGAAAAAAGAGGTGTTAAAGAGGCAGAAATCTGTCTTGTTGGTGTTGAAACAAAGGGACACGACGGAAGATGGCCGCAACTATTGCCGATTGAAGAATCTATTGGTGGCGAAGCAAATCTAAGAGAATTATGCAAGTATGCTCAGGATAAGGGCTATCAGATTGTTGTTCATACAAACAGTACGGAAATGTATGAGATTTCTTCAGACTGGGATGTAAATCAGCTTGTTGTTAAAGAAGACGGGGAATATTCATGTGATGAAATTGCATGGGGTGGTGGTCAACCGTTCCACATTTGCTCAAAATGTACTGTAAAATATAACAGACGTAATTTAAAAGACATTCAGAATATGGGCTTTAAGGGAATGCACTACACAGACGTATTTTCAAACTTCCCGCCAAGAAACTGTTACAGTACAGAGCATCCGTCAACTGCAAGAGAAAGTGCAGCCGTAATATGTGAGATAGCAAAAGAAACTCAGGAGATGTTTGGCGGTTTCGCAAGCGAGGGACCGTTCGACTTTGTTTCAGATTACATCGACTACGTTCTTTACACAAGTTATAATCTTTATGGCGAACAGCATGCCATTGTAGACGAAACCATTCCGTTCTGGCAGCTTGTATTCCACGGTTCAATATTGTATAATCCATCAACAGAGACAGTAAACTACTGCGTTAAGGAAGAAAAAAGCCATCTTAAGTATATAGAATATGGCGGCAGACCACTTGCATACTTTAATTCCAAGTATGTAGATGAAACTCCTGATAGTTGCGGTAACTGGATGGGTGATGAGGACTTACTTCTTCATACAGACGAAATCCTCGACGATTCATTAGACAGAATTAAGAATATGTATGAAGAATATAGTAAGCTTAACTACCTGCAATACGAAACTATGGATAAGCACGAAAAAGTATCTGATAATGTATACAGAGTTACATATTCAGACGGCACAATGGTTACTGTTGACTATAACAACAATACATATGAGGTTACAAAATAATGAATAAACAAGGAAGAATATCAATTATATTATCTGCTCTGTTTCTGTTGCCGTGGGGAATGCAGTTTTTGATGGAAAATTTCCTGTCGATATATATACATAATTTACCGTATGGAACAGATAAATTAATAGGACAGATACAAGGTCTTAGTGCAGTAATAACAATGCTTTCGCAATTTTTCTGGACAAGACTTGCGGATAAGACAGGCAGAACAGACAAAGTTTTAGCAATTACACTTATATTATTAAGCGTGTTCTCAATTCCGTTTTTGAATTTGAATATTTCAAAAACAATGTTATTTATATCAATAATATTATTCTATAGCTGCTATATGTGTCATCAACCACTGATTGACGCAATAGCATCAAAGGAACACGAAAAAACCAAGTTCTCGTTTGGATTCTTCAGGTCATTTGCTTCACTTGGTTATGGCCTGATGGGAATTGTATTTGTTATTTTGCCGAGTGATAGTAACAATATATTCTTTATATATATTCTTATATTAGCACTTACCTCTGCAATTATATCACTGCTTTTACCAAAGAGTGAAAACAGTGTTAAAGTACAAGCAGAAAAGGAAGCAAAAAAGAAGGTTACGTACTCTAAAGAGTTTTATATGTATCTTACATATACGTTTATACTCTTTGTTTGTTCTTCAACAATCAACACATTCCTTCCTGTTTATTATACCTCAGCTGACGGACTTGGCGGCGACTTAAATACATATTCGCTTATCCTGAGTATTGGTACATTTGTAGAGTGGCTTTTAGTATTACTGTTCGGTAAGATTTTAAAGAAACCGAACTTTAAGTATATGTTTATGCTTATTGCAGTTGCTACAATGCTGAGATGTGGTCTCTGTTTCTTTGCCCAGAGTCATCACCTTGCAACTATTTCTGTATTTCTTGTCGGCATATGGAGTGCACTTTTGTGGGCAAGCTCTACACCGTATATAAAGACGGTTGTGCCAATGGAAAATATGGCATCGGCGCA
The DNA here is from genome assembly GCA_045612845.1 of Clostridia bacterium. GTDB lineage: Bacteria > Bacillota > Clostridia > UBA1381 > UBA1381 > Ornithomonoglobus_A. The sequence goes on from JAZKZV010000022.1 coordinate 32,822, forward strand.
AGGCCTGTGGGTAATAGCCTCATTTGGATTAGGAAAATTTGTGGGTTCATATATTGGCGGTATAATTACAGAAAGTTTCGGATACAAAAATCTGTTTTTAATTGTATTTGCAGTTACAACAGTTCTTCTGCTTTTGTGTCCCGTTCTGTTTAAGAAAAAAACCTCACAAAATATGGCAGTATAAGATAACAAAAAAACGCATAAATGCTTTGCATTTATGCGTTTTTTTGTTATGGAGCTGACGAGAATCGAACTCGTGTCCGAAAACAAGTCCACCCAAGCTTCTCCGAGTGCAGGTTATGTTATTTATTCCCCAAGATACAACTTCATAACCAAAGCTATATCAAGGGTAGCTCTTGCGTCATGGAAGAGATTAGAGCAAATCTCAACTCACGTTCACCGAAAGTTATTATGCCAAGCCCTATGAGTCGGTAATCATAGGGGAGACAACGCTGCAATTAGGCAGCGTAAGCTAATTTATTATTGTTAGCGTTTATATTTAAAGTTTGAGTCTTGTTAAAGCGGCTGACTCATCCGCTACTCGCTACTCGGGATTCATCATCCCCGTCGAAACCATTGCAGCCCCGAATTATACGCCAAAACTTAGCGTATGGCTATTATAACATAAGTTTATGCAAATTGCAAGAGATTTATTATAGCATTTTATGTCATTATTTGTTTTATATTTAATTATTAAAATATGCGTCAATTCCTTCGGCAATGGATTTACCAATTAAATTTGTTTGGCTCTGTAAGATTTTAAGGTCATTTTCATTATCGTAGAAACCAATTTCCATATATGCAACTATAACAGGGGACTTGCAAAAAAGAATAGTTTCAGGAAAACCATCATATCTTCCGTTATTTGCAGCGTCAAGACTTGTATCGGAAATTATTTTATCATTGATTGCTTGTCCTAATTTGTTGCTCTCTTCTATATAGTTTGTTGGCATATGTTTTTGGTCGTATCTGCCTGAGAGTGCCATATAATAACTTCCTTGACCGCCGCCTGCATTTGAGTGAATGCAAATGATTGCATCTGCATCGGGAATGAGTTGTGTGTTTCCGCTCGGATAACATTTTTCTATCCTCTTTGTAGCAGATGGGTTTTCGTTGTTTGTTGAACGTGTTAGTCTGACGTTATAACCCATTTCCTCTAAATATTTTTTGGCGGCAAGAGCATTGTTTAGATTTATTTCAGGTTCGATATCCCGGTCGCTATATTCTATAGAATACCAACAACTACCATTTTGTGGCACTCTTCCATTACAATCAATGCCAAGACAGTTAATATCCGATGTATTTGATTTCCAATGACGCCACTCGCCCCAGGAATTATTGTTTTTAACCCATCCGCTCGACTCTTTTTCGCTATCGCTCATCAATGAAGACGATTTACCATGTCCGGGATCAAGTACAATTATACGTCCGTTACCTGATGTATATGTGCTTGCATTTAAGCTATTTGATGGAGGTGTAAGGGAAAATTCTTCGCTGTTATTTTTATGTTTTTTATTATCGTAGTCATAAAGTACACATTTTATTGTACCCGAGGTTGCCTCTTTTGAACATGAGCCGATGTTATTGAGGGAATTAACAGGAATTACATTATATTCCTTTGTTGCATACGAAACGATATACACATCATTTATATATAATTTTTGAGTTGGATAAAAAACCTTTTCCTCTTCATCAAGTTGTGAGAGTTTTGAAAGATACTTTTTGTTTATATTGGTGTTTTCGGCCTGTGTAATATAAACAGTATGTGTTTTATTATCTGTTTCTATATTAAAATTAAATAATGCCAGATCCTGAGCAACTATATATATACTGTTTTTGAATTCATATGATGGAATAAGATGCCCGTTTATACTTACAGAAATGCTTGAAGTCCGTATTCTCCCTGCCACATCACCGGTAGGGGATTGGCGTCGGGAAAAGAAATCTATAAAAACTGAAATGCCATAAAAAAATAACAAGGAGCATAGTGCAGTAATAATAATGTTTTTTATCCTCATATGTATTTGTTGCCCTCCTTTAATAATTTGTTTTATTATATAATTTTATCACATTACATTTTTCTTTTCAATAATATTCACTAAACTGTAATAAATATGTTATTATTTTTAATGTAGTATATTGATAATTGCTATGTTTTATGTTATACTGTTTATATATTTAAAAATGGAGGAGTATAAAGATGAATGTTTTATCAATAGGAAACAGCTTTTCGATGGATGCACACAGATATTTATATGATGTTGCAAAATCTGACAATTATTATATGAATGTATTTAACTTGTATATTGGTGGTTGTTCGTTATCAACTCACTATAGGAATATGTTAAGCGAAGAGAACGCTTACATTCTTCAGATGAACGGACATAGTACAGGTTTTAATGTTTCGATAAAAGAAGCGCTGTTAAATCGCGATTGGGATGTTATTACCCTTCAGCAAGCAAGTGCTAAATCCCCGTATTATGAGGCATATCAGCCATATCTTAATAAAATTGCAGAATATGTACGCCATCTTGTGCCACATGCCAAAATAGTTATTCATCAGACGTGGGCATATGAGCAAGGATGTGAGCGCCTTAATAGCGAGTTGGGGTATAAATATCACACCGAGATGTTTGATGATATAAAGAAGTCCTACAACGAGGCTGCAAAGGATATTAAAGCTGATTTTATTATTCCATCGGGCGAATTATTCCAAAAGCTTTTGGCAAATGGTATAGAAAAGGTACATAGAGATACATATCACGCCAGTTTAGGTCTTGGCAGATATGCACTCGGATTGCTTTGGTATTCTGTTTTGACAGGGAATGATGTTAAAAATAATGCATTCTCTGATTTTGACGAGGAAATCCCACATGCACAAATTGAAATTGCAAAGAAGTGCGTAGAAGAGGTACGCACTCTGTATTAAACAAGGAGTTAAAATTTAATGAACAAAATACTTGAAGGCTTAAATGACAGACAGTTGGAGGCTGTAACAACAACCGAGGGTCCTGTACTTGTAATTGCAGGTGCAGGAAGCGGAAAAACAACGGTTTTAGTCAGAAGAATGGCATATATTATAAGCGAGCTTAAAGTTTCGCCATATAATATACTTGCAATTACTTTTACAAATAAAGCTGCGGACGAAATGAAAAAGAGAATAAGTGATATGCTTGGCGACGTTGCTCAAAACATGTGGATTGGTACTTTTCATTCGAGATGTGTAAGAATTCTGAGAAGTTGTATTGACCGCCTGGGTTTTGGACGAGATTTTGTTATATATGACTCTGCCGATACCAAAACACTTTTAAAGGAGTGTTATCGCGAAGAAAATATAGATGAGAATAAATTCCCATTACAAAATGTACGCTCAATAATAAGTAATGCAAAAAACGATGTTATTGATGAGAATATGTTCAAAAAAATGTATGAAAAGGATTTCAGGCTCTCTGTAATTTCAAAAATATATACAAGATATCAGGATAAATTAAGACGCAGTAATGCACTTGATTTTGATGATATTATTTTGTACACAGTCAAAATTTTAAGCACTGAACAGGATATTTTAGAACGTTATCAGGATATGTTTAAATATATCATGATAGATGAGTATCAGGACACAAATAATCTTCAATATCTGCTTGTTAATCTTCTGTCGCAAAAAAGCCAAAACATCTGCGTAGTAGGTGATGATGACCAGAGTATATATAAATTCAGAGGAGCCAATATTGGTAACATCTTAAATTTCGAAGATGATTATCCTGACGCAAAAAGAATAACACTCGATAAAAATTACCGTTCCACACAAAATATACTTGATGTTGCAAATACCGTTATTGCCAACAACAAAAAAAGAATGGGCAAAGAACTCTGGACAGATAACGATAAGGGCGAACAGATAACAACAATTACTGCATACAACGAATATGACGAAGCACATTTTGTTGCAACGCAAATAAAAAAACATTGTAATAATGGAGGATTATTTTCTGATTGTGCAATATTATATCGTACAAATGCTCAGTCGCGTGTTATAGAAGAACAATTCCTGCGTGCGGCTGTGCCATATCGTGTGCTTGCCGGCATGCGCTTCTATGACAGAAAAGAAATAAAAGATATTCTCTCGTATCTTCGTATTATATACAATCACAATGATGATGTAAGTCTTATACGTATAATAAACGAGCCTAAACGTAAAATTGGTAAGGTTACACTGGATAAAGCAAAAGACATTGCATTAAGTGAAAAGAAATCTATTTATTATGTAATAGAAAGATGCGAAGATTATCCGGAATTACATGGTGCAGCAACAAAGCTCAAAGAATTTGCGGGACTTATTAACTCACTGACAAAGCTTATAAATCAAATGCCTTTAGAGGATTTTATACAAAGAGTGTGGAACGATTCAGGATATATGGCAATGCTTATGGCTGATAACAGCATGGAAAGCAAAACCAGAATAGAAAACCTTGACGAACTCTTAAACTCCGCGGCTGAATTTGAGAAGAATGAGGAATATGATGGAACTTTGGGTCAATATCTCGAAAGTATATCGTTAATTTCGGATATTGATGCATATGATGAAGATGTTGATTCTGCTGTTTTAATGACAATTCATAGTGCAAAGGGGTTGGAGTTCCCTGTTGTGTTTGTTGTTGGTATGGAGGAGGGATTGTTCCCGTCAATGCGCTCTCTCGAAAGGGAAGAGGACATCGAGGAAGAGCGTCGCCTGTGTTACGTTGCAATAACCCGTGCAAAAAACAAGCTCTATATTACAAAGGCGCAAAGCAGAACGTCATACGGAAAAACTGTTTCGTCGCAGCCATCAAGATTCTTCCGTGAACTACCGAAAGAATGCATTGTTGATGAGTCGTCTGTGAGTGTACGTACAGTCGATAAAATAAGACAAACAGGTTTTAATAACTATGTTCCGCCAATGAGGAAACCATCATACTCAAGTCCGGCAGATAAAGGAGAGAATGTGGATTTCTTCAAGGGAGATATTGTAGAACACAGAAAATTCGGCAGAGGTGTTGTAATTAGCGCAAAAAGCTTTGGCAGCGACTCAATACTTGTTATAAATTTTGATACAATAGGCGAAAAACAACTTATGGCAGCCTTTGCAAAATTAAAGAAAATAGAAGAATAATAAATTAAATTATGCACAACATATATCCAAGAGGTGATATAAATGGATATCAGTGTTTTGCAAAAGGATTTTTACAATCGTTATGGTGTTTCTAAAAACAGATTATTTAGCGCTAAAAGCGGTATGCTATACACTCTGTTGGGTTTTTGTGATATATATGGTGCACTGTCTTTAAATTGCGTTATGGCACCGTATGTTGCTTCATTTGGAAGAATTTTAGATGGTGAAGACATTGTTATATCAGATACTGATAAGGTTAATAAAACATGTCTTTCGCATAACGATTTTTCTGATTTAGAACTAAAAAAAGGAGCTCAGATTTTGTATGATAACAAAATACCTCCTTTTTTTGATTCTACTCCGTCATATAAAATGTGTATAAGAAAGCTTTTGATGAATGTAAATAATATCAGTGATGATGATATTTTGAGCGTTGCAAATTGCTCGGAAAATGATAATATATCACCATATATTTCACTATTAAAATCAAAGAGCGGATATTGCATTAAAATTACACGCTCCGATTATGAGATTATACCCTTGCCACTTAATGAATATAAAATAATTCTTGCATATTCGGATGAGATTTTGGCAAGTAATGATTATAAAAAATTAGCAGATACTGCATTAAAATTATTGCATACAGCATTGCCGCATATAAGAGATTTATCTATACTTACATTTAATGATGTAGAGAGGATATCTAAAAAAGAAAGCAATATTAAGGTTGTTAATTTCTTAAGATTTGTTGCAGAAGAAAATGTCAGAATAAAACATGTGGCAGAAAATCTTAAAAAATGTAATGTAGATGTTCTATTTAGCGAAATGAAGAATTCATGTGAATCAATGAGTATATTATTTGATTTAAGTTCACACCAGGAGAATTTATACTCAATTTTGTCGGATTCGTCATATGTTTCGGCATTCAGGTTCTTTAATGATTCAGTTCTGATTGTTACTGAAAATGAAACTACTGATTTGGTAATTAACGAATTAAACGAAAGATTTTATACATCATGCGGAATAAAACTTAATTTTATTGTTACGGGGAATATGTAAATTTATATTGAAATATAACCATTTGTATGTTATAATCAAAGCAGAAATATTTTTGCCAAAAATATAACGGGAGGTGAGTGGTTTATGGCAAAATTTACATATACACCAACAGGGGTTTGTTCGCGACAGATATTATTTGAAGTTGAAAATGATATTGTTAAGTCTGTAAGCTATGTCGGGGGCTGCAATGGCAACCTTAAGGGTATTGGTGCACTTGTTGAGGGAATGCGTGTAGAAGATGTAATATCAAGGCTTAAGGGTGTGGATTGCGGCGGAAAAGGCACATCATGTCCTGACCAGCTTGCACGTGCTTTGGAATTAAGTCTTAAGCAATAAAATTGGAATATTGTTGTAAAAATCATCATATTATATATATGATGATTTTTTTATATGCGGAGGAACAACAGTGAGAAAGACTTTAATATTACTTATTTGTATTCTTTTTATAAGTTCAATTATAAGCTTTGGTAATGATAAAGAATATGAAAATAAAAAGGTGTATTATGTGGATTCCCAGATTTTCAATTTAATAGGTGTTAATACACAAATTACAAAAGGTGATTCGCAATCACAAGCCGAAGAACTAATTGAACAACTAATAAGAGGGCACGACGAGAATGAAAAAATAAAACGTGTTATTCCAAATCAAAAAGATGTTCTTAAAGTCAGGATACGAAATAACACAGCATATGTTAATATAAATAAAAGAGCGTTCTCGGATAACAGTCGTGAACTCGAAAGACTTGTAATATATTCGGTCGTAAACACGCTTACAGGAATAGATGGCGTAGACGTTGTGCGTTTTACAGTAGACGGAAAAACAACAAAAAACTTTATGGGTCATCTTGATATGAGAGAAGCATTTATTCCGGATTATATATAAATAAAAAGGTCTTTAAACAATAGTTTAAAGACCTTTAAGCTACCAAGCGGAGTCGAACCGCCGACCTCTTCATTACCAATGAAGTGCTCTGCCTACTGAGCTATGGCAGCACAATAGTTAACAACCTGATATATTATACAATAAAATTTAATAAATGTCAAGTAAATTCACAAAATACGGAAAATAAAATAATAATATTTTTTTGTATTTTCTCTGTACAAAATATTTAATTGATGATATAATTATGATAAAGTTTACTATATGTACAAAAAGGGGTAAAAAAATTGGATTTAACATTTTCACCTATATACCATAATGTTGATAATAAAGATAGAGAATTCAAAGTAGGTAAATTTAGAGAGCTTAACTTATATGCAGTCGAAATAAGCGATACAACCGGCAAAATATCCGGTGAGGATTCCATCCTTGGAGGGAAAGATGTTTTACTTATGGGACTTACTGAGAAAGAATTTATGCTAAAAGAAAGCGATTCGGTAGCTTTGAACGTACTTGTAAATTCTCTTGCCGATAATACCCCTAAGGACAGGTTTATTTCTTACAGACAAATAAATTATAAAGGAGAAACTGTCGAAGATAAAAAGATTGCATTTAAATGTGATACTATAGATGACGGTGAATATGTTAAATATACGCAAAGTACAGCAATATATATACCCGATGATATCAGTGTTGCCATAAATTCAGATTACTACCTTGCCGCCAATTATTATTTAAGGGCAATAAGTATTGTCGAAGATAAAAAAACAGACGAAATTAAAGAAAAAATAAAACAGTTAAAGAAAATAGTATTAAAAAAACTAAAGGCGTTAAACGAAATATATTACGTATATAACAAATCAATAGGGGAGCGCTTTCCTACTATAGGTCCAAATGGCGCTGTGTGGATTTTTACATTAGAAAATGTTGTACAAGATACTATTGCTAAAAATAAAGAAGTTGATTTTGCTTACAAAAAAATAACACAAAAGGACTTTGAAGTCATTTTAAATCACATGTATCGTTTTGGTATGACAGATATAATATTTAATCCCGGATATGATTTTGCATTTGCTATAAAACGCGATGAATATATGCCGATTATTGGATATGAGGAGAAAAAAATTACTAATTCCGAGTTGCATTACAATATTATTCGTTTTTTGCAAAATAAAGCAATAAAACTCGAAAACTGTCAAAAAGCAGCAACATCTCTTTGGAATATGATTAACAAAAATCTTTTGGATACTGTTTTTCTTACACCTATGTTATTCGAAGATGAGGTTGGCAAAAACATTAAAGTTAACGATAATAAGGTGTATTTCACCGCAAATGCAATAGAACTTTCGAAGAATATTAACCTTAATTTTTTTAACATGTCAAAATTTGATACAACCCCTGAGTGTCCTGATAAGAAAATGACGTATATAACATTAAAGAGTAAAGATATAAATAATTGTGAAAAGTCATGGATGCCCATTTTTACAGATATCTTTGAATTACGTTCAATCCTTGGTGATAATTTAAGGATATGTGCAATATCATTTAACGAAATAATCGAACATATAAAGGATAATATGGATGGTATATGTTTGAATCCGTATGGTGTTAATTTACGAATGGAAATGAATAATCATAATGAAACACCACAAGAGGAGCCGACAGATACAATAATAAAAGATAAATTTCAAAAGAAATCTATTATCAAAAAGTTTTTTAATAAATAACAGTAAAAGGGAGTGTTTCGCAACACTTCCTTTTAAAATATAAAATTCCTTTGCGTGAAATTTATTGTTAATATGAAAATTTTTATAAAAATAAATGAGTTTCTTCTTATATGTAAATGTGTAATTCCTAAATGGTTTATTGGGTTAATTTACTTGTTGAAATACGAATAAAAATATTGTATTATGTATTTGCGGTCAGGAAAAGGACTGTAGATATAATGTTATATTTTAGAGTATAGGAGGAAATTTATATGACTTTAAAAAAACAGATATTATGTGCAGCAATAAGCAGTGCAGTTATAATGAGTAATATATCTGCATTGGCGGCAATTCCTTCAGATGTTAAAGGTACACGTTTTGAGGAGCCGGTACAAGTATTGAATGCACTAAATATAATGGTCGGTGATGATACCGGCTCATTCAGACTTGATGATGCAATTTCTCGAAGTGAAGTCGCTAAGATGGCAGTTCATGCACTTGGACTCGAAAACGCCGCAGAAGCATCAAAAGGTAACAACGACTTCAAGGACGTAGGTGCAGATCACTGGGCAAATGGATATGTTCATATTGCAACTTCACAAAACCTGATTGTTGGTGATGGTGATGGTAATTTCCGTCCTAACGATACAATAACTTATGCCGAAGCAATGACAATTATGACAAGAGCGGCAGGTTATGAAATGGCTGCCAAAGAAAAGGGCGGTTTCCCTAACGGATATATGGTTACAGGCACAAGTGCAGGTCTTGCAAAGAATGTACAAGCCTCAACAAACGAAAAAATATCAAGAGGTAATGTTGCATTCCTAACAAAGAACGCTCTTGAAGCTAATATGATGGAGCAAAAAGGCTACGGTCAGAATGCATCATACGAAATAACAGATAAAACCTTGCTTAGCGATGTTTTGAATGTAGAAAAAGCAGAAGGACAAATTATAGCATATGAAAGTGCTTCAATCGACAGTAATATATCTCTTGCAAAAAACAGAGTTAAGATAGGGGATAAGGTTTTTGAAACACAAGAAGACCTTTTGGATTTATTGGGTTATAATGTAGTATACTATTATGAAACAGACAGATTTGGTGCAGAGAATGTTATTCTTGCTATGCCAATAAACAGCCAGAATACAACAGTAGAGATTGATGCAGATGTATTTAGCAAAGTTACAGAAAAGAACGGTAACAAGGCTATTGAGTATTTCAAGAATGAAACATCATCAAAAACAGAAATTGCACAAATAGCTAACGGTGCAAAGATGATTTTTAATGGCAAGTTTATTGATTTTAACGAGGAACACCTTAATCTGCAAAATAAATCAGGAAGAATTGTTCTTTTAGATACAACAAAAGACGGTGTATATGATATAGTATTTGTTTCGAGCTATACAAATCTTGTTGTTGAAGAAGTAACAGCAAACAATAAAATTGTTGATAAGTACAGCTCTAAAACGCTTAAGCTTGATGAAGATGTAGAACACAAAATTATGCTTGGTTTTAACGAAATAAAGCTTAGCGACCTAAAAGAATATGACGTTTTATCAGTTTATGCAAGTGCAGATGAAAAGCTTTATAACGTTGTTGTAACAAGAAACCTGGTTGAAGGTAAGATAGATGCAAAAGACGATAAGGGCTTTTATATTAACAACAAGCAGTACAAAGTTGCAGAAAACTATACAGATACTGTTTCAATAGGTACAGAGGGTATATTCTATCTTGATATTGACGGAAGAATTGCTGCAATAAACACTGCAAATACACTAAGCACAAACTACGCATATCTAACAAAAGCATATACAGATAACGGAACAGACGTTTCAACATTTAAGCTGTTTACAAAAGCAGGCGAGGAAAAAGTATATCAGGCAAACGAAAAAATAAAGTTTAATGAAACTTCAGGTGTACAGGCTAACGAGGTCGTAAATGCATTGACTTCAGAAGGCAACACAGTAAAACAACTTGTAACATTTACAACAAATAACGATGGTAAAATTGTAAGCATCAACACAGCTGTTGATAATACTGCCACAGGTAATGTAAATAAAGATAAATTTACTGTAAACTATAACCTTACTGATGCAGTTTATAATGCTAAAAACTCAAAGCTTGGCAATGTAAGAATTGACGACAATACAGTAATATTTAATATTCCGTCTGACTCTGACGAATACGAAATAGCAGATAAAAAGATATTTGAAGACAACCAAAAATATAATGTGCTTGTTTACGATATGAGCGAAAGCTATACTGCACGTGCAATAGTTCTTACAAACTCTGCACTTAAGGCTAATGGCGATGCACCGCTTGCGGTTGTTTCTAAAATTTCATCAGCAATAAATTCACAGGATGAAGAAGCAAGCGTCTTAACAGCGTTTGTAAATGGCGAGGAAAAGAAAATCTTTGCCGAAAACAACAATGTTCTTGTAAAGGGAGAAGAAAAGAAACCTCTTGCACAAGGTGATATAATTCAATACAAAACAAATGCAAAGGGCGAAATAGTAAGCATAAGAGTGCTTATGGATATAGAAACAAAAGCAACAGAAACAACAACATCACCAACTGATGATTTAAAAACTGTATACGGAAAAGTAACTAAGAAATTTACAGATTCAATAAACGTAACTGTAAATAGCGGAGCTGTTACAAACTACTCAATACCGGCAGATGCTATAGTATATTCGGTAGATACAACAATAGCAAAGAATAACATCGAGGTTGCTACAAGAGGCGAAATTCAAAACTATGATGAGGAAGACGGAAGAAGAGTGTTCCTGAAAATTTATAAAGATGAAGTTACAGAAGTAGTAATTATAAAATAATCTCTATAATATCACACATTGATTTTTCTCCTCACTATCAGATACAATAAGGGACAGTAAATTTTACTGTCCCTTATCTTATTTACAAATCAAACTGTTTCTTACAGTCATCAAGAGTTTTTGAGATTATCTCGTCAGCTGCAGCTTTTGAGGTTGCGTTTGTGCCAAGATATATCTTGATTTTTGGTTCCGTACCTGACGGTCTTACTATAAAATATGTTTTGTTGTCGGATAAATCGTATCTTAAAACATCGGATTTAGGTAGTCCGCATAAACATTCTGTGTTGCCATCTTTATCGGTTATTGTTTGTTCCCTGTAATCAGTATATTTAATTATATCCATGTTGTTTACTGATTTTGGCGGATTTTTTCTCAACGATTCGAGTAGTGCTGCCATTTTTTCCATACCGTCTTTTCCGGGCATTGTAAATGAAACAGTTTTTTCTGCAAAGTAACCATATTTTTTATATATGTTCTCCATTGCCTCATACAATGATATTCCTTTTTGCTTGTAATATGCAGCCATTTCTGCAATAAGCATTGTTGCAACGACGCCGTCTTTATCTCTTGCATGAGTGCCAATAAGATAACCGTAGCTTTCTTCAAATCCTATGAGATAAGTGTATGAGCCACTCTGTGCAAACTCGGTCATTTTCTCACCGATATACTTAAAGCCAGTTAAAACGTTCATTATTTCTATATTGTAGTCGTTACAAATAGCAGTTGCAAGCTCAGTAGTAACTATTGTCTTTATAACAACACCGTTTTGCGGAAGTACGCCTTGCTCTTTTTTTGAACGAAGAATATATTCAACAAGTAATGCACCCGTCTGATTGCCTGTAAGTGTTTGGTACTCTCCATTTGCATCACGTACAACAATGCCCACTCTATCACAATCAGGGTCTGTTCCTATTATGACATCAACATCATTTTCTCTGGCAATTTTTATTGCAAGTTCAAATCCCTCTTTATCTTCAGGGTTAGGAGATTTAACTGTAGGGAAGTTGCCGTCTTCGGTATCTTGTTCCTTAACAACAATTACATTTTTAAACCCTATTCTCTTTAATATTTCTTGTATAGGACGTGAGCCTGTACCGTGAAATGGCGTATACACAAACTTAAAGGTATCAGACACCGCTGCAACTGAATCGGGATTTAACTGTTGTGTTTTTACAGTTTCTAAGAACTTTTCATCAATGGTACTGTCAACCATAACAAGCAAGCCTTTTTCTTTTGCCTCTTCAAGAGAAATGTATGTAACATCATTAAAAACATCACATTCATTTATAGTATTTACAACTATATTTGTTGCATCAGGCGGGAGTTGTCCTCCGTCAGGACCATATACTTTGTATCCGTTATATTCCTTGGGATTGTGAGATGCAGTAATCATAACACCAGCACTGCAACCAAGATTACGTATTCCAAAAGATACCTCAGGCACAGAGTGAACTATCGGGAAGAGGTATACCTTAATATCCTGCGAAGTCAACACCTTGGCGGTTTCTTCGGCAAACTCCTTAGAAAAGTTTCTTGTATCATATCCAATTAAAACACCGGCACTTGCCGCTTTGGCGCCTTTTGTGTTAACATAATGAGCTACTCCCATTGTGGCTCTTCGTACATTGTATATGTTCATTCTGTTTGTGCCAATACCTAAAATGCCGCGCATTCCGGCAGTACCAAATTCAAGCTCGCGATAAAATCTGTCCTCAATTTCTTTTTCGTCATTTATTTGTCTTAGCTCGTCTTTATCCACAGCTGATAGGACAGGAGATTCAATCCATTGCATATAAATTTCTTTGTAATTCATATTAGCAGTCTTTCCTTTCAAATAACATAATATAATTATATTCTTATTATATACTATATTTGCTTTTTTTTCAATACAAAATACAAAAATGAAATTTATATGTAAAAAACCTAAATACAATCAGGTAATATTGAATTTAGTATTGCAAAATTATTCGATATGGTGTATAATAATGAATAAGTTAACATTTTATGTATAGGTAGGTGAGACAAGCTTGAAAAGAATAGCAATCGTATCAAACAATCTAAAGGATATTGATTTTATAAATACAAAAGAGTTTGTAAAAAAACTTTTAAACAGAGCGCAAATTTATATGGATAAATCGCTCAATATCCTTGGATTAGATGTAAATTACGTCGAATATGACCAGCTGTTTGAAATTGCAGATATTATGGTTGTTTTGGGAGGTGATGGCACAATACTTCAGGTTGCAACCCCTTGTGCAAAGCATAATATTCCTGTTTTAGGTGTAAATCTGGGCAGGGTTGGGTTTATGACGGAGACCGAACCAAACAATATAGATGATGCAATAAATTCTATTTTAAACGATAATTATACATGCCAATCACGTATGCTTATCAAAATGGAAATGATTAAAGATGGTGAATCGAAATCATTTTATGCACTAAATGATGTTGTTATTTCCAAGAATGCAGAGGCAAAACTTATAAAAGTCGGTCTTTATGCTGATAATGAGCTTGTATATGACTATATTGCTGATGGCTTGATTATAGCTACACCTACCGGTTCTACCGGATACTCTATTTCGGCAGGCGGACCTGTTGTTGACCCAAGCATGCAGCTTTATATAGCAACTCCTATATGTCCGCATATGCTAAGCGTCAGAAGTGCAATACTTCCATCTCATAAAAGAATTGTTACTCGTCTTGATAATGATTTTAGGGATAATAAGGCGGTCGTATCATGTGATGGTGATGTTTGCGGATTTATAACCGGGGCTGATGAGATTGTCATATCTAAATCTAAATATGAATTTAAAATGATAAAAATAGGTAATTATTCGTTTTTCGACACACTACTCAGAAAGCTTACATAAACAGAGCAGAGAAGAGGTAAATATGAAACATAAAAGACAAGCAGCAATGCTGCAAATAATAAAAGAAAATAAGTTGAGAACACATACACAGCTCATCGAAAAATTAAAAGAAAACGGTTTTGATGTAACTCAGGCAACAGTATCGAGGGATATAAAAGAACTTGGCATTGTAAAAATTCCATCAGATATAGGAACGGTGTATGCATTGGCTACCAATACACATATACCGTCAGAAAGAAAAATTAAAGCAATATCCGATACCGTGTTAGAGGTTGACAGTGCGATGCATACTATTGTCATAAAAACTTATCCCGGTATGGCATCAGCGGTTGCTGCATCTTTAGATAGTTCTATGAGGAATGAATTTCTAGGCTCAATAGCCGGTGATGATGTACTGCTTATAATCACACAGGGAATTGAAGATGCAACTGCTTTAGCTGAAAAATTACGTGATATGTTTAATATTTTACAGTAATTATCTTGTTAGAACGGAAAGGCCGTGAAATTTAAATGTTAAATAAACTATCAATAAAAAATGTTGCTGTAATTGACTCTGTAGATGCTGAATTTTATAATGGAATGACAGTTTTGACGGGAGAAACAGGTGCAGGTAAGTCTATAATTATAGATTCTATAAATATGATTTTGGGCGACAGAACAAATAAAGACCTTGTACGATACGGACAAGAAAAAGCAAGTGTCCAGGCTGTTTTTGATGCAAACAACGATGTTTTGCATATTTTAGATGAATATGGAATCGACATTGAAGATAATCAGATAATTATAACCCGTAATGTAAATAACGAGGGCAAGAGCATCGCAAAAGTCAATGGCGAGATTGTTACACTTGGAGTTCTTCGCGAAATCGCTTCTGCTCTTGTTAATATTCATGGTCAACACGATAATCAGACTCTTTTATCAGCAAAAAAACATATTAACTTTCTCGACTCATTTGCACATTGTGATTGTGAATTAAGTACATATAAAAGTATTTACAAAGAGCTTAATATATTAAAAAAGCAAGCAGACGCTCTAAATCAGGACGAGCAGGAAATGCTTAGGCGAGTGGATTTATTAGAATATCAAATTAAAGAAATCGAACAGGCAAATCTAAGCGAAAATGAGGAAGAGGAACTAAAAGAACAACAACAAATATATGAGAATGCCGAAAAAATCTCACAAGGTATAAACGAGGCTTATTCAAATATATATCAGAATAACGAGTCGCTATCTGCATATGATTCTATATGCATTGCAATTAAGGCATTAGACAGCATCAGGGAATTTGACTGCACTTTAGAGAATGCATATAATAGCCTGTCATCTGCAATGTATGCTATCGAGGATGTATCGCACGAAATATTAAGCTTTGGCGAGAATGTTGAATATGACGAAAATATTTTAAATGATATAGAATCAAGACTTGACCTTATTTCAAAATTAAAGAGAAAATACGGTGCAACAATCACCGATATAAAGGCTTTTTTGGATAATGCAAAAAAAGAACTTAATGATATACAAACTCACGACGAACAACTGCGTAAGCTGAATATCGAAATTGATAAGAAGACTAAAGAGTTAACAAACGCCGCAAAAATACTAAGCAAAAAGAGAACTGATGCAGCATGTGAACTCTCGGAAAAAATTGAAATATCTTTACATGAACTTAACATGGAAAAATCTAAAATTTCAGTCAATGTTGAGATGCTGGATGATTTTAGTGAAAATGGTATAGATAAAGTGGAGTTTATGATAAGCACCAATCCCGGTGAGCCTTTAAAACCGCTTACGAGTATTGCGTCGGGCGGAGAACTTTCAAGAGTTATGCTTGCAATAAAGTCCATTATTGCTTTAGATGATGATGTTGACACGTTGATTTTTGACGAAATCGATACAGGTGTATCGGGAAATGCAGCCATAAAAATTGCGCAAAAACTTAAGAAAATTGGTACTGCAAAACAGGTTATATGTATAACTCATTTACCGCAAATTTGTGCGGGCGCAGACCATCATTATCTTATTATTAAGAATGCGGATGACAAAATGGCACGAACATCATTAAAACATCTCAACGAAGAAGAGCGCATCACCGAATTGGCAAGGATAATTGACGGTCGTGAAATCACTCCGTCTGCATACAACCATGCAAAAGAACTATTATCAAATTCTATATAAATAAGAGAAATTTATGAATAACAACGGACAAAGTAAAAACGGATTACGTTTTGTTTTGGTAATTATACTCATATTATCATTTGTTGCAGGCTATTTTACTCACACTTTAACTAGCGTAAAAAGAAGTGAATATGACAGTTTGCTATTATATTATGAGGCATTATATCAAAAAACGGTAAAATTAGAAAATGACCTATCAGCAATTAAAAATACTGAAAATTCCAATAAAATATCTTTAAATGCTGATGATAAAGCCATGAGCAGTGTTAATGTTGATAATTCGTCGGATTTTGTTTATATATCAAAATCAGGCGAAAAATATCATAAGGAAAACTGTTCCTCATTAAAATCAAACAGCGAGAAAATAACATTAGAACAGGCACAGGAAATTGGTAAAGAACCATGTAAAATATGCTACAAATAAAAAGGAGACAGAAAATGGATAAAATACTAAAAGATGTATCATCAGCACAAAGAATAGTAATTAAGGTTGGAACATCAACGCTTACATACAGTACAGGGAAAATGAATCTCAAAAGAATAGATACAATGGCAATGATTTTAAGTGATCTCAGAAATCAAGGTAAAGAGGTTGTGCTTGTAAGCTCGGGCGCAATAGGTGTTGCAGTAGGTAAATTAGGTCTTGAGAAAAAGCCTGATGATACACGTCAAAAGCAGGCCATAGCAGCAGTAGGTCAATGTGAACTTATGTATCTTTATGACAAAATGTTCTCAGAGTATAACAATACTGTAGCTCAAATATTGCTTACAAAAGATGATGTTGCAGTGCCTAAACGTAAAAGAAATATCCAAAATACAATTACTGCACTTTTGGATATGGGTATAATTCCTATTGTTAACGAAAATGATACAGTTTCATTTGACGAAATAGAAATCGGCGATAATGATACGCTATCAGCAATGGTTGCAGAGCTTGTAGATGCAGATTTACTTATACTGTTCTCTGACATAGACGGACTGTATTCTGAGGACCCACATAGCAATCCAAATGCGAAATTATTACCGTTTGTATATGATGTAAACGAAGTACGAGCACTTGCCGGTGGTGCAGTAACAGGGCAGGGGACAGGCGGAATGATAACTAAGCTTGATGCGGCAGATATTGCCACAAAAGCAGGAATTCATATGATAATAGCTAACGGAAACAATTTACACTCAATATATGATATATTAGACGGAAAATCCGAGGGAACTCTGTTTGTTTCTAAAAATTATCATTCTTAATATTAAAGAAAGGAATGAATGCGTTGAATAGTGAATTGATACAAAAAGGAACATCAGCAAAAGATGCTTCTTATAAAATGGCGGTAATATCACCAATAATAAAGAATAATGCATTAAATGCCATTGCTGATGCACTTGAGAAAAATAGTGATAAGATTATAGCTGCCAATAAAATTGACATTGATCTTGCGATAAAAAAAGGTACAAGAAAGGCAATGATAGACAGACTTACCTTGACCGATGACAGAATTTCGGGAATGGCTGAGGGGGTAAGACAAGTTGCTACTCTTGATGACCCGATTGGCGAAACAATCAAGATGTGGAAACGCCCAAATGGCCTTGAAATCGGTCAAAGACGTGTTCCTATGGGTGTTATTGCTATTATTTTCGAGGCACGTCCAAATGTTACAGTTGATGCTGCGGCATTGTGTTTAAAAACATCAAATTCGTGCATATTAAGAGGCGGAAGTGAGGCTATAAATTCAAATAAAATGCTTATGCAAATTATGCAGGATGCTGCATATGGTGCGGGCATACCTAAAGGTGCATTGAATATTATTGAAGATACATCACGCGAGACTGCGACAAAGCTAATGCAGTTAAACGGATATGTAGATATGCTTATACCTCGTGGCGGTGCAGGCCTTATACGTAGTGTAGTTGAAAATGCAACAGTACCAGTAGTAGAAACAGCTGCAGGAAACTGTCATATATATGTAGAGAGCACTGCAGACTTAGATATAGCTTTAAAAATTATACTAAACGCAAAGGTGCAAAGACCGTCTGTGTGCAATGCGGCTGAAACATTGCTTATTGATAAAGACATATGCAAAGAATTTGTTCCGGTGATTTTTGATGCACTAAAGAAAAATAATGTAGAAATAAGAGCAGATGAAGAATGTATTAGATATTATCCTGATGTTTTAAATGCAACTGACGAGGATTTCTATACAGAATATAACGACTATATAATATCAGTAAAAGCGGTAGATGGGGTAGATGAGGCAATAGCTCATATTAACAAATATAATACAGGCCATTCGGAAGCCATAATTACAACTGATTATAATGTGCAATCAAAATTTTTAAATGAAGTGGATGCTGCTGCAGTATATGTAAATGCATCAACACGTTTTACAGACGGTTTTGAATTTGGTTTTGGTGCAGAAATAGGTATAAGTACACAGAAAATGCACGCAAGAGGTCCAATGGGACTCGAGGCGCTTACATCTGTTAAGTATGTTATATACGGAAATGGACAAATAAGAGAATAAAAATAAGTCCCTTTATAGGGGACTATTTTTATTGCCATTCTTAAAAATACAAAACTAAGTTCGATAAATTACTCTTTATCTGACTTAAAGTGTAATAATTGAACCTATGTCGTATAAATTGCCCTTTCTTAGCTCTATTACGTCTACACCATAGTTTTTTACAAAAGAGATTATATTATCACTATTTGGATGTGTTTTTATTTCTCCGTTAACAGCAAGTGTTGTTTTATCTATCAAACCTGTTGCGCCTCCGATGAATCCATAATCCATTCCGTTTAATTCAATATAACCTTCATCAATTTCCAATACATCTATTTTATTTTCTTTACATGCTTTTGCTATTGATTTATCTGCTGTAATCAGTGCATTTTCATTTATGATACAAATACTGCATTTTGAGTATCCCTGGTTGACGTTCAGAATTTTCTTTTTATACCTTAACCCATATTCGACAATTTCTATCGTCGTGTACAAGCGCTTGCAAATGAGGTAATTTCCTAAGTCAGCACAATTATATGAAATGTCGTGTGGATATTTATTTTGTAGCTTATTTGAGCCTTTAACAATATCTAAATCAGGCAAAGCATTTTTATAGTATTCAAAAACCTCAGGTGCAACAATTAAGCCTAATTGAGTTTTAAAAATCTGTATATCTGCATGTCCGTTTATTGCATCATAAAGTGAGGGTATTTTTAACGTAGGAATAATTTTAAAACCAATACGTTCTAACTCCTCTATTGTTTCTTTTTGCGCCCTATAATCAATAACAACCCTATTAGAACGTTTGTTCGGTGAAGTGTTCGACATATTAGACTCCTTATATATTAAATATAAAGGTAGTGTAAGCTTATCCTACACTACCCTATTATAATTATAAATTCTCAGCAATTAGTTCTGCCATCTTCTTACATCCGACTTTTGTCATGCCATCGGACATAATGTCTGTTGTTCTGTAGTTTTGATTAAGTACCTTATCTACTGCATTATTTATTGCTCTTGCCTCTTCTATCAAGCCAAAACTCATTTCAAGCATCATTGCAGCTGAAATTATTGTAGCTATAGGATTTGCAATATCCATTCCGGCGATATCAGGTGCACTTCCGTGTATAGGCTCGTACATTCCGCATTTTGTAGCGCCTAATGATGCTGATGGCAACATACCTATTGAGCCGGCTATTGCTGATGATAAATCAGATAAAATATCACCAAAGATATTAGAAGTTACCATAACATCAAACTGAGCCGGGTTAATTGCAAGCTGCATAGCAGCATTATCTACATACATGTGAGTAAGCTCAACTTCAGGATAGTTCTTAGATAATTCTGTAATTGTCTTTCTCCACAATCTTGATGATTCCAAAACATTTGCCTTATCAACAGAAATAACCTTTTTCTTACGAAGCATAGCAGTCTCAAACGCAATTTTACCGATGCGTTCTACCTCTTCAACGCTATATTTTTCTTCATCAGATGCCCATGAGCCATCTTGTGCTTTATCTTTTTTACCAAAGTAAATTCCACCTGTAAGCTCTCTTACAACCATTACATCAAGACCATTTTCCAACTTACTGTCTTTGAGTGGTGATGCATCCTTTAATTGTGGTTTTAAAATTGATGGTCTTAGGTTTGAATATAAGCCAAGCTCTTTTCTTATACCTAAAAGACCCGCCTCGGGACGCTTGGGGGCACTATCCCATTTAGGCCCGCCAACTGCACCCAAAAGAACACTATCAGATTTTTTGCATATATCAATAGTTTCCTGCGGCAGTGGCTCGCCAAACTTGTCAATAGCGCAACCGCCCATATATACTTCGGTAAAATTAAATTTATGATTAAACTTTTTTTCAACAGCTTTTAGAACTGTTATTGCACCTTCAACAATTTCAGGACCAATTCCGTCGCCGGGAATTGTTGCTATATTAAATTCTGCCATTGTTATTACTCCTTATCAGTTGTTTTTCTTAATGTATTCTACAAGACCGCCTGCATTTATAATACCTTGCATAAACGGAGGAAATGCTGCAGCTTGATATGTCTTATTCTTTGTCTTGTTTGTTATTATGCCGGAATCGAAGTCAACTTCAACCTCGTCGTTTTCTTCAATATCAGCAGATGCCTCGGGGCACTCTAATATCGGCAATCCAATATTTATTGAATTTCTAAAGAAAATTCTCGCAAAGTCCTTTGCTATAACACACGAAATTCCACTTGCTTTAATTGCAATCGGTGCATGCTCTCTTGATGAGCCACAACCAAAGTTTGCACCGCCAACCATAATATCGCCTTTTTGAACTCTGCTTACAAATGATGTATCAATATCTTCCATGCAATGTGCTGCTAACTCCTCAGCTGAAGATGTATTCAAATATCTTGCAGGAATTATTACATCAGTGTCTATATTATCACCGTACTTTATTACTTTGCCATTCGCTTTCATTACATTACCTCCTCAGGTGCAGTTATTTTACCTGTAATTGCACTTGCCGCAGCAACTTCAGGGCTTGCAAGGTACACTTCACTTTCGATATGTCCCATACGTCCAAGGAAGTTTCTGTTTGTTGTAGAAACACATCTCTCCCCTTGCGCCAATATTCCCATATGACCGCCAAGACACGGACCGCATGTAGGCGCAGAAATTACACAACCTGCCTCAACAAGAGTTGATAGTGTGCCATCCTTTAGTGCCTCGAGGTAAATCTTTTGAGTTGCAGGGAAAACAATTACTCTTATTCCCTTTTTAACATGTTTGTCCTTTAGAATTTCAGCCGCATTTCTCAAATCTGAGATTCTTCCGTTTGTGCAAGAACCAATAACAACCTGGTCAATCTCTATATCTCCCCAATTCTGTGGAGTTCTTGCATTTTCGGGAAGATGTGGGAATGCAACTGTATGAGGTACCTCAGAAAGGTCAATATCAATAATCTGGCAATACTCTGCATCCTCATCTGCTTTAAACACTTTATATTCCTTTCCTGAATGCTCTTTCATATATTCTATAGTTAAATCATCAACCTCAAATATACCATTTTTAGCACCTGCCTCAATAGCCATATTAGCGATTGTGAATCTATCGTCCATAGTTAGTGAATGCATGCCCTCACCTGTAAATTCCATAGACTTATACAAAGCACCGTCAACACCAATCATTCCGATAATATGTAAAATAAGGTCTTTGCCGCTTGTATATTTATTCAGCTTGCCTGTAAGGTTAAATTTTATTGCCTCAGGAACTTTAAACCATGCTTTACCGGTAGCCATACCTGCCGCCATATCGGTTGAACCTACGCCTGTTGAAAATGCACCAAGAGCGCCATATGTACAAGTATGTGAGTCTGCACCAATAACAACATCACCTGCTACAACAAGTCCCTTTTCCGGTAATAGTGCGTGTTCAATACCCACTTCACCAACCTCAAAATAATTTAAAATATCCTGAGATTTTGCGAAATTTCTTACAGTAAGACATTGTTGTGCTGACTTTATATCCTTATTAGGTGTAAAGTGATCAGGTACAAGTGCAACTTTTGTTTTATCAAACACTGATTTTGAGCCGATTTTATCAAACTCGCTTATTGCAACAGGAGATGTAATATCATTGCCCAAAACCAAGCTTAAATCTGCCATAATTAAGTCCCCCGCTTTAACACTGTCAAGTCCGGCAGCATTAGCAAGAACCTTTTGAGTCATTGTCATTGCCATTTTTTTCACCTCGTAAAATAATATACAAATAATTATACAACAATTACGCCTGTTTGTCAATATATTCGGCGTAGTAAACAATACAATAAAATCATTTTTGTCATATTTTGTGTTTTTATAGACTTCATCTAATGAAAAAACACTATTTTTGTGTATTTTAACCAAAAAACAGGTGAATATTTTTCATATTTTTTTAAGACAATTTTTCCAAAAAGTATTGAATTACTTTAAAAAAAATAGTAAAATGATAGTATATAGTATTATGATACGATAATTATGAAATTCATAACCACGAAGGAGGATATATAAATGAGCGTTATGCCTATCGATTTAGAAGAAAACAATGTTTTGGAAGGCGCAAGAATTAAGGTTGTCGGAATTGGCGGTGGCGGCAACAACGCTGTTGACCGTATGATCGAGGCCGGCGTAAACAAAGCAGAGTTTATTTGTGTAAATACAGATGCTCAACAATTATCAAATGTAAAAGCATCAACTGTATTACAAATTGGCGCAAAGCTTACAAACGGACTTGGTGCAGGTGCAAAGCCCGAAGTTGGCAGACAAGCAGCTGAAGAAACAAAAGACGAGATAAAGAATGTAGTTAAAGATGCAGAAATGGTATTCGTTACTGCCGGCATGGGTGGTGGAACAGGTACAGGTGCAGCTCCTATTGTTGCAGAAGCTGCAAAATCTTTGGGTATACTTACTGTTGCAGTTGTTACAAAGCCATTCTTCTTTGAAGGTCCTCAAAGAATGAGAAATGCAGAAGAAGGTATTAAGCAACTTGCAGAAAGAGTTGATGCTATAGTTACTATCCCCAATGACTTGCTTTTGAAGATAGCTGACAAAAAAGTTACAATTAACGATTCATTCAAACTTGCTGATGATGTTCTTCGTCAGGGCGTTCAGGGAATAATCGAAGTAATTACTCAAAGAGGTATAATGAACTGCGACTTCGCTGATGTAAGAACAATTATGAAAGATAGCGGTGTTGCACACATGGGTATAGGTATCGGCAAAGGTGAAACAGCTGCACAAGATGCTGTTCGTGCTGCAATCGAAAGCCCATTGTTAGAAACAAACATTGCAGGTGCAACAAACGTACTTTTAAATATCACAGGCGGAAGCGAATTCTCACTTGTTGATATGGGTGAGGTTTCAGGAATTGTTCGTGATATGGTTTCTGAAGAAGCAAATATTATTGTCGGTACTGCAGTAGACGATAATTTAAAAGACGAAATTAAGGTTACTCTTATTGCTACAGGTCTTAATGATGATGCGAGAAGAAATTCTGAATTTAAGAGAAATGTTCCTAAGTTCAATCCTAATTCTGCACCCGGAGCAGACAGAGCACCTGTAAAGAGAAATGTTCCTACTTTCTCAGCTTCTTCTGATGATGATGCAATATTTACAAGAAAATTAAAGCCAGGAATGAGCAATATAGACGTTCCATCATTTTTTAAAAAATAATAAAACATGATTTTTAAATGGCTGTTGCAAGAAAATTTGCAACAGCCATATTTTTTAAATACCAAGAACGGAGAATAAAGATGATTTTTTCTATTAAAAAAGCAGTTCTGCATATCCTTGATGCAAATTCAGGGGTGGTTGTATATTCGGATACTGAACTTGATGTAAGTGATGGCATGGTAAATGCATTTCTGACAAATCATATGAAGAGGCTTTTAACCGAGGGCAGCCTCAGAAGTGGCGAATTCAAAGAAAATAGCGGTTTTTTACAAAGATTAAATGAATATTTAAATGATAGTGCCTTTGTCCCCTTTTCACAATTTGTTGCCAGAAGACTTTACGATGGTATATCAAATGCATCCGAGACAGAGTCGTGCGATATTATCGTCTGCGATTGTGTAGCCAATGATAAGCCGGTTATTGCTATATTAAAGTTTAATAATAAGATAGGATATACACACCAGGTAACAAATACAGACGGAAATATAACAAACTCGCTTATAAACCACTATGCAATTCTTCCCATGCCAACTCAGCGTTTAACTGAATGTGCTTTTATATATCTAAATGATTTAGAAATAAAGTACAGCGGCAAGCTACGTGTAATTGATGGTGAAAAAATAGATATGTTTGCCCAGATTCTGCTTGAGGGTGATTTTGACCTGTCTGCAAGAGAGGCAATAAATAAGGTCAAGAGAATCGCAAAAAAAGTAACAGAGGCTAATGGCGGCGACTCAATAGAGGTTAATGCCAAAATGAAAAAATATATTATTGATAACATAGAAGAAAATGATTTCAAATATGTAGAAACAAAAAAAGTTGCGGAGAGTATATTTGACGGAAAGCCTGTCATGAAACAAGAATTCGTAGAAAAACTCGAAAAAGAGGAAGTACCCGAAAAGGTCGAGATTACAAATTATGTAACAAAGAAAATCAGCTCCAATGTAAAGATAATTACGGATACAGGCATCGAAATATCATTCCCTGCTGAATATTACCGCGATAATAAGCATATGGAAATCTTTAATAATGATGACGGTACGATATCCATCAGAATAAATAACGTTGCAGAAATCACAAATAAATAAGCATTTCTCTCCCACTACATTTTATACATAAAATTTAAAAAATTCCTTTTAACAAAATATGCACATATTGCATATTGTATATCAGGTGTAAGCATAGTTTTATGCTCCCCAATATAGAAAGGAGTTTTTTTAATGGAAAAATGTAATGACCACTTTAATGCAACAAATAACTGTTGCGGAACAAATTTCAGAGAAGCAGTTTGCATACATACCGATAAAGTATATGACAGTTGCAGAGATAAGGATTGTCTCGAAAATATAAGAGTATACCTTACAGCTTGCGCTCAGGAGGTTATAGACAGAGCAATAAATGTCAAATTCACAAAGGCAGAGATTATCTGGGTGTTCTCGGATATTGAGCCTGTGCCATTTAACAGAGGTTTTTATTCTGTAGACTTAAAGTATTTCTTTAAAATTACACTTGCAGCATTTACAGGTGTTGGAATACCTACTACAGTAGAAGGTCTTGCTACGTTCAACAAAAAAGTTATACTTTTTGGTTCTGAGGGCAATGCAAAGGTGTTTGAATCAAACTTTAAAGAAGATGCATTCGATTCACAATTATGGAAAAAAACAAATATGCCAAAGGCTGTTGTAGAGGTTGTAGAACCAATAACTCTTGGTGCAAAGCTTGTAGATGTAAGAAGCTGCAAGAACAACTGTTGCTGTGATGATGATTTTGATATAGCATCAGTTCCCGAGTCAATTTGTCGCGTATTTGATGAAAGTCTTACTCTTGGCGGAGAGACAAAGAGAGTTTTTGTTTCTTTAGGTATCTTCTCAATTATCAAGTTAGAAAGAAAGGTACAGCTTCTTATACCTTCATACGACTTCTGCATACCGCAAAAAGAGTGCGTAGGCGCAACAGATGATAATCCATGTGATTTGTTTGAGAGAATAGACTTCCCTGTTGATGAGTTCTTCCCGCCCGAAAAATGTGAATTTCTCGAGTGTGGTCAGGATGACCCATCAGTTCCAAAAGAAAACAACTGCGGTTGTTAATTATATTTAATTCAAAACGGCTATATCCGCATATTGGATATAGCCATTTTTACTGTAGAAATTTAATATATGATTATCTTATATTTATTACATCATTTGATAAAAATAAATAAAATATATTTTTTTAATACAAAATATTGAATTTTTTCTTTATACGTGGTATTATATATATAGTAAAACTTTGATACATTTAACTAACGAAAGGAACGGTTATAAATATGGATTGCAATATCAGACCCGAGAACATGGAAAGAATAAACACTATTGAGCTTGCTAATGCTTTTATAGAAGAACAAATTGAAGATATACAAAAACAGGTAGGCAATAAAAAAGTATTGCTTGCACTATCCGGTGGCGTGGATTCTTCGGTTGTTGCTGCACTTTTGATTAAGGCAATAGGCAAGCAACTTGTATGTGTACACGTAAATCACGGATTGATGCGTAAAGGTGAGAGTGAACAGGTTATTGAAGTATTCCAGAATCAACTCGATGCAAACCTTATCTATATTGATGCAACAGACCGTTTCTTAGATTTATTAGCAGGTGTAGATGACCCCGAAACAAAGAGAAAAATTATAGGTGGCGAATTCATTAAAGTGTTCGACGAAGAGGCTGCTAAAATAAATGATGTTTCATTCCTTGCACAAGGAACAATTTACCCCGATATATTAGAAAGCGACGGCGTAAAGGCACACCACAATGTAGGTGGATTGCCTGAGGATATGGCACTCGAGCTCGTTGAACCCGTTAAACTTTTATATAAGGACGAAGTAAGAGTTGTAGGTTCTGCATTAGGACTACCTGATGAAATGGTGTATCGTCAACCATTCCCCGGCCCTGGACTTGGCGTTCGTTGTCTTGGTGCAATCACACGCGACAGACTTAATGCACTTCGCGAGGCTGATGCAATTTTAAGAGAAGAATTTGCAAAAAATAAGCTTGATACAAAGGTATGGCAATACTTTATTGCAGTTCCCGACTTTAAGAGTGTTGGCGTTAAGGATTCTAAACGTTATGAGGGTTGGCCGGCAATTATACGTGCGGTAAACACAATAGATGCTATGAGTGCTACAATAGAAGAAATTCCATACGAAATTCTTCATCATATAACAGACAGAATCACTCACGAAGTTCCGGGAATTAACAGAGTATTATTAGATTTAACACCAAAGCCAATAGGCACAATCGAGTGGGAATAATTTCATAAAAAATATAAAGTGGCTTGAAACCCAGTGTTCAAGCCACTTGTAGCACATTGCTACGAAATGAAAAAGTAAAATTGACAACACTTTTGACAACACTTTTTATAATGTTCAATTCAAAGGAGGAAATAGCATGGCTACATTGTGTAAGTTGTGTGATAAGAAAATAGGGCTTTTTGCTGGAAATTATTCAGTAGAGGATGTAGTTATATGCGAGGATTGTTATTACGCATATAAAAAGGTCTTGGATAGCGTATCTGACGATGATAACTTTAAAGGGCTTTTGACAGAATTTCAAAATGCTTTTTCTGGAAAAGAAGGTCTTGAAAAAATAGTTAAACATCTAAATGATTTATACCAAGCAAAATTACAAGAGATAGAAGAAAGAAAGCTTGAAGAAGAAAGAAAAAGAAATATAGTAAAATCAGAAGTTGTTGACTATAGTGTTAATAGTAATATTGGTCCATTTGAAAATCAAGATTTAGTCTATACAATTGAAGGTGTAAGAGGAAGACATATTGACATATATGTAGATAAAGTAGTTATAACAACAAAGGTAACGATAGGTTCATTACTTACACACAACGCTACAGACGGAGAAAAAACGATATATTATTCAGATTGTATTGGTGTTCAATTCAAACAATCTAAATTTGCTATTGGTTATCTTCAATTAGAAACTGCATCAAGTAACGGATACAATAAGGCAAGCAATTTCTTTGCAGAAAATTCATTTACATATGATGAAACTGTAATTTCAAACGAAAGAATGGTAGAAGTTGCTGACTATGTAAAATCCCGTGTGGATGCTGTGAAAAAAGGTGGGTCAGCACCTGTTTCAGCAAATAACAACAATGTATCTGTTGCTGATGAATTATTGAAATTAAAACAACTGCTTGATATGGGCGTTTTATCACAAGAAGAATTTGACGAACAGAAAAATAAATTGTTAAATCAATAATTCTCTGACAACACTTTTTGACAACACTATCATTGTTGAATGTGTAAAATAGGTGTAAATTGATACATATTACAACCTCAAAGCCACTGAAAATATACAGAATAAACACTAAAAACAAAAGTGATGTTAGAGTGGGAATAATTATATAAACAAAAAGCAGTTTAAAATAAAATTTTAAACTGCCTTTTTTATTACCAATTATTGTATTTATCCCCTATATATGATATAATCTATCTATACATTTAATAAGAGGTTGATGATTATGAAAAAAGTAAAAAGGTTATTAGCTATATTTATTACACTCAGTATTTTTCTGCCAGGCTGTGTTTATACCCAAAATATATATGAATCTGACATTGTTGTAAGTATGCAGATTAACAACCCTATAATGAGGATTAACGGTCAAGAAACAGAAATTGACAAAGGACGTAACACAACGCCTATTATCAGCAATTCAAGAACGCTTGTGCCTATACGTGCAATTATAGAAGCCTTTGGCGGAAGTGTTGATTGGAATGGTGTTACACAAACTGTTACTCTAAAAGTTGATGATGATACAATAAAGCTTAGTATTGACAGTACAAATGCATATTTAAACAACAAGCGTTCATCGCTCGACGTTGCACCCAAAATCATAAACGGACGTACAATGCTCCCTATACGATATATTGCAGAAGGCTTTAACTTAGGTGTTGCATGGGATAATGATACACATACAATTTCTATTATCAGTAATGGATTTGATGATTATGAATATCAAAGGTTAAAGAAAGAAGTGCCTCAGTACAGTGGAAAACCATATGTTGTAATAAATAATAACAAGCCATATTTTAAAGATTACGAAATTATAGACGGTTCATTTGAATTCTATGCGGACCTTGATGAATTGGGACGTTGCGATGTTGCTTTTGCATCAGTTGGTACAGATATTATGCCGACAGAAAAACGCAAAAGTATAAGCTCTGTCATTCCCACCGGTTGGGAAAATGAAAAATACGACTTTGTAGATGGTGGTTATGTATATAACAGGTGTCATTTAATTGGTTTTCAGCTTACGGGCGAAAATGCAAACAAACGCAATCTTATTACAGGTACACGATACCTAAACGTAGAGGGTATGTTACCTTTTGAAAATATGGTTGATGATTACATAGATGATACAAAAAACAACGTTTTATATCGTTCAACACCTGTTTTTACGGGATATAATCTTGTTGCTGACGGAGTTCTTCTTGAAGCATATTCAATAGATGATAATGGTAAGGGCATAAATTTTTGTGTGTATTGCTACAACGTTCAACCCAATGTATTTATAGACTATTTAACAGGTGTAAATAAAAAAGCTAACTGATTTAATCAGTTAGCTTTTCTGTCAAAAAATGGTGATTTGCCCGTTGCACTTAATGGAATTGCTATGATGTTGCATATATCATCATCAAATATATCCATTTCGAGCGCTGCGCGGCCTGCAGAGAACATTACTCTGTTATCTACGCGGTTATCTGCAGCAATACTGACTGCAGAGCCGATAGCAATGCCCAAATCCAATGTTGTATATGCACAGTTACCGCCTTTTTCTTCGCATTCTGTACAATTATTAAAACCACAATATTGGCACCCCTCATTTAAGCCACGCGTCTGGTTTGATATACCAACCAAAACAACCGCCTCGCTTACGCGAACATTGTTCGCATCACGCTTAAAGAATTTAAATCCTATCTTATCTGACACTTCATCCATCTTGTCTGCTAATTTTTCTTTATCTTCCCCTACTAAGATGGCAGTCTTTATGTAGTCAACGCCCTTTGTTTTTGGTGCAGTTCTTGCGGATACACACATTGCTTTGGCAACATTTAAAATGAAATCCGTCTCTGCTTGTACTGATGAATAAATCATAGTTGGTCTCCTTATATTTCTATATCTCCCTGTTCTTTTAAATATTTTTTGAGAATTTTATTTGTTTGAAGTTGTGCGTCCCCGATGGTTCCCGAGCAGAATATAACACCTTCTATTTTCTTTTCTATAAGAAGATCAAAGTAGTGTTTAAGCTGCTTTTCGAATAGTTCAGTTTCCATGGGTTTGGACGGAACGCCTGCAGAGTAATCCCAAAGATATACACCAAGCATCAGAGGCTTATCCCCTACAATTTTATATAGCTTTTCGAGGTATTCTTCCATATTAACTATGTCTTTGCATTTCCAAATCCAAAAAGTTACACCGTCAAAGCAATCCATATATTTGGCAAGGTCTAAATCGAGTTGCATATTGTATAATACGCACCAGAAATCAAGTCCTTTTTCGTTTAGTGCTTCTTTGATTTTCTTAAGTACTTCAGGTGTAAAACGCTCCATTCTTTCGGGAGAGAAGAAGTCATCAACAACTCCGCCTGTAACATTATTACAATTGGAAATCATGTCAATAATATCCTGCGTATTTCCAAGCTCTGCCTCAGGAAGAGGTGTACTTGCATCGCCCAAGACTGACCATTTAATTTCTTTAAGTCCACAAAAACGTTTTCCCATCTCAATAAATGGTGGTTGAATATTTCCTCCGTATGATACCATAAACGAATTTTTGATACCATATTCCTCTGCAAATCCTTCCGGTGTCATACTACAGTCAAGCCCTGTACATTTGTTATGAGATTTTTCAAGATGTCCCCAGTTCCATAATTTATCAATTAGTTTTGCCATTTTTTATTTCCCTCTTTTCGTGTTTTTAATCAAGTACAATTATATCTTATAGTTATATTTTTATAAACCCAAAATATTCCATGACTATACCAAAATATTCTATGATTTAATTTATGAAACAACCAATACACACAATGGTACGGTTAAAAGAGAAAACAACGTTGTTATAAAAACTGTTTTTGATGCAAGCTCTATATCCCCTCCGGAGTTGGTTGCGAACAAAACTGCTGCATTTGCAACCGGCATAGAAAATAAAATATATGCTACATACAAAACAAGCTCATTTTTTATTACAAAATTTAATGGCACCCACAGTAATAAAGGAATTGCAATTTGTTTAATAAGTGTCCATACATATACACGCCAATCATTAAAGATATCTTTAATATTCATTTTTGCAAGTGTGCAACCTATTATTAACATTGCCGAGGGTGATGTTATAGAACCGATCGAATATATTGCATCATCTATGACAACCGGTAGATTTATATTAAGCAGATATATAACAACTGCTAATACCGAAAGGATAACACCCGGAGACAATAGCTGTTTTATCTTAAATGAATGTGCATTGCTGTTGTTTTTGTTAATAAGCCACGCACCAAGTGTATATATAGAAATATTAAAAATTAAGTTAAACATTGCTGCGTAAAACAATCCAACATTACCGCATAATGCCTGTATTATAGGAAAACCCATAAATCCTACATTTGAATATGTGTTCATAAAAACGTACAGGTTTATTTGTTTCTTTTTTGTAAACAGTATTTTTGCAATAATGTATCCCGTTATTGGCAATATTACAAAAAACAGCGATGTCGCAGTAAATAAAGATACAAGAACATCTGATAATTCTTGTCTTTCTTCTAATTTCAGTACAGAACCAAGCACCATACAAGGCATTGTTACATCTAAAATAAGTCTTGCAAATTTACTTATAAAATTATTATCAACAAGTTTTATTTTATATATAACATAACCAAGTAATAAAACTAAAAACAGTTGGCTCATTTGTGAAATTAAAATCTGTATACTCATATTTATTGCCCTTCTTATTAAATGTTATTATTTTGTTTTATTAACTTTTGCTGCCTTTACAGTATTTTTCATGAGCATTGCAATAGTCATAGGTCCTACACCGCCGGGAACTGGAGTTATTGAGCCTGCAACCTTTTGAGCACTCTCAAAATCAACATCTCCGCAAAGTGTTTTATCTTCCATTCTGTTTATACCTACGTCTATTACAACTGCACCCTCTTTTATCATATCTCCTTTAATAAAATTAGGGATACCTACTGCAGCAACAAGTATGTCTGCGTTCTTTGTTTTTTCAGCCAAATCTTTGGTTCTTGAATGGCATATAGTAACTGTTCCATTCTGGTGTAGCAAAAGCATTGCCTGTGGTTTACCTACAATATTGCTTCTTCCTACAACAACACATTCCTTTCCACTGACTTCAACACCACTCTCTTTTATAAGCTCCATAACGCCTGCAGGTGTGCATGGAACAAAATCATAATTACCAACCATGATTTTACCAACATTTACAGGGTGAAATGCATCAACATCTTTTTTGGGATCTATTGCATTTATAATTGTTTCTTCATCTATATGCTTTGGAACAGGAAGTTGAACAAGTATTCCTGAAATGTCGTTTTTATTGTTTAATGTGCTTATTAACTCCAACAACTCTTCTTGTGTTGTATCAGCACCAAGTGCATATTCTTCGGAATATATACCACACTCTTCGCATGCCTTCTTCTTGTTATTTACATATACTCTTGAGGCGGGGTCATCTCCCACGATTATTACCGCGAGACCCGGGTTTATTCCCTCCCCTTTCAGCGTTTTTACTTCCTCGGCTATTTCCGTTTTTATTCTTTTCGAAATTTCCTTTCCTAAAAGTAGCTTTGCCATTTTTATTATTCCTCCTTAATGTATTTTCATTCAGTATATCACCTTTTGGCGGTCTTATAAGGCATCTGTTACTAAAACCAATTAAATCCTCTCTGCCAGCCTTTTTTAATGCTTCATATACAAGGGCGTAATTTTCGGGGTTTCTATATTGCAAAAGTGCACGTTGCATTGCCTTTTCTTTTGGCGATTTGGGAACATATACACTCCTCATAGTAATGGGGTCTATCCCGGTATAAAACATACAGGTCGAGATAGTACCGGGTGTTGGGTAAAAATCCTGAACCTGTTGCGGATTTATATTATTTTCTTTTAAATACAATGCTAAATTTATTGCATCTTTGAGTGTACTACCCGGATGTGATGACATAAGATATGGTACAAGATATTGTTTCTTGCCAAGCTTATTATTTATTTTATAAAACTTTTGGGAAAACTTATTAAAAACTTCATTATGAGGTTTGCCCATGTGTTTTAAAACATTATCACTTATATGCTCAGGTGCAACCTTCAACTGACCGCTTATATGGTGTTCGCAAAGCTCGTAAAAGAATGTATCATCCTTATCGTTTATAAGATAGTCAAAACGTATTCCTGAACGTATAAACACCTTTTTTACACCTTTTAAGCTGCGTAATTTTCGTAACAGTTCAAGATAGCTTTTGTGATTTATCTGCATGTTTTTACAAGGCTCAGGAAACAAACACTGCTTATCTTTACAAGCACCGGATATAAGTTGCTTTTTGCATGCAGGGCCTCTGAAGTTTGCTGTAGGACCGCCCACATCATGAATATACCCCTTAAAATCCTTATCCTTAATCATTTCTTTTGCCTCAGCAATCAGAGAATCATCGCTCCTGGAGGTTACAATTCTGCCCTGATGAAAAGACAGTGCGCAGAAATTACAACCACCAAAGCATCCCCTGTTTGCACTAAGCGAGAACTTAACTTCCTTTATTGCCTCTATACCACCATCTTTTTCGTAGCTGTAGTGATAATTTTTTGTATACGGAAGACCATATACCTCATCAAGCTCCTGTGTGTTTAAAGGTTTCATTGGTGGATTTTGAATTAAAAATCTATCGCCATGTTTTTGCGCTATTGTTTTACCTGTATATGGATTTTGTTCGAAATACTGTATTCTGCACGAATTTGCATATGCTTTTTTATCTTCAAGACATTCCTCATAGCTTGGTATGATTACATGGCTATCACAACATTCTTTTGATATATAGCACGTACCTGCAACATCTTTAATATCAGATACATCTTCACCGTCATTTAATCTGTTTGCTATAGAAACAATTTGCTTTTCGCCCATTCCGTATATGAGTAAATCTGCTTTGGAATCAAATAGTATCGAGCGTCTTATTTTATCGTCCCAATAATCATAATGAGCAAATCTTCTAAGACTCGCCTCGACACCACCAATTATAATTGGAGTATCCTTAAAGCACTCTCTTATTCGATTACAATATACTATTGTAGCACGGTCAGGACGTTTTCCTGCTTTATTTCCCGGCGCATACACATCCTCACTCCTGCGCTTTTTGCTTGCAGTATAGTGATTCACCATGCTATCGATATTTCCGGCACTGACTAAAACTGCGAGGCGCGGTTTGCCCATTTTAAGAAAATCATCTTTTTTGTTCCAGTCAGGGAGTGCTACTATACCAACTTTATATCCATGTCTTTCTAACACTCTTGAAATTATTGCATGTCCAAAGGACGGATGGTCTACATATGCATCACCCGTAATACAGAGAAAATCAAGTTGTTCCCAACCTCTATTTATCATATCTTCTCTGCATACAGGTAAAAAATCGTTATTCATCATCAAATTCCTCATCAGACATATATGACATGTCTGCATGGCTTATTAACACATCGCGCGGTTTTGAACCATTTGCACCGCTTATAATTCCGCGAGCCTCCATCTGGTCTACAATTCTGCCTGCTCTTGCGTATCCAACACCTAATCTTCTTTGAATCATAGATGTTGATATTTTACCCAACTCTACCGCAAGTGCTATTGCCTCTTGTAATAGTGGGTCTCCGTCTTCTTCCACATCAGGAGTAACTCCGTTTTCTCCCGTTGCGCATCTTTCTATCTGCTCAGCTAAATCCTCGCTATAATGTGTATCGCCCGTGTTCTCTTTAATAAATGCCAAAACCTTTTCTATTTCCTTATCGGAAACAAATGCACCCTGAACTCTCGCTGCGTTTCTTGCACCCATTGGATGATATAGCATATCACCCATACCAAGAAGCTTGTCTGCACCGCCTCTGTCGAGAATTGTTCGGCTATCAACCTGAGATGACACTGAAAAGGCAATTCTTGATGGTACATTTGCCTTTATCAGACCTGTTATAACGTCAACTGACGGTCTTTGTGTTGCGATTATAAGGTGAATTCCTGCTGCTCTTGCAAGCTGAGCAAGACGACAAATATAATCTTCAACTTCTTTTGCTGCTACCATCATTAAGTCTGCAAGCTCATCTATGATTATAACAAGACTTGGCATTTTATCGCCGCCTGTTTGTTCCATAAGTTGATTGTATGCATCAATTTTTCTTACACCCGTTTCTTTAAAACGGTCGTATCTTCGCATCATTTCTGCACCCGCCCAGTTAAGTGCACCTGCAGCTTTTTTGGGGTCTGTAACAACCGGTATTAACAAGTGCGGAATACCATTATATACACCCAATTCAACAACCTTAGGGTCAACCATAATAAGTTTAACCTCATCAGGCTTTGCTTTATATAAAATACTCATTACAATAGTATTTATACACACAGATTTACCACTGCCCGTTGCACCGGCTATAAGCACGTGAGGCATCTTTGCAATATCACCTACAATAACGTTACCGCCTATATCTTTACCTAACGCAACAGTGAGCTTTGATTTTGCATTTTTAAATTCAGGAGAATCAATAATTTCTCTTACAGACACCATGCTAACCTTTGTATTCGGTATTTCTACTCCGACAGCCGCTTTTCCTGGTACAGGTGCTACCAATACTGTCTGCACTGCAAGATTAAGTGCAATATCATCTGCCAAGCCTACAATTTTTGAAAGCTTAATTCCTGTATCGGGCTGAATTTCGAAACGTGTTACAGCAGGGCCTTGTGTTACATGTAAAAGTTTTGCCTTAACTCCAAAATCAGCAAGGACTGTTATAAGTTTTTCTGCAGTACGTCTTAACTCATCACGTCTGTCATTAGAAACGCTCGCCGGTTCGTTTAAGAAATCAATATCAGGATATTCATATTCTATTTCCTCATAGATTATAGCATTATCAAGTTCTTTATTAAACTCATCTTTTTCCTTTTCGGTAATTTTTGATACTTTTGAAGTTTCTTCATCCTCTTCTTTTTGTGAGATTTCTTCTTGTATATATTCAGTTTGAGAGGGAGCCTCAAGTTCTATTTTTTCGTTTGCGACAGTTCCAAAAAACTCATCAATTCCATCGTTATCAATTACAGCTTCACCCTCAAGTCTTTTTCTGGAATTATGTTCAGGAAGTGCATCATACTCATCATTTCTGAAAATAAGACGCTTTCTGTCATTTTGTTTGTTATATGATTTGTCAGTATTTTTATTTTCCTTTATATTATTAAAAAGAGTACAGATATAAGACCATAATTTTTTAGAGCCAATTGCTGTCCATCTTGCAAGATATACATAAATCAGTATATTAGTCAGCTTGCTCAGGCACCATATTGAAAATAATATAAGTATCAGAATTGTTGCGGCTTTTTGTACAAGCTTTACCATACTTGTTGCAATAACTGTACTTATAATACCGCCACCTATACCCATTATTCCCCAATGAAATGCATAGTAATTCTCTATAAGATATGCAATACTCAAAATAGCTCCTACAGAAATGAGAATCCCAAATCCATAAGCCATCTTTAACCAAAAATCCTTTACTGATTTATTGATTATGTAATATATTGTTACACCACCTATAAGCAGAGGAAGAAAATAGGCCATAAAACCAAAGATACCAAACATTACATTATGTATTGCACCTCCGATTATTCCACCGTCATCTACATTGAAGTATATAAATATTGCTAAAAATATACTTACAAGCAAACCCGATGCACAATACACACCAAAAACATTGGCAGTGCTTTTATTCGCTTGTTTTTTCGAAACAGACTTTTTCTCTGTATATTTTTTGGTTGCAGATTTTTTTGTCTTCTTCTTTGCCATTTTATCCTCTCCTTTTTACGGCACCAGAATTATTTGTCTCCATCAGGAATCTTTGATATAATATTCTTGTTGATTTTAAATAAAAACAGTGTTGATACTGCAAATGACATGATTTCTGCAATCGGGAATGCCCACCAAACAACCATTAACCCTCCGATTTTTGAGAGTATAAATGCTATAGGCAAAAGAACCACAAGTTGTCTTGTAACTGAAACAATCAAGCTATACATTCCGTTACCCAATGCCTGAAAAACACTTCCCGCAACAATGCAAAAACCTGCTGCAATATATGAAATTGAAATAATTCTCAGAGCAGGTACTCCAATTTCGAGCATGTTACCTGATGCTTCGAACAATCCCAAAAGCTTATCGGGTATAATCTGGAATACCAAAAATCCCGCTATCATAATTACAACTGCGTACAAGACACTAAGCTTTATTGTCTTTATTAGTCGTTTTCTGTTGCCTGCACCGTAATTATAGGCAACAACAGGAATCATACCATTATTTAATCCGAACACGGGCATAAAAAACATGCTCTGTATTTTATAATAAATACCAAAGACTGCAGTTGCAGTAGATGTGAAGCCTATAAGAATTAAATTCATTCCGTAATTCATAACAGAGCCTATAGCCTGCATAACAATTGACGGTGCTCCGACTGAATATATAACACCTATAATTTTTTTATCTAATTTAAAACCTCTTAGCGTGAGTTTTATTTCTTTGTTAACCTTAAAATTAAAGAATATAGCCAGAATTGCAGCAACAATTTGTCCCATTACAGTTGCTATTGCAGCACCTGCTACACCCATTTTGGGCATTCCAAACATACCAAATATCAGTATAGGGTCAAAGATTATATTTATAATAGCACCCGTGAGCTGCACATACATACTGTAAATGGTTTTACCCGTCGACTGAAGTAATCTTTCAAATATAATTTGACCAAATATTCCAAACGATGCAATGCATATAATGCTTGTATATTGTACACCATAATTGAATATTTCGATATCTGCACCCGAGGTCTGACTCATGTAGAATGGTTTTATGGCAAAAATACCTATAAATACAAATACAATATAACTCAATACAGACAGGAAAATACCATGCATTGCAACACTGTTTGCCTTTTCGCTGTTCCTTTCGCCTAGCGCTCTTGAGAGTATTGAGTTGACACCAACACCGGTTCCCGTAGCAACTGCAATAAGTAATATTTGTATCGGGAATGCGAGCGAAACAGCAGAAAGTGCATTTTCACTTATCATACTTACAAAAATACTGTCTACAATATTATATAATGACTGTATAAGCATAGAAATCATCATAGGCAACGACATTGTAATTAAAAGTTTATTAACGGGCATAGTACCCATTTTATTTTCCTGGTTCATATATTCTCCGTTCTTTATGTGTATTATTTAAGCATTTGTATAGCTTCCTCAACTGAACAAACAACCTGTTCCCCGCTCTCGAAATTTTTAAGTGCAATTTTATTTTGCGCAATTTCATCATCACCTATAATTGCAACGTACGGAACACCTATTTTGTTTGCATAGTTCATCTTTTTCTTGAATTTTTTGTCCTCATAATAGGTTTGAACTTTTATTTGTGAGTTTCTGAGTTTTGACATTACATTTATACAGTAATCCAGATTATCAGTCATAGGAACAATTAAAACATCAAAAGGTGTTGTGTTTTCTTTATCAAAAAATCCGGTTTCATTCAAAACTGTAAATAGTCTTGTTACACCTATCGAAATACCAACACCCGGAAGCTTCTGTTCTGTATAAAATTCTGCAAGATTATCATATCTTCCGCCACTGCAGACACTTCCGAATTCAGGGTGATCAGTGATTGTTGTCTCATATACTGTACCAGTATAATAGTCAAGACCACGGGCTATGGAAAGATCTATCATATAATTTTCATCACTTACACCAAATTCTTTTATTGTATTTATTACAAGGCTTAGCTCCTCGTAACCCTTATCATAAATTTCATTCTTGCCTGTGTATTTTTTTGCTTCGTCGAGCTTTTGTGCATTTGTACCGCAAATACCGATAAAATTCAAAATCTCCACAGACTTATCGTGCGAAACGCCGAGCTCCGATAATTCATCTATTACTTTTTCTTTGCCGATTTTATCAAGCTTATCTATAACACGTAAAACATCCTCGGTTTTATCTTCAAGAGCATTCATCTGAAAGAAACCTGTAAGAATTTTTCTGTTATTTATTCGTATTTTAAATTTACCTATACCAAGTCCATTAAAAATATCACAAATTATAGCGGGAATTTCTGCATCGTGTATAACACTTAACTCTCCATCGCCAATTATATCAATATCTGCCTGATAGAATTCTCTGTATCTGCCTTTTTGAGCACGCTCTCCCCTATACACCTTACCAATCTGATAACGTTTAAACGGGAAGTTTAATTCGTTATAGTTAATTGCAACATATTTTGCAAGAGGAACTGTCAAATCGAATCTCATAGTAAGGTCGCTATCGCCCTTTTTAAAACGATATATCTGTTTCTCAGTCTCACCGCCTGCTTTTGCCAATAAAACACTTGAGCTTTCCAACACAGGTGTATCTAATGGATAGAATCCGTATTTTTCATAATTTGTTCTTAGTATAGAAAGTATTTTTTCAAATTCTATCTGCTCATGCGGCAGTAACTCCATAAACCCCGTTAATGTCCTTGGCTTAACCTTTTCCATTGATTTTCTTCCTCTCTGTTAGTTTTGTATTTTATACAACATATCGTTGCCTGATTTGTAAATGCATTGCAAACTTTTGAATGACTCTGAATTTATATTGCGTCTTTCATGTTCGCCAACAAAAATATACGATATATTTTTGTCCCTGCAAAATTTATTTATATCATCTGCTGATGCATTGTATATTTGATTGACCTCATTATTCCTTTGGCTATACTCATCTGTATATCCATGAAAATGTACATACAAAGACGAGCCGACATAAACACTACGTCCGGCAAGAGAAACAACAGGGTTAATGTGTCCGGTACCTGTAAGAAATACAGCATCTTTTTGAATATTATCCTTTATATACTCAGCTGTATTTATATCATCCTTACTAAACGTCTGATACTGTCCTCC
Organism: Clostridia bacterium; assembly: GCA_045612845.1. GTDB lineage: Bacteria > Bacillota > Clostridia > UBA1381 > UBA1381 > Ornithomonoglobus_A. The sequence continues at coordinate 73,402 of JAZKZV010000022.1, forward strand.
GGATACATACTCTCTGCATATTGTAAGTACACCCGACAGTGTAAATAGCAGAATTAAAATTACTGCAAAATAACCTCTTAGTTTTATTCCCTTTACTTTATCATACAAATTAGTTAAAAAGTCGCATACAACAATAAGTATTATCATATACGTAATATAGAATAGCTTGTTATTGTCGTATGGATTTGGTTGAAATTGTATAAATTCTGCAAGTATAAACAAAACAAACGCTGCAAGGGATAATTTCTTTTTATCCTTGTCTGCATTTATAACAGCCGGTATTGCTAACAAAAAGGTCATTCCCCAATTTTTAATATAAAACCACAAGTACGTGTCATTTTCATTTACCCAGTTAAAATTAAGGTTCAAAAATGAGCCATTTCCCGAAGTTTGTGCAAAGGTCCATAAACAAAGCTGTGGCATTGCTAATATAAACGCAATCCCACAATAAACAGCCTGCTTGGTTATATACGACTTTTTGTCTTTTGCATCGAATAAACATACAAAAAACATTACCGCACTTATTATTGCAAGAGCAAGGAATGAATGAGTATGTATCATTGGCAATACACCTGCAATAAAACCCAATATAATATAATTCCTCTTATTATTTGTGTTTAGAGAATCAACTAAAAGATATATACACGGGATAATCATACACCACCCCGCCATAGTTGTATGTTGCGGAATAATCATATCGCATATGGTGTTTGACCAGCGTATATTCATTTCGTTATAGTTTGTAGGTGTTTTATAATACTCTGTAAATATGCGTGTAAATATTGATGAGTCGGCTTTTGCACCGTCTATAAAATACCAAAATCCAAAACCGCCATTCAAAAAGAAAAATAACGTTGCAATGACTGCCGCGCTTTTTCTTTTGGTTAATTTATAAGACAGTATATAAAATCCTGCAACAAGCAATAGAGACATGCAGTAACTCGGGATAAGAAAAGACCATCTGAGTGGTGTTCCTAACAGATACAAGCTCGATGAAAGCATATCCGAAAAAAACGGATAATTAAGCTTATATCCGGACAAAAAAGCATAGTCAGGCGGAAACTTTCCTTGTTCGGCTATACTTGTAACAAAACCCAGATGCATTTGCAAATCTCCATACGTGGATTGACCGCTTGCAACTGCACCCTCGCCATAAGGAGTAAGTATGTGATTTGTCAATAATATGCATATCAATAGCGTTAGTGGTAATATCAGTATACACACTGTACGTAAATCCATTGTTTTTTCTGCATCAAAGAATTCAGTTCTTGACTGACCGTTTTTTTTATACTTAACAGCTATATATGGAATAACCGCTATAAAAGCCAACAAAATATGACTTATATATGAAAATTTAAAAATGAAAGCAACCAGAGCAATTCCTGCCATCAAAATTAAATTTCCACATATTCCTCCAAACCATATTCTAAAATATATGTCTTTTTCTTTAAATAACAGGTTTGAATATAAAAAACCTATTATCAAAAAATAAAAGTAATATATTATACCAATCAATTTTTAAGCGCCTCTTTTATGTAACCTTTAAGTTCCTTTTGTTCAAATACACCCGGCTTAAAAACACTAAGGTCGTTATACTTATCAAGCATAATAAGAAATGGTGTGTTGTTTTCAACCATAGGAAAGCTCTTAATAGCATCCGGATTTTCGTCAACATTCTTTATGTCAAATACAATTTCGTCACCAAAATCCTTCTTTAGAGCCTCTACAACCTTCATTTCTTCTTCGTATGTTTCATCAGACTTGCTTACGAAATACATAAATGTTGGTTTTACTACTTCTCTTCCGTTATCTACTGTTGTATTGTTTGTGTTAGAAGCAAGGCAAATAACCAAAATAACCAATGCAATAACAACTACTCCTACAACAGCTGACAATACCTTGTGTCCCTCAACAAAATTCATAATCTTTTCCATTTTTAATTTTCCTTTCTTTCCTCTATTTTACTTTTTACTATTTCCAACGCTCTCTCGGCAATAGCCAAATAACGTTCGGATTTGTTTTTTACTTTTGTTCCAAGTCCCTCAATAATACCAAAATTGGCATTCATGGGTTGAAAATTCTCCCCCGAGGCACTTGATATATAAATAGGCAGTGAACCTATTGACGTTTTAGCGTCAGGCTCCCACATATTTTCACCTTTAATAAGCCTTGCCATATTATAGCCTGCAAGAACTCCGCTCGATGCACTCTCTACATACCCCTCAACTCCTGTTATCTGTCCGGCAAAAAACACATTCGGATATTCCTTCATGCGATAATATTTATCCAGCACCTTTGGTGCATTTATATATGTGTTCCTGTGCATTACGCCATACCTTACAAATTCAGCATTCCGAAGTCCCGGTATCATAGAAAATACACGTTTTTGTTCGCCCCATTTTAAATTCGTCTGAAATCCTACAAGATTATACAACGTTCCGTCTTTATTATCCTGCCTTAATTGAACAACTGCATAAGCATCATCTTTGCCTGTTTGAGGATTTATTAGTCCTACAGGTTTTAATGGCCCAAAAAGAAGTGTTTTCTCTCCCCTTTTCGCCATAACCTCCACAGGCATACAACCCTCAAAGACCTTTTGATTTTCAAACTCCTTAAGCGGTGCAGTATCAGCATTTATAAGCTCATTATAAAAAGCATCATACTCTTGCTTATTCATAGGACAATTTATATAATCTGCAGTTCCCTTATTATACCTTGCCGCTTTAAACACTTTATTAAAATCAATGCTTTCGGCACTTACAACCGGTGCTGCAGCATCATAAAAGTAAAGCTTGTCATTACCTGTAAGCTTACCAATTTCCTCGCTTAATATATCTGAGGTAAGCGGTCCGGTTGCTATAATTGTATATTCGTCTGTGTTTATGGAAGAAACTTCTTCATTAACAACTTTTAAAAGCGGATGTTCTTTTAGCTTGTTTGTAATGTAATCAGAAAAAATTTCTCTGTCAACCGCCAACGCTCCGCCCGCGGGGACTCTTGATATATCTGCCGCCTGAAGCATAAGTGCATCAAACAAGCGCATTTCTTCTTTTAGTAAACCGCATGCATTTTCTATTCTGTCAGCCTTTAATGAATTTGAGCAAACAAGTTCAGCAAAACCATCCATAGAATGAGCCGGCGAGAATTTTTTTGGCTTCATTTCGTAAAGTTCAACTTCAATTCCCTCTTTTAAGAGTTGCCACGTCGCCTCACAGCCCGCGAGACCTGCACCTATAACCTTAACTCTCATTCTTTTTTCCTGTCTTTCGTTCATATGAACAATCCTCGTTGTAGCATATAATTTTTCCACCGCGACCGTTCTTTTTCATTAAAAGACTTCCGCATTTAGGACATTTTTCATTTTTTACCGGTGCATACCATGCCATAAAATCACATTTAGGCATATGCTCGCATCCATAATAAAGTTTACCTTTAGATGACCTTTTAACAAGTATTTCGCCACTACACTTAGGACATTGTACCCCCGTGCCCTCACGTATTGGTTTTGTGTTCTGACATTCCGGATATCCAGGGCATGCCAAAAACTTACCATAACGTGATAGCTTAAATACCATTTTACGTCCGCACTTTTCGCATACTACATCTGACTCTTCGTCTTTTACCTTTATCTTTTCTACATTAACCAATGCATTGTCGAGGTCTTTTTTAAACTGTGGATAAAATTCGCTAAGAACATTTACCCATTGTACTTTTCCGCCCTCAACATCGTCGAGCTTGCCTTCCATGCCGGCGGTAAATTCAACGTCAACAATATCATCAAAATTATTCTTCATTATTTCAGTTGTAACTTTTCCAAGTTCTGTTGGCAGAAGTTGTTTTTTACTTCTTGATACATAACCCCTTGATATAATTGTAGAAATGGTAGGCGCATATGTTGATGGTCTGCCTATTCCGTTTTCCTCAAGTTCCTTTACAAGAGTTGCCTCTGTATATCGTGCAGGCGGTTGTGTGAAATGTTGCTTTGATATCAAGTCATGAAGTTTTAAGACTTGATTAACCTCAAGCTTAGGAAGTTTTTTGTCTTTCTCTTCTTTTTCGTCGGTACCCTCTATATAAACTGCCATATAGCCTTTAAATATAAGTTCCGAACCACTTGCTTTAAATATATGCTTTTGTACATTTATTGTAACTGACTGCGTTTCGTATACAGCACCTGACATCTGACTTGCAACAAAGCGTTCCCATATTAACTTATATAGTTTATACTGGTCGTTTGTGAGCTTATCCTTTATACTAACAGGAGTAATCGAAATCGATGTAGGTCTTATTGCCTCGTGAGCATCCTGTGCAGAACGCTTTGTTTTAAACTGTTTGGGTTCAAGATACTCTTTGCCATAGTTTGCGTTTATATATTCAACTGCCTCTGCTTGTGCTTCTGTTGAAATTCTCAGTGAGTCAGTTCTCATGTAAGTTATAAGACCAACAGTTCCAAGATCGTTACCTATGTTTATACCCTCATAAAGAGTTTGTGCAACCTGCATTGTCTTTGCGGTCTGAAATCCTAATTTTCTTGATGCATCCTGTTGAAGTGTACTTGTAGTAAACGGTGGCTGAGCCTTTCTCTTTTTTGTACCTGTTTTTATGTCGTTGACTATAAACTGTGAATTTTTAACTTCGTTAACTATAGTTTCTGTTTCATCACTGTCTTGTAGCTTATGTTCTTTATTGTCTGAACCATAATATCTTGCCTCAAATACGGTTTTTGACGTATGTGATGAAAGCATTGCATCTATTGTCCAATACTCCTGCGGCACAAAGTCTTCTATTTCTTCCTCTCTGTCGCATATAAGACGTGTTGCAACAGATTGTACTCTGCCCGCACTTAATCCTCTTTTTACCTTTTCCCATAGAATTGGGCTTATTTTATAACCAACAATTCTATCAAGAACACGGCGTGCCTGTTGTGAATTTACTAAATCCATATCTATTGCACGCGGCTCTTTTATTGCCTTTTTAACTGCAGATTTTGTGATTTCATTAAATGTTACTCTGCATTTTGAATTCATGTCAATACCAAGTGCATTCGCCAAATGCCAGCTTATTGCCTCTCCCTCGCGGTCAGGGTCAGTTGCAAGATAAACTTTGTCTGCTTTTTTTGCCTCGCGCTTTAATTGCGACAATAAATCACCCTTGCCTCTTATGGTTATATATCTTGGCTCAAATGAGCCATTATCCACATCAACACCTAATTGACTTTTTGGCAAATCAATTATATGTCCCATAGATGCCATAACAGTATAGCTTGTACCTAAATATTTTTTTATTGTGCCTGCTTTTGCAGGTGATTCAACTATTAGTAACTTTTTGGATGCCATATCTTTCCTTCCTTTTTTGTAATCAAATTTTTATACGGTAGCATCTTCCGGGCAGTTGTTCAATAATTCCGGACATCTCGAGCATACAAAGCTTTGTGCTCAGCTCTGCTAACCCCATATTTAAGCTTTCTGCTATATTATCAATATGCTTAGCATCATAAGATATGAATTGAATTATTTGCTTTTCTATATCTGTTTTAACTTTTTCCATAACAGAGTTAATATCCGGTCCGCAATCTGCTATGTTGTCTTTGCACTGTTCAATGTTTTGATAAAAAACATTATCAGGCAAGACTTCCTGATATGTTTTTTCTTTTTTATTTGCTAATTCAGGATACTGCTCTATTAAATCCTCAACGCACGTCATCGGTATTGCACCCTCTTTTATCAGTGCGTTTGTACCGTCAAGTCCACTTCCGTCGATACTTCGCGGAACCGCAAACAAATCTCTGCTAAACTCCTCGGCAAATCTTGCTGTAATAAGCGAGCCGCTTTTCTTAGAACCCTCAATAACAACCACTCCGCGCGACAATCCTGCAATTATTCTGTTTCGTCTGGGGAAAGTCCAGACAGCAGGATGCATACCTGGCGGATATTCCGATATTATCATTCCATGTTTTTCGATACGCTTATAAAGCTCTTTGTTGGAAATGGGATATACTATGTCTATTCCGCAACCAAGCACCGCCACTGTCAGACCTTGAGCTTTTAATGCAGAATATGCGGCTACAGAATCAATTCCTCTTGCCATACCGCTTACAATAGCAATTCCCATTTGCGCCATCTGTGAGCAGAACCTCGCGGTTATATTTCCTCCATATGAGGTAGAATTCCTTGTTCCTACAACTCCTATACAAAATTCATCATTTAAATTTATATTTTGTCCCTTTACATATAAAACATATGGCGGACTGCTTATATTCCTCAGTGCTTCGGGATAGAATTCATCTTCATATGTCAGTACTCTCGCACCGCACCTTTGACATTTCCTATATATTTCCTCCGCTCTGTCTAAAGATTTATCTAATAATGAATTTTTTTCGTTTTGTGTAAATTTAGAAAAAATATCATAGCTTTTCGATAAGTAAATATTATCTATTGTGCCAAAATAGTCAAAAAGCAACCTGATTTTTGGAGGCGTAATTCCCTTTTGAGTAAGCCAAATAAATTTCAATATTTTATCCATAGTTGCCTTCCTTTATCTTCAATTAACACTCTTTAAACAATACTACAAAATTAAATAAATGTCAACCCCTATTTCTTAATATTTCATATATAAGAATACCTGCCGCAACAGATGCATTTAACGACTCTGCTTTGCCGCATATCGGAATTTTAACACAATCACAAAGCTTTAATACTTCATCAGATATTCCGTTTGCTTCGTTACCGACTGTAACTACTACGGGCGCTTTATAATCAGCCATTCTGTAATCTATCGTATTTTCTCCTAACGCACCGCCGATTATCTTAAATCCATTTTGTTTCATATCTGATAACACACCAATGTCTGCATCATTTATAATATCAATATTAAAATATGATCCCATGCTTGCTCTTACAACCTTAGGACTATACATATCCACACACCCCGGTGAAAGCAAAACAGCATCAACCCCTGCCGCCTCTGCAGTCCTTATAATTGTTCCGAGATTACCCGGGTCCTGAATATTATCGCAGTAAACATACTCACCATCATTTTTATATTGATAGCCGGATGTTTTTTTCATTTTAATCACCGCTATAATTCCCTGCGGAGTGATTGTATCACATAATTGCTCAAACATCGGAGTATCAATAACAATTACATCGACACCACATGGGTATTCAAATTCGGAATTTTTATAAAAAACCTCACTGACTGCAATGGCAGATATTTCCCTTTGTGAATTTATTGCATCATATACAGATTTTATTCCCTCAACGGTGTATTCGCAGTTTTTGATACGTGCTTTTTTTGTCAATAAAGATTTAAGATATTTAAACCTGCTGTTAGATGTGGATTTTATCTCATAAACACTCATCAAAACGCCTCCTCATACACTTTTATCTAAAAATATTTCTACAATATTATATCCTAAAATCTCTTAAATGTCAAATATATCTTTAACATATATTGTTCTTATTACATATAATATAAAAAAGTTTCCATGTGAACTGTCGCTTGCACAGTTCTTTTAGATGAGCAGACTTTTTTGCAATTCAGGAAATTTTAAAACACAAGGTTTTCTGAATGATTAAAAACATAAAGGAGTGCTTACTTTGCAGGAAAATGTTCTATTTGCACTATTTGTTACTGTTATTGCAGGTTTGGCAACAGGCTTAGGCAGTATACTTTCCCTTTTTACAAAAGAAACAAACACAAGATTCTTGTCATTATCCTTGGGGTTTAGTGCAGGTGTAATGATATATGTTTCTATGGTAGAAATATTTTCAAAATCCCGCACATATCTGAATCTGGTTTATTCCGACAGAACAAGCGCAACTATTGCGGCAATATCTTTTTTTGTTGGAATACTGTTTATAGGGTTGATTGATTTTCTTGTCCCCTCTGCCGAGGGAGATATAGGAAATTTACATAATAAGGATAAAAAGAAAAGTACATTAAAGAGAATGGGTATTATGACTGCCTTAGCAATTGGAATACACAATTTTCCCGAAGGTCTTGCGACATTCACTGCTTCATTAAAGGACCCGCATCTTGGTGTTGCAATAGCCCTTGCAATAGCTATACATAATATACCCGAGGGAATTGCAACCGCAATGCCTATTTATTACTCCACAGGCAACAAAAAAATGGCATTTAAGGTTTCATTTTTGTCAGGAATGACTGAACCATTAGGAGCAATTATAGGTTATATTCTGTTGCGTCCGATTTTTAATGATGCAATATTTGGCATTTTGTTCGGCTTCATTGCAGGTATTATGGTTTTTATATCAGTTGAGGAACTTCTGCCGATGGCACGTGAATATGAAAAGAGCAAAGCAACAATTATTGGTTTTGTTTTGGGAATGATAATTATGGCAATAAGTTTAATCTTATTTATTTAAAACAAAAAAATTATCATGTTATTATATGTTGGCACTAAAATATTCTATAAATCCTCAAAACATATTGACAAAATAAGCAAAAAAATGGTACAATATTCACACAATATAAACAAAAGGAGAGAAAAATATGAAAAAAATTTTGTCATCATTACTTGCAATAGTTATGATTATATCATCATTAGGTGTTGTAAGTGCAGCAAACGACTGGGCAAGAGCAAGCG
>JAZKZV010000023.1:0-150705 GCA_045612845.1 Clostridia bacterium
GGTACAACCTTCACATTTAAATATCCGGTGACGATAGCAAGGAGGATCCACCTGTTCCCATGCCGAACACAGCAGTTAAGCTCCTTTACGTCGATGATACTTGGTGGGCGACCGCCTGGGAAAGTAGAAAGTTGCCGGTTACATAGTCAAAGACGACAGTTAATACTGTTGTCTTTGACGTTTAATATTCCTCGTTAGCTCAGTCGGTAGAGCGCATGACTGTTAATCATGATGTCGTTGGTTCAAGCCCAACACGAGGAGCTTAGAAAAAAGCGTACTGAATTTCAGTACGCTTTTTTCAGCTAAATTCGCTAACGCGAGCTAAATGTACTAAAGTACGCTAAATTACTTCGTAGCTAAATTGACCTTCGGTCAGCTAAAAAGCGAATTTAATTTAGCTACTCCAAAGGAGTTATTTAGCTATTGCAAAGCAATAATTTCGCTTTGCACAATAGTGCAAAATTTAGCTAATGTAATAGTGAATAGTGAATAGTGAATAGTTTAGTATAAATTTCTTTTTGGGTTCTCTGTTTGTTCTAATAAATAATCAATAGATACATTAAAATAGTTTGCTATGTTTATCAATTCATTTATTCCGGGTTCTCTTTCGCCTGTTTCGTATCTGCTTATTGTGTTTTGACTCATGTTTAAATCTAAAGCCAATTTTAATTGAGAAATTTGTCGTTCTTTTCTTAATAATTTTAATCGCATATTTAATTCACCCCTTGACAATATTATCCCACAATGGTATAATTATAATATCCCGAATTGGTATATTATAAGGAGGACTTACAAATGATATGTAAAAATTGTAAACAGGAAATTGACAATAAAGCAGCTGTATGTGTAAATTGTGGTTGCAAAGTAAAAAAACCTATTTATAAAAAATGGTGGTTTTGGTGTATAGTAGTTATTGTTGTAATTATTGTGGCATCAGGTAGTGGTGAAGAAAAAACAAACACAGGTTCATCACAAACCTCAAGTGATGTTTCTAAGAAGGTGGAGGAAGTAATCACATATGAGTCTTATGATTTAAATACAATGATAGATGAATTAAAAAATAATGCATTAAAAGCTGAAACACAATACAGGGGCAAGTATGTTGAAATATCGGGAAAAATCGACAATTTTGATAGTAGTGGTGCATACATAAGTATAAAGCCTGTAGGTGCAAGTGAATGGGATTTTGATTCTGCTATGTGTTATATTAAAAATGAAGAGCAGAAGAATTTCTTGATTGAAAAAAATGTTGGTGATGTTGTAACTATAAAAGGTAAGGTGAAATCAGTAGGAGAAGTTCTGGGCTATTCTATAGATATTTCGGAAGTAAAATAATTTGTATTAGAGGATTACGTTTATATTTCATTTATATCAGTTCGGTTTGTAACAGGAAGAGTGTTGCATATATAATATAACGTAATAACTTAAGAACGACAATTTCCATTATGTGGGATTGTCGTTTTTTAGTTAGCTACAGATATCCTTTCCACAAATTACATTTGATATTGCCCACTAAATATGTTATTATATATATAGATTAGCTAATCCTATTACAACACCAAAGTCTGAACAATTTCTTGCAGACTTAGGGTATGGAAAGGAATTATTATAATGATAAAAAGAAAATTACTTGTAGTTATTGCTGCAATCGGTATAATATCAACAACTTCTACATATGCTTCATCCACCATAACACACAAGGTTGTATCTGGGGACAGTATGTGGAAAATCGCGGTAAAATATGAGGTGGGATTAAGCGAAATTAAGAATGCAAATCCGCACATTACTAATCCTGAACTTATTTATCCGGGACAGGTTTTAAATATTCCAAAAACTGAGCAGACGGTTACAAACTATGAAAAAGAGGTAATAAATCTTGTTAATGACATAAGAGTGAAGAATGGATTAAAAACACTTACATATGACTGGGAATTAAGCAGAGTTGCAAGGTTCAAATCACAGGATATGAAAGACAATAACTATTTTTCACATAACAGTCCCGTTTACGGTTCGCCATTTGATATGATTAAAAACTTTGGAATATCATACAGAAGTGCCGCTGAAAACATAGCAAAAGGACAAAAAACACCACAGGAGGTTGTAGACGCATGGATGAATTCTTCGGGACATCGTGCAAATATACTTAACTCTTCATATACAAAAATCGGAGTCGGTTATGTTGCACAAGGGAATTATTGGACACAAATGTTTATACGTCAGTAAAGTTTATTTACCTTGTTAAATTATATAAATGTATTTACAAAAGAGATTATTTATAGTATAATATTAAGGAATAAAATTATAACAAGGGGATAAGACATGATAAAGCCAATTATACTACTTATTATATCGAATGTATTTATGACATTTGCGTGGTACGGACATCTGAAATTCAAAAACACAGCATTGATTGCAGTTATATTTGCAAGCTGGGGTCTGGCGTTTTTTGAATACATATTCCAGGTGCCGGCAAACAGACTTGGTAGTCAGTATTTTACAACTGCGCAGTTAAAAATCATTCAGGAAGTAATTACACTTACTGTGTTCTCGATTTTTTCTATTACGTTCCTTAAAGAAAAATTCACTATGAATTACCTATATGCATTTATATGTATTCTTGGTGCGGTTTTCTTTATATTTAAGAAGTAAGTCAATAAAAAATTCCTGTTACATTAAGTAACAGGAATTTTTTTGATTGTTATTATATTATACTCCGCTATATGCAGAAAAACCACCGTCAACAGGGATAATTGTTCCGTTTACAAAGCTCGAAGCATCGTAGCAAAGTAGCCACAAAAGTGTACCTATAAGTTCTTCTGCCTCGCCAAAACGTCCCATTGGGGTCTGGGATAGAATTTTCTCTGAACGTGGTGTTAAGCTGCCATCAGGATTTTTGAGTAATGCTCTGTTTTGGTCAGTTACAAAGAAACCTGGTGCGATTGCATTAACACGAATACCAACCTTAGAGAAATGTACTGCAAGCCATTGTGTAAAGTTTGATATAGCAGCTTTTGCACCGCTGTATGCAGGGATTTTTGTAAGTGGTGAGAACGCGTTCATTGATGACACGTTTATAATTGTTGCGTCTTTCTTGCCTATGAGGTCGCCTGCAAAAACCTGTGTAGGGAGAAGTGTTCCCAAAAAGTTCAGGTTAAATACAAATGACACTCCATCTGGATCTAAATCAAAGAACGAAACTAAATCAGCCTTGTCCTCATCACCTATTTCGTAGTATTCCTTTGTGGTTGTACCACGTGGATTATTGCCGCCAGCACCGTTAAGTAAAATATCACAAGTACCAAAAGCGTCATTAACATGTTTTTTTGCCTCTTCTAAGCTCTCGCGTTTTAAAACATTTGCACATACGCCGATTGCTTCTCCGCCCTCAGCCTTTATTTCGGCAGCCACTTTGTCGGCAGCATCTTTGTTAAGGTCCAAAATAGCAACTTTAGCACCGGCAGTTGCCATTGCCTTTGCAAACATTCCGCAAAGAACACCGCCACCGCCTGTAACTACTGCTACCTTTCCGTTTAAGTCAATGTCAAATGGTAATTTCATTGTTTTTCCCCTTACATCAAAAAATAGTTTTTCGAATTGTTGTAGCAAATATCGGCAATGAGTTTGTCGAGTGTTTCTGTGTCATTTACATACATTCCGCTTTCAACCCAATCACCAATAATATTACACAAAATTCTCCTGAAATACTCGTGGCGTGGATATGATAAAAAGCTTCTTGAATCTGTAAGCATACCCACAAATGATGCTAAAGCACCAAGATTTCCGAGTGTTTTTATCTGTTCGACCATTCCATCGATATGGTCGTTAAACCACCATGCAGAACCATGCTGAATTTTACCCTTTATTCCGTCTCCTTCGAAGTTACCAGCCATAGATACCAACACAGAGTTATCGTTGTTATTTAAGCTGTAAAGTATTGTTTTTGGTAGATTTCCCTCAGCGTGAAGTGTATCAAGAAAACGTGATAGCTTTCTTGCAATTTCAACACTTAATATTGAATCGTAGCCGGTATCAGGGCCAAGCTTTTTGAACATTGGTGTATTATTGTTGCGTATTGCTGACATATGCAGTTGCATTACCCAACCGCGTTTTGCATATTCCCTGCCGCATAAAAGCATGATGGCGGTCTGATATTTTTCTGCCTCAATATCGTTTGCCTTTTCGCCTGAAAGTGCTTTCTTAAATATTTCGTCAACCTCACTTTGAGTTGCCTCGGCATAAGGTATATTTACCACACCATGGTCTGCAATTCTACTGCCTACCTGATGGAAAAACTCAATTCTTGATGTAATTACTTCAAACAGAGTGTTTATATCTGTGATTTTTACATCGCATACGTTGCCGAGCTTTTCTATGTATTCTACAAACCCGTCGTTTTGTATATTAACTGCAGTATCAGGACGGAAGGTTGGTTTTACAACCGTTTTAAAGCTATCATCATCTGCCAATGCAATGTGATATTTGAGGTTGCTTGTAGGGTCATCAGTTGTGCCTATAAATGCCACATTCGATTTTTGAATAAGCTTTCTTGCTGAGAAATCTCCACTGTTTATTATTTTATTTGCCTTTTCCCATATAGCAGGTGCACTCTTCTCGTTTAATGGCTCATATATACCAAAATATCTTTGAAGCTCTAAGTGCGACCAATGGTATAGAGGATTGCCCACAGCAAACTGAAGTGATTTTGCGTATGCAAGGAATTTATCGTAGTCTGACGCTGAGCCCGTTATATACTCTTCGTCAACACCCATCCATCGCATAAAGCGCCACTTGTAATGGTCTCCGCCGAGCCATACTTCAGTTATATTTTTAAAACGCTTGTCTGTGTAAATTTCCTCGGGTGATAAATGACAGTGATAGTCATATATAGGCATCTTATCAGCAACCTCAAAGAAAAGTTTTCTTGCGGTTTTACTTTCTAAAAGAAAGTTTTTGTCCATAAACTTTTTCATGTGGTGTGCTCCTTATTTTTCTGCCCTGTCAAGTGCTTCCCATACACCATTTATATAAACTGCACCTAATGCTCTGTCATAAAGACCATATCCCGGTCTGCCTGTTTCACCCCATATCATTCTTCCGTGGTCAGGACGGATATATCCGTCAAAACCGTTGTCATGATATGCTTTTATAATTCCATAAATATCAAGTGAGCCACATTCTGTCTTATGAGCGCATTCTTCAAAGCTTCTTTCGCCTGTGATTTTGATATTTCTTATATGCGCAAAGTGAATTCTGTCGCAATATGTGTTTACAAGGTCTATAATATCATTGTCAGGTGATACTCCCAAAGAACCGCTGCAAAGTGTAAGACCGTTATATTTGCTGTCGTAGAGCTTTAAGAAACGTTCTATATTTGATTTGTTTGTAATAATTCTCGGAATTCCGAATATGTTCCAGGGCGGGTCATCCGGATGAATTGCCATCTTGACTCTGACCTCTTCTGCAACCTTAATAACTCTGTCTAAGAAATATTTAAGGTTGTTCCACAAATCCTCTTCAGAAATCTTCTGATATGTTTCCAGAAGTTCTTTCATATCCTCTTTTGTGTAGCTTGCATCCCAACCCGGAAGCGCCAAATCACCGGTCAGGGGATTCATTTTCTCTACAGATTCGTTCTCGTATATAAGAGCGTTAGAACCATCTGCAAGCTCATATGCAAGGTTTGATCTTGTCCAGTCAAATACAGGCATAAAATTATAGCATACACAATCAATGCCTGCTTTTGAAAGATTTCTTAGTGTCTGACAATAATTCTCTATGTATCTGTCTCTGTCGCCGCAACCCATTTTGATGTCCTCGTGAACGGGAACGCTTTCAATTACGGATAAAGACAGTCCGTACTTTTCTATTTCGGCTTTTAGCTCCTCGATTCTTGCCAAATCCCATACCTCGCCCACGGGAATGTCATAAATCGCAGAAACAATTCCCGTAACGCCGGGTATTTGCCTGATGTGATTTAATGTTACGGGATCGTCTTTTCCGTACCATCTGAATGTCATTTGCATGATGTTTGCCTCCTTGTTATTTATATAATTAGCCACGTGCAAGCACGTGGCTATTGTGTTTAACGAAGAGGAGAGGATGGGATTTGAACCCACGGTACGCTATTAACGTACACAGCATTTCCAATGCTGCGCCTTAAGCCGCTCGGCCACCTCTCCGAAACAGGAATAATTATAGCATATTAAACCAAAAAAGTCAATACCTACATATAAAATAAACCTATTTATATATGTAAAAATACGAGTTGACAAATAAATAGGAAGATGGTATAATTACATACATAAAAATTTAGGTTTTATACATTGATTTTGAGGGGTGATAAATGCTAATGTGCCCAAAAGATAAAATTGAGATTACACACGAAAATCATCGCCGAAGGATAGAGGAGAGATTTTTAAAAACAGGTTTTCTTGGCTGGTCGGAATATGAAATACTCGAATATTTGCTTTATGCAGTGTATAAAAGGAGAGATACTTCTGATATAGCACACGAGTTAATTATGAGATTCGGTAACCTAAAGAATGTTCTGGCGGCGGATAAAAAATCACTTACCGAAACGTCAGGAGTAGGTAATGAGGCGGCAAGATACTTGACATCATTAAGTGAGTTTGTGAGATACTTTAATGTATATAGTGAGCATACGCCCACACAGTTCAGGCTTGAAGACCCCCAAACAATAAAATACATAAAAAACTTGTTCTTCGAGGAGAAGGTTGAATGTTTTTACATGATGTGCCTTGATGAGAGGAACAAGCTTATAAAAACAGAAAAGATAAGCTCCGGAACAATGAACCGTACAAATGTTGAGATTTTTAAAATAACAAGAAATGCAACAGGGTGTGGTGCGGTAAAGACGATTTTTGCGCATAATCATCCTTCGGGCAAAAAAGAGGTTTCGGATGAGGATAAACGTACAACTATATGGCTTGCAAATGCAATGCTCATGTGCGGCGGGGAAATGCTTGAACATATTATAGTTGCGGATGATGATGTTATCTTTGTAAAAAAGGAAATACAAAAAGATGAAGAACAAAGAATGGGGACATCATCAAAGGTTTACAAGGCGAAACGCAAGTAAAAATATTTATATTTATTTTAGAAAAAAGGCTTGACATCTACCAGAATCTGTGATATACTTCTAAGGTAGGAGATAGCTCTTTTTTTTGTGTTGAAAAAAGTAGCTCAGTATATCATTTTTTGGAGGTGTCAATAATGAGAGTAAAGATAACATTAGCTTGTCAGGAGTGCAAGCAGAGAAACTACAATACAATGAAGAATAAGAAGAATAGTCCTGACAGACTTGAAATGAACAAGTATTGTAAATTCTGCAGAAAGCACACAGCTCATAAAGAAACAAAGTAAACCCTCGTTAATTAAGAAAGTAAGGATGTGTAAGCATGGCAGAGACTAACGTAACAAAAAAGAATAAAGGCTCAATAAAGAGATTTTTTGTTGAGTGTAAAGCTGAGCTTAAAAAGGTTACATGGCCTACAAAAGAACAGCTTATACACAATACAGGTATAATAATTGTATTTATAGCAATATTTACTGTAATATTGTCATTATTGGATGTAGGTTTTGCTAAGTTATTCCAACTTTTGACCGGAATTTTGAAGTAATTTCGTTTTTAACGGAATATTTTGACCGGAAAGGAGTGGGTAGCAGTGGCAGAAGAAGCAAAGTGGTATGTTGTTCATACATACTCAGGTTATGAAAACAAGGTAAAAGCTAATATAGAAAAATCTGTTGAAAACAGAGGAATACAAGACCTTATCCCCGAAGTTATGATTCCCACAGAAGATGTTGTGGAAACAAAAGGCGGTGCTGAGGTAATAAAAAAGCGTTTGTTGTTCCCAGGCTATGTAATAGTAAAAATGGTTATGACAGACGAAAGCTGGTACGTTGTGCGTAACACAAGAGGTGTTACAGGTTTTGTTGGCCCGGGCTCCAAACCAGTTCCATTAACGGAAGAAGAAGTTGAAAGAATGGGAGTAGATGTTGTCCGTGTGGCAGATATCGACTTCAACATTGGCGATTTGGTAAATATTAAATCGGGCTCAATGGAAGGATTTTCGGGTGAAATTACGAAAATCGACAATAAAACACGTAAGGTTCAGGTTTCCGTTTCTATGTTCGGACGTGAAACACCTGTTGAAATTGACTATACACAGGTTGAACTTGCGGATTGATTATTTAAGTAAATAGGTACAAGCCCTTTGGGTTATGTATTTATTATATCCCTCTGGTAACAGTGGGAGAAGGGCTTTAAAGCTCTTCGACATTTACCACATTAGGTAGCGGATATTTTTCGCTATAATTTTATAGGAGGTGGCCATAATGGCACAAAAAGTTGCAGGTTATATTAAATTACAAATTCCTGCCGGCAAAGCAACTCCGGCTCCCCCAGTTGGTCCTGCATTAGGTCAACACGGTGTAAACATTATGCAGTTTACAAAGGAATTTAACGAAAAAACAGCGAAGGACGCAGGTTTGATAATCCCTGTTGTTATTACAGTTTATGCTGACAGATCCTTCTCATTCATCACAAAGACTCCGCCGGCAGCAGTTCTTATCAAGAAAGCTTGTAAGATCGAAAGCGGCAGCGGTGTTCCGAACAAGACTAAGGTTGCTACAATTTCAAAGGCAGACCTTCAGGCTATTGCTGAACAAAAAATGCCAGACCTTAACGCTGCAAGCGTTGAAGCTGCAATGAGCATGATTGCAGGTACTTGCAGAAGTATGGGTGTACTAATCGGAGACTAATTTGAGAGAATGGTGGGAGAGTATATCTCGTTTGACCACGTAAGGAGGAAATGGAATGTTTAGAGGAAAGAAATATCAAGATAGCGTAAAGCTAATTGAAAAATCAAAGCTTTATGACACAGCTGAGGCTATGGACTTGGTAGTTAAGACAGCTAAAGCTAAGTTTGACGAAACAGTTGAAGCTCACGTAAAGCTTGGTGTCGATTCAAGACACGCTGACCAACAGGTAAGAGGTGCTATCGTACTTCCAAATGGTACAGGTAAAACTTCAAGAGTGTTGGTATTCGCAAAAGGCGACAAGGCAGACGCTGCAAAAGCAGCAGGTGCTGACTATGTAGGCGAAATGGATCTTGTACAAAAGATTCAAGGTGAAAACTGGTTTGATTTCGACGTAGTTGTTGCAACTCCTGATATGATGGGCGTTGTTGGTCGTTTGGGTAAGGTTCTTGGTCCTAAGGGACTTATGCCATCACCAAAGGCTGGTACAGTAACACCTGATGTTGAAAAGGCTATTAACGAAATTAAAGCAGGTAAGATTGAGTATAAGCTTGATAAGACAAATATCATCCACTGCCCAATCGGTAAGGTTTCATTTGGCGCTGAAAAGCTACAAGAAAACTTTGATGCACTAATCGGTGCAATCGTAAAGGCTAAGCCATCAGCTGCTAAGGGTCAATACCTAAGAAGTGTTGTTGTTACATCAACAATGGGTCCTGGTATAAAAGTAAACCAAGCAAAATTATCATAAGATAAATGAAAACATCTTCGCATCGCGGAGATGTTTTTTTGTACTTGATTTTTTTGCAAGATGTGATATACTATAAATATAAAGATATAGGAAAGAGGCGTTTTTGATGAAAAAAACTATTGCATTATTACTTTCTGCTACAGCATTACTGACAACTGTTGTCTCGGCTTTTACATTTCCCGAGCCTGATTGGGGTGCATTGCTTAACGAGAAAAAGAAGATGGTAACAGAATTTGATTTTGAACTCTACACCGAGGGTTCTCTTGCCTCTGCTCCATACTACAACGCAAAGTTTGAGCCACGTGGTGGGGTGTACATTGGTACTGTTGCGGAAAATTCGGAGAAGTTTGGTCCTATAAGCTCATACCTTACATATATTGAGGATATGTGGCAGGATGACTTATACTATCCTGCAAATAAAATGATAAAAGAGGGCACAGCGGTTGCTACAATAGGCTGGACAATCAACAACATAAATAACGTTGACTACAACAAGGTTGACTCTGTGCTAAAAACACTCAACAGCTATAACAAGCCTATGTTTGTTCGCTTTGCAAACGAAATGAACTGCTCGGGTCTTGGTGATGAGCCCCAAAAATATATTGAGGTTTTTAGAAAAGTTGCAGATTTAATTCATAAATACGAAAATCTTGCAACTGTGTGGTCGCCCAATGATTTGGGTGCACTTGACAGACCTCTTGAATATTTCTATCCTGGTGATAAATATGTGGACTGGGTAGGAGTAAGCTGCTATTCTATAAAATATTTTATGGGTAATCAGAATACTGCACAAAAGGATAGTGTGTATTTTATGACCGACGATTATGCGTGGGCAACTAACCGACTAAAACCTGTGATAGATTTTATGAAGAAAAATAGCATCCAAAAGCCTGTTATGATAAGCGAGGGAGGAGTGCCTACAAACAACAAATTTGGTGAAAATCTCGAGGAATGGTCAACTCCAAGACTTCGCAACATGTTCTATAACGTCATTATGAAATACCCACAGGTTAAGCTCATAAACTACTTCAATGTAAACAGACCGAATGAGGCGGAGAGGTTTGATATTTCTGATTATCCATACGCAGTTGATATATTTAACGAGGCTTTGGGGTGCGGTGCATATATAACTGACACCTCAGCAGCACCTGATTTTGCATTTGTAAAAGCCAATAAGGGTGAAACACTTGTGGCAAAAGACGGAAAAATAAACCTATACACACTTGCGTATTTTGAAAAAACACCAAATCTCGAAATAAGCTATAACATAGATGGAAAATGGTACGCTTCAAAACATGCAGCTCCATATAAGTGTTTTCTCGATGTTTCGTCGTTATCGGACGGAAAGCATACACTTGAGGTAAGAACAGGCGATAAGGTTAAGAAATATACCTTCTACAAAAAAGGTGCAATGGTTCGATTTGGTGCAGAGCCTGACATAAACTCGATTGAAATAAAGGTTACCTTAGATGGTAAGCGTTTGCCATTCGACCAAGCGCCCGTGATTGTAAACGGACGTACACTTGTACCATTGCGAGCAATTTTTGAGGCCTTGGGTGCTACAGTTTCGTGGAATGATGCAACCAAGACTGTAACCGCCAACAGGCAAAATACAACAGTATCTCTTGCGATAAATAATTTGGATATGCATATAAATAATAAGGCGATAACACTTGATGTTGCACCTGCATTGATTGGCGGAAGAACTCTTGTGCCGGTAAGGGCAGTTTCGGAGGCGTTTAATTGTGATGTCGAATGGGACGATGCCACAAAAACAGTTATATTAAATAATTAAAAAGAGGGCAGTCTGTAGAAATTTGATGTTGCGAGTTTTAAATCCATAGGATTTAACTGTTTGAGCAACAGAATTTATACAGATTGTCCTCTTTTGTTTTTTGTGTTTTAGATAATCAACTTGCCAATTACAACCCTGTCATTACCACACAAATCTTTTATAACCTCTACATCGCAAAAGTCTTTTTCCATTAAAGCTTTTACATCTTCCGCCTGGTCAAAGCCGATTTCGTAGGCGAGGATACCGCCATCATTTAAAATATGGGGTGCAATTTCGGTTATTCTTCTGTAAAAGATTAGTCCGTCATTACCACCGTCAAGTGCCGATGGCGGTTCAAAGTCCTTAACCTCAGTTTGAAGAGTTGGTATAATATCGCTCCTGATATATGGCGGATTAGAAACAATAATATCATATTTACCCTGAGGTATTTCATTTAAAATATCAATATTAAGTGTTTTTACAAACACATCATTTTGTTTTGCGTTTTCTGCCGCGGTCTTTAGTGCCTCTTGTGATATGTCTGCAAGGGTTACATCAGAATTTGTGTATTTTGCAAGGCTTATCCCAATACAACCTGTGCCTGTGCCTATATCAAGCAGTGTTGTTTTTTTGTTGCCTATCCTTTCAATCAATAACTCGACAAGAGTCTCTGTGTCGCTGCGCGGGATGAGAGTATGTGAATTTACAGTAAATATGAGCGACATAAACTCACTAAAACCGAGTATGTATTGTAAAGGCTCGAGTGAAAGGCGTCTTTTAAGCATATCCTCTGTTTTTTTGTATTCATTATCTGTTATTTCGCGTTTGGGATTAAGAATAAGCTCGTTTCTTGATATGCCGAGCGCATGCATAACAATCTCTTTCGCCTCAAACTCTGCATTTTCTGATAACTGACTTTTTAATAATGTGAGTAATTCACTTATTACCACTTGTCGTCCTCCTTGTTTTCGGGGATACATGGTGTTATTGATGCAATAGCAACCTCAATTTGCGAATCGTCAGGCTCTCTTGTTGTGAGCTTTTGTAACCACATTCCCGGCTTTGAAAGAATTGTTACACAGGTGGATTGGCTTTTGCCTGCCCACTTGATAATCTCGTACGAAATACCTGCGATAATCGGCAGACATGCAATTCTTGTGGCTAATCTTAAGAGTATTGCAACAATTTTAGAAAACTCATCAAAACGCGGAAGAAATGCATATACAATAATACTTATAACCATTACAAAAACCAAAAAGCTTGTTCCGCATCTGGGGTGAAAGCGCTTGTGCTTTTTTACATTTTCTACAGTTAGTTCCTCGTTGGCTTCGTAGCATGCAATGGTTTTGTGCTCTGCACCATGATATTCAAATACACGCTTTATATCTTTCATTTGTGAAACCAAAAACATATATCCTAAAAATATTGCTATTCTGATTATTCCCTCAGATACACTTGTAAAAGCCTTTGTACCTGTGATAAATTCAATATGCGGAATTGACTCGATTAGGCCTGTTATGAATGCGGGTAAAAGCATAAACAGTCCTACTGATAAAACAATCGAAATAGCCACTGCAACATATATTACTATGTCTTTTATTTTATCGCCAAACTTCTCCTGGAGCCATTTGTCGAATTTGCTATCCTCCTCTTCTTCCTCAAGGTCAACAAATTCAGCACTGTACATAAGTGCCTTCATTCCGATTATGAGTGAATCAATAAAATTCACACATCCTCTGACTATAGGCAACTTAAAGAACTTATTTCTTGTTTTTGTTCCGTTTTCTTCGACTTTTAGTGCGATTTCCTTGTCGGGTTTTCTTACTGCCACTGCGGTTTTGTATGGACCGCGCATCATAACGCCTTCCATAACTGCCTGTCCGCCTATTGATGTAATATGTTGTTCTTTGTTATTCATTTAATTTTCATAGCCTTTCTGTCCACAAATAGTAATAAAAACATTATGCCGCCCTGCCTGTGGACAGACAAGGCGTATAATGGAAATTATGCACATCGCCGTTTCGCACCCTTATGGGTGCGAATTTTCGGCGGTGCAATTTAATCCGCCGGAGACTTAACGTGATTTTTCGCGTTAATGTTCCTTTCTTAACAGCAACACGGATACACTCTGCACCATGGATTGCAGCTGCATAGTAAAAGACAAGGAAGAGTTCTGCAACATTCATTAAAGTTGGTGTTTGTATATGTTCTTGTGTACGTTGTGTTTCTGTTTTTTATGTTATCTAATGTTGTGCGGTATTCTATGTTGTTTGGTTCCATTTCAACCGCTCTGTTTATATACTCTATTGCTTTGTCGTACCAACCCTTGCGCATATATATTATACCGTAGAGATAATACCATTGTGCTTCTTTTGGTAAATTTATAAGCATCCTTTCTGCACTTGCAATCTGACCAAGCTTTATTAAAAGACGTACAGTTTCAAAACATGGTATATTTGTATTATATGTGTATGAGCCATACGGATTACCGCCATATGTGTTGGTGTTGTTTTGATTTTTTCCTGTAAGCATATCGTATGCCATGTTAATTTCTTTCATTTTCTCGCTTGCCATATCTGCCATGGGGCTGTTAATATATCTGTCGGGATGATATTTTTTTGCAAGCTTTTTATATGCATTTTTTATTGTTTCTTCGTCCGCGCCCTGCGGAACGCCCAATACCTCGTAAGGGTTCATATATTCCTCCCGTATTTTTGTACTATCTGTGCCTGTCTTGCAGGTAATGATATATATATCATGTTTTCTAAAAGCTCATGGTTGCGGTATAGCTTCATAAGGTCGAATGCCTCTGCAGCGTTTTCGAGTGTAAAAGTAAGTGATGTTTCAATTTTTTGATAAACACCAACGCAATATTCTTCTATATCTTTTATATCATCCGATAAAAGCGGATTATAATTATTCGTTTTGTAATCGCGCTCCAAATCATTTAGTGCATCTATAATATATATCCATCTTCCTATATTATACCCAAACCATTCGAGTTGGCGGCGGCTTTTTTCGTCATTTATAAAATCAGGAGTAAAAAGCTTTTGTAAAATAAGTGCGAATTTATCGGCGACAAGGTCAATGTCGCGTATATTTTGCTTTTCGAGTTCGCTGAGCTCTTTTAATCGCTCTCTTATATATAAGGAAGTATCATGATGTTTTTTAAAAGCTTTTCTATATGCACCCCTGTAAAGGAGCATTCCCAAAAGGGCTTTTATGCTCTTTTCGTCATGGATGTCATCAACACATTTTTCGTAGGATAAAAGTGTAGACATCATTGAGCAATATTCGGTGATGCAGTTGTCCTCAATAACAGACTTCTTTTTTGATGGATGTATAATACAACGTTTGAGAGATGTTGTATTTTCATCTTGTATTACAGAAGAAAGCACAATCAAAAGAAATGTTAAATCGTAGCTAAGACCAAGACGTGATGCGTGTGAGCAATGCTTACCCATAGATTTACAAAGCCCGCAATAATATGAGCAAAAGGTTTTGTAATCGTCCTCGCCTAAGTGTTCTTTTGATGTTATAATGTAACCAAACATAAAAGCTTCTCCATAAAATTTATATAAATAAGTATATACCTATTTTCGTAAAAAAGCAATAGAATAAAGCAAATTTTATAAAAATTAACTTTTTGGTAATAATAGAAAAATCATATAGGAAGGAGTATTAAAAAATGAAAAATAAAATGAATAAACAGGAATATGCGGAATTTGTAAAACAACAAACACCTAATTCAAAACTCGGAATAAATTGTTTAAAGGCATTTGTTGTCGGGGGTATTATTTGTGTTATAGGTGAGGCCATTGTGATGCTATATACAAATGTTTTTGGGATAGAAGAAAAAATCGCAATGACATTAGAATCCGTTACCTTGGTATTTATATCGTCGCTTTTGACGGGGCTTGGCATATATCCGCGAATTGCAAAATTCGGAGGTGCAGGAACGCTTGTTCCTATAACGGGATTTTCAAATGCTGTAACATCGCCGGCGATTGAGGCAAAAACGGAAGGGTACGTGCTTGGTGTGGGTGCTAAAATATTTACAATAGCAGGACCTGTAATACTGTTTGGCTCTGTGGCGTCTGTCATTGCGGGAATTGTTATTTACTTTACAAAATGAGCGTAAAATATTCAAAATACAAAACGTCATAGCGTGTTTTTGACGTTTTATTTTGATTGCACAAAAAAGTGTGTTCTTTTCGTAAAAAAATTGTAATAAAAATGTGCGAAAACTATTGACAAGAGGGGGAAAAACGGATATAATGTAATAGTGTGTGTAAATGAGGTATAAGGAGTGAGATTTGCCAATGCTTTCTAATACACAAAAAGACAAGCTTGTGGTTGGCTTAAAGCAATCTGTAAAAGCAATATCATCAGGTCTGGCAAAGAACATATATATTGCAAATAACACAGACCCTGTCATTGTATCTGATTTAGAAAAAACTGCAACAGAGAATAATGTACAGATTATTTATGTCGATACTATGAAAGAGCTTGGTACCATGTGCGGTATCGGTGTGGGCGCAAGTTGCGCTGTTACAATAAGATAGCTTATTTCACCCTATGGGTGTTATAATATAAAAATTAAAGAAAGGAGTAATTCGATATGCCTACATTTAACCAACTGGTTAGAACAGGAAGAAAGACTACAAAGAAAAAGTCAACAGCACCTGCTCTTCAAAAGAGTCTTAACTCTTTAAAGAAGAAGGTATCAGACAAGAGCTCTCCACAAAAGAGAGGCGTTTGTACAGCTGTTAGAACTGCGACTCCTAAGAAGCCTAACTCGGCTCTTAGAAAAATCGCCAGAGTAAGATTAACAAATGGTATTGAAGTTACAGCTTATATCCCAGGTATAGGCCATAACCTTCAGGAACATAGCGTTGTTCTTATAAGAGGCGGTAGAGTTCGTGACCTTCCGGGTACAAGATACCATATCATAAGAGGTACACTTGATTCACAAGGTGTTAACAACCGTCTACAATCAAGATCTAAGTATGGTGCAAAGAAGCCGAAGGAAAAGAAATAATTGCTGCTTAAATGTTTAGCGGCAAGTATCACAAGTGCATATCGGGTTATTTAATATAAATAGCTACTATATTTGATACTGCGCTGACGGAATTTTGAAATAATAAGTTCAGAGTACCTGTGATATTCATTTAATCTGCGGATGATGAATAATCCGCACAAAATATGAAGGAGGGAAGTAAAGTGCCAAGAAAAGGTTTTATAGCAAAAAGAGAAGTATTGCCTGATCCAATATACAATAGCATAGTTGTTACAAAGCTTATAAACAACATCATGCTTGATGGTAAAAAAGGCGTTGCTCAAAAAATAGTTTACGATGCATTCGAAATAGTTGCTGAAAAGACAGGCAAAGATGCATTGGAAGCTTTCCAGGAAGCACTTGACAACATCATGCCTGTGCTTGAAGTAAAGGCAAGACGTGTCGGCGGTGCTACCTATCAAGTTCCTATGGAAGTTCGTCCCGAAAGACGTCAGACTCTTGGTTTAAGATGGCTAACACGCTATTCAAGAGAACGTAACGAAAAGACAATGAAGGAAAGACTTGCAAACGAGCTTGTTGATGCTATCAACGGTA
Source organism: Clostridia bacterium (assembly GCA_045612845.1). Classification (GTDB taxonomy): domain Bacteria; phylum Bacillota; class Clostridia; order UBA1381; family UBA1381; genus Ornithomonoglobus_A. The sequence goes on from JAZKZV010000023.1 coordinate 16,921, forward strand.
CAGGCGGTTCAGTTAAGAAACGTGAAGATACCCACAAGATGGCAGAAGCTAATAAGGCATTCGCACACTACCGTTGGTAAAATTTCGCTTTATCTTCAGCATCTAAGCAACTTTGTTGCGACTCGAAGTATAAACATACATCTTCGTCTTACAAAGTCGCTTATCTGCCAAACCTAAAACGAAATTAAATTATTACAATGTAATTAACAAAAACTTATAAAATACCTTTATTCGAAAGGAGGAAATTGCTATGGGTAGAGAGTTTACACTTGAAAATACAAGAAATATCGGTATCATGGCTCATATCGATGCCGGTAAGACTACTACTACAGAAAGAATTCTTTTCTACACAGGCCGTGTTCACAAAATAGGTGAAACACACGAAGGTGCTGCAACAATGGACTGGATGGCTCAGGAACAAGAGCGTGGTATCACAATCACATCTGCTGCTACAACTTGTCAATGGAACGGTAAGAGAATCAACATCATTGATACTCCCGGACACGTTGACTTTACAGTTGAAGTTCAACGTTCACTAAGAGTACTTGACGGTTCAGTTACGGTTATGTGTGCTAAGGGCGGTGTTGAACCACAGTCAGAAACAGTTTGGAGACAAGCTAACGACTACGGTGTACCGCGTATGATTTATGTAAACAAAATGGACATCATGGGTGCAGACTTCTTTAAGGTTGTAGGCATGGTTCATGAAAGACTACAGGCAAACGGTGTTCCAATTCAGTTACCAATAGGTGCTGAGGAAAGCTTTGTTGGTATAATTGACCTTGTCAACATGGAAGCTGAAATCTATGATGACGATATGGGACAACAATTCCACAAGGAAGAAATTCCGGCAGATATGCAGGACGTAGCTAACGAGTACAGACAAAATCTTCTTGAGAAGGTTTGCGAAACAGACGAAGAACTTTTAGAAAAATTCCTTATGGAAGAAGAAATAACAACAGATGAGTTAAAGGCAGCTCTTAGAAGAGCTACAATCAACAACGAAATAGTTCCAATTCTTTGCGGAACTTCATACAGAAACAAGGGTGTTCAAATGCTTCTTGACGCTATTGTTGATTATATGCCTGCTCCGACAGACGTTCCAAACATCAAGGGTGTTGACCCACAAACAGGTGAAGAAGACGAAAGACCTTCAACAGACGAGGCTCCGTTTGCAGCTCTTGCATTCAAGATTGCAACAGACCCATATGTTGGTAAGATTTGTTTCTTCAGAGTTTATTCGGGTACTATCGATGCCGGCACATATGTTCTTAACGCTTGTAAGGGACATAAAGAAAGAATGGGACGTATTCTTCAAATGCATGCTAACCACAGAGAGGACATTACAACATGTTACTCAGGTGATATAGCTGCTGCAGTTGGTCTTAAGAATACAACAACAGGTGAAACATTGTGTGATGAAAAACATCCAATCATTCTTGAATCAATGGATTTCCCTGAACCCGTTATCAGAGTTGCTATCGAGCCAAAAACAAAGGCTGGTCAAGAAAAGATGGGTATTGCTCTTGCAAAGCTTGCAGAAGAAGACCCAACATTCAAGACATATACAGACGAAGAAACAGGTCAGACAATTATCGCCGGTATGGGTGAGCTTCACCTCGAAATTATCGTTGACAGATTGTTGCGAGAATTTAAGGTAGAAGCAGACGTTGGTGAACCACAAGTTTCTTACAGAGAAGCAATCAGAAAAGAAGTTAACATCGAGCACAAGTATGCACGTCAGTCAGGTGGTAAGGGTCAATACGGACACGTATTGCTTAAGCTTGAGCCACTTGAAGAGGGTAAAGGCTACGAATTCGTTAACGCAGTTGTTGGTGGTGCTATTCCTAAGGAATATATCCCCGCAGTTGACGCAGGTATCCAGGGCGCTATGCAGTCAGGTGTACTTGCAGGCTACAACGTAGTTGACGTTAAGGCTACTCTATACGATGGTTCATACCACGAAGTTGACTCATCTGAAATGTCATTTAAGATTGCTCCTTCTATGGCATTTAAAGAAGGTATGAGAAAGGCAGACCCTGTTATTAAGGAGCCTATCATGCTTGTAAACGTAATCATGCCTGATGAATACATGGGCGACGTTATGGGCGACTTGAACTCAAGACGTGGACTTATCCAGAAGATGGAAGCAAGAACAGGCGCACAACAAATCACAGCACTTGTTCCACTATCAGAAATGTTTGGATACGCTACAGAGCTTCGTTCAAGAACACAAGGACGTGGTCAGTATTCAATGGAGCCATCACACTACAGTGAAGTTCCTAAGTCAATTCAGGATAAGATCATGAGCGACAGATCTAAGGATTGATTATAATTTATCAGTAAAACAGCAAAACGGAGAATAAAAACAATCTCCGTTTTGCGAAAAATAAAAAAAATAAAGAAAATTTCATAAAAGACTTGATTTTTTCTTAAAAAAATTGTACAATATAAATTACTATTGTAAATGTTTTAAATTAAAGGAGGAAAATTACAATGGCAAAAGCTAAATTCGAAAGAAATAAGCCGCACGTAAACATTGGTACAATCGGACACGTTGACCATGGTAAGACAACACTTACAGCGGCAATCACAAAAGTACTATCTCTTAAAGGACAAGCTGAATTCTCAGCATACGATAACATCGATAAGGCTCCTGAAGAAAGAGAAAGAGGTATCACAATTTCAACAGCTCACGTTGAGTACGAAACAGATTCACGTCACTATGCTCACGTTGACTGTCCTGGACACGCTGACTACGTTAAGAACATGATCACAGGTGCTGCTCAAATGGACGGTGCTATCCTTGTTGTATCAGCTGCTGATGGTCCAATGCCTCAAACAAGAGAACACATCCTTCTTTCAAGACAGGTTGGCGTTCCTTACATCGTAGTATTCATGAACAAGGCTGACCAGGTTGATGACCCAGAGCTTCTTGAATTAGTTGAAATGGAAATCAGAGAACTTCTTTCAGAGTATGAATTCCCTGGAGATGATACACCAATCGTTTCAGGTTCAGGTCTACAGGTTCTTGAATCAACATCAACAGATCCTAACGCTCCTGAGTACAAGTGCATACTTGACCTTATGGCAGAAGTTGATGCATACATCCCAACACCAGAAAGAAAGGCTGACCTTCCTTTCCTAATGCCAATCGAGGACATCTTCTCAATCACAGGCCGTGGTACAGTTGCTACAGGTAGAGTTGAAAGAGGTCAACTAAACGTTAACGATACAGTTGAAATCGTTGGTCTTACAGACGAAAAGAGACAAGTTGTTGTTACAGGTATCGAAATGTTCAGAAAGCTTCTTGACTATGCAGAAGCTGGCGATAACATCGGTGCACTTCTAAGAGGTGTTCAAAGAACAGAAATCCAAAGAGGTCAAGTTCTTTCAGCTCCTGGTACAATTCAACCACACACAAAGTTTGTTGGTGAAGTTTACGTACTAACAAAGGAAGAAGGCGGACGTCATACTCCATTCTTCAACAACTACAGACCTCAGTTCTATTTCAGAACAACAGACGTTACAGGTGTTATTTCACTACCTGAAGGTGTAGAAATGTGTATGCCTGGCGATAACGTAAAGATGAACGTTGAACTTATTACTCCAATCGCTATCGAAAAGGGTCTAAGATTCGCTATCCGTGAGGGTGGTAGAACAGTTGGTTCAGGCGTTGTTACTGATGTTGCTGAATAATTAGTTTAAACACTTATAAAATCCATCTTGGTATTACCAAGATGGATTTTTGTATATTCCGAGTTATTTCATATATTCTATAATATTCTTTGTATCAAATAATTATATTGACAATAAGATGCAGTTTGTGTATAATGATAGTACAGAGCCTGTTTTTTGGGAGATTTTATGTTAAAATGGGCAAATCGGCAAAATCAAAAGGACACACTCTTATATAGTGTCAAAAGAAAGGAAGAGGAGAAAATGAAACTAAAAAGATTCATTTCGGTTGTCGCAGCACTTGCGATAACAACAACAATGGCAGCGGGTCTTAGCGGATGCGGTGCCAACAAATCATCAGAAGAAAATGTAAAGCTTACATGGATTCAGTTAGGTGATAAGCCTCAAGATCATGACGCGGTTATGGTAGAAGCAAACAAAATCATTCAACAGGAAATAGGTGCTACACTTGACTTACAATACTTAGATACAGCATCATTCCAGGAAAAAATGAAGCTTAAGATGGCATCAGGCGACCCGTACGATTTAGCTTTCGTAGGATATGCAAACAACTACGCAACAGCAATGGATATGGGTGGCTTGTACGATATAACAGAGCTTGTTGAAAAGGTTAATCTAAAAGAAGTAATTCCTGAATTTTATTTAGAAGCAGCAACAATAAACGGTCAGATTGGTGCTATTCCAAATATTCAGGTAATGTCTCATCCCGAAACTATAGTTATGCCAAAAGACTTGGCGGATGAAATTGGTCTTGATACAGAAGCAAAATCACAAGAAATGATTAGCATTAAGACTTTTGAAGACTACAAGAGAGTTATAGATAGCTATGATGAAATTTTTGCTAAGGTTCAAGCAGCAAGACCTGACAAATATACATTAAGAAATGTTAACTGGTTCGCAACACAATATGAACTTGTTTTAAATAATGTAGCTATAAAGAGAGACGGTTCGTCAGATAAGCTTGTACTTAACTACGAAACTGATGAATATAAATACAGAACACAAAAGGCTAATGAATGGTACAACAAGGGTTACCTAAGAAAAGACCTTGCGAGCTTAACAAATGAGGGTGTTTCTGTTGAGAGCAGAAAGCAATATTGCATGCAGGAAGGTTCATGGAAGCCAGGTCAGAGTGCAAGTGAAATCAAAGACTATGGATATGAATTAGCACACATTATGATTTCAGAACCATATATGTCCAGAAATCATCCGGTAGCGACAATGATAGGTGTTGGTGCAAACTCAAAGAATCCTGAAAAAGCAGTAGAATTCATTAAGCTTATAAACTCAAATAAAGAACTTTATAACCTTATCTGCTTCGGTATAGAGGGTAAGCATTATACAAAGAACGAAGATGGTACAGTAACAATGATTAAGGGTTCTGGCTATGACAATTCAGGCGGTGCTTGGAAGTTTGGTAACCAGTTCAATGCATTTGTATTAGAAGGTCAGGAGTCAACTGTTTGGGAAGAAACAGAAAAGATGAACAACGAGTCTCTAAAATCACCTGTTCTTGGCTTTGTCCCTGATACATCTATGATTGCAACAGAAATTGGTAATATGGCAAATACTAATTCGGAGTATCAGGCAAGATATGCAGGTACAGTTCCATTAGAGGAGTGGTATGATGAATACTGCGAAAAAATGGATAAAGCCGGTGCACATAAGGTATTGGAAGAAATACAAAGACAATATGATGAGTGGAAAGCTTCAAAATAATATAAATTTATAGAGAAAAATGGTGCAGAAACAATTTTTTTGCACCATTTTTTACTCAAATTCCGAACTTTTTGGACATTTTGCCAAATAATTGAAATTGCAGTAATATTTAAACAATTTTATTCCTGAAATTATTTGATAAAGAATACAAAAAAATACATTTTATTTGTAAAAAATGTATTGACAATATGGTTTTTTTTGTGTATAATAACAACATAAGGTACGTTATTTACTGATTCGTTGTCTAAAATGGGTGAATTTGTTCAAAATGACGTAAAAAATAAGAATGACACTTGTGAATCAAGCGTCGCAAAGAAGGGGAGAATCAAAATGAAACTAAAAAGATTTGTTTCAGTTGTTGCAGCACTTGCAATAACAGCAACAGCAGCAGTTGGTCTTAGCGGCTGCGGTAAAGGTGGTACAGAAGAAGGCGGTGAATTGTTATGGGTTCAAGTTGGTGATAAGCCTGAAGCTTATGACGAGGTTATGGCAGAGGCTAACAAAATCATCCAGGAAGAAATTGGTGTTACACTTAACATCGAATACTTAGATACAGCATCATTCAACGAAAAGATGAAGCTTAAGATGGCATCTGGCGAACCATATGATTTGGCTTTCGTAGGATATTGTAACAATTACGAAACAGCAATGGATATGGGCGGCTTGTACGATATAACAGAGCTTGTTGAAGAAGTAAATCTTAAAGAAGTAATGCCTGAATTTTACATAGACGCTGCAAGAATAAATGGTAAGCTTGGTGCTATCCCGAACATTCAGGTAATGTCTCATCCAGAAACTATAGTTTTCCCAAAAGACTTGGCAGACGAAATCGGTCTTGATATAGAAGCCAAATCACAAGAGATGAAAGCTATTAAGACATTTGATGATTTTAAAAATGCTTTAGATAGCTTTGATGAAATCTTTGCAAAGGCTCAAGCTGCAAGACCTGACAAATTTACATTAAGAAATGTTAACTGGGCGGCATCTCAATACGAAGGCATTCTTGCAAACGTATCTATTAAGAGAGACGGTTCATCAGATAAGCTTGTACTTAACTACGAAACTGATGAATACAAATATAGCGCACAAAAAGCTCACGAATGGTATAACAAGGGCTATATAAGAAAAGACATAGCAAGCTTGACAAACGAAGGCGTTTCTGTTGAAAGCAGAAAGCAATACCTATTCCAGGAGGGTTCATGGAAACCCGGTCAGAGAGCAAGCGAAATCAAGGACTACGGATATGAGTTAGCACACATCAATATTTCAGAACCGTATATGTCAAGAACTCATCCGGTAGCAACAATGATAGGCGTTGGCGCCAATTCAAAGAGACCTAAGAAGGCAGTTGAGTTCATTAAACTTATAAATTCAAATAAAGACCTTTACAACCTAATCTGCTTCGGTATAGAAGGTAAGAACTATACAAAGAACGAAGATGGTACAGTAACAATGATTAAGGGCTCAGGTTATGACTACTCAAGCGGTGCTTGGAAGTTTGGTAACCAATTCAACGCTCTTGTATTAGAAGGTCAGGAGCCAACTGTTTGGGAAGAAACAGAAAAGATGAACAACGAAGCTCTAAAATCACCAATTCTTGGTTTTGTTGTTGATACATCTATGATTGCAACAGAAATTGGTAACATGGCAAACACTAATTCTGAATATAAGGCAAAGACTATGGGTACTGTTCCATTTGAATCATGGTATGATGAATACTGCGAGAAGATGGATCAGGCAGGAGCACACAAAGTATTGGAAGAACTACAAAGACAATACGACGAGTGGAAAGCAGCAAAATAATTTATAAATTATAAAAATCTGGCACAAGGGTTTTTATAACCCTTGTGTTTGATTTTGAGAGAGGGGAGAAATGGCGTCTATGCAGAGCAAAACAAAAGCTGCCATTAAAAAGACAACTACAACAAACAAAAGAAAGCTTACAAAGAGCGACTGGCAATTATATTCTCTATGTTTAATACCGGTTCTTCTTGAATTGCTTTTCAGATACGTACCAATGTTCGGTATAATTATTGCATTTAAAAACTATAAATATAACCTTGGTATATTTGGAAGTCCATGGGTAGGATTTGATAACTTTGAATTCTTTGTAAAGTCAGACGTATTCTGGCAACTTATAAGAAACACACTTGGTAACAACTTCTTGTTTATTACAACAGGTATTATATGTGCTATCGTTGTTGGCATAACTCTGTTTGAAATCACAAGCAGAAAAGCAACAAAGGTATTCCAGACAATATTGATTTCACCAAACTTTATGTCATGGGTTATTGTTGCATACATAGTATACGCAATACTTAATCCTTCATACGGATATTTAAACCAATTACTTGCAGTGTTTGGTATAGAAGCAGTAGACTGGTATTCATTGCCAAAAGCATGGCCGGTATTACTTACAATTATATCTATATGGAAGCACGTTGGTATGGACTCAGTTTACTACTATGCGGCGCTAATGGGTATAGACACATCATTGTTCGAGGCTGCTGAAATAGACGGTGCAACAAAGATGCAGAGAATATGGCACATAGTTATTCCGTTCTTGCTACCACTTATAGTAATGTTAACAATACTTAAGATTGGTGGTATATTCCGTGCAGACTTCGGTTTGTTCTATTCAGTAACTCAGGACGGTGCAAATGGTAACTTGTACGAAACAACAAACGTTATTGATACATATACATTCAGAACATTCCGTTCGGGTATTGGTAACTCATACGGATTATCATCATCAGTTGGCTTGTTGCAATCAATAGTTGGTATGATTATGGTTTGCGGTACTAACTGGTTATCTAAGAAGATAAATCCGGATTACGGTTTATTCTAATAGAAGGGAGGAAATTAAACAATGAAAAAAAAGAATATATTACTTCAAGTGATTTTAATTGTTATTATGTCAATAGTTTGTCTATTGGTAGTTTTCCCCTTCTGGTTATTGATTGCGGCATCACTTTCTGACCCGGAAACACTTGCCAGAGTAGGTTATCAGGTATGGCCAAATCCATTTAACTTTACGGCATATCAATACGTATTCAGAAATCCTGCACAGATTTTGAATGCATATAAAATAACTGCTATATTTGCGCTTAGTTCAATGGTGTTTTCTGTATTGTTGATGTCTATGATAGCTTATCCGCTTTCAAGAAGAACACTTAAGGGAAGAAATGTAATAAACTTCTACCTTTACTTTACAACACTGTTTGGCGGTGGACTTGTTCCTACATATTTGTTGATTTCAAAGTTCTTACACCTTAATGATACAATATGGGTATATATTATACCTTCTCTTATAAGCCCATGGTATGTATTTATGATGAGAACACAGTTTGCGAATATTCCAAACGAGATTATAGAGGCGGCTACAATAGACGGCGCTTCGGAATATAAGATTTATGCACAAATGATTATTCCGCTTTCAAAGCCCGTTATTGCAACAGTTGCACTTATGACATTCCTTGGTAAGTGGAATGACTGGAACACATCTCTTATCTACATAACAAAGCCTGAGCTTTACAGCTTGCAGTATTTGCTACAAAAGATAATGGAAGATATTAAAATAATAAAGCAAAGTATGGAAATGGGTATTTCGGTTGGTGATGTAGAAGTACCGGGCGAAACTATCCGTATGGCGATGGCGATGGTTGTTGCCGGACCTGCGTTGTTGATATTCCCATTCTTCCAGAAGTATTTCGTAAGAGGCTTAACGGTAGGTTCAGTTAAGGGTTAATAAAAATAGCAAATTTAAAAGGAATGTAATTGATTACATTCCTTTTTTTATTATGTAAGATACAAATAATACACCGTAGGGGGCGTTCATGAACGTCCCGTTTTTAGTGCTTGTAAATGCAACATTACTATAATTTAAATATCGCTTTTACAATCCCTCGTAAAAATTTCGGCATCTTATAAACTTTAATCTTCATATACAATTCCACCTTTCTACCACTTAAACAAGCATAAATATCCAAATGTAATTAAAAGCAGAGTTTCTATAACTGCCACAACTGCAATAGGAAAGAACAAACCGCATATCATTCCTGTGCAGAATGCAAGGGCACTAAGCCCAAGTGTCTTAGAAAAACCCGAGGCGCATACATTTATCACGTACCTCACTCCCTTTTTGTATCTATATACTATCATTATATGAAAAAAATAAAAATATGTTACCTTTTTTGCAAAACCTATTGACAAAATATAAAAAATACTGTATTATAAGTTATAGTACAGATAATACATTGAATGCAGAAAGGAGGTATTAAAATGATACAGCTTGATTTATATGACCACAGACCAATATATGAGCAAATTAAAGAGAAAATTAAGGAACTTATAATATCGGGGGTTTTAAAGGCAGATGAACAGATTCCGTCGGTAAGGGAGATGGCTCAAAGGCTTGCGATAAATCCAAATACAATACAACATGCATATAAAGATTTGGAAGCGGAGGGGTACATATACTCCTTAAGAGCAAAAGGTAATTTTGTTTCAACAAGGTCGCATATAAGAGAGAATACCGAGAATGGAGTTTTGGTAGAAGAAATTGAATTACTTTTAAAGCAGGCTAAATTCTTAAAAATTCCTAAAGAAGATATTATACAAAAAGTAGAAGCTGTTTATAAGGAGGTAAAGTAAGTGATTAGAGTAAAGAATGTTATAAAAACGTTTGATGGCTTTGTTGCATTGGACGGTCTTAATATAAATGTAAAAAAAGGCTCTGTATACGGGCTTGTTGGCCCTAATGGTGCAGGAAAGACGACAATAATGAAACATATGTCAGGTGTTTATATGCCTGATAGCGGAATAGTTGAAATTGACGGTGAGAATGTTTTTGAAAATGTTAATATAAAAAAGAGAGTAATATTCATAAGTGATGATTTATATTTCTTCCCGGGATATTCAATAAAGGATATGGCAACCTTTTATAAGGGTATATATGAAAACTGGAACGACGAAAGATTTTATCAGCTTGCTGATGTATTTAAAATAGATATAAAAAGAAGTGTAAGAAGACTCTCCAAGGGAATGCAAAAGCAGGTTGCATTCTGGCTTGGGTTATGTGCAATGCCTGATGTTATGCTTCTCGACGAGCCTGTTGACGGTCTTGACCCAGTAATGCGAAGAAACGTATGGAGTCTGATATTGTCTGATGTAGAAAAACGTGGAATGACAGTATTGGTATCAAGTCATAATTTAAGAGAACTTGAGGATGTGTGCGACCATGTTGGTATAATGCACAAGGGTAAAATCGCAATAGAAAAAGCACTTGACGAAGTAAAAGGCAACATACATAAGGTACAAACTGCATTTGCAGGTGGTGCACCAAAGGAGCTTTTAGAAAGTATTGAGATATTAAAGCACGAAAAAGTCGGCAGTGTAGAAATGCTCATAGTAAAGGGAGAATACAAAAAGATAGAAGAATCTATAAATAAATATAATCCGCTTATTTTAGATGTTATACCGTTGACGTTGGAAGAAATATTCATATATGAGTTGGGAGGTCTGGGATATGAACTTGAAATTATTGGTTAATAAAAGTATAATAAAATCGGACTTGAGAAGATATTGGTATCTTGGTGCCTTATTTTCTCTAATGATATTTTTAACCTCTGTGATGTTTATAATAAGTGCTCGCTATAATATACATGAGCTTGAAGCAATGAGCTTTGTGCAGACCCGCTTTGCAAGTACAATGAGTATATCGCTCATAGCTATATGTATGTTTTGTGTACTAATACCTGCGGTTATATTCTCATATATTCATCATAAGAGTGCACTGTCCTTGATGCACAGTATCCCGTCAAAGCGTGTGGGATTATTTGTTTCGCATCTCATATCATCTTTTATACTCATATTTATTGCGCTTATAATAAATGTTGTAATTTTAGTGTCAGTACGGGAGAATGTGGAATTTTTGTACAGAGTTTCAGATGTATTTGCATGGTTTGGAATATCTGTGGTGTACTGCTTTGTTATTGTGAGTATATCAATTTTAGCGTCAATAATAACAGGTAATGTTATGGCGTCAATAATAGCACCGTATGCAATGGCTCTTATTATTCCGTTTTGTGAAATGGTATACTTCTATGTCTGTCAGGTGTATTTGTATGGTTTTGATGTAAATAATCCGTTTGTGATTTCAGGAAAAATATATATGGACTACGAGGCTATGCTAAAAAACTACGGACTAATATTGTATATTTCAATTGGAGTTGTGTGCCTTGTAGGAGCACTGCTTTGCTATAAGAAGAGGCATCTTGAGAATCACAGTATGGTAGTATCGTTCAAAAAGCTAAACCCTGTATTCCTGTATGGTCTTGCAATATGCTTTGGTCTTTGTGGATTTATGTATGTTGGCGAGGTTACAGACGCTGAAAGCCTGTGGTTTGCAATTCCGTTTGGTGCAATAGGTGTTATAGTCGCAAAAATGATAATCCAGAGAACATTTAAACCGAAAGGATTTGTAAAACCTATTGCAATATATGTGGTATTTATTTGTGTTATATATGCATTTTCTGGTTTGGATATTACGGGTTATGAAAACAGAATTCCTGATGTAAAGGATATAGAAAGCGTAGATGTAGTTAACAGCAGTATGTATTTGGGCGGTCATTACATAGAAGGTGTTGAGGTATATACCGATGATGATAAAATTCATAATCCGGCAGTTACGGGCGAGGATATAGAAAAGGTAATAAAATTACATGAGGCAATAGTAAAAAACAAGGGTACTTTGGACAGGAAAGAAACTGTCCCGAACGTAAATTATACATATCAGCCTATAGAGTACACCTTAAAGAATGGTAAAAGTCTTAAAAGACACTACAGGCTTATAACGGATGATGAATACATATATCAATATTATGGCGAGGTTATGGAAATTGAATCAGTCAAGGCGGATAGATTTCCAATACTGTCAGATGCACCAAAACATTTTGAAGAGGCGCAGATACACATATATGGACATAATATGAAACGTGTAGAGAATGATGATTTAACTAAGCTTATAGAAGTTATGAAACAGGACATAAGCGAGGCAAAATACGAAGATTATGACAATATAGATTCTGCAATTACCATAAGAATAACGTACAGAATACCCACAAAAACAAAGTCGGGCGAGGAAATAACGGATAAGAGGCTATGGTGGGACCGAGAGGAAGAATACAATATACGTAAATCCTACAAAAACACAATGAAGCTTCTTGGAGAGTGGGGAATAAGCGGTGGTATGGATATTGTAGATGATATCAAGTCAGTTTCGGTAAGCAGTGTGCCGGAAAGTGACGAGGAAATGTCAGAATATATGATGCTCTCAGAAAAAGATAAGGACGCACCGCTTGCAACATATACAAATGCTCAGGATATAAAAGAGGTTATAGACTATATTGATGAGCAGGTGGAAAATAATAAACGAACACATAACGGAAAGAATTATGAATTTCATATAGTATTCAAAAATGACAGTGCATCGGGCGTTCATATTGTGTCCGATAAAAAACCGCCACAGGTATAATTTTATGGAGGATAAAAAATGTATATAGCAATAATAGTATTATTATCATTGTTGATTTTGCTTGTATTAGCATTTGGAGCAATGGGACTTTTAAAAGGTAGAGACGATAAAAGTGGCGAGCTTGTGGTAAAAATGGGCTCGCAGATAGCAGATACGCAGGATAAAATAGGTAAGTACCAGACGGAAAAACTAAATATTATGGATACGCGTATTAACAGAATGTCAGCAGATATGAATACGCGTCTGGAACGTCTTTCACACAGCATGGGCGAAATGCAATCTCTTGCAAGCGGTGTTGAAGAACTAAGAAAAACACTGTCGAATGTGAAAACAAGAGGAATTCTGGGAGAGTGGCAGTTGGGTTCAATTCTTTCGGAGATTATGAGTAAGGAGCAGTACGAAGAAAATGTATGTACAGTTCCCGACACAAGAAATCCTGTTGAGTTTGCAATAAAACTTCCAGGTGAGAATGGTGTGGTTTATTTACCAATAGACTCTAAGTTCCCACTTGACGCATACTATAATCTTCTGGATGCGTATGAGAGTGCGGATGTAACTGAAGTGGACAACTGTGCAAAGCTTCTTGTCGGCAGAGTCGATAAGTTTGCCAAGGATATAAAAGATAAGTATATTGCGCCTCCGCATACTACGGATTTTGGAATTCTGTTTGTACCAATAGAGGGATTGTATGCAGAGCTTGTAAAACGCGGAATGTGTGAGACTTTGCAGACAAAATATAAAATATCTCTTGCAGGCCCCTCTAATCTTGCAGCACTTTTAAATGCGTTGCAGATGGGTTTTAAAACTCTGGCAGTAAACGAAAAGGCAGAAGATATATGGCATCAGCTTATGGCAATAAAAGGAGAGTTTGAAAAGTTTAATGGTGTGTTGGAAAAAGCGCAACAACATATTGCTCTTGCCGAAAAGGATATAAATGACCTTATGGGTGTAAGAACGAGACAGATATTGCGTGAATTTGAAAAGTTAGAGAAATAATTACTTGCAGGGGGCGATTTATAAATCGCCCCCTGCTACGTAAATAATAATTATATAGTGTGTATTGCACTGACCGTGTCCGTCTTAATAAAATATATATTTGCTTGGATTGTGAGTTCTTGTAATATTCTTGTAATCTTTTAATTGTAGAAAAACCCTTGACTAAATGTGGATATAGATGTATAATATTATAGATGTATTATATATAAAAAACGACATAAAAGTCGTAAAAGAAGAAAGGAATGAAATACATGAAGAAAAAGAGTATTGCTGCTCTTTGTTTTGCAGTTGTAGTAGCCATATTGCTAAACTACGTTGCATTTATTGGTTTCAATATTGCAGGCTTTAGCTACAAGGGTGTTATCAATGACGAAAACAAGAGTATCAAACAGGGTATCGACCTTGCAGGAGGTTCGGTTATAACTTTTGAGGCAGATGCTGAAAATCCAACAGATGAGCAAATGAACATTGTTGAGTCGATTTTCCAGACACGTATGACAAATGCAGGATATACAGAAGCACGTATATCAAAGAGTGAGGGCGGAAAAATCACAGTTGAAATTCCGTCTGTAACAGACACTGACAAAGCTGCTGAGCTTCTTGGTGATGTTGCTGAGTTGACATTCAGAGATGCTGATGGTAACATTGTACTTGACGGTGCAACAGACATAAAGGACGCAAAGTATGTTTATGGTCCTGTTGGTCAGAACAGTGTATCTCAACCACACGTTGTAGTTCAGTTTGAGGCTTCTGCAGTTGAAAAGTTTGCAAAGGCAACAAAGGACGCTGCTGCAAAATCTGCAGAGGGTAAGAACTATATAGCAATTATGATGGACGAGGCGATTGTTTCAAGTCCATCGGTTGCAGAAGAAATAAATGCAGAGTCATGTACTATCTCAGGCAACTTCACACCTGAAACTGCACAGGATTTGGCTAACAAGATTAAATCGGGTCAGCTTCCGTTTAAACTTAATGTTATAACACAGGAAACTGTTGGTGCTGAGCTTGGTTCAAATGCACTATCATCAAGTCTTTTGGCTGCTGCTATAGGTATCATACTTATAATGATATTCATGATTGTTGTATATAGATTGCCAGGTCTTATGGCAAGTATATCACTACTTATATATATAGGTCTTATATCTCTTGCAATGGGCTTGTTCGAAATAAACCTATCACTTTCAGGTATCGCAGGTATTATACTTTCTATAGGTATGGCGGTCGATGCAGACTGTATCATATTTGAAAGAATGAAAGAAGAGCTTGCTTTGGGTAAAACTATAAAAGCAGGTGTTGAGAGCGGATTTAAGAAGGCATTCTCAGCAATTCTTGACTCTAACATAACAACAATAATTTCTTGCGTTGTTTTATACATCAGTGGTATTGGTACAGTAACAGGCTTTGCAACAACACTTGGTATAGGCGTTGTATTGAGTATGTTTACTGCCATTGTTATTACAAAGGCATTGCTTAAGGCACTTGTTGGTGTTGGTATAAAGAACAGAGGTCTGTTCTACAATGCTAAGAAAACAATAAAGGAGGGTAACGAATAATGAAAAACTTTTCAGCTAATAAAAATAAGTATCTTATTCTTCCTCTATTGATTATTGTTATAGGTATCGCCATGTATTTTGTAAACGGAGGATTTAACTTCGACGTTGAGTTTATGGGCGGTATCAGAATGCAGGTTGATTTGGGCAAGGACGTTAATAATAGCGAAATTGCAGATGTTGTAAACAAAGTTCTTGCCGACAACAAGGTTGACGGTAAGGTTACTGTTCAAAGCGCAGGTGAAGGCGGCGGACAAGTTGTTATAAAAACACCACCTGTTGAAGAAGAAATGAAGAACAAAATCTTTGGTGAATTAAAGACAAAGTATTCATTAGAGGATAGTGCGCTTCTTTCATCATCGTCAGCGTCTGCAAGCTTTGGTCTTGAGGTACAACGTAAAGCACTTCTATATACATTGCTTGCTATAATCTGCATACTTATATACATTGCATTCAGATTCGAATGGAGAAGTGCAGTTATGGCGGTTGTTGCTCTTGCTATAAATGTTCTTGTTATGGCAAGTGTTTATACAATAACAAACATTCCGCTAAATACTACATTCATTGCGGCAATGCTTACAGTTGTTGGTTATTCAATCAATAATACAATCGTTATTTTTGACAGAATAAGAGAAAACATGAGAGGCAGAAAAAAGAATGTTACAATAGCAAATGTTGTTGATAACAGTATTGCAGAAACAATGGGCAGAACATTGAACTCTACAATAACAACTCTTGTAACAATAGTTCTTATCTACTTCATTGGTGTAAATACAATAAAAGAGTTTGCACTTCCGCTTATAGTTGGTATAGTAATAGGTGCATATACATCAATATTTATTGCATCAACATATTGGGGAGCATGGAAAGAGTCTGAGCAGAAAGCAAAAGCTGAAGCAGCAATGCAAAGAAAAAAGAAGTAATAAATAAAATAAAGCGATGTAAAACAAATCAGTTTTACATCGCTTTTTTGATAGAAAAAGGGTGCAATCAGGAGTTTTTTAACATCCCCATTTTGTTGCAAACAAAAAAACCAACAGATATATATTAGAGGGAATCTGTTGATTTTTTTGTTTGAGTTTTTTTAAATAAGAGATTTAATAAAATAATCTCAAATATATGATAGCATAAATCTGTGGAAATTGCAATCGTCAGAATTGACATATTTGTTATAATTAGATTGCGAAATTTTTGTTTATTTTTATCTATGATAAAAAATCATAAAAGAAAAACGCTTTGCGCACCTTGCATAAGTCGACATTTTGTTCTATTACTGCAAAAAAGTATAGACAAAATATTGAAAATATGTTATAATTTCTATTGGTGTAAAAAAATAGATAAATCAAAGGAGAAAAACATTGGAAATTATATTACAGATTTTATTATTGGCTATTGGATTTTTTATGCTTACAAAAGGTGCGGATTGGTTTGTTGACGGTTCTGCGGGAATTGCAACAAAGTTTGGTATTCCTCAGCTTGTAATTGGTCTTACAATAGTTGCAATGGGAACAAGTGCACCTGAGGCGGCAGTAAGCATCAGTGCAGCAATTAAGGGGAGCGCAGATATTACCATTGGTAACATTCTTGGAAGTAATATTTTAAATATTCTGATAATACTTGGTCTTTCTGCTATTATAACGCCGCTTGCAGTTGCAAAGTCAACAATCAAGGTTGAAATTCCATTTGTGATTGGTATTAGCCTATTGCTTTTTGGAATTGGTCATGATAAAACTGTAGGTATTTTTGATGGTATAATTCTGCTTGTTGTTTTTTTAATGTATCTTGCATATACGTTTTATATGGCAAAAAAAGACAGAGATATCGAACAGGATAGCGTAGAAGAGGTTTCTGTTTTTAAGGCAATTTCCCTTACAGTTGTTGGACTTGCCTTAATTATATGGGGAAGTAACATAACAGTAAATTCGGCTACAAAAATTGCTAATGTGTTAGGACTTAGCGAAAGATTTATAGGACTTACAATTGTTGCATTGGGAACATCACTTCCTGAGTTGTTTACATCAGTTATGGCAGCACGAAAGGGAAACGCAGATATAGCTATTGGAAACATAGTGGGAAGTAATATTTTTAATATCTTGTTTGTTGTGGGACTTTCTTCGGTTATAATACCGGTTCCTTTTGCGGAGGGTTTTCGGTTTGACGCGCTTGTGTCGGTATTTGCAGCGGTGTTACTTTTTGTCTGCTCATTAAAAGAACGTAAGCTAAAACGCTATGCCGGTATATTGATGTTGTTATGCTACGCAGGATATTTTGCTATAATATGGTAGGATATATAAAATATATAATTAACAACGGAAGGAACGTAATATGAGTTTTTTAGAAAAAGCAACACCTGAATCTTGCGGTATAAGCTCAAAAAACATTATTGATTTTGTTGAGGCTTTGTGCCAGGGGCTTGAAGATCAGGAAACACATTCTTTTTTACTTATAAGACATGGTAAATTAGTGTGTGAGGGATATTTTTCGCCATATAGTTGCGAAACAAAACATACGCTTTTTTCTGTGAGCAAATCTTTTACAAGTATTGCAATAGGTTATCTCGTGGAGGAAGGCAAGATAAGTGTTGACGATTATATATATACATATTTCCCTGAACTGATAAATGATGATATAAACAAGGAGAATTTGAAGATTAAAATTCACGATTTGCTTTCTATGTCATTTGGACAGCAGGGAGGGGCAGTGCACGAAGCCCAAAAACGTAAGAATCTGTCTAATGCTATGTTGCATGATTTCTTTTACAGAGTAAAGGATATAGAGTGTGGCGAGGAGTTTCGATATGATGCCTATGGCACACATATGCTTTCGGCCCTTGTTAGAAAAATCACAGGAGAAAATGTTGTAGAGTATCTTATGCCAAGATTATTTAAACCGCTCGGCATTGAAAAACCTTATTATGTAAAAGATAGTTTGGGTACAAATATTGGTTATACAGGCATGAGAATGATGGCGCGTGATTTGGCAAAGGTAGGGCTTACATATCTCAACGGTGGTAAGTGGAATGGTGAACAGGTTGTTCCTCAAAGCTGGATAGAGCTTGCTACTAAAAAACATATTTCAACTGAAAATTGCCAAACGGGACTTGACTGGCAACAAGGTTATTGCTATCAGTTCTGGAAAGGACGATACAACACAACACGTCTGTGCGGAGCTTACGGACAAATGTGTGTGATAATGCCTGATTATGATGCAATCTTTGTTATAAACTCGGGTTATTCTAACATCAATCTTAGTTATATATTAGAATCGTTTTATGAAAACATTATGTTTAAAATGCAGGATAAACCGCTCCAAGAAGATACAGAAAGTGTTAAAAAGCTCGAGGATGTACTATCAAATCTTCGTATTACATATAAGTTTTCCGAGATGTCGCCTATTGCTGATATTATAAGTGGCAACACTTATGAAATCCCTCAAAAGGGTATATACAAGGCTATAAAATTTGACTTTGACAAGGATGAGGTAAAGGTTACTCTTATCTCGGATGATGAAAACTTTGAATTTGTTGCAGGGTTTAATAAGCCGGTCTTTGGAAAAACCATAAATACCAGAATTTATTCTGCTATAGATGATGATAATTCCGATACTGTTGCAACAGCAATATGGAGTACAAAAAAAGACCTCGAAGTTACTTTGAGATTATTAGGTACGCCATCAATTGTAAAAGTGGTAGCTGATTTCTCAAAAGAGCCAAAGGTTCAACTTGTTACTGTAAGATGTAGGTTTTAAAATTATATAAAAAATCAACCTCAAATCTAAATGGATTTGAGGTTGATTTTTTATACTTTAGGAAATTTTGTGTTTTTAGAATTTTATATTATTGGAAACAACTTTTCCCCATATTTTAATTTTATCTTTTCTTGTATTATAAAATTTGCATTTGTACTTTCTGTCGGTTGAATGTGGAGTTAAGCTTATAGTTGTTCCATCTATGTAATATTCACGTATCTGAGGGGAACCATCATTAACACTGACAAGTGCAATATCGTTATTTGAAGCATAATCCTGAGATTTTACAACAAGGGTATCCCCGTCGCATATACGTAGCTTATCCATACTGCAACCCTTTATTTTGACTGCAAAATATTGACACTCATCACTATCTGCATCAAGGTAAGTCTGGGCATACGAGAAATAAGATTCATTTTTCTTACTGCCAACTATTTTATCAAGACTGACCCCGCTGAGTTTAGAAAAAGCATTGAGAATACCAATATCGGGAACACGCTTGCCATTTTCCCAATTTGATACTGCACCTTGACCTACATTAAGCCTTGCTGCCAACTCTTTTTGTGTGATATTCATTTTTGTTCTTATTTCTTTTATGCGCTTACCAATCAACCTCAGGACACCTTTCTCGAACAAACGTTCGTTTTTATATATTATAATATTTTTGTTATAAAATGTCAAGGTATTTTTTTGTAGAAAAAGGTCAAAAAAAGAAGGTACATTTTTGTACACTTCTTTTTGGGTAAATGAATTTATATGCAGAATTCACAAAACAAAGCAAAATGCGCTAAAAACAGCCCCTTTTGCGCGTTATAGGAATTTTTTTATATATCTTCCTGTATGAGAGCCCTTGCATTTGGCAACCTCTTCGGGAGTTCCTGTAGCAATAATACTGCCGCCTGCAGCACCGCCCTCAGGGCCTAAGTCTATGATATAATCGGCAGTTTTTATTACGTCAAGGTTATGCTCAATAACTATAACGGTATTACCGCCATCGGTAAGTCTGTTAAGAACCTCTATGAGCTTGTGTACATCTGCACTATGCAGACCTGTGGTTGGCTCATCAAGAATATATATAGTCCTTCCCGTACTGCGCTTGGAAAGCTCTGTAGCAAGCTTTACTCTTTGTGCTTCACCGCCCGAAAGAGTTGTAGAGCTTTGTCCTAGTTTGATATATCCAAGACCAACCTCCTGGAGTGTTTGCACCTTGCGCTTTATTTTTGGGTGGTTTTCGAAAAATACAACTGCCTCATCAACTGTCATTTCGAGTACTTCGTATATATTTTTACCTTTGTATTTAACCTCGAGAGTCTCACGGTTGTATCTCTTGCCTTTACATACCTCACACGGAACATAAATATCTGCAAGAAAATGCATCTCTATTCTTTTTATACCGTCTCCGGAACATGCCTCACATCGTCCGCCTTTTACATTGAACGAAAAACGTCCTGCCTTGTAGCCGCGCATTTTCGCCTCGTTTGTTGTTGCAAACAGCTCGCGTATATCGTTAAATACGTTAGTGTATGTGGCGGGATTAGAACGCGGTGTTCTACCTATAGGGCTTTGGTCTATGTCGATTACTTTATCAAGCTGATTTATACCCTCAATATCCTTGTGCTCACCCGGGAATGTGTGTGCACGGTTCAAATCCCTTGCAAGTCTTTTATATAAAATTTCATTCACAAGCGAGGATTTCCCGCTTCCGCTTACACCTGTAACACATGTCATTATTCCAAGCGGGAATTTGACATCAATATTTTTGAGGTTGTTTTCTTTAGCACCTTTTACTGTTATATAACCCGTGGGTTGTCTTCGTACCTTTGGTACGTTTATTTTTATTTCGCCGCTAAGGTATTTGCCTGTAATGGATTTGGGAGATTTTATTATATCTTCAACAGTACCCTCACCGACAACCTCGCCGCCATGTATTCCCGCACGGGGACCGATATCTATAATATGGTCAGCAGCGTACATTGTATCGGTATCATGCTCAACAACTATAACTGTATTTCCTAAATCGCGCAGATGTTTTAAAGTGTTTATCAGTCTGTCATTATCTCTTTGATGCAGACCGATACTTGGCTCGTCGAGTATATATAAGACACCCATAAGTCCCGAGCCTATTTGTGTGGCAAGACGGATTCTCTGTGCCTCACCGCCCGAAAGCGTTCCTGAAGAACGTGATAGTGAAAGATAATTTAAGCCAACGTCGAGCAGGAATTGATAGCGTGCCTTAATTTCTTTTATAATCTGGTCGCCAATCATTGCTTCTCGTTTGGTAAGCTTAAGATTTTCTATAAAATTCATTTCTTCGTTTATGGGCATACAGGTAAGCTCATAAATATTAACACCGTTAATTGTTACGGACAGAACCTCGTTGTTTAACCTTGCGCCATTACACTTTGTACACTTAACCTCATGAATGTATCGTTCAAGGTCATATTTTGTGTATGCAGAGGTTGTTTCGTGGTATCTCCGTTCAAGATTGTTTACTATACCCTCAAATGATGCCATATATTTACCAGAACCATAACTTCGTGTAAATTCCATTTCTATTTTAGTGTTGCCGGTGCCATAGAGTACGGCGTTTTTAACCTCATCGCTAAGGTCTTTCCATGGGGTATTTATGTCTACACCATAATATCTCGCTATCGCCTGATATGACATATGTGCAATACTGTCAGTATACTCGGGGCCTGCCCAACCGCTGCAGTGTATTGCCCCTTGTATAAGAGACAGATTTTCGTCTGCAATTATGAGGTTGGGGTCGATTTTTGACAGAGCACCTAATCCATCGCAGTTAGGGCATGCACCATATGGGTTGTTAAAAGAGAACAATCTTGGCGAAAGCTCCTGTAAGCTTATGCCACAATCATCGCACGCATAGTTCTGGCTAAAAGTAAGTGTTTTACCGCCTATAACGTCTACCATTACAATATCGCCTGATATTTTAAGTGCAGTTTCCATTGAGTCGGTTAAGCGTTTTGCAATATCGTCGCGTATAATAAGCCTGTCCACTACTATTTCTATACTGTGCTTATGGGTTTTCGCTAACTCGATATCCTCCTCGAGGTCGTGCATTTCACCGTCAACTCTTACACGTACATAACCGTCTTTTCTTGCCTGTTCAAATATCTTTTTGTGTTCGCCCTTTTTGCCTCTTACAATAGGAGCAAGAATTTGTATTCTTGTTTTCTCCTCAAGGGTTAAAACGTGGTCGACCATCTGGTCTATAGTCTGCCTTTTAACTTCTTTTCCGCACTGAGGACAGTGGGGAACACCGATACGTGCATAAAGTAAACGCAGATAATCGTATATTTCTGTTACTGTACCCACAGTTGAACGCGGATTTTTTGATGTTGTTTTCTGGTCTATGCTTATTGCGGGCGAAAGTCCCTCAATGTAATCCACATCAGGCTTTTCCATTTGTCCTAAGAATTGTCTTGCATACGAAGAAAGAGACTCCACGTAACGTCTTTGACCCTCGGCATAGATTGTGTCAAAGGCGAGTGAAGATTTTCCGCTGCCGCTAAGACCTGTTAAAACAACAAGTCTTTCGCGCGGTATATTAAGACTTATATTCTTCAGATTGTGCTCGCGTGCACCTTGTATTTTTATATATTTATCCAATTTAATATATCTCCTTACTGTACATAAAATGTACCCGTAGAATTTCGTCTTTCGAGATAGCTCTTTTTTACTTGCTTGTAAAATTCAAGCTCGCTTGTTATTGCAGTTTTAAAATAAGTTTCCATTGTAGGATGCATGGAATAAACAAGCTCGGCATTATTTATTATATGGAGTATATCTGCCGATTCGAATTCGCGTATATCTATTATCTCCAGTGGTATATCTATATATGCCGAAAGTGATATTTCAGTTTTTTCTATTTCGGAAAAATCCATATTAGTATCAAAAAAACCTATAAACTTTATACCCTCATTATCTTCTGTTTTGTAGAGCAGAGGAGTGAGCAGTCTTTGGGTAATTATATTTATAGCCTTATCAAGTGTTTTCTGATTCATATTCCTTTTCAATTCTCCTTATTCTGTCGCGAAGCTCTGCCGCCGATTCAAAGTCAAGATTTTCTGCCGCCTGTATCATCTGGGCAGTCAGGCTTGCGATAGTTTTTGTATAATCAAAGTCAGCCTGTGTGCTTTCAGATACAGGCTTTAATGATTCGATTCTTTCGCGTATATCCTTTTTAATGGTTTTTGGTGTTATGTTATGCTCAATGTTGTAATCACTCTGTATTCTGCGACGCCTTGCAGTTTCGTCCATTGCGCGCTGCATAGAGCCTGTTATTGTATCGGCATAAAGTATTACTTTGCCCTCACTGTTTCTTGCCGCTCTGCCTATAGTCTGAATGAGGGACATTTCGCTTCTTAAAAAGCCCTCCTTGTCAGCGTCGAGTATCGCAACAAGAGCAACCTCGGGAATATCAAGTCCCTCTCTTAAAAGGTTTATTCCTACAAGCACGTCATATACACCAAGTCGTAAATCCTTTATTATTTCTGTTCGCTCCAATGTATCTATATCAGAGTGCATGTACGTAACCTTGATTCCGATTTGTTTTAGGTAGTCAGTTAAATCCTCTGCCATCTTCTTGGTGAGAGTGGTAACAAGGGTTCTGAATCCGTTTTGTATCTGCAACTGTATTTCTTTTATTAAATCATCAATCTGGTGCTGGGTAGGACGCAAAAATACTTCGGGGTCTAAAAGCCCTGTCGGTCGTATTATCTGCTCTGCTATTGTCTGTGATAGCTCCTTTTCATACTGAGCAGGTGTTGCACTTGTATATAGTACATAGTTTTGCCTTTTTTGAAATTCATCAAATTTAAGAGGTCTGTTATCTGCCGCACTTGGCAGTCTGAATCCGTATTTAATAAGAGTTTCTTTTCTTGCCCTGTCGCCATTGTACATTCCACGCACCTGTGGAATTGTAACGTGCGACTCGTCTATAATCATAAGAAAGTCGTCGGGGAAGTAGTCGAGCAGTGTAAATGGTGCACTGCCCTTTTCTCTGCCACTTATATGCCTTGAGTAATTTTCTATGCCCTGACAAAAGCCAATTTCCTGCATCATTTCGAGGTCATAAAGTGTGCGTTGCTCTATTCTTTGTGCTTCGATTAGCATATCGCGGTCCTTAAAGAACTTAACCTGCTCCCGCATTTCTTCTTCTATTGCCGCCATTGCTATGAGCATTTTTTCGTTTGTGGTAACATAGTGCGAGGCAGGTGTTATTACCGCGTGATTTCGTATTCCTACAACCTCGCCTGTAACAACATTTACTTCACATATGCGTTCTATTTCATCACCAAAAAACTCAACTCTTATTGCATTCTCGCCATTGTTGGCAGGGAATATCTCCAATACATCGCCACGAACACGGAACTTGTTTCTTATGAAGTTTATGTCGTTGCGTTCGTATTGCATAGAAACAAGCTTTTTTAAAATTTCATCGCGGTCTTGTTCTAAGCCTACTCTTAGAGAAAGCATAAGATTTTTATAGTCGTCAGGGTCGCCAAGGCCATAAATACACGAAACGGATGAAACAATCAAAACATCCTTGCGCTCAAATAGTGCAAAAGTGGCACTGTGGCGTAGTTTATCAAGCTCCTCATTGGTCATTGAGTTTTTCTCTATATAAGTATCAGTCTGCGGAAGATATGCCTCAGGTTGGTAATAGTCGTAATATGAAACAAAAAACTCAACACAGTTTTCGGGAAAGAATTCCTTGAATTCACCAAAAAGCTGTGCCGCAAGAGTTTTGTTATGAGCAAGAACAATAGTCGGCTTATTTAATTTTGCAATTATATTTGCCATTGTAAAGGTTTTGCCTGAACCTGTAACGCCCATAAGAGTCTGGTGTTTTTTACCTGACTCAAACCCCTCAACAAGAGTGTTTATTGCCTGAGGTTGGTCGCCGGTTGGTGAAAATGGCGCATTAAGCTTAAAACTGTCCATAATTAAAAAAATTACTCCTTTAGCTTTCTATATATAATGATTTAATGTATATATTTATCCGTCTTACGTTTACTGCGGTATATTCCTCTATATTTTGTTTTAAAGTGTACTGGAATTTTCGCGATACGTCCGAGAGATTATATCCGTAATTTAGTGTTGCACTTATATCAAAATGTATTCCATGCGGTGATTTTCGGATGTTGGTACTGTTTATTTTATAAATACCGTCTGTTTTGCTTGCTTCGTATTCTGTTATGGCAAAAAGAACATTATCCGAAATCATAAAGTCGCCCATATACGAAAAAGATGGACGTACAATGGACTTGTCGGACTCTACACTCTCATCTTCTGTGCTGAGATTTTTCTGGAACAGGCGCAATGGATGCAGAAAATATCCCGAAAAATCTTTTTTTATTTCAGGGGCGGGAACGGGTATTACGTGCTTGCCCTGTGTCAGACGCATACTTTGTGCAGTCTTTATTTCGTCGGGTGTTGCAACATCCTCTATGTGTATGGTTTGGGTGATTGGTAAAACATCAAGGCGATTTGCAATTTTTTGCACCATTCTCATTGAAGTACCAAGTATCATAAGACATTCTATGCTACTGTCTTTTATTGCATTTTTTATCTCGTCTGCGTCAGTATCATTCATAAACAGGGCATGCTTAACAGAGGCAATTCTTGTGCTTTCCTTTTTTGCCGAAGTGCCTGCAATTACTTTGCCATGAGATATTAAAAGTCCGTCATCTATAATAGCGTCTGCATTGTATTTTTGTGATACAACTATAGACTGATAGCTCTTGCCTGTACCGCTCGGGCCTACAAATGCGATTGTTTTCATCTTGATTTAAAAGAACTCTCCCTTTCTTAATTTATATGAAAGTGTCATTAACGGGTCGGATATATGAATGTTCTCGACCATTACACTGTCCGGTAACTCCAGTTCTCTGTAAGAAAAGTTTAAAATACCACGTACACCGCAGCCTGCAACAGTTTGTGCGACTGACTGAACTGCTACCTTAGGCACCGAAAGTATTGCTATATCTACTTTGTTTTTAGCAAGAAACTCTTCTAATTCGTCTATGCTCATGACCTTCATTTTGTTTATGGTAGTGCCTATTATGTCCTTGTTATTATCAAATATGCCTACAAGATTAAATCCGCGTCGCGCGAAGCCGGGATGTGAGGCGAGTGCACGTCCAAGATTACCTGCACCTATTATTATAGTTGTATTACCATCGTCAACACCAAGGATTTCACCGATTGCGTTGTAGAGATATTCTACATTATATCCGTAACCTTGTTGACCGAATCCACCAAAATAATTAAAGTCCTGGCGTATTTGCGAGGCGGTTACATTCATTTTTTTTGAAAGACTTGCAGAAGAAATTCTATAAATTCCCTGGTCCATTAAATCTCCAAGATATCTGTAGTATCTTGGGAGTCTTTTTATAACAACGTCGGGTACGATTTTGCTTGCCATATAATTCTCCGTTCTGTTTTAGCTATATATAATCATTATACAACATATATCGTAAAAAGTCTATAAAATATTTAAAAAAATCGAGTATTTAAGAGCAAATTATTGACTTTGAATACAGTTTGTTATATAATTGGATTAGGAAGTATTATGAGAGTTTATAAAATAGAGAGGAGTAATTATGACTATGACAACACAGGAAATAGTCTTGGGCTTTTTTGAAGAAAAGGGACAAGAGGTAAGCATTGATACGGATTTATTTAAGGGAGGATACGTAAACTCCTTATTTGCTCTTGAAATTGTTATGTATCTCGAAAAGGAATTTAGTATAAAATTTAAAAATAAAGATATAACTGAGAAGAATTTTAAAACAGTTGCAACTATTGCTGATACAGTTGAGAAGTATCTGTAAAGGGGAAGATGATGAGCGAAGAAAAAATAAAATGCGTCGTGTGGGACCTTGACAATACTATCTGGGAGGGCACACTTGTTGAGGGCGGTGCAACAAAGCTTGCAGATGGCGTTATTGATGTTATAAAAGCACTCGATGAGCGTGGAATTCTGCAGTCTGTTGCAAGTAAAAATGACTATGATGATGCATATAAAAAACTATGCGAATTCGGCATAAATGAGTATTTTTTATATCCGCAGATAAACTGGAATCCAAAAAGCGGTTCAATAAAGGAGATTGCACAAAAATTAAACATAGGTATTAACACATTTGCTTTTGTAGACGACCAACCGTTTGAGCGGGAAGAGGTTGTGCATTTGTGTCCCGATGTTATGACAATAGACGCACTTAACATAAAAGATATTTTAAGATATGAAAGAATGACACCGCGTTTTATAACAGAGGATACCAAGAACCGCAGAAAAATGTATATTGCAGCCACAAAGCGTGATGAATCGGAGAAAGAGTTTGAGGGTACAAGCGCTGAGTTTTTGCAAAGTCTTGATATGGAGCTTACAATAGCTCCTGTCAGTGAAGAGGATTTGCAAAGAGCATACGAGCTTACAATAAGAACACATCAGCTAAATTCCACAGGATACACATATTCATATGATGAGCTAAAGGAGTTCATAGAAGATGATAAGCACATCTTTTTAATTGCCGGCTTAAAGGATAAGTTTGGTGATTATGGGAAAATAGGTCTTATACTTGTAGAAAACAGTGAAGATTTAAGAATAAAACTTCTTTTAATGAGCTGCAGGGTAATGTCAAGAGGAGTTGGCTCGGCAATTTTAGTACATCTTGCAAAATTAAAACAAAAGCTTAATAAGAGAATGTTTGCGGAGTTTAAAACAACTGACCGCAACAGAATGATGTATATAACATACAAGCTTATGGGCTTTGAGGAATTAGAGGATAATGACGGGGATGTATTGCTTGAATATGCTTCCGAAGAAGAAAAGGAATATCCGCCATATTTTAAGGTGATAGAAAATAAATAAAAGGGAAAAAGGACAATCTGTATAAATTTTATTGCTTAAATTGGCGGGACGTCGAGGACGCCGTCCCCTACAAGCAATATCAAATTTATACAGACAGTCCTTTTTTTGTGTATTACTTTATATTATATGAATGATTTAATGGTCCCGAGCCTTTGCCCAAATCGAGCATGTCCTTTAGTGCGCCTGTAAGATATACTTTTGCATTTTTTATGCTTTCCTCTAAAGAATATCCGTCTGCAAGGTTACATGCTATTGCAGATGATAATGTGCAACCTGTGCCATGAGTGTTGGGGTTATCTATACGTTCGGAAGAAAACCAATGTTCTTTTCCGTTATAATATAAAAGGTCGGTTGCGTTGTTTACAAGATGTCCGCCCTTTACAAGTATAGCACCACCAAAAAACTCTGATATTTTACGCGCCGCAGCTACCATATCATTTTCGTCTTTTATTTTAATGCCACTTAGTACCTCTGCCTCGGGAATGTTGGGTGTTATAACGTCGGCAAGAGGTATCAGTCTTTTTATAAGAGTGTTTTGCGCGTCATCACTTATAAGTTTATGTCCGCTTGTTGAAATCATAACAGGGTCAAGAACAATATTTTTTGCGCTATATTCTTTTAGTTTTTGGGCTATTACCTCAATAATATCGCAGTTTGATACCATTCCTATTTTCACACTGTCAGGGTATATATCTTTAAAGATGCAATCGAGCTGATTTCCTACAAAATCGGGGGTAGAGTCTAAAATATCATATACCCCCGTTGTGTTTTGGGCAGTAAGTGCGGTTATAGCACTCATTGCATACATTTTATGGACGGTTATGGTTTTTATATCTGCCTGAATGCCTGCGCCGCCGCTTGAGTCGGAGCCTGCTATTGTAAGAACTTTTTTCATATTTTCACCATTCCTTCAGAAATTTTCTTTAATTCTCTGCATTCGCTTTCTATATCGTCTGCACCAAAAATTGCAGATACAAGTGCAACGCCATCAACGCCCGATTTTGCAAGCTTTAAAATATTATCCTTATTTATTCCGCCTATTGCCACAACGGGAATTGATGTTCTTTTACAAATATCCTTTAGTGTATCATATGACACATCATCAGCGTCGAGCTTTGTGCTTGTAGAAAATACTGCACCAACACCAAGATAGTCGGCACCGTTTTCTTGTGCCTCAAGTGCTTGCTCTACAGTTTGTGCTGAAACTCCTATTATCATATCATCACCAACCATTTTACGTACATCCTTTAAAGACATATCGTGTTGGCCTATATGGATACCGTCGGAATTACATTTTATTGCAATTTCGACGTTGTCGTTTATAATAAATGGTACGTTATATTTTTTACAAAGTGATTTGATTTTTAATGCCTCTTCCAAAAAGCTCTCAAAATCCAAATCCTTTTCGCGTAGCTGTAAGCACGTTACTCCGCCTTTTAGAGCACATTCAACCTGTTCGTAAAGAGTTTGGTTTTCTACCCATGCTCTGTCGGTTACTGCATATAAAAGCATTGCCTTTTTACATAATTTCATATTTTGCACCCTTTTCTAATTCCTCGCCATTTAAATTATAGATAGCGTCTATAATATAATTTCTGTATGTTGAATTTCCGTCCTTTTCACTAAGTCGGTTAAAAGCTGTTTCGCCGCATAATCCCATAGCACAAACCGCGGCGGCGGTTGCTTTTAATTCATTACCTTTGTTTGCTGCTACGTATGCACAAATAAGTGAACTTAGCTGGCAACCTGTACCTGTTATTGAACTCATCATGGAATGACCGTTGTAAATGCAATATGCTTTATCCAGGTCCGCAACAATATCTATTTCGCCGGTTATTGCTATAATAGCGCCTGTTTTTTTAGAAAAATCTTTTGCAAAGGTAACCGCATTTTTTAATGTTTCTTTTGTTACTTTGTCTGTAATATCGGCGTCAACGCCTTTTGTTGTAGAAGTACCCATTGCAAGAGTTTTAATTTCCGAAACATTTCCTCTTATAACTGTTGGTTTGACTTCTTCTAAAATTGACATGGCAGTTTTAGTGCGAAGTGATGATGCACCCGCGCCAACAGGGTCGAGAACTATGGGGTGATTTAACTCCCTTGCTTTTTTGCCTGCCATAAGCATAGAGGGAATAGTTCTTTGGTTTAGTGTCCCTATATTTATATTTAATGCATTACAAATAGAGGTTATCTGGCAAACCTCCTCTATATCGTCAGCCATTATTGGCGATGCACCGCAAGCGAGTAAAATATTTGCACAATCATTTACAGTCACATAATTTGTTATATTATGTACCAATGGGTGAGTGGTACGTACATTATTAAGTATTTCTTTAAACATTTTTATTTTCTCCTTTTATTAAATTTGATATTTTATTTATTATAAAACTTATTAGAGCAGTTATAATCATAGCAGGGGGTGTGGAACCTGATGCCATATCTATTTTCATAAATATTCTGTAAATTACAAAACCAATAAGCCATATTATTAAGTTTGTTGTATTGAATTTTACTTCTGAAAAGTCCTTTTTATTTATAAAATAATCAACTATAAGTATTGCAATCATAGGTGAAAATACGGAACCGATAAAATACAAAAATTCCTCAAATTGCCCCACAGGTACAAATATTGTCAAAACAACGCCTATTACACAAACAATCAGTGCCGCAACCTTTTCTTTTATATTTTTATTTACACTAACACAGCTTACTCCTGCGGAATATGCGTCTAAAAAAGTAGTAGTAACGGTAGAAAAAATTATTACTATAAGTGCAGTTATTCCAAGACCGCATTTAATCATTATGGAAGCAATATCACTTTCGCCTGACATAATTGCTGCTCCCATGCCTATAAAATACATCCATGAGCTTATAACAAAATATGTAATTGAACTCACTGCCGATGTTGCAACAGGCTTTTTTGCATTTCTTGTATAATCGGATATAAGCGGCAGCCACGAAATTGGCATGGCAACGGACAATTCCACGCACGCACCAAAACTTATTGGTTCACCAAATGAAGCATCAGAACTGTTTTTGAAAATCATAATACTGAGTATCAATGTCAGGAGAAACAGAGCACATACTGAAATGGTATTTATTTTGTCAAGGCTTTTTATATCAATAATTATCCATATTGCAATAAGAATACCTATTACAATGCTCCAAAGCCACGGCCCGCCAACGTTTAAAACAGAGTTTGCCGACATTGCACCGTTAAAAATCATTATAGAGGTCCAGCCTATAAGTTGTATTATATTAAGAATCGAAAACAGCAACGAGCCTTTTTGACCAAATGATATTTTTACACATTCCATGGCACTTTTTTCTTCCTTACCGCCTATCACTCCCGAGAGATAAAGAAGAATGCAACCTATTATATGACCAATGATAATTGCAAAAGTACCTTTTAAAAATCCCAATGGCGCAAACAGTGTACCCGTCATTATTTCGGCTATTGATACTGCCGCACCAAACCATATAAGGCTATTTGAGAATACTGATGTTTTTTTATTGCTCATAAAAACTTCATCTCCTAAAAAAATAAAGAATTACCCAATGGGTAATTCTTCGTCAAAAAGCAAATAAAAATAACTTCCTACGCCGGCATTACCCGTATCAGGTATAAGGGTCGAAGTTGATTACTTCCTCTCAGCCTGCAATAACAAGCTCCCCTGTGTTATTGATATTGTATCACCATTTTTTATGTTTGTCAATTACTTTTTTGATTTTAATTGATTTATATTATTAAAAAAAGGAAAAAGATATTGACATAAACAAGAATTTATTGTAAAATTGTATGTATTATAAGTATATTTTAGAATTAGAGGAAAAGATATGAACTACAAAAAATATCAAAGAATGTATCACGAGATACCGCTAAAAACAAGAGACTGGCCGAACAACAAATTAACAAAGGCGCCTATATGGTGCAGTGTTGATTTGCGTGATGGCAATCAGGCGTTGTATTCGCCTATGAATATTGACGAAAAAATTGAATTCTTTAAGTTTTTAGTTAAGCTCGGTTTTAAAGAAATTGAGGTTGGTTTCCCTGCTGCGTCATCTACGGAGTATGATTTTGTGCGCAGGCTTATAGATGAAGACTTAATTCCTGATGATGTATCAATTCAGGTTTTAACTCAGGCAAGAGAACATATAATAACAAAAACAGTTGAATCGCTAAAGGGTGCAAAAAATGTTATAATACACCTTTATAATTCAACATCTACCTTGCAGAGAAAGGTAGTATTCAGAAAGGATAAAGAAGAAATCAAACAGCTTGCCATTGACGGTGCAAAGCTATTGGTATCTCTTGTTGAAGGTCAGCTTGAGGGTAATGTAAGATACGAATACTCGCCCGAGAGCTTTACATGTACAGAGCCTGAATACGCAGTTGAAATAACAAATGCAGTGCTTGATATTCTAAAACCTACACCGGAGAGAAAGGTTATAGTAAATCTTCCGTCAACTATCGAGGTTGCAACTGCAAATGTATACGCAGACCAGATTGAATATATGTGTAAAAACTTAAATAACCGTGAAAATCTTGTTATAAGCCTTCATGCTCATAACGACAGAGGGACAGGTGTTGCCTCAACAGAGCTTGCTATGCTTGCGGGTGCGGACAGAGTAGAGGGTACAATTTTCGGTAATGGTGAAAGAACAGGTAATGCGGATATAATTGTTATTGCACTTAATATGTTTGTACAGGGAATTGACCCCGAGCTTAATATAGATAATATTGACGAAATTGTTTCGGTATACGAAAAGTATAACAGACTTCCTATACATCCAAGACACCCATATGCGGGTGATATGGCATATGTTGCATTCTCCGGCTCACATCAGGATGCAATTAAAAAGAGTATGGACCTATACGAAAAAGAGGGAAGTACAACATGGGCAAATCCATATCTTACAATAGACCCGACAGATATAGGCAGAAAATATGAGCCGATTCTTATTAACAGTCAGTCAGGTAAGGGCGGAGTAAGCTATATTATGGAAAATAAATATGGCTATACACTACCAAAGCCTATGCTTGTTGAATTCTCTTCAATCATTAACGAAATGTCTGACGAAAAGCAAACTGTTTTAACAAATCACGAAATTCATCAGTCATTCAAGGATACGTATGTAAACCTCACAACCCCTATAAAGAGTGTATCCTACTACTCGAATGTAAATAATAACGATACTCATATAACCGCAAATATCAGTTATCAGGGCAATGAAACTGCTATAACAGGTGTGGGTAACGGTCCGTTGGATGCGTTGAGTAACGGTCTTAGAAAGCTTTTAAATGAAGAGTTTGAAATATCAAACTACACAGAACATACCTTAGAGCGTTCATCTTCTTCGCGTGCGGCGGCATATATAGGTGTACATCGTATTGGCTCTGACAAAACATTCTGGGGTGTGGGTGTTGACGCTAACATCAATACTGCATCAATATATGCGCTCATAAGTGCAGTAAACAAAATGCTATCATAATAATGCATTTAAGAGAGGACAATCTGTATAAAATTGATATTGCTTGTAGGGGACGGCGTCCTCGACGTCCCGCAAATGTGAGCAATATTGAATTTACACAGACAGTCCTCTCTCTTTATTTATATCTTCTGTTTTAGTAATAAAATTGTAATTTAAGTGTTATATTAAAATGTGAAAAAACTATTGACAAAATATATCAGGATGTTGTATAATAAAACAAATGTTCGCAATATTTAAGTATTTACATAGATGAAAGGGGACGAGGTTAAAATGGCAAAGACAGAAAAACCCATAAAGCCGCAGGTAGAGCGTAAGGTTGATGAAGAAAAGAAAAAGGCTCTTGAAGCGGTGTTTAATGTAATAGAAAAGGAATATGGTGCAGGCTCTATTATGAAGCTTGGCGACACTCATGTTTCGAGTGTTGATGCTATCCCTACAGGCTCACTGACTCTCGATATGGCATTGGGAGTGGGTGGTATGCCGCGCGGAAGAATTATCGAGATATACGGTCCTGAATCATCAGGTAAAACCACAGTTGCACTGCACGTTGTTGCAGAGGCACAAAAAATGGGCGGTGAGGCTGCATTTATAGATGCTGAGCATGCACTTGACCCTGTTTATGCCCAAAAGCTCGGTGTTGATATAGATAACTTAATTGTTGCTCAACCCGACACAGGTGAGCAGGCGCTTGATATTGCCGAGGCGCTTGTACGAAGCGGTGCACTTGATGTTATAGTTATCGACTCTGTTGCTGCTCTTGTTCCAAAAGCAGAAATTGAGGGAGAAATGGGCGACACACATGTTGGATTATTGGCAAGATTGATGTCTCAGGCATTAAGAAAGCTTACTGCTATAGTTGCAAAATCGGGTGCGGTAGTAATATTTATAAACCAGCTTCGTGAAAAGGTTGGTGTTATGTACGGAAATCCAGAAACAACACCCGGTGGTAGAGCACTTAAATTCTTCTCATCAGTAAGACTTGATGTAAGACGTCTTGAGGTAATAAAGAACGGTACAGAAATTATTGGTAATAAAACAAGAGTTAAGGTTGTTAAAAACAAGGTAGCGCCTCCGTTTAAAGAGGCGGAGTTCGATATTATGTATGGAGAGGGTATTTCCAAGACGGGAAATATACTCGATATGGCAGTTGAACTTGGTATAATAAAGAAGTCGGGTGCATGGTTTAGCTATGATGGAGAAAAAATCGGTCAGGGTCGCGACAATGTACGCAAATATATGCAGGATAATACTGAATTTTGCGATGATATAGAACGTCAGGTCAGAGAGGCTTTATCTACCTCAATTCCGCATGAGATTGTTGAAAAAGACGAAATTTCGGAGTAAAATTTATGTTAATGAGGTTATCTTTACTGAAAATAAAAATTTGTTATAAAATATATTGACGTTTTGACATTTTTTTAGTATGATTATAGTGTAGTTACTTTTGAAAAAAATTTTTAAAGATATTGTATATTATATACTTAGCTGCTTTTATACTATTAAAAGGATTGTCTGTATTTTAATTTTTAGAGTAGCGAAAATGTCTTATTGTTAATTAAAATATTAAGGGGGTACTTTTTGTGGTATCAAGTAGTGTAACAATACAAAATTCAGTTGGACTTCATGCCAGACCGGCTACATTTTTTATCCAGAAAGCAAACGAATTTAAGTCAAGTATATGGGTGGAAAAAGATGAGAGAAGAGTTAATGCAAAAAGCCTATTAGGAGTTTTATCCTTAAATCTTGTGCAAGGCGCGGTTATCTCTATTGTTGCAGACGGAAGCGACGATGCTGACGCTGTAAGAACCCTTGTTGAATTGATTGAGTCAAACTTTTCTGAATAATTTTTTTGAATTAAGGTATAGATAACTCTGCATATTGTTTATGTGGAGTTATTTTTCTTTATAGGTATAGTATATGTTTGATTTTGAAGAAGAATTAAATAGGTTGCCTCAAAACCCGGGCGTATATATAATGCATAATAGCGAAGATGAAGTTATATATGTAGGTAAGGCAAAAAATTTAAAAAACAGAGTGCGACAGTATTTTCGAAAAAGCTCAAACCACACTCCAAAAGTTCTGGCTATGGTAGAAAACATAGCCTATTTTGAGTATATAGTAACAGATTCCGAAACAGAGGCACTCGCGCTTGAGTGTAACCTTATTAAAAAATATAAGCCCAAATATAATATATTATTAAAAGACGATAAGCACTATCCGTATATTAAGGTTACAATAAACGAGGAATATCCCAAGGTTTTAAGCACACGAAGATTGTTGCACGACGGTGCAAAATATTACGGTCCGTACATGGGTAAGGGTACGGTTAAAAATATGCTCGAAATTGTTCAGAAGCTATTTAAACCACCCGTTTGTAAGAGGAAATTCCCTCAGGATATAAATAAAGGCAGACCGTGCCTTAACTACCATATAAATAACTGCTTTGCACCATGTACGGGAAAAGTTTCAAAGGAGGAGTTTCGTAAGGTTTTCTTTGAAATATGCTCGTTTCTGGAGGGTAATCACAAACAACTTATAAAAGAACTTGAAGAAGAAATGAAGATAGCATCTTCAAAGCTGAACTTTGAGGCTGCTGCAATGTTAAGAGATAAAATACGTTCAATAAAGGAAATAGAAGAAAAGCAAAAGATAATAAATACAGGTAAAAAAACAGAGCAGGATATTATTGCTCTCTCTAAATCAGAAAATATAGCATTTTGCGAAATGTTTTTTGTGCGTGGCGGCAAGATGATTGGCAGAGAAAGCTATAAGCTCAATAATGTTGCTCTTTCGGGTTGTAATGAGATAATGACAAACTTTGTGGAGCAATTTTACGAAAACAGCGAGTTTGTTCCACAAGAGATATTAACAGAATACGAAATTGACGAGAACGATGTTATTTGCGAGTGGCTCAGTCAGAAAAAGAAGAGAAAGGTTACAATTATAACACCAAAACGCGGCGAAAAGCTCAACCTAATAAAAATGGCTAAGAAAAATTCCGATGTAGCACTGCAGAATTATAAAATAA
Organism: Clostridia bacterium; assembly: GCA_045612845.1. Lineage (GTDB taxonomy): Bacteria > Bacillota > Clostridia > UBA1381 > UBA1381 > Ornithomonoglobus_A. Next base: position 53,586 of record JAZKZV010000023.1, read on the forward strand.
AGCAGTTAAAGGAAAAGGAAAGAAACACAGTTCTTACGTCATTTGCGGAGCTTTTATCGCTCGATAAAATGCCGCACAGAATAGAGGCATACGATATTTCGAATATAAGCGGTACAGACAATGTGGGTGCAATGGTTGTATTTGAAAATGGTGTTCCTGCAAAGAGTAAATACAGATTATTTAAAATAAAGTCCTTTGAGGGTGCTGATGATTATAGTGCAATGCGTGAGGTTATATACAGACGTCTGCGTCATGCAATGGAGGAGGAAACTCAGATAAGCGAGGGGAAATTACAACCTGATGATGCAAAGTTTTTACCACTCCCTGATGTTATATTGCTTGACGGGGGTAAAGGTCATCTTAGTGTTATAAGTGAGCTTTTAGAAATAACAGAGCAAGATATTGATTTGTTTGGCATGGTCAAAAACGATAAGCATAGAACGAGTGCACTACTTTCTCTTGACGGAGAAATAGACATAAATCCTATGAGCAATGTATTTAAATTTATAACAAGAATTCAGGACGAGGTGCACAGAAGTGCCATTTCGTATCACAGAAAGCTAAGGGGGAAGATAGACTCCGAGCTTGATAATATCCCATGGATTGGCGAAAAACGCAGAAAACTCCTGCTCAGCCATTTCGGGAGCGTAGAAAACATAAGAGAAGCAACAATGGAGGCTCTGTTGTTGGTAGTAGACAAGAAAAGTGCAAAAAGCATTTATGATTATTTTCACAAACAGTAAAGCGGGTGATGGATTAAATGAAGAGAATACTGTCGTTATTTATAGTATTTAATATGATGTTTTGTCTTTGCGGTTGCGAAGCAGTTGGTAAAATCAGAGAAAAATATTTTTCATACAGTCAGGCAGAAAACAAAACAGAGATTATAAATAATGAGCATACGCAAGACGTTGCAAATGTAATAAATGTATGCATGTATGATTTTGATACATTTAATCCTCTGACAACCTCATCGCAATCGGTAAAGGACGCAATGAAGTTTGTGTATGAACCACTCTTTACGCTTGACTCGTCTTTGAATACCATTGAGGTCCTTGCAAACGGATACTCGCAAAGCAATGACGGAAAAAGCATAATTATAAGATTAAAGGACGGTGTCTCATGGCACGACGGTTCATCTCTAAGTGCTTATGACGTATCCTACACAGTAAATTGCATTGTAAAAGGTATGACAAATTACAGTCTTGACTATGTTACATCATGCAATATAATAGATAATTTAAGTGTCAGAATAAATTTTGACCATAGTTTGCCCAACCCCACTGCACTTTTAACATTCCCTATATTAAAGAACAGAACAGCAATGGATATAAGCTCTTCATATATTCCAATAGGTACAGGACCGTTTTCGTATTCAGGTAAGGTAGGAATAGACAGATATATGTTGCTTGTCTCAGATTACTATCACAGTCAAAAGAGTGCAATAGGCGGTGTATATATCGAGGTTGTGCCTGATAATGAGAGATATTTTACAATGTTCAACTCGGGCAATGCAGATGTGTGTAACGGTGCACTTATCGAAGGCTATGAATATACACCAAAGGGCAATATTCGGGTAAATGAATATATATCAAACGAAATGATATATGTAGGAATAAATAATAAATCTACATTCCTTACGGGGAAGAATACAAGACAGGCGCTCTCGAAAATTATAGACAGAAAATCAATAGAGGAGCAAGTGATGTATTCAACAATAAAGGCAGTTGATACACCAATAAATTATGCATCTCCCAATTATACAGGGAAAACTCAGCCGACTACTGATTCAGTTGGTGCAGAGGAATTGCTTAAGGCGGACGGATTTAAACCGCAGACAAAAGGTTATACCAAGGTGATAAATGGGAAAAATCTGCAGTTTAAGCTGACGTTTCTTGTAAACAAAGACAGTGAACAGGATTTAAAAATAGCCGAAAAAATCCGCGAAAATCTGAATATGAATGGTGTAAAGGTTATAATGGATATCCAACCCTATGACGTATTTATAAGCAGAATAAGAAGCGGAAATTATGATATGTATTTGGGTACTCATAATATGAGCCCGAATATGGACATAACGAGTTTTTTGGGGAGCGTGTCAAATAATTTTGGGTACGAAAATATAGCGATAGATATGCTTGTAAACCAGATGGGTGTTACACGAACAGCGGAGGAAACAAGAGCATTGTATGAGCAACTACGTGATGTATTAAATGACGATATGCCCATAATTCCTGTTGCATTTAAAAAGCACAAAACATACACAAGCGCAAGAATTAAAAATGTATCAGGTGTAGGAGCAGATGCTTTTTACACAGATTTGTATAAGTGGAGTATAAAATAAATGAAAGTTATGGTAATCGGCGGCGGTGCGGCAGGTCTTATTGCCTGCGGTGTTGCGGCAAAAAAGGCCGATAAGGTTATATTGGTCGAGAAAAACGACCGGCTTGGAAAAAAGCTTTTAATAACTGGAAAGGGCAGATGTAATATAACAAATACTGCCGAAATTGAGGATATGATAAATCAATATCCTACAAACAGTAAGTTTTTATACAGTGCACTGTATTCGTTCACAAATGACGATATTATAAAGCTTATCGAGGATAACGGTGTAAAGACAAAGGTTGAGCGCGGCGGAAGAGTATTTCCCGTAAGCGACAAGGCAAGTGATGTTGTCGAAGCTCTTAAGTGTTTTGCACTAAAGGAGAATGTTGAAACTGTAACAGGAAGAGTGCAAAAGCTTATAATAGAGAATAATAAGGTCTGCGGTGCAGTAGTTAACGAAAAAGTAATTAAAGCTGATAAGGTTATTGTCTGTACAGGCGGTAAGTCGTATCCCGGGACAGGGTCTACGGGCGATGGATACAAATTCGCAAAGATGGCAGGACACACAATAATAGAGCCAAAGCCGTCGCTTGTGCCCTTAGAAACTGAGGAGGACTGGATAAAATCAGTTATGGGGCTTTCGCTCAAAAACACAGCAATTACAGTATATAATTCCAAGGATAAAATAATATACGAGGATTTTGGCGAAATGCTTTTTACCCATTTTGGAGTATCGGGTCCTATAATACTCTCGGCTTCGTCGAGAATAAAAGATACAGAAAAATATTATTTAAAAATAGATTTAAAGCCTGCGCTCGATAATCAAAAGCTTGACGCAAGAATATTAAGGGATTTTGAGAAATTTAAGAAAAAGCAACTTATAAATGCACTTGATGAGCTATTGCCAAAAAGTCTCATTAGTGTTATAATAGACTTATCAGGGTTAGACCCGCATAAAAATGTCTGTGAAATAACAAAGGCAGAACGAAACCGGCTTTTAACAACAATTAAGGGTATAAAGCTTACAATAAAGGGGTTCAGACCCATAAATGAGGCTATTATAACTTCCGGCGGTGTAAAGGTTTCGGAGATAGACCCCTCTACAATGCAATCAAAAATTGTAAAGGATTTGTACTTTGCGGGCGAGGTGGTAGATGTTGACGGATACACGGGCGGATATAACCTTCAGGCTGCATTTTCTATGGGATACATTGCAGGACAAGGTGCAACTGAGGAATAAAATGGAAACGGAGAAAATAATATGGATGTAAACAGTAAACAGGTATGTAAAGCTGCAATAAACCTTGCACTTAGCGAAAGTCGTGATGAGGAAATGTTTCTTAAAGACAAGTACGCAAAATCCTCAATAAAAGCTGTTGCGATTGACTTTGGCGGAATTTTTGATAATGCAGTGCAAAAGATATTGGAAAGAGCAGTTGTTGCCTCCAAAAGAGAGGGACTTATAAACGAGAGTCATTTTGAGGAGGGTGCGGTTGCAGGTGCGGCACATGAGGCACTGCAACAGATAACCTCTAAAAGTGTAGGGCTCAATCTTGGCGGAAAAATCGGTATAGCCAGAAGTGCAGACCATATAAGCGTATGTGTTTTCTTCGAGGTGGGACTTTTAAATCTTAGCGATGTAGCAGTAGGTCTTGGACACAGGGCAATGTTTATGAATTAAAATTTAGCGGAGAGGAAAAATAATATGAAATACACATCAGTTGCAATAGACGGTCCGGCAGGTGCGGGTAAAAGCTCAGTTGCAAAAAAAGTTGCAAAGGATATGGGTCTGGTATATGTAGACACTGGTGCAATGTACCGTGCAGTGGCATATGCAGCACTAAATAATGGTGTTGTAATAGAAGAAAATCAGGCTAAAGTCGAGGAAATTGCAAACAGAATAGAGATTGAACTTGACTATAAGGACGGGATTTTAAGTGTATATCTTGATAATGAGGATATAAGTGATAAAATACGTACACCACAGATAAGCAAGGGTGCCTCGGCAGTTGCAACAATGGCAGGTGTTAGAAAAAGACTTGTACAAATGCAACGCGATATGGCAAAAAGAGCTAATATAATAATGGACGGACGCGATATATGCTCTGTAGTATTGCCAAATGCAGATATTAAGCTCTTTTTAACTGCCTCGGTAGATGAACGTGCAAACAGACGCTATAAGGAGCTTATCGAAAAAGGTGAAAGCTGCGAGCTTGAGCAAATAAAGGCGGATATTGCGGCGAGAGATAAAAATGACAGCGAAAGAGAAATTTCGCCGCTAAAACAAGCAGAAGATGCAATGCTTTTAGATACAAGTGATATGACCTTTGATGAGGTTGTGGAAAAAATAAAGAAACTGGTAAACGAATTGCCGTAAAAGCGGATGGGAGAAAAGATATGTTTTATAGAATTTGTTGTTTTTTATGCAGAGTGTTTCTTAATATAGCATTTAATTTTAAGGTTTATGGTACAGAAAATATACCGAGTGAGGGTGCCTTTATATTAGCACCTAATCATAAGAGCAATTTTGACCCTCTTGCAGTGGGGTCGGTGTGCCATAGACGATTGGGGATTATGTCAAAGGCAGAGCTTTTTAAATTTAAACCGTTCGGCGCAATTCTCCGTAAGCTTGGGGCATTCCCTATACAAAGGGGTAAGGGCGATATTGGTGCTATAAAAGCGGCATTCGAAATTTTAAGGGGCGGTAATGCACTGTTGATGTTCCCGCAGGGAAAGCGTTATAAAGACGGTACACAAGGTAAACTCAGAACAGGCGTTACTATGATTGCACATAAAATGCAGGTGCCTGTTGTACCTGTGTACATAGACGGTAATTATAAATTCAGACATAAGGTAAGTGTAAAATTTGGCGAGGCAATTACATTCGGGGATTATTATGACAAAAAGCTTGACGACGATACAATCCTCGAACTTACAAAAAGGGTGTATGACGGTATATTCTCGCAAGCGTAAAGGAGAGTTACAGACTGTATGCAAATAGAAGTTGCAAAAACTGCGGGTTTCTGCTATGGTGTAAAAAGGGCGGTTGAAAGTGTATATAAAGCCATTGATGAGGGCACTAAGCTTGCAACCATAGGACCTATTATCCATAACAGTCAGGTTATTGAAGATCTGGCAAAAAAAGGTGTTCTTGCGTATGATAATGTTTCGGATATTCCCGAAGACTGCACAGTTGTAATACGTGCACATGGTGTACCGCAGGATGTATATGACCAATTAAAAGGCAGAGATTATATAGACCTTACATGCCCGTTTGTTGCAAAGATTCATAAAATAGTATCTGAGCAATATTCGCTCGGCAGACAGATTGTAATAATTGGCGATAAGAATCATCCCGAGGTTATAGGAATAAACGGTCATTGCCAAAACAGTGCATATATAACATATGACGAAGACGCAGGTATAGATGAGAGCATTTTTGAAAAAGATATTTGCATTGTAGCACAAACAACAATAAAAAAAGAAATTTTTGTGCAAAAAGTACATTTTTTAAAAAAAGCTTGCAAAAGCACCCTTGTTTTTGATACAATATGTAGTGCGACGAGAGATAGGCAAGAGGAGGCGGACAGGCTTTCGAAAGCTTGTGAGGCGATGCTTGTTGTAGGAGGATATGACAGCTCCAATACAAGAAAACTTTATGAGATTTCAAAGAATAACTGCCCACTTACTTATCACATCGAAACAAGCGGGGAAATTCCCCGTATAAATAATATAAAAAAAGTAGGTATTACCGCGGGGGCATCAACGCCCGGCAGTATTATCGAGGAGGTAGTAAAGGCTATGAGTGAAACATTAAAAAATGAAGAGTCTTTTGCAGAATTGTTCGAACAATACGAAAATAAGACTCTTAACAACGGAGACATTATCGACGGAACGGTTGTAGAGGTTCGTAATAACGAAGTTATCGTTGATTTGGGAGGCTTCAAGTATAACGGACAACTATCAGCTGATCAGTTGACAGATGACCCGTCACTTAAGCCGTCTGATGTTGTAAAAGAAGGCGATACAATTAAGGTTTACGTTGTAGGCGTAAATGACGGTGAGGGCAAGGTAGTTCTATCAAGAAAGAAATTGGTAGCAATGGAAAGTTGGAACAAAGTTAAGGCTTCATTTGAGGCAGGCGAAGTTCTTGAAGGTAAGATAATAAAGGCTGTTAAAGGCGGAGTTATCGCTTTAACAGACGGTTCACAGGTATTTATCCCTGCAAGACAGGCTTCAGAAAAATTTGTTCAGGATTTACAAAGTCTTGTAAACACAACAGTATCGTACAGAATTATTGAAATCGACGAGAGAAGAAGAAGAGTTATCGGTTCAGTAAGAGTTATCCTTGACGAAAAGAGAAAAGCAGTAGAGGAAGCTTTCTGGGCAGATGTAGAACTAGGCAAAAAGTATCAGGGAACAGTCAAGTCATTAACATCATTCGGTGCATTTGTTGATATTGGCGGTGTAGATGGCTTGGTACACATAAGTGAGCTTTCTTGGAACAAGATTAAGCACCCGTCAGAGGTTGTAAAAGAAGGCGATGTTCTTGAGGTTTATGTAAAAGAACTTAATGCAGAAACAAAGAAGATTTCTTTGGGCTTTAAGAAGATAGAAGATAATCCATGGGTTATTGCTCAAAACAAGGTATCAGTCGGCGACGTTATAAAGGTAAAGATTGTAAGAATGATGCCATTTGGTGCATTTGCAGAAATTATACCTAATGTTGACGGTCTTATCCACATTTCACAGATTGCTGATAAGAGAATCGGCAAGCCTGAGGATGAGTTGGAAATTGGTCAAGAGGTTGAAGTTAAGGTAACTGAAGCTGATTGGGATGCTAAGAAGATTTCTCTTAGCATAAGAGCTCTTATCGAGCCAAAAGAGGAGGAAACTCCTGTAGAGGCCCAGGAAACTCCACAAGACGGAGAGGCTCTTGTATACTCAACTGATCCTGAGGTAGAGGTTGAAGAACCTATTGCTGTGGAAGAAGTTGAGGAAGCTCCTGCAGAAGACGCAGAATAATCAATATAATAAATTAAAGGGGCAGTTTATATTGCCCCTTTCTTTAATATGTAACTTTTTTTAAATAAAATTTAAAAAAAGTGTAGAAAAATATAAAAAATTGTGATATACTAAAGCTAATACAAAAATTATTTAAATGCATAATATAAACTATATACTTAAAGTGGTTGGGAGGATTGTTATTATGGATGATTTATTTGATAAAATAAAGGAACATGCTATTAAAGCAAAAGATGAGGCAACAAAAATAACAAAGCACATGGTAGGCAAAACAAGTGACGTAATAAATAAAACAAAGACATCTATAGCAATTTCGGAGGCTGAATCAAAAATAAAGGACCTGTACGCAAGTATAGGAAAAAAAGTTTATGAAGATTATGCAAAGTGCGGTGAAACTGAAGAAGTGTATTCGGAGGCTTGTAACAAGATAGATTTGTTGCTCGAAGAGGTCAATGAACTTCGTGAAAAAATAGCGCAAATGCAGGATACAAAAATTTGCGACTGCGGAGAATACAGCAAAAAAGATTCTATGTATTGTGCCAAGTGCGGAAGAAAGTTCTATGATGCACATAATACATCAGACACTGATGAAGAAACAGTAATTATAACTCCCCTAAAGGATAATGAATAGAATTGTTTATTTTCTTGGGATAAAATTGAGTATATGCGAAGGGAATGTTTGTATTGATGAGATCAAAAATTGATGAACTGAAAGAAAAAGCAAAAACAACAATTATCGGTAAAATTCTTGGCGAAAAGGACGATAAAAAAATAGAACCATACAAAGGTGATAATGCGTTCTACAGCTCAAGTGATGAGGAATATGAGGAGTTTTTAAAAAACCTTAATGTAATAACTGCCGATGCAAAAGACGATAAAGAAGCCTTTTCGGTAGAGAATGAGAACACACAGAGCTTTAAGTTAAAAAAAGAAAGTGATTTGCAAACAGAAACAAAAAGTGAATGTAATGATAATGCAGAAGATGAAGAGATAATAAAATATGCAAATGACGATAGAATTTTCTCGATTATGACAAGCATTGAGCGTCTTACAAATATTGTTGAAAACAGTGATATAAGACGTGAGCATACTCTTGACAAAGTATTAAATGAATTAGGTACGTTAAAGCAGGAGATAGAAGAAGTAAAAAAAGACCAGCTAAAAATTCAAAATAATGTTTCATCAATTACAAAGGTGAGTGATAGTGTTTTTGATATAAAAAACACTCAGCAAACTACAAAAAATTCAATCTCAGGTTTAGAAATGTCATTTAACAAAATGAAGAATAAATATATAGCTTGCATAACTCTTTTGAGTATCTTAAGCTTTATTATAATTGCTCTTCAGGTTATAAATTTACTGAGCTTATAAAAACACTGAAAAACGAACAAATCAAACTGATTTTGTTCGTTTTATTTTTGTTTAGTTATACAAAAATAAAAAAAGTATTTGCAATTTATGAAAAATGTGTTATAATTATTGTGTAGCATGGTTTATTAAATAAATTAAAAATGTATTATGGAAGGATGGTAGTAAATTATGAATCTACAATTAGCACAAACAGTTACAAGTATAGCGTTGGTGCTTTTTTCAGTTGTAATGGTTACAATCGGCATTTACACCTGGAGAAAGACCAAAACAATCGAGGGCTTTTTGCTTGGCGGGAGAAATATAGGACCATGGATAAGTGCGTTTTCGTACGGTACTGCATATTTCTCTGCAGTTGTGTTTGTCGGTTATGCAGGCAAGCATGGCTGGGATATAGGGCTGGGCTCTGTATGGATAGGTGTGGGCAATGCAATATTGGGTTGCTTGTTATCATGGTGGGTGCTTGCTAAAAGAACAAGAGTAATGACTCATGCATTATCTTCAAAAACAATGCCCGAATTTTTTGGCGGCAGATTCAATTCAAAAGCCTTAAAAGTAATATCGGCACTTGTAATCTTTATTTTTCTTGTTCCATATTCGGCGGCGGTATATAAAGGACTGGGCAGTATGTTTGCTACAATATTCCCCGCAGTTCCCGTTTCGATGTGGATGTTGCTTATAGCGGTGTTAACCTCAATATATCTTATATTGGGCGGATACCTTGCAGCAGCATATACAGATTTCTTTCAGGCAATTATAATGATTTTGGGTGTAATCGCAATGGTGTTTGCGGTTATAAAATACGACAGTGTCGGCGGATTTTCAAATTTAATAGATAATTTAAAATCAATACCGGATAACGGTGATGGCATAACAGGTGCAACCCTCACAAGCTGGTATGGCGGAAGTAATCTGAGGTTTTTGTGTGTAAACATACTTCTTACAAGCTTTGGTACGTGGGGTCTGCCTCAGATGGTTGGTAAATTCTACGCAATTAAAGACACAAAATCAATAAAAAGTGCTACTGTTATTTCGACAATATTTGCACTCATTATAGGTTGCGGAGCATACCTTGTAGGCTCTGTATCAAGATTGGTATTAAATAACCAGTTACCTCAAGGCGGACACGATGCGGTTATACCAACTCTATTAACAACTGCACTTGGTGGAAATGTATTTACAATAATATTGCTTGCAATAATATTGCTGTTATTGCTCTCAGCTTCAATGTCGACACTTTCATCAGTAGTTTTAACATCAGCATCGGCGGTGTCTGTTGACCTTATCCCGTCAGTTTTTAAAAATCACTCAGAGAAAAATCAAATGCTTACAACAAGACTTCTGTGTTTCTTGTTTGTAGCGCTTTCCTACATATTTGCAACTCAGAATATAGCAATTATAGTAAACATAATGTCATTTAGCTGGGGAATAGTTTCAGGAGCATTCATAGGCCCGTACGTATGGGGAATATACTCTAAAAAAATTACAAAAGCAGGTGCATATGCAGGTATGCTATCAGGTCTGCTGGTGGTTATTGTATCTACTGTTGTAATAACTGTTATGGGAATGAATGATGGCACAACGCTTGCTATGGCATTTAAGATGGCATCATCAAAAGCACCCGAAATGGGATGTGCCGCAATGGTAGTATCAATTGTAATAGTACCTGTGGTTTCGGCATTTACGAAGAAATATGATGAAGAACACATACAAAAGTGTTTTGCAAAAACACCTTTGCGAGAGGAGTTAATAAATAAACAATGATTATAACAAATTTGCTCGAAAACAATGCGTTGAAGTATCCCGATGATATTGCACTTGTTGAAATAAACCCGACTGTTATGGAGCAGTCAAGAGTTACATGGAAGGAGTATTCCTTAATAGAAACAAATCCCCAAAACGCAGGCAGAGATGAAATGACATGGCTTGAATTTGATAAAAAGTCAAACCGATTTGCAAATCTTCTGCTTAGCCGTGGTATAAAAAAAGGCGATAAGGTTGCAATTCTTCTTATGAACTGTATGGAATGGCTGCCGATATATTTTGGTATCTTAAAGGCGGGTGCCCTGGCAGTTCCTTTAAACTACAGATATACTGCAGACGAAATAAAATACTGTCTTGACTTAGCAGAGGTTGATGCACTTGTTTTCGGCCCTGAATTTATAGGCAGAGTTGAGGAAATTTGTGATAGAATACCTAATGTGTCGCAAACGTTTTATGTAGGAGCAGCATGCCCTACATTTGCAGAAAGCTATGACGAGTTAGTAAAATATATGCGTAGCATAGCACCCAAGGTGGAGCTTAGAGAAGATGATCATGCCGCAATTTATTTTTCTTCGGGTACAACGGGTTTCCCCAAGGCAATATTACATAATCATACAAGCCTTATACACTCTGCAAGAGTTGAACAAAATCATCACGGGCAGAAAAAAGACGATACGTTCTTATGTATACCGCCTTTGTATCATACAGGTGCTAAAATGCACTGGTTCGGAAGTCTTATTAGTGCATCAAAGGCAGTTTTGTTAAAGGGTATAAAGCCTGAGTGGATTCTAAAGGCAGTTTCGGATGAGAACTGTTCTATTGTATGGCTCTTAGTGCCATGGGCACAGGATATTCTTGATGCAATAGACAGAGGAGATATTAAACTCGAAAACTACAAGACAGACCAATGGCGTCTTATGCACATAGGAGCGCAACCCGTTCCGCCAAGCCTTATAAAAAGATGGAAAGAGTATTTCCCTAACCATGAATATGATACAAACTATGGTCTTAGCGAATCAATAGGCCCCGGCTGTGTGCATCTTGGTGTGGAAAACATACACAAGGTTGGAGCAATCGGCAAGCCCGGCTATGGTTGGGAAGTGAAAATTGTAGACGAAAATGGTGAGATAGTAAAACAGGGCGATGTGGGAGAACTTGCAGTAAAAGGCCCGGGCGTAATGCTTTGCTATTATAACGATAAAAAGTCGACAGACGATGTTCTAAAGGGTGATTGGTTACTTACAGGTGATATGGCACGTGAGGACGAGGACGGATTTATATACCTTGTAGACAGAGCAAAGGATGTTATAATAACGGGCGGAGAAAATCTCTACCCCGTACAGATAGAGGACTTTTTAAGAAAGCACAATGCAATAAAGGACGTTGCAGTAATTGGCTTGCCTGATAAACGTCTTGGCGAAATTGCAGCGGCAATAATAGAAATAAAGCAAGGCATGACTTGCAGTGAAGAAGAAATAAATGATTTTTGCCGCGAACTTCCAAGATATAAGCGCCCAAAGAAGATAATATTTGCAGATGTGCCACGTAATCCTACGGGAAAGATAGAAAAACCAAAGTTAAGAGAAAAATACTGCGGCAAAAGCTTGGTGGAATCGCAGATAAAATAAAATCATGGCAGATGATAAAGAAAAGCGAAAGATGTTTATTGCACGTGTTGGTGCGGGCGGAGATAGAGTTGCGGAATATTAAAAGACGGGGCTGTTGTGCTAAATGCAACAGCCCTTTGAATATCCGAAATAGAAAAAATGGAGATACTTCAAAAAAGTGGTTGCAATTTTTTTTTATTGTGATATAATTATTAAGTCACTAAAGCTTTAATTGGTTAGTGAAGCCAAAAAGCTTTAAGTATCAAGATTAAATAACTTTAAGATAGGACGTTGTACGATATGGAAATTTTTAATCTTACACTTTCGCAAATGCTAATGATGTTTACACTGATTATGGTGGGGTTTTTATTGCGAAAGAAAAAACTTTTGCCACAAAACGCGGATTCGGCAATGGCAAAAATGGAGACATATATTTTCCTTCCCGGTCTTTCCCTGTATAATCAGATGATGCAATGTACACTCGATAACTTTAAATCAAACTGGGTTCTTATACTCTATGGTTTTATTATTGTAATTGTTGCGATTTTGATTTCGCAACCGCTCTCGAGAATGTTTGTCCCCAAGGTATCACAAACACCACAGAAGTTGTATGAGAGAAATATATACAGATATGCAATGACTTTTGGTAATTACGGTTTTATGGGTAACTTCATTATACTTGGAATATGGGGAGATGAGCTCTTTTATAAATATTCCATGTTCTGTCTTTTGGTTGGAATTATATGTGGTAGCTGGGGTTTGTACATACTTATACCAAAAGACCGTAATGCAGGTGTATGGAACAATTTAAAAAAGGGACTTCTGGCTCCGCCCGTTGTTGCAATTCTTGTTGGTATGATTTTTGGATTGTTGAATTTTAAACAGTACGTACCTGAGTTTGTTATAAATGCATTCAATAATGCAGGGAAGTGTCAAGGGCCGGTTGCCATGATACTTGCCGGCTTTGTAATAGGCGGATATGACTTTAAAAAGCTTTTACAGAATAAAAAAGTATATTTAGCAACATTTTTAAGATTGATTGTAATACCGTCAGTTTTAATGCTTGTATTAAAAGCGATTGGAACAAATGATGAGATAATGACATTGGCTCTTATTGCGTTTGCAACACCATTGGGATTAAACACAATAGTTTATCCTGCAGCATATGGCGGTGAAACAGAAACAGGTGCATCTATGGCGATGATATCGCACACATTATCAGTAATAACAATTCCTTTGATGTATATTATTTTCATAGTGTTACTGTAGAATTTTATTTATACTGAGGAGCAAAGAATTATGCAGACATTACCATTTATTTTAAGTATTTTAGGTTTAGTATCAATGATTCTGGCATCATTAACAAAGGGCGAAAGAATGAAACTTATTTTGTTCTATGTTTTTTGCGGTAATCTCTTAGTTGCCATGAGTTATCTTCTTGACGGGAAGGGTATAAACGGTGCGGCGGCTTGCTTTTTGGGTGCAGCACAGACACTTATAAATTATTTCTTCGATTCAAAGGGGAAACCGCTTCCGAAATGGTTGCTTTTAATATATGCTATTGCAATTGTTGTGCTTAATGTATGGGTTGCGCATGGTATAACAATGCTCGGTCTGTTGGTCATTGTTGCGGGGTTGACATTTATAATGTGTATTGGTCAGCCAAACGGTGCAAAATACAGATTCTGGACAATCGTCAATATGGTTCTGTGGTGTACATATGATATTATCGCACCTGCATATCCATCATTAGTAACACATATATCGCTATTTGTTTTTACCGTAGCGGGAATGATAATCCACGACAGAAAATATAAAAAAAGGAGTTAAAAATTATGAAGTGTAAAGAGTTATTTAATGTTATTGATGAATCAGAAGAACAATATCTTGATATGCTGGAGGATGTATGTAACATAGAAAGTCCTACAAACTTCAAAAAAGGTGTTGACGAAGTCGGCAAATATTTTATAAATATTGCAAAAGAGAAAAATTGGGAAATAGAGGTCTTGGAGCAAGAAGTATCGGGTAATGCAATTTGTATTACACTAAACCCCGACGCAAAAGGCAAGCCTGTAAGTGTTTCGGGACATATGGATACAGTCCACCCGGTTGGTTTATTTGGTAAACCTGCTGTAAGACGTGATGATAAAAATATGTACGGACCTGGTGTAATGGACTGTAAGGGTGGTATTGTCGCAGCAGTTATGGCAATGGACGCACTCGAAAAATGCGGTTTTAATTCACGACCTGTTTACCTGATTTTGCAATCTGATGAAGAAAACAGCAGTGCCACAAGTAATAAAGAAACAATTGAATTTATGTGTAAAAAGGCACAAAATTCGGAAGCATTTTTAAACTTAGAGGGAATTTCGGGCAAAACTGCGGTTTTAAAACGTAAAGGAATATTAAGATATAGCTTTACAGTTCATGGCAGAGCAATGCACTCATCACGTTGCGCAGAGGGTTCAAATGCTGTTGCTGAGGCTGCATATAAAATTATTGAACTCGAAAAAATGAAAAATCCTGACGGGCTTACTTGTAATTGCGGTGTAATCCGGGGCGGAACAGTTGCCAATACCGTGGCTGAGGAGTGCACATTCTATGCCGATATACGTTTTTCGACACAAAGTGAGTTGGAATGGGTAAGAGAAAAAGCACACGAAATTGCAAATAATACAACAGTAGCAGGATGTACTTGCGAATTAAAAGAGGTAAGTGTTCGTCCAGCTATGGAGTTTTCACAAAGAAATGTAGAACTGCTCGAGAAAATGAACAAAATTTATAAGGAAAATGAATTGCCTGTATTAGAGGGCAGAGCATGCCTTAGCGGCTCGGATGCTGCATATATAACCCAATGCGAAATCCCTTGTGTTGATAATATAGGAACAGAGGGCGGCGAAATTCATTCTGTAAAAGAATACATAAAATTAGCATCATTGGCAGAGTGCGCAAAAAGAATTGCTGCAGTTATTTATTGTATTTAAAGTTTACAAAACAGGGGGAAAACATCGGATATGAGTAAAAAGTTATCCGCAGTTCTTAGGTATGCGCTTGTGGCACCGCTTTTAATAGTTATATTAAATTCTATGAGATTTTTAAGATTTGGTGCGCATGCACTTAATAGTACAGGGTATGGAGAACAAGCACTTATATGTGCAGTTATAGCGGTGATTTTGGGAGCTTGCATTGTTTTCTTAAAACACTTAAAAACAACACATAAGCTTACTTTTATTTTGGTGCTTGCATTTGTTGTGAGACTCATATGGATATTATCTGTCCCATCAGTTCCTGTATCGGATTACGAAACAATGTACCATGCTGCAAAAGAGGTTGCAGCAGGTGATTTTTCGGGCTTGAAAGGCGTATCATATTTTGCAAGGTATCCGCACCTTACAACATCAGTTATGTATATGAGTGCAATGCATATAATTTTTGGTGTTCATGATTTGGCGGCAATGAAAATGGTTTCTCTGGCGCTTTCTGTTTTTAATGTTTTTTTGGTATATAAAATATCAGAGTATTTTGTTAAGGATGATAAGATAAGGCTTATTACTGCATTTATGTCAAGTATTTTTCCGCCGTTTATTACATATGTAAGCACATTTTGCACCGAAAATATTGCAATGCCCTTTCTTTTGGTGTCTGTTTTGTATTTTTGCAAAATTATACATGGCGATGTTACAAAAAAGAATGTTATAATGTGTGCTGCTATGCTTGGAATATCAAATCTATTCAGAGGAGTTGGGGCGATTTTTGTTATTGCAATGCTTATCGCAATGTGTTTGTGCGCTGTAAAATACCGCTTTAGGATAATATGTGCAACTATAGCAATTATGATGTTGGTTACGGTTGTTGTAAGTGTGCCCTTAAAAGTAACAGGAGTAATAGAAAATCATTTATGGGAAAGAAAGGAATCGGGTATAACTTACTTTTTAAAAGGCCTGAATGTTGAAAGCAAGGGTGCCTGGAGTAAAGAGGATGCTGAGTTTGTAAGAGAAAATTTTCTGGATGAGGATTTTAATGAACAATGTCTGGCAATAATAGGAAATAGACTAAGAGAAAAAACACCAAAAGAGCTTGGCAGATTTTTCTTTGATAAGTTTATAAATCAGTGGTCGTATGCCGATTATAACGGCTCATATTGGGCATTTATGAAAACAAACATAAAATACAGATACCCAATAGACTTTACATCACAGCTTATAGGTTGTGTTATACTTGTTTTATCACTTATTTCGCTTTTAAAAAGAAAATGCAAGGCATCTGTGTTGATTCATTTATGTCTTTGCGGATTCGGGTTGTTTTTCCTTGTCTTTGAAACACAACCAAGATATTCTTATATAGTTTCGTGGGTGTTTTTATTTATGGCAACACAGGGCATAGAAACCTTGTGTGAACTTATAGGGAGGCTTAAATGCTTAAAAAAATAACAAAAATCTTAATGCCACTTCTTATGGCGTTGCCATTTATATTCTTTGATGTTTTTTTGCGCTTCTTTGTTGGAAAAACTGTGCTTGACGGTCATTTGGGAGATATAATGGCACCTGTATTCAATGTGCTGTGGATAGTTTTTATATGCACACTTTGTCTTTTGTTTCCTAAAAAAACAGGACGTATACTTTATGGTGTATTTTTAGTATTTAATGCGGTATGGTGTTTTGCAAATTATATATATCACTGCGTGTTCAAGCAATTTCTGTGGGTTGGTGATATTAAAATGGCAGGCGAGGGCAGTGATTATTTAGGCGTTGTATTTGACTATGCACCGCCTGTTTTAATTTTACTGTCTGTTGTTTTTATTGCATTTTATATATTTTTTGTAGGTAAATTTTCCTCTTTTGGATTCATGAAAAGTAAAATTATAATTCTGCTTATATGTGCTGTTGGTGTTGTCGTAGCTGACTGGGCATATATAAATGTTGCAAAAAAACAGATAAAAGCAGGTGCATGGGAAGTGTGGCAAAAGCCTGCGCTTATATATAACGAGTTTCGCGACTCCAAAAAATCACTCTACACATCAGGCTTTTATCAATATACATTTAAAAGTGTACAAAAGCTTTTTGAACCTGACGAAACGGATATAAAAAAAGAAACGGAGTTTGCAAAATCATATTTTAAACAAGGTAAAGATAACGAAATGACGGGCATTTTAAAGGGTAAAAATATAATATTCGTCCTTATGGAAAGTATAGATGATTTCTTAATAACAGATGAGTATACTCCAGAAATCAAACGTATGATGAGTGAGGGTATAAGCTTCGAAAATCATTATAGTCCCAATATGGGTACAGGGTATACATTTAACAGTGAATTTGCCGCAAACACAGGGTTTTACTGTCCTACTAATGAAAGCTCGGCAAGTGTTTTTACAAAGAACATATACCCTCAGACTCTTGCAAACAGACTAAAAAATGAGGGGTACACAACATCTGCAGTGCATTTTAATTCGAGGCAGTTCTATAACAGGGAGGCAATGTACAAGAAATGGGGGTACGATAACTACTATTGCCTTATGGAATATATGAGCATAGAAAAATGCGTCATAGACTCGGATGCCATAAAAAATGACAAGGTCTATTCTCTTATGACTCAAAACAAACCGTTTATGACATATTTTATAACATACTCAGCACATCTTCCATACAATACGGTTGATAACAAGCTAAAGGGTATACGTGAATATTATCCCGATAAATACAAAGGTGATAGCGAAATAGAAACATTGCGTCTGTTAGCGCACGATACGGATGAGTTTTTTAAGATTCTTAATTTGCGCCTCGAAGAAGAGGGGATAGCCGAGGATACTGTAATTGTGGCATATGCAGACCATTATGCGTATGGCATTACAGATGGTGAGCTTTTAAAGAATGAGAGTAAAAAAGCGGGTAGCGAGATTTTAGAAAAAACACCGTTTTTTATCTATTGCAAGGGTATGGAGAGTAAAAAGGTTAATAAGGTAACATCAAGTGCAGATATTTTACCTACGCTTGAAAATCTGTTTGGTATGGAAAAAATGAATACGTATATCGGTGCTGATGCTTTTGGCGAAAAAGACGGATTGGTATATTTTAGCGACGGACGTTGGTTTGACGGAAAATACTTGTTTAAGCCTGAGGATAATACCCAGAAAAATGGGCTCATAAGTGAGATTGAAAAATATATAAATGACAGCCAAAGAGTAAACGATTTTGTGGTAGAATATGACTATTTTAGGATAAATGATTAAAATAACGTAAAAACAGGTAATATATTCATTATGTTTTAGTTAAAAAGTGTATTCACAAGTGAGAAAAAATGTGGTACAATATATAATGAGTAAATTTTTTGTTATATATGGGTAGATGAAAGGATTTTTGTTATGCCAAGAAACGATGAAGAAAAAAAGGGTCTTAGTCTTTTAGGAAATAAAAAAACAGTATATAAGGACACATACTGTCCT
Organism: Clostridia bacterium; assembly: GCA_045612845.1. GTDB lineage: Bacteria > Bacillota > Clostridia > UBA1381 > UBA1381 > Ornithomonoglobus_A. Next base: position 72,114 of record JAZKZV010000023.1, read on the forward strand.
GAGGTGCTCGAAACATTCATAAATAAGCACCCCGAAAATGACTATATGGTAACTTTCGATTGTCCTGAATTTACTTCGCTATGTCCTATAACGGGTCAGCCCGATTTTGCAAAGATAGTAATAAACTATATTCCGTCAGAGAAAATGGTTGAGTCTAAATCATTAAAGTTGTATCTTTTTGGTTTCAGAAATCAGGGCGATTTTCACGAGGACTGCATAAATATCATCATGAAAGACTTAAAAAAGCTTATGGACCCTAAGTATATCGAGGTAAAGGGCATATTTACGCCAAGAGGCGGAATTGCAATATATCCGTTTGCAAACTATGGCAAAGCGGGAACAAAATACGAAAAAATTGCTGAGGAAAGATTATTCTCAAGTTTAAAATAAATTCTACGGAGGGGATTAAAATGCGTAAATGTCTGGTAGTTTTAAGCGGCGGTCAGGACAGCACAACTTGTCTTTATTGGGCAATAGCTCATTACGGAAAAGAAAATGTAAGTGCAGTTGGCTTCGATTATGGTCAAAGACACCTTTTAGAGCTTGACTGTGCAAAAGAAATTTGCGATGATGTTAATGTTCCCTTTGAGGTAATAAAAACACCTATAATAAACGAGTTAAGCGCAAATGCACTTACAAGAGACGACATAGAGGTTGACGAGGAAAAACCGCAAGATACGGTTCCTAATACATTTGTTGAGGGAAGAAACCTGTTGTTTTTAAGTTATGCGGCAATCTATGCAAAAACCCATGGTATAACAGATTTGGTAACAGGTGTGTGCGAAACGGATTTTTCCGGTTATCCTGATTGTCGGGATATGTTTATAAAATCACTTAATGTAACGCTCAATCTTGCGATGGACTATGATTTTGTTATTCATACACCGCTTATGTGGCTTACAAAAGCACAGGTGTGGGAGATGGCACACAAGCTTGGTGTGCTTGATGTAATAAAGAACAAGACGCTTACATGTTATAACGGAGTAAAAGGCGAGGGCTGCGGTAATTGTCCGTCATGTAAGCTAAGAAAAAAAGGTTACGAAGAATTTTTAGAAATGTGAGATAAAAAGATATGTATGAGGTTAAAAAAAGACTGGAGATAAGTGCTGCACATAAGCTTGTGCTTGACTATGACTCAAAATGTACAAATCTTCATGGACATAATTGGATAATTGAGGTGTATTTAAAAAGCGACACACTCGATAAAAATGGTATGGTAATGGATTTTACCCACATAAAAAACAAAATTGTGGATAAGTTCGACCATAAAGTGATAAACGAAGTGGTGGATTTTAATCCTACCGCGGAGAATTTAGCAAAATACATTTGTGATGAGCTATCACCATACTGTTATCGTGTAGATGTGCAGGAGAGTGAAAACAACACTGCCACATATTACAAATAATATTTTAAAGGGGTGTTATAGCTTTTGAAGGTTGTAGAGATTTTTGACTCTGTCGAGGGTGAGGGTAAAAGAGTAGGACAAAGTGCCACCTTTATACGATTTGCGGGTTGTAATTTAAGATGCTCGTATTGCGACACAACATATGCTCTTTTTGGTGAAGCAGAGGATTGTGTATATACTGATATGAGCGTAGAAGAAATTCTAAAAAAAGTAAATACTGACTATAAGCGTGTAACACTAACGGGCGGTGAGCCTCTTATGCAGGAGGGTATAGATACACTTATACAAAAGCTTTGCGATATGGGTATTGAGGTGAATATAGAAACAAACGGTACTATAAATACTAAAAAATACTCAGACAACCCCAACGTGTTTGTTACAATAGATTACAAGCTGCCATCAAGCTCTGAAAGTGATAAAATGGATACAAATAACTTTATCTGTCTTGATAAAAATGACGTAATAAAATTTGTTGCGGGAAATCGTGAAGATATTGATGTTATGGAAAACGTTGTGGCTAAACTAAAATGCACATATTCCCCCGATAAACTGCCTATTATGTATACGGGTGCAGTTTTTGGCGAAATAGAGCCGAGTGAGCTTGTTAATCAGATTTTAAATTCAAAGACTTTAAAAGACGTAATATTTCAGTTGCAGATTCATAAATTCATATGGAATCCAGAAGAGCGCGGAGTTTAAATATATAACTGTGGAAGGAGAATGTGGATGAAAAGAGAATTCAACCACGAAAAAATTAAAGCGGCAATACGTACCATTATAACAGAATTGGGAGATGACCCTGAAAGAGAGGGGCTAAAAGAAACTCCCGAGCGTGTTGCAAAGATGTATGACGAAATATTTGAGGGTATGCGCTATACTAATGACGAAATTGCCGACATGTTTGATAAATGCTTTGAAGATGTGGAATCAGGCGATATGGTAATAGTTAAGGATATAGAGGTATTCAGTCATTGCGAGCATCATATGGCACTTATGTATAATATGAGATGCCACGTTGCATATCTTCCCAACGGAAAGGTTATAGGTCTTTCGAAAATTGCACGTATATGCGATATGGTTGCAAAAAGATTGCAGCTTCAGGAGAGAATTGGCTCGGATATTGCGTATGTTATGCAAAAGGTATGCGATACAGACGATGTAATGGTTGTAATAGAGTGTGAGCATAGTTGTATGACAGCGCGCGGAATACGTTCACGCGGCTCAAAGACAACCACAACTGCAGTAAGAGGTAAATTCGGAACAGACTTTGAACTGAGAAACAGTGTCTATTCACAGATAAAGTAAAATTGGAGTAATTAACAACATATGAGAATGAGAAAAAAGAAAAACTGTGGCGCAAGAATGGAGCGTTGCAGTGATATCTGGATAAAAAATCCCGAAGAAAACAAAGGTAAATGGTCATCCGTATTCGGTAATGATAATCCTATACACATAGAAATAGGTTGCGGAAAGGGTAATTTCATCCTTGGAATGGCAAAGATGTATCCCAACATTAACTTTATAGGCATAGAAAAGGTCGAGGACGTGCTTGTTATGGCTATGGAAAAGGTAACAGACGCAGAGCTTACAAATGTTCTTTTTATGGATATGGATGCCGAGAGGATAGAAGAGTTTTTTGCTAAGGGCGAAATAGAGAGAATATATCTTAATTTCAGCGACCCATGGAAAAAGAAAAAGCAGGCAAAACGTCGTTTAACACATAAGAACTTTTTAGATAAATATAAAAATGTGCTAAACGAGGGCGACTATATATACTTTAAGACAGACAACAGACCGTTATTTGAATTTTCACTAAACTCATTTTGTGAGGAAAATTATAAGCTTTCAAATATTTCTCTTGATTTACATAACTCAAATTTTGAGGGCAATGTAATGACAGAATACGAGGAGCGGTTCTCAAAAATGGGTATGCCTATATACCGTCTTGAGGCAAAATATATAGGCTGGAAATAAAAAGAAGTAATATCAGGTATTTTTTTACTAAAAAGGTGTTGACAATCCTTAAATTCACTGATAAAATAATATATTATACGATTTTTTTCGACACCATAAAAAGGTGTCGCTTCAGTGCATTTAACTATACGTTAATGCAATATATAAAAACTGTTTATGCAGCGGTTTTATGCAGACGCCCATAAATTATATGTCTGCACAAAAACATTTTATTGTACTTGAAAGGGGGAATTTTCTTTGAAAATGACCGGTGCCCAAATGGTTGTAAAGACCATGGAGGAGAATGGGGTTAAGATTGTTTTTGGATACCCCGGGGCAGCAAACTGCCCTATTATAGATAAACTCTCTTTTTCTTCAATAAAGCATATTTTAACAAGAAATGAGCAAGGTGCCGCACATATGGCATCAGGATATTCGAGAGTTACAAAAGAGGTTGGTGTATGTACAGCAACTTCAGGACCCGGAGCTACAAATCTCATAACGGGTATTGCAACTGCATATATGGATTCAATTCCTATGGTTGCGCTCACAGGTCAGGTAGGCACAAAGCTTATAGGCAAGGACGCATTCCAGGAGGTTGACATAACAGGTGCAACATTGCCCATTACAAAACACAGTTATCTTGTGAGTGATGGTTTGGAAATTCCAAATGTTGTAAATGAGGCTTTTTACATAGCAAAAACCGGACGTCCGGGACCTGTTTTGATAGATTTTCCAATGGATATTCTAAAGGCGGAGTTTGACTATCCCGATGAAGCTGAGGAAATCAACATAAGAGGTTATAAGCTTGTAGGTAAAGCAAATGAGTCGCAAATCAAAAAGGTGAGCGAAGCTATAAAGAAGTCAAAATGCCCTGTTATACTTGCAGGCGGCGGAATTGTACATTCCGATGCAGTGGAGGAATTCAGAGCACTTGTTGATGCGACAAACATACCTGTTGTTTCTACTATGATGGCAATAGGTGCTGTTCCGTCAAACGATAAGAACTATTTTGGTATGATTGGCTCGCATGGCTCAAAACGTTCAAATCTTGTTCTTAACAAGGCAGACCTTGTTATTGTAATGGGTTCAAGACTGGGCGATAGAAGTGTTGCGCATGCAAAGGGCTTTGAAAATAACAAAACAATAGTACATATTGATATTGACCCTGCAGAAATTGGTAAAAACGTACAACCCGATATCCCTATAGTAGGTGATATAAAGGATGTTGTATCACAGCTTTTACCGCTTGTAAAGGATTATAATGTCCCTGCAGAGTGGACCAGTAAGGTAAATGAGATAAGAAACGAGTATCCGGCAGTTGTAAGAAGTGATGATTATGGTACAGTAAATCCGAAGTACTTTATGCAAAAGCTTGCTGAGCATACAAACTCTGATATATATGTTTCAACAGAGGTTGGACAAAATCAGATATGGGCAGCAAACTACTTTAATTACACAGACCCGCGTTCGCTATTGACATCAGGTGGTTTTGGTACAATGGGTTATGGTTTGCCCGCGGCAATCGGCGCGGCAAGTATAGCTAAAAAGCCTGTTGTTGCAATAATGGGTGATGGTTCATTCCAGATGGACTTACCTGAGCTTGGTACAATGTGTCAGTGGGATATTCCCGTAAAGATGGTTGTATTTAAAAACAATCGTTTAGGAATGGTACATGAGCATCAGTATCTGTTGTATAACTCAAACTACCAGGCTGTATATCTTGACGGAAGTCCTGACTTTAACAAGCTTGCTGAGGCTTATGGTATCCAAAACGGATATATAAGCGAAAACAGTGAAATCGAAAAGGGAATAGAGCAAATGATGAGTTCAAAAGGCTCATATCTGCTTGTTGTAAGTGTCAGCCCATATGAGCCGACAGGTGATGCCCTTAACGAAAATCTTCTTCCTAAAAAGGAGGGCGAATAATATGGAAAAACATACAGTTTCAGTTCTTGCCGAAAACCATGCAGGTGTTCTTTCACGAGTTGTAGGAATGTTCAGCCGCAGAGGCTTTAACATAGACTCATTATCGGTTGGTACTACAGTTGATGAGAATATATCCCGTATTACTATCGAAGTTTTGGGCGACTCGCAGGTGGTTGAGCAAGTAGGCAAACAACTTTCCAAAATTGTTGAGGTTATTAAGGTTAAGACCTTAAAGGATAACGAGATGGTTAAAAGGGGTCTTTTGCTTTGCAAGGTAAAAACAACTGCAAAAACGAGAGGCGAGATTATGGAGATAACAAATGTCTTTCGAGCAAAGATAGTTGATATATCGCAGACCACAATAACTATTGAGATGACAGGCGGCGAGCAAAAGCTTGGAGCATTCCTTGAGATGATAAAGCCTTACGGGATTGAGGAAATTTCAAGAACAGGTATGACAGCTTTGGAGAGAGGCTCTAACATACTCAAAATTGATAAATAATTATTAAATAATTACTTATATAAATAATTTAAGAAAGAGGTAATGAAAAATGGCAAAGATTTTTTATGAAAGCGACTGTAATCTTGGTCTTCTAAAGAATGGTAAGACTGTTGCGGTTATAGGTTACGGTAGCCAGGGACACGCACACGCACTTAACCTAAGAGACAGTGGCGTAAATGTTGTTGTAGGTTTGTATGAGGGTTCAAAATCAGCAGCAAGAGCAAAAGAGGCGGGTTTAACAGTTCTATCAGTAGCAGAGGCTGCAAAGCAAGCTGATGTTATCATGGTACTTGTTCCGGATGAGAGACAAGCTAAAATCTATAAAGAAAGTATCGAACCAAACCTAACAGAGGGTAAGACACTTGCATTTGCACATGGTTTTAACATCCATTATAAGCAAATTGTTCCTCCATCAAACATTGACGTTATTATGATTGCTCCAAAGGGTCCCGGCCACACAGTAAGATACGAATATCAAGAGGGTAAGGGTGTTCCTTGTCTTATGGCTATTGCACAAGATGCAACAGGTAAAGCAGTTGATACTGCACTTGCATATGCAGCAGGTATCGGTGGTGCAAGAGCGGCAGTTTTGGAAACAACATTCCAATGCGAAACAGAAACAGACCTATTTGGTGAACAGGCAGTTCTTTGCGGTGGTGTAACAGCTCTTATGCAAGCAGGTTTTGAAACACTTGTAGAAGCAGGCTATGACCCAAGAAATGCTTACTTTGAATGTATCCACGAAATGAAGCTTATTGTTGATATGATTTATCAAGGTGGTTTCTCAAGAATGAGATACTCAATTTCAGATACAGCTGAATTTGGTGATTACGAAACAGGTAAGAGACTTGTAACAGAAGAAACAAAGAAAGAAATGAAGAAAGTTCTTGAAGAAATCCAAGACGGTACATTTGCTACAAAGTGGATTGCTGAAAACAACAACGGAAGAGCACACTTTAATGCAACAAGAACATTAAAATCACAACATCAGCTTGAAGAGGTTGGTGCTCAAATCAGAAAGCTATATTCATGGAATAAAGAATATAACGACTAATACATAATTTAAAAGGGCAGAAACAATTTTGTTTCTGCCCTTTATATTTTTTACTGTAGTACAACCTCAATATACTTATCCTCGTACGAGAAAATATTGTTGCCCTCTAATGTAATTTTTACTCTGTTATTGCCTTTGGTTGCATTTTTTAAATCTACTGTTGCACTTATGTTTGACTCTGTTACATTCTCATCACATTCCACAGTTAATGTTTGCATAGCCTCAAATTGAGCATTCATGCCTGATGGTGTGTTTAGTGCTTTTACCTGAACATTCATTGTTTTTGTTGCACGCTTTAACAATACAGACTTGATGCCTATGATAGAATTGTTATATGGTATATAAACACCAGCTATATCTGTTGTTGCTCTGTATTCTGTTGCCTGAGTTGTATCGCTTGTTATAAGCACCTCTACAAAATCAATATTTGTACCCTCGCTTACACCAATTTCTATCTGAGATGGGGAAATTGAGCTTTCTTTACTGTCAAGAGCATAATCTTTTGATAATTCCTCCGAGAGAACTGCAACTACAGGCACTGTCTTTTTGGGGTATATTGTATTCTTTACAACTACATCTGTTATATTCGAATATACGGAACTGATGTTGGAAACCCTATCATCATTTGAATCGCAAAAGTATATATCTTCTATAACATCGCAGTCATGAGTTATATTCGTTATGTTGATATCGGTCATTGCATATGTTATTAAATCTATTTCCTCTTTTGCTCCTTTAATTGTTATTTCGGGAGTTTTTGGCTCTGATTTTATAACATACTCCTTGTTTGCTCCGGTCTGCTTTGTGTAAAGCTTTATGGTCTTTTGTGCAAGTGATGACACCTCCACGGGGATTGTCGAGTTTATGCCTTTTTCAAGTGTAATATAAACACTTGGCATATTAACAACACCATTGAGCTTTTGTGTGCCTGTACTTGTTATGCCCGAGACATCAATATCTATTGTTATACGGTTCATATACTCAACCAAATCGCTGCGTCGTCCGCTTATACGCACATTGTATTTTGGGATATTTTCTTTCTCCTTTATAATGAGACCGCTTTCGTTTAAAACATCTTCATTTAAAAACCTTACGGGGATGTTTTTTGCGGTTATTGTTATACTTGGGTCGTCAACATATACCGCCACAAGCCATATTGCAATGGCAACTATAACGGAGAAGATAAGAGTTGTTATTTTACCTGTGTAAAATCGTTTTGTTTGTTTATCCTTACTCATTTTTTCTCCTTTCCCTCATCATTTGATGAGTTCCAGAACTTTAGTTTAGATAGCGATGCATCGCTACTGCTTAGGTTTTTAAGCATAACCTTATTAAGTACCCTTAACAAACCCTCATATGTAAGATTTCTTGTAAGTGTGCCTCTCATAGCAATAGATATTTTGCCCGTTTCTTCCGAAACAACGACTACAACCGCGTCGGTAGTCTCGCTAAGACCTAATGCGGCACGATGTCTTGTACCAAGGTCAGGTGATATATTTGTATTTGCACTAAGAGGTAACACGCAGGCTGCGGTTATTATTTTATCACCGCGTATGATTACTGCACCATCGTGTAGGGGTGTGTTGTGTACGAATATATTTGTAAGCAGTCTGTCGGAAATATCTGCATTAAGCAATGTGCCTGTAGAAAGATATTCGCCAAGCTTTGTTTCTCTTTCCAGAACCATAAGAGCACCTGTTTTTGTTTTTGACATATTACTTGCCGCAACTGCCACTGCATTTATTGCAGTTTCCGATTGCTTTATTTTTTCATCAGCACTTGATGATATTATATTTGATAGTACATTAAAACGTCCTAAACGCTCTAACATATTTCTAAGCTCGGGTTGGAAGATAACCACAAGTGCAAACAAACCAACCTGAATTGTGCTTGTAAGTATATAATTAAGTGCAGTAAGCTTTAGCATAGAGCTTATCAGGAATACTGCGCCAATAAACAAAAGTCCCTTAAAAAGCTGCATTGCACGTGTCTCGCGTATAAGCTTTATAAGATAATATACAAGCAAGGAAACAACCACAATATCAATAAGGTCATTTATTCGTATAATCTGAATATATTTACTGAATATATCAAAAAACTGCATATATAATCACCTGCTTTCTTTTTATATATCTGTGTACATGCTGTACATGTTGTAATACAGACCCTTTTTTGCCATAAGCTCCTCGTGTGTGCCTCGCTCCTCAATACCATTTTCGGTAAGAACAAGTATAAGAGAAGCACTCTTTATGGTTGTAAGTCTGTGTGCTATTGTAAAGACGGTTCTTCCGTGCGCCAAGCGCTCAAGCGATTGCTGAACAAGTCTTTCGCTTTCGTTATCAAGTGCCGAGGTTGCCTCGTCAAGTATAAGGATAGGCGGATTCTTTAAGAATACTCTGGCTATTGAAATTCTTTGCTTCTGACCGCCCGAAAGCTTAACACCACGCTCACCTACATACGTATCATATCCGTTTGGCAAGGCGCAGATAAATTCATGAGCACCCGCAAGCTTTGCTGCCTCAATAACCATGTCTCTCGATGCACCGGGAAGTCCGTAGACGATATTTTCATAAACAGTACCCGAGAAAAGGTAAACATCCTGTTGTACCATGCCTATGTTATTTCTTAAAGAATGAAGTGTAATATCGCAGATATCGTGTCCGTCAATTAAAATTCTTCCCTCGCTCAAATTATAAAACCTGGGGATAAGATTACAAAGTGTAGTTTTACCGCTGCCTGACGGGCCAACAAGCGCAACGCTTTCGCCTTTCTTTATATCTAAATTTATATTCGATAAAACTTCAGTATCGCCATCTTCATAGTGAAAGCTTACATTTTCAAATACTATATTACCCAAAACGTCTTTAAGGTCGTATGCGTTATCTTTTTGGGTGATTTCAGGCATGGTGTCCATTATTTCAACAAAACGTTCTATACCTGTAATTCCTCTTTGGAATTGCTCTGTAAATTGCAGAATAGTTCTTACTGATGCAAAAAGTGAGCCGACATATAAAAGGTATGCGGTCATATCGGCAGCATTTATTATTTCTTTTCTCATAAATATACTGCCTGCAATTATAACTATTAAGTACATAAACCCCTCAAAAAATCTGTTTGAGGTGTGAAAGCCACCCATGTACAGATAGCCCTCGCGCTTTGAGGAGAAGAATTTTTTGTTACCCTCTTCGAATTTTTTGTTTTCTATATCTTCGTTTGCGAATGACTTTACAACGCGTATTCCGAGCAGTGAATCTTCGACATTTGAATTTACTTCACCAATTTGTACACGTTGCTTTTTAAAAGCATCTTTCATCTTCTTGTTGAAGAATTTAACAAAGAAAAACACCAATGGTAATGATGCAAATATAATAAGTGTAAGCACTATATTTACGTTACATAGAATAATAAACGAAACAATAAATTTTAATCCGCAGATAAAAAATTCCTCGGGACAATGATGTGCAAATTCCGTAACATCAAATAAATCGCTTGTTATTCTTGACATAAGAGTTCCGATTTTGTTGTTGGAAAAGAAAGAATACGAAAGCTTTTGAAAATGTGCAAACATATCACGTCGCATATCGGTTTCTATATTTGCACCCATAACATGCCCATTATATGCCATATAGAAGTTGGCACAGCTATCAATTATGCGTAAAATCAGATAAAAAGCACCGATTTTTAATATCAGGGATAATGTGAGTGAAGCCGGATTTGTTATGCCTATATTTGTTATATGTCTTACAATGACAGGGAAAACAAGCTCACATACAGTTGTGAGTGATGCGCAAATAAGGTCAAGCACAAGAATTGCCTTATAATCCTTAAAATATGGAATAAATCTCTTTATAAGATAGCTTATTTTCATGGCATTTCCCCCAATGTAATTATTATATATTAAATCAAATTAAATGTCAATGTTTTCAAATGGTTAAAGTAAAAAAATCACATATGAAAATGTATAGTATTATCAGACACAAACTCTTTACCGTTAAGGTATTCCAGTATGGAGCCATCTGTGATAAAATCAAATTTTAATTTATAGCTGTGAAGTTGATGATACGAGTTTTTTATCGTTTTAGCTCCGTATTTTACATCACCTAAAAGGGGATAGCCTATATGTGATAAATGAGCACGTATCTGGTGTGTTCTGCCTGTAAAAAGTTCAACCTCTAAAATTGAATATCCGTCCTTTTTCGCTATTACACGATACCCTGTTTTTATTGGCTTTGAATTCGGTGTCGGATAATCAGTTACAATAACATGCTTATCCTTTCTTTCGAGGTATGCGCTCAAAATATCTTCTTTTGGAGGGTTACCCTCCACAGCGCACATATAGTATTTGTGTATTTCGCGGTTTTTGATTTTTTCGTTAATTATGCGGAGTGCTGAGGACGTTTTTGCGGCAATTATAAGACCGCTTGTGTTTTTATCGAGTCGGTTGCATAATGATGGGGTAAAGGAATGCTCATCAGACGGGACATATTCGCCCTTTTGTATAAGATAATTGTGTATGCGGTTTATAAGAGTATCGCTATCTCTGCTTTCATCTGAGTGCACAACAAGACCTGCCTCTTTGTCGGCAATAATAATATTTTCGTCTTCATAAACAATACACGGTGATGGGAGAGAGGTAATGGATATATTGACCTTTTTATCTTTTGGGAAAAATTCGTCATTCATATAAAGACGAAGAACATCACCATCTTTTAACATATATGCTCCGTCTGTTATATGCTTGTTGTTAACACGTACACACTTTTTTCTGAGACTTTTATACAGCATTGATGTGGGGAGTGATGGCATATATTTTGCAAGAAATTTATCTAATCTCTGCCCTGCATCATTTTTGTTTATAGTAAGCTCTCTCATTCATTTTACCTCTTAAATAATTATATAAATATTTTAACATAAAACAATAATATGGTCAAGGATAATAAACAAAAAAAGGTTGTTTTAAAATTCAACAACCTTTTTTGTTAGAGAGTTCCTTACTCCTTAATTTGTGATTCTATTTCGTCTGCTTTCTCAAAGCTGACCCCTTCGATATGAATATTGACTTTTTCAACACTAAGACCTGTCATGGTTTCTACATTGTTTTTAACACTTTCTTGTATTTCCCATGCAAGCTCAGGGATTCTTACACCGTAATCCACCACGATATAAATATCAATTCTTACGCAACCTTCGCCCATTTCTACCTTTACGCCTTTAGAAGGATTTTTTTTGGCGACAAACTTTTCGGCAACAGAGCCAGCAAATGACGAGTACATTCCCGCAACTCCGTTTATCTGAGAGGCAGCAATACTCGAAATTGTTGCGACAACGTCAATAGAAATCTTTACATTGCCTACATCACCCTCCTCAGCATCATTTTGTATATCGAGGTCGGGAGTTGCTTCTTCAACGATTTCTTCAACAACTTCTTCGTTTTTTGTGATTTCGTCCATTGTATTTACCATAGCCTTTCTGTCCGCAAATTTTTATAAAGATAACGTATGCGAACTTACGTTATTTTTCTATTATACATATATTATAACAGAAAATTTACTTAACTTCAACTATTTTTATAGAATTTGCAGATAAATTTAATGTATCAGTTACAATTTCGGTAAGTTTTAATACGTCGTCAGCACAAAAACCTTCTTTCTTTACTGTTATTCTTGCACTGTCATCGCTTACATATGCACATATTTCGCTATAACCTTTTGATTGTGCTATGCTTTCAATTTCATTCTCTGCCTCTATTTCGGAAGAAATATTTATTATCTTATCACCTGCCTTTTTTCTTATTTCTTCGTCAAAGTTTGTATTAGCGGCTGTTGCATTAAGAATTTCCATAGACTTTGAGCGTGCGCTCTCGCGCTCTAAACGTGCCCGTTCGAAATACCCTCCGTCAGTATCAGTAACGCTTTCTACTGTTGAAGCGGCTTTGTCGTCATCAGAAGCGTCCTCTTCTGATTCCTCGTTGATTTCCTCCACATCTTCCTCAACATTTGAAACAAATTGTGCCTCGCCAAGCTTTTTGCCGGTTTCTATGTAGCTTTCGCCATCACTTACCTCTATTGTATCCTGATACGACCAGTTAAGGTATCCTGCAATTCCTATGAGCAGTACCAATGACGCTGCTACTATTTCTTTCTTTTTAAAAACCAAATCAATTACCTCCTTTTTTGTAAATACATATTTTGTGTGCGTCCACATCAAGGGCTGCCATAACAGCTCGGGTGAGTTTTTCCTCTACAGAAGCATTATCAGCACCCTGTGCAGTTACAATAACGCCCTTAACTTGGGGATACACCTCGTTTATAACCATAGGTTCACCGTCGTTCATAACAGCTTTTTCGTCGTAGCTTTCATTTCCGCTACCAACCAATGTGGTGTTTTTTCGTTTCTCGTAGGCTATGTTTTTCTCGTTTGTCCCGTAGTAGGTTATCATTACACTTACTTTGCCTGCACCGTCTATGTCTTCGAGGATTTCCTTTAAACGTTCCTCCTCGCTTTCCGAGACAGGTGCAGAAACCTGGGTTGTAACATTGTCCTTTGTGGAGCCGCCAATAAAAGAAATAAAGATAAGTCCTATTATAACTATTAAAATTAACACACGATTATTCTTGTTTTTAATTATTTTTTTTAGCATGTCTTTTTCCATTTGCAACCACCTCATTAACGTTATATACTTCCATAAGTCTTTGTATTATTTTACTGTCATGCACAGGAGAGTGCAGTGAAATCTCACTTATGCTTTTTATGTTTCCGTCTTCTGTTAAAAGCTTTATTGATACATTGCCTGTATAGTCAAACTCATCTTTTAATCTTTCTTTTATATCTTTTTCTATTCTTTGGGATATGGCATCAGAAACAGAAGCAGAATAAATCCGGGTATAATTTTGGGTATTGGCGCTGATATCGTCTAAGCCTGAGAAAATATTGATATCTGTAAGAGCTGATAACGGTGCAATAATTGCACTTATAATTATAAAGCCTGTTATTATGCTTACATACTTGCGCATACTTTCGGGAGTAAGCATAACACCTACAGACGAAAGCAATGTTGCACCGATTATTGTGATTATGTAGCTCTTCATTTTTTAGTAATTCCTTTCTGTACCTGATGAGACAAAATCAAGTCTGCAAGAAAATTGTTTGAATTGTTATTTGAAAAAGCGACGACGTATGTTGATACTCCAAGCTTTTGAAAATGGCAAGGCAGGCAATTTAATTCAGACTTATCTCCTATGTACTAAAGCCGATTATCATAGCTATGTTTACTATAAATAATACTGCCACCATAATTACAATAGCAAAAAGAGTAGTAACAGACTTGCTCATATCCCAAATCATTGAGCTTATTTTTGTATCTGTAACAGGCTCGCACATAGCCCCTACAAGCCTTAGTATAAATTGTATTATTCCTATTTTTATTACGGGTATAGCACATATGCCGACAATAGCAATAATGCCTGCTGTACCCGTTGCATTCTTCATTATTCTTGCACCGCCGATGAGTGTTTCCAATGTGTCGGATAAAAATCCGCCTACAACCGGCACAAGCGTGCCAATTGTAAATTTTACAGACTTTGCACTCATTGCATCAAGAGCGGGTGCATTAAGACCATAAATTGCGTTTACACCTGTGAATATAGTTATAACTGCGGCTAAGAGCCATTTCGAAACGGAGTTTATTACCTTGGAAAAACCGCCTAATTTTACACCTGAGCTCATGTTTGATGCAATGCTTAAAATAGCACCAAACACAATAAGCGGTATCAGTGTTTTTTCTATAATAATAGAAATCACATAAACAGTTCCTGATAAGACTGGCTCGAATGATGCGGCGCTTACGGGCTTTCCGCTTATTGCAAGTGTAATCATTATCGCGGGGGAGAGCTTTGTAATAAAAGTACACATGGTGGATGTTACGTCTACTGTGTATTCGAGTGCAATAGAAAAGCATTTTAAACAAAGAGCACTCATGAGAGCATAAACGGTAAAAAATGCCGCCTCTGCGCTTGTTTTTTCGCCAAGCGATGTTGAGAGTACATTGGTAATTGAGCTTATAATTGCAATGATTATCATGGTAAGCATAAAATGTGCTTCGTTTTTTAATTCGTCTGTAAGGTTAAAAAACAAAAGCTCTAATATCTTTATGGGATTAAGAGTAAAATCACCATGGCTCAGAGACGTAACTGCATCATTAAAAAGCTCTTCGCCCTCTATGTGTGGAATTTCTGCACCTGAGGCAGTAGCACAGAATATGAGAAATATAAAACTAAATATAACCAATCGTTTCAATGCATACCTCCAGAAAACCCTCTATAATTGGCATTGTCATAAACAGTATAAATACCTTACCTGCCAGGAAAACCTTTTGTGCAATGGCATTCTCCCCGCAGTCGCGAAGTAGTTCTCCGCCATATTGGGTTATATAAGATGTACCTACAACCTTTATAATTATTTCAAAATACTTCTTGTCCACACCGCTTCTTTGAGTAATTTCAAAAATTGAATTAACAACAGAAATCACAACCTCTGCAGTGTACGACATTATTATAATTGCACACACAAGCGAAACACCTATTGCAAATTCTTTTCTGTATTCTCTCAAAAACAGGGACAGTAAACCGCCTATTAGTGCAATACCTATAACCTTAAAAATATCCATAGCTACAAATTAAAAATAGTCTTTACAGTTTCAAACAGTGTGCTTATTTCTTCTATTATAATTAAAAGCACCGCAATAAGTCCGGCAATGGTGGTCATAAGTGCCATGTCATCACGCCCGGCGCGCGATAAAAGCTGATTTAGTACAGCAATTACAATACCTACACCTGCAATCTGAAAAATTAAATCTACATTCATAACGCTACACCAGAACCAGACACAAAAATGCCCCTGTAAGAATACCGCCGCTGCTGTATAATCTGCAATATTTTTGGCACTCGTAACGTGCGGAGGTAATATGTATATCAAGCATATTCATAACACATTCTATTGTTTTTACCTGTTCATTCTCGTCTGTCATACCAAGTTTTGCACCAAGTAAAGAAAGTGTATGTATATCCTCTTTGTTAAGACATAATTGAGATGCATTTTTATTTATGGAAAATTGCCATGCCTTAGATGCGCCCATTTCTTTTATGTTGTCAGACACACTCTTAAAAATCCCTGAGGTATCGGATAGCTTGTGTGCCTCTAAAAAAGCTTTTGATATATCGGTGTAAGTAAAGCGAATGCAGCTTTCTAAAATTCTCAGTGCGTTTTTTATCTCGGTAAGATTTTTTAATCTGCTCTTTAGCTTAAAGCTTTTATAAAATCCGTAGGTAGAGCAAACAATAAGCAGTAGAAAAGCAAAAATAAATTTAAACATAAAATTAGTGTCCCCTTTGTTTCATAAAACAGTATCGTTTTTGTGTATTTCCATCTTAAATTCTGAAGTCTTATAGTTTCGTGATAAAACTGCAAAAACATCAAAGAAATCTACAAGAGATGCAAGGTCGCCACGCCTTCTTATATCATCTGGGTTAAAACCATGTATAGTGGTAATAATTCTTACACCGCAGTTTATAATGTCCGAAATTGCTTTTATATCCCCGGGTGTACCGATTTCGTCAGTTGCTATTACCTGCGGGGACATGGACCTTAAAGCCATCATCATACCGGTGGATTTTGGAACTGAGGCAAGAATATCGGTATTTAATCCTAAATCAAAATGTGAGCGTCCCTCGCTTAAGGATGCTATTTCGTCGCGTTCATCAATAACACTTACCCTCATGCCTTTGTCTGAAACTTGTCTTATAGCATCACGCAGAAGTGTGGTTTTTCCTGCACCTGGAGGTGCAATAATAAGTGTATTTTTAATATCATTGTCTTTATATATGCTTTCAATAAGCTTGTCCGCACATCCCTTTGCCTCGTATGCAAGGCGATAGTTCAGGGTGGATATGTCTTTAATGAATGTAACCTTGTCCTCTTTTATAACACCGCTTCCGCATATACCTATTCTGTGTCCACCGTCTATTGTTATAAATCCTTTTGATATACTGTCTTGTTTGGCATACATAGATGATTTTGTTGCAATCTCTATTGCCTCATCTATATGTGCTCGTGTAATCTTGATTGTCCCTTTAAGACTTTTGGTTAAAAAACCTGTGGAATTAAGATAATATGTACCATCACTGTAATATAGCATGAGAGGCTTGCCCAAGCTCATACGTATTTCATAGGCCTCCTCAAAATTTATGCGGTACATGTATTTTCGTATTGATGCTGGCATAAATGCAAGTATCCCTCTGCATGCATTCTGTTGTGTTGCAACGTACATCTGGTGTATAGCTCCTTTCAATTATATGTATAAATAATCTATTATGAAAAAAATGAAAATATTACTCTTTATCAGATTCTCATGGGACAAACTTATTCACATATACGTGGATAAAATTATGAAATTGGCATAAAAAGGAAAAAATAAATAATACATAACGTGGATAAGTGCGTGGATAAGTAGGATAGTAAAATTTCTGTAATTAAAAAGTAAATAAAATATACGAATAATATTAGAAAGTGTTAATATGAAGTGGATATGAGTGCAATTATAAAATCAAAGCAACTACTTGAAATATACGCTCATTTATGTTAAAATGTTCTAAGTTTATACATAAGATTGGCATAGCGGGGGGGTAATACTCCAAAGAGGTTTTTTATGAAAGAGATATTTCCGAATTACTATAGAAAATTTAAATGCATTGCCGGGGAGTGCAAACATAACTGTTGCATAGGCTGGGAAATTGATATTGATGAAGACACAATGGATTTATACAGTTCCCTTACAGGTGAGTTTGCCGAAAGGATAAGGGGAAGTATTGAGGGCGAAGTTCCGCATTTTGTGTTAAAAGATGGTGAGCGTTGTCCGTTTCTTAACCAAAACGGTCTTTGTGATATTATATGCGAGCTTGGTGAAGATGCAATATGCGATATATGTTATATGCACCCGAGGTTTTGTAATTTTTATGAAGATTTTACCGAAGTGGGATTGGGGCTATGTTGCGAAGAAGCAGCAAGAATTATACTAACAGAAAATGAAAAATTTTCGCTCAGCTTGCCCGTCGCAACAGAAAATGACGGATTTTTCAGAGAACGTGCAGAGGTTTTTGATATTTTGCAAGAAAGAAATATATCTATTCTTGAAAGGCTTAAAAAACTTGCTAAGAAATATAATCTCAAAACAGAATTTTCAAATGAGGAGTTATATAATTTTTACATATCCCTTGAAAGACTTGACAATAGCTGGGAAGATAAGCTAAAAAAACTAAAAATTGCAGATGATGCAGATATATTTAAAAGAGAGGATTTACAAATTTTTTTTGAGCAGCTTGCGTGCTACTTCGTATTCCGACACTTCCAGAGCGGTGTTGGATTTGCCATTTTAGGTTGCCGGGTAATAGGAAAAATATGCGCTGCTTGTAAAAATTCAGAAGAAATGCTTGAAGTTGTAAGAATGTATTCCGCTGAAATAGAATACTGCGAAGAAAATGCCAAAAAAGTAAAAGAGTATCTTAAGTGATTTATTTTAAGAATGAAAATATTATGAATGATAAAAATGAGCATAAAAATATGCTCATTTTTATTTACACAAAAAATTGACTTATATAATAAGGTTTATAAATATTGGACTGACAGAGCATAATAAATAAAAAGGAAGTGATTTAAAAATGGAATTTATTAAGGTTATTCTTACTTCATTGCTCTCAGTAGTATCATTATTTGTGATTGCTAAAATAATGGGACATAAACAAATGGCGCAGCTTGATTTTTTTGACTATATTACAGGTATTACCATTGGCTCTATAGCAGCTGAGCTTGCAACTGAACTGGAAGCACCGGAAAAACCTCTTATTGCAATGATAGTTTATGGTCTTGTTGCAATTGGGCTTACAATGCTTGCACATAAATTTCCCAAAACGCGTAAATATGTAAACGGAACCCCGACTATTGTAATGGATAATGGAAAGTTATATCGGAAGAATATGAAAAAAGCAAAGCTGGAACTTTCTGAATTTATGGTTTTATGCCGACAGGAAGGATATTTTAATATAAATGATATTCAAACAGCCATTTTTGAGTATAACGGAAGAATTACAATTTTACCTAAAAGTGAAAAAAGACCGCTAACGCCTGAGGATATGAATATTACACCTGAAAAAGCGCAAATATGCACGGAGATTATTATGGACGGTCGGATTATGCATGCAAATCTGAAAAAGCTTGGTCTTGATTTGACGTGGCTTGATAAACAATTAAAAAAGCAAAAATATAACAACGCAAAAGAGATATATTTGGGAATTTGTGATAAAAACAACAACCTTACTTTATTCTCCATAAATTAGTTGTTTGCATTTTGCTACATTCATAATGAGAGGGGTCTAAAGGTTATGAATTTATAAAATCCTCTGCCACATCTCTTAGATGTATCAATGAAAGTTCTTTGTTATTGCATAAATCAACCAGTGATTTTACATTTTCAAATTCAGTAGATAAATCTAAAATGTAATCTGCTATTTCTCCGTTTTTTATAGCGCCTATACCATATGTATCATATGTTACATCTTCGATTTCGACTTTGCTGGACAGAGTAAAATAAAAAACACTGTCGTTCTTTATGTGGGGTTGTAATATTTCTTTGATTTTAGCTGATAGAAATATTAAACTATTATATGTAATAACCCCATACTCTTTAAATGTTTTCTCGTCATATTTGTAGCTAATCATTTCTACGCTCCTTTTCGACATGTAATGTTTCGTTTCGTTTCGACCTTTTAATGTTACATGAAGTTTACAAAAAAATAAAGGGGCAAGTTTGACTATTATGGTGCAAATATAATTTTTAAGGCTCAAAAACCATAAAAAAATATAATACTTTTGGTATCAAAAATGATACTCAATAACTTAAATGCGTTGAAAATACAAGGAAATTTATACATTAAAAAAGTATCAAATTTAATACATGCTGTCGGATATACTGATAGGAATGTTTTCTTGTATAAAAACAAAATTGCCGGGTTTTTAAACATTTAGATACAATATATTTTGTCAAAAAAGGTTGTTATTTTCGACTTTATATGCTATAATGAATTCAACAAAGTTAAATTCAGCTAAATTCGCGTTCCGCGAGCTAAATGTGCTGACGCACGCTAAATTACTTCGTAGCTAAATTGACCTTCGGTCAGCTACAAGGCGAATTTAATTTAGTTACTCCAAAGGAGTTAGAAAGCCTCGGTTTTAAAAATGCCTATATGGGCATTTCATGGTGCAGAGGATACGGTTGTCAGCCCGACACAATCGGATGAAATGGTTCTGTAATTACAGGAAGCAGGCATGGACGTAACATATACCAGAATCGACGGGGTGGGGCACAATATCTGGGAAAATGCATACAATAAAGAACTGTTAGAATGGTTATTAAGTAAAAAAAGAAAAGGATAGTTAAATGAGCATTTTAAATGTTGAAAATGTAACTCATGGTTTTGGAGGCCGTGAAATTTTAGATAATGCCTCATTCCGTTTGCTAAAAGGCGAGCATATCGGACTTGTAGGTGCTAATGGTGAGGGAAAGTCTACCTTCCTTAATATAATTACAGGTAAACTTCAGCCGGACTCGGGCACCGTTGAATGGTGCAATCATATAACAACAGGGTATCTTGATCAATACTCTACTCTCGAAAAAGGAAAATCCATTCGTGATGTGCTCCGCGATGCATTTTGTCATCTTACAGACCTCGAAGCTCAAATGCTTGCAATTTATGAGAAAATGTCAGATGTATCGGAAACTGAGATGAACGAAATGATGGAGGAAGTAGGACAAATTCAGGATATTCTTGATACTTCGGGGTATTATATAATAGATTCTAAAATAAATGAATGTGCTAACGGACTTGGACTTAACGATATAGGTCTTGACAGGGATGTTACCGAACTTTCGGGCGGACAGAGAGCTAAGGTACTTCTTGCTAAACTTCTGCTTGAAAATCCTATGATCCTTATTTTGGACGAGCCTACAAACTTTCTTGATGAAAATCACATTATTTGGTTGAAGAACTTTCTTAAGGAATATGAAAATGCATTTATCCTTGTATCACATGATATTCCTTTCTTAAATGATGTGGTAAATGTAATATATCATATAGAAAACTGTGTTTTTACACGTTATACAGGCAATTATACTGACTTTGAACGCATGTACGAATTAAAGCAAAAGCAGATTAAGCAAGCGTATAACAAGCAACAGAAAGAGATAGCTGATTTAGAAGAGTTTGTCGCAAGAAATAAGGCCAGAGCCGCAACTGCAACGCTTGCAAGGTCAAGGCAACGTCAGCTTGACAAAATGGATATTATTACTCTTGCGCCAGAAAAGGTTAAGCCCAGTTTTTCTTTTAAAACAGCAAGGACACCAGGTAGGGTAGTTATTGAGGCTAAGGATTTGGTTTTGGGTTACAATGAGCCGCTTACCAGTCCATTTGACTTCCTTATTGAAAGAAATAAGAAAGTGGCTATAAAAGGGACTAATGGCATAGGCAAATCCACACTGATGAAAACGCTTTTAGGCATTATTCCGCCTTTTAATGGCAGTGTAAGTCGGGATCAGTTTGTTGAAGAGGGATATTTTGAACAGGAAGAAACTGCAAGTGATAAGACTGCACTCGCAGAAATATGGGATGAGTATCCGTCTATGACAAATGCAGAGGTGAGGGCAGCACTTGCCAGGTGCGGTCTTACTACAGAACATATTACATCGCAGATGAAGGTGCTTTCGGGTGGAGAAAATGCCAAGGTTCGTCTTTGTCGTCTGATGCTCAAAGAAATAAATCTTTTAGTGCTTGACGAACCTACAAACCATCTTGATGTTATGGCAAAGGAAGAACTTAAAAAGGCACTATCCGAGTTTCGCGGAACAGTTCTTCTTGTAAGTCATGAACCTGAATTTTATGAGGACATAGTGGATGAGATTGTAAACCTCGAAAATGTGTCAAATAAATGTGTTTGATGTTGGCTGTTTAAGATTATAAAATTTTACATATGTTATAAAAAACCTCAGAAACTGCATGGTTTCTGAGGTTTTTTATAATCGGGAATACAGGATTTGAACCTGCGGCCTCGTCGCTCCGAAAAAGCTCTAAAGCCTGATATATAGCGGTTATTACTTTTTTTAGCACTTTCCGCTACATACAACATACTCTTTGGACATCATATCTCTGCTGTTTCCATATACTCCAGGGCCAACTGTGGGATAACATGTGGTCAAAATCATGCGTAATTATCTTATAACAGCATAGTCATGTACAATGGTAAGTATGTTATTCCATTTTTATCTTTAAAATCGCTGGCATGCAAGACATAAGAAATATGTGTTTGCTCAGTGAATTTATCTTTGAATTTGTTTAAAGATTTTACTGTATAGTTTTTGCCGGATTTTACTTCTATAGGGGAGATGTTGTGTCTGTTACTTATGTTACTTTTAGAAATAAGAAAATCTATTTCCATTCTTGATGCCGCATCAGTTCTTGATGAATTTGAATATAATTCTACATGATATAAGAATATAAAATACCAACGCAAATGTGGCCGTAGGTTTAAATCAGGGATGTGGAGCTGGCAGAATAGCACATATTCCAAGAAATAGGTTGTCATTTTTGCTTTAATGTGCTATAATAATTGAAAAGCACTTTAAGTAATACTAAAAATAGGTTAAAGAGATTTTTTTGGTCCTAACACGACATGAACATGTCACCCAAAAGATTTGCATCTAAACCTTATGTGTCACAATTACTAAAAAGCGGCCATATGAAACATATGTCCCTTATAGAATGGATTTTGGAATTTGGAGAAGCCTTTTGGTTGTGGCATTGGAATTGAAAGAAATATAGATAATTAAGGAGGTAAGTATATTATGAAAATACTTATTATAAGACACGCAGAACCGGATTATCCAAATAATACTTTAACAAATAAGGGTTTTGTTGAGGCGGAATATCTTTCGGATAAACTTTTGCACAGTAATATAACACATATTTATTCCTCGCCCCTCAGAAGGGCTGTTTTAACAGCAAAGCCAACAGCTGAAAAAATCAATAAAGAAGTTAAAATGTGCGATTGGCTTACGGAGTTTGAAGGGAAAATAATTTTGAATGACGAAAAAAGAATTCCGTGGAATATGTTGCCTGCAATATGGCAGAAAGAAACAGAAATATTTAATATTAATACATTTAAAGAAAGCAATTTATATTCATCAAATGATATGCCTGAAAAATATGAGTATGTAACACAACAATTTGATAAATTGTTAGAAGGCCACGGAGCAAAGCGAGAAAATATAATCTATAAGGGAGAAAATAATAACGATACAATTGCAATTTTTTGTCATTTTGCATTGGGGATGGTGCTTGTATCGCACTTGACGGGCATTTCTCCGATTCTTTTGTGGCAAACTATGTTTCTTCCTACATCTTCTATTACAGAGTTTGTAACAGAAGAGAGAGTTAAAGGTGAATTTGTATTTAAGTGTAAACAAATGGGGGATACTTCTCATTTGTACATAAAGGGCGAGCCGGTTTCAAATTCGGGATTATTCAGTGAATTTTTCGGCAGCGAAGGTGAGGGGGCAAAGGTATAAATTTGCGTTTTAGTCCGTCGTAATACGAACTATATAAAGAATGTCGAATTTTGCGAAAGGGGAATTTGATATGAAAAAAGCCATAGTAATAATTGCAGTAATTTTGGCTGTGATAACTGGATTAGTTGTTGCAGGCAATGTTGCTCTTAATTCATTCAGAACTTTTTTAATGGGAGAACCCGATATTATTCAAGAATCCGTTTCACCTGATGGAAAATATGTTGCGTATGTTTTTGAAGCAAATGGAGGAGCAACATCAAAATTCACATATAGATTATCAATATTAAAGAATGGTAAAAAACTCAAAGCAGGGGATGTTGGCAATACATTTATAACGTATGATGAGTTTGATGTTGAGTGGGTCGAGGATGATACACTAAAAGTTAATAATATTTCATCAATATACATATTTAAACAAGAAACAAAAATTGATGATGTTAGTGTAAGTTATAATTACATAAAAGAATAATTTTTATGTCTGACTTAATATGAACTTCTTCTTATATTTGGTTTGCATCTAAACCTTATGCCTCGCAATAAATTATTGAATGGGGACCGGTGTCATTCGTAGCTGAATTGACCTTGAAGTCAGCTACAAGGCAAATTTAATTTAGCAGTTTCAAAGAAACAATTTAGCTATGAAGCGAAGCGGAATAATTTGACTTTGAACGGAGTTCAAAAGAGTCGACAATAAAAGTTACAATTTCTAAAACAGAAGATGCTCTGCAGGAATATTTGAAGTTTTTAGAATAACCGCAATAGATAAGGAGAATAAATCATGTATTTGCAAAATTTACATACGCATACTGTTTTTTGTGACGGTGCAGATACGCCTGAAGAGATGATTCTCACAGCAATAGACAAGGGGTTTGATTCCCTTGGCTTTTCGGGACATTCGTTTATGGCTTGTTCGCCTTTGTTCGCTAAAATGGGCGACAGAACGGAACAGTACAAACAAGAGATAATCGAGCTTAAAGAAAAGTACAAGGAACAGCTTAAGATATATCTCGGATTGGAAGTTGAGCTATATTCCGGGGCGGATATGACAGGCTATGATTATTTGATTGCTTCCATACACTATTTAAAGTTTGAGGATGGATTTGTTCCCTTTGACCGCGATGCAGACTTTATGAAGAAGGTTATAGACGAGCGCTTTGGCGGTGACGGAATGTCATACGCAAAGGCATATTATAAGGCAATGTCCGAAATTCCAAGCTATGGAAATTTTGACATCATCGGCCATTTTGACATAATTACAAAGCATATTGATAACAGTAATTTTTTTGATTATACATCAAAAGAATACCTGAATGCCGCTTTTGAAGCGGCGGAAGCGCTACGGGGGGAAATACCATTTTTTGAGGTGAATACCGGTGCGGTTTCCCGTGGTTACCGCAAGACCCCATATCCGTCCATACCAATAATAAAGGAACTCAAAAGGCTTGGGTATGGCGTGGTTATAACCTCCGACTGTCACCAAAAGGATGCCCTTGATTGTTATTTTGATGAAGCGGCGGAACTGCTCAGATTTTGCGGATTTAAAGAAAAGTATATACTTACAGATAATGGATTTAAGGCGGTAGAATTATAATGATATATTTTACAATTATAGTGTTAATGTTTTCTCTGTTGGCGGCGGTTGACAGAATATTCGGCAGCAAACTCGGACTTGGAAAGGAATATGAAAAAGCGTTTAACCTGCTTGGAACAATGTCACTTTCCATGATTGGTATGATAGTAATATCACCTGTCATTGCAGATTTGCTGGAACCTGTATCGGAGTTTTTGTCAAACACCTTGCATGTTGATGCTTCAATTATTCCTGCATCTCTTTTTGCAAATGATATGGGTGGAGCACCATTGGCTGTGGGAATGGCAAACAATGAAAAAATTGGGCTTTTCAATGCACTTGTTGTTTCGTCTATGATGGGGTGTACAATATCTTTCACTATTCCCTTTGCACTTGGGGTGGTTAAGAAAGAACAACACAGAGAGCTTATTTTCGGGCTTTTGTGTGGCATTGTAACAATTCCCATCGGTTGCATTGTGTCGGGAATTATGTGCAGAATTCCGTTGCTTTCTCTGTTGGTGGTCCTTCTTCCACTGATTGTTTTTGCGGGAATCATCGCATTTGGACTTATCTGTTTCCCTGATGTTAGTGTTAAAATTTTCAAGGTTTTTGGAACTTTCATTACCGTTTTAATTACTGTGGGACTTTCTCTCGGCATCATAAACTTTCTCTTAAAAGGCGAATTTATAAAAGGTCTGGCAACCTTGGAGGAAGGTGAAATGATTTGTGTAAATGCGGCGGTAGTGCTCTCCGGCTCATTCCCGATGGTGTTCGTTTTGGCAAAAATTCTTTCAAAGCCCTTTGGTGTTATAGGAAAAAAGATTGGTGTTAATGAGTTTTCGGTAGTAGGTATCCTCTCAAGTATGGCATCAAGTGCAACATCCTTTGGAATGATGGACAGAATGGACAAAAAAGGCGTGATGATGAACTCCGCATTCTCTGTGTCGGGTGCATTTATATTTGGTAGCCATCTTGCTTTTACAATGGCATTTAACTCCGGATACATAGCTCCTGTTATTGTTGGAAAACTGATTTCGGGAGTCCTTGCGGTAGTACTTGCCGGTGCTATTTTCAATAAGTTAAATAAACAGTAAATGAAATCTATTATGAAATTGATTATGGAAATTTTGAGGTTGATGAAAAAAGGGAGACATCATATATAAAAGTGTGTATGCGCCTGATGAGCGTGTATATATGGAATCAATAGATAAGCTTATTGGATATCCCACTGTCATAAAAGCAAAAAATAAAAGCCTTCCCCTCAAGGGGAAGCCTTGAAAGGCTTGCATCTAAACCATATGCCTCGCAATGTCGAATTTATTAAAATCGGGAGGTTTGTAATTTAAAGAAAAGTATATTAATAGGAATCATCTCTCCACTATTATTTGGTTTTTGGGAAAGTATTATGATTTATATAGCAGTGATAACTGGTTATGACGATTTTATCGGAATAATATCATTTTTGATTATGTTTTCTAACATATTCATCACCTTTTTATTAAGAATTTATATCAATATAACAAAAACCTTAGAAACTGCATGGTTTCTGAGGTTTTTATATAGTCGGGAATACAGGATTTGAACCTGCGGCCTCTTCGTCCCGAACGAAGCGCGCTACCAAACTGCGCTAATTCCCGATTTTTGAGTTATGTATTTACAACAGAAGATATTATACTATAAAATCCATGAAAAGTCAACACTTTTTATGGATTTTCCTTTTAAAATGTTGTTCTGTATGGGTGTTAACAATATTTTTGTTTATTAAAAATTAAGTAGAAAAAGCTCAATAAAAAATTCTTGCAAAAAATAAAAAAATATGGTATAATTAAGGTGTGTAGATTTTTTTCTATATGGCAAAAATTTACAGAAAGGACGAACTCATTATGCAAAATGCGAAAGTGTTAATAGTTGATGACGATAAGAACATTGTAGAACTAATAAAACTTAACATTGAAAAAGAAGGTTATAACACTGCTGTAGCATATAACGGTACTGAAGCAATCAAGGTGTTCAAAGAAGAACAGATTTCTATTATATTGCTTGATGTTATGATGCCTGAAATGGACGGGTTGCAAACATGTCGAGAAATACGAAAGATAAGCAATGTCCCGATTATAATGCTCACCGCAAAGGGAGAAACTTTTGATAAGGTATTGGGGCTTGAAATGGGTGCGGACGATTATATGGTGAAGCCTTTTGAGTCGAAGGAGCTTATTGCAAGAGTAAAGGCTGTTCTTCGCAGAAGTGATAGCAAGGAAGAAACAAAGGACGAAGAAATTCACTATAAGAATTTGTCGATAAATATGTCAAATTACGAGTTAAAGCTTAATGGCAAGGTTATAGATATTCCTGCGCGTGAACTTGAACTTTTATATTTCTTTGCATCAAACCCCGACAGAGTATTCACCCGTGAACAGATTTTAGAAAAGGTATGGGGTTTTGAATACTACGGAGATACACGTACAATAGATGTACATATAAAACGATTAAGAGATAAACTCGATGGTGTTGAGGGTGATTGGGAGCTTGTAACAATCTGGCGTGTTGGCTATAAGTTTAAAACGAAATGATGAAAAAAGGAATAAGAAAAAACATACTCGGACGTCTTTTTGTTGCATATGTTGCAGGATTTTTGTGTGTTCAGACAGTAGTATTTTTTATGGTTAGTGCATTTGTCGGAAGTTATTTTGTTAATCATAAGGTTGACAATATAATGAAAATTGCAAAAGACATAGAAAAATGGACTGTGGCTATGCATATAGATGTTGTTGATACAAGAGCAAAAGCAGCGTTTAAAAGAACGCTTGATATGTGGAGCACTTATCTTGAATCGGATATTAT
Organism: Clostridia bacterium; assembly: GCA_045612845.1. GTDB lineage: Bacteria > Bacillota > Clostridia > UBA1381 > UBA1381 > Ornithomonoglobus_A. Next base: position 100,034 of record JAZKZV010000023.1, read on the forward strand.
TATCATCAACAACAATGGTGAAACAACGGAATCTACAAAACGTGAAATCGAAATCCCTCAAGAGTATGCAACAAGGGTTTTGAGAGGAGAAATAATAAAAGTAACAAGTAAGCTTAATTCGCAGTATCCTCAAAAGGTTGTGTGTATTGGTGTTCCGTTACGTTACGAGGGGAATCAGATAGGAGCGTTGTTTGTAAATGCATGGGTGCCCGGAATACGAAGTGAGTATACCGCTTTAATATGGGTTTTTGGACTGTTTTGTCTTATATCTGTCATAATATCATTTATAATAGTTTATATACAGTCAAAAAAAATATCCAGACCCATCCTGCAAATTAACAATGCGGTAAGAGATATTGCGGCGGGTAATTTCACCGAGAGGGTAAGCATAGACTCATCTGATGAAATTGGTCAGCTTGCCTCGAGTTTTAATTTTATGGCAGAATCTATCGAAAAAGCAGAAGCACAGAGAATGGCGTTTATATCAGATGTTTCTCACGAGTTAAGGACGCCTATGACAAGTATCTCGGGGTTTACAGAAGGTATTCTTGATGGCACAATTCCGCCTGAAAGACAGGAGAAATATTTAAAAATTATTCTTGATGAATCACGACGTTTATCAAGGCTTGTAAACGACTTGTTTGAAGTGTCAAAAATGGAAAACAGCGAATATAAGCTAAATATATCCCAATTTGATGTAAATGAACTTATCCGTATTTGTATTATTGGATTAGAAAGTAAGTTCTGTGAGAAAAATCTTGATTTAAATATAGATTTTGCTGAGGATGAGCTTATTGCGATAGGGGATAAGGACTGCATAAACAGGGTTGTCCTAAATATTATGGATAATGCAATTAAGTTTAGCTACCCAAATACAACTGTTACAGTTTCAACGTGGACAGAAAAGAGAAAGATATATGTATCTATAGGTAATTTCGGCGGCGGAATTGACAGTAATGATTTAGGAAACATATTTAACCGTTTTTATAAGACTGATAAATCCAGAAGCAAAGAGAAAAGCGGAGCGGGTCTTGGACTTGCTTTGGTAAAAAATATACTTACAATGCATAAGCAGAATGTATGGGTTGAATGTAATAATGCAAAAGAAGGGTCCGACGTAAAATACACAAAATTTACATTCACTCTCGAAGTGGCATAACGTATATATTAAGAAAGGATATATAAATATGGAAAATTTAGCAATGTACAAAAAACCTCTTTACGAGGCAAGGAAAATCAAAGACCTCAGAGACATGATAAGAAGCAGTTGTGAAATATATGCTGATAAAACTGCATTTTTGTCTAAGGTGGACGGTAAATATGAACCCACCACCTATAAGAAGTATTGGGAGGATATAAAAGCTCTCGGAACAAAGCTTACAGATATGGGCTTAAAAGGTGAAAAAATTGCAGTAGTAGGTGAGGCTTCTTACAGATGGGCACTTACTTATCTTGCAGTAGTATGCGGTGTTGGTGTTATTGTGCCTTTGGATAAGGAGCTTCCACAAGAGGAAATGAAAAACCTTATAGATATTGCAAATGTTAAGATGATTATATACTCACCAAAGGTTAAGACGATTACAGACGATATTGTAGTGGACTACAAAATACCTATGGGAGAGGACTTTGATAAGCTTGTAGAAGAAGGATATGAGTTATTAAAAAATGGCGATACAAGATATCTTGATGCTACAATAGATGCAGAGGAACTGTCAATTCTTTTATTCACATCAGGTACAACGGGCATGGCGAAAGGTGTTATGCATAACCACCGTACAATATGCGTAAATCTTGAGTCTATGGTTTCTATGTTTTATATAGGTTCTGATGATGTGTTCCTTTCGGTGTTGCCGATACATCATACATATGAATGTACATGTGGATTCTTGTGTGCACTTTATCGCGGAAGTACCATTGCATATTGCGAGGGCTTAAAGTACGTTGCAAAAAATCTTAAAGAGGCAAAAGCTACAATAGTTTTGGGTGTGCCTCTGTTATTTGAGAAAATGTACAACACAATAAACAAGACAATAGATAAAAACGGAATGAGAAAAAAGGTTGACTTTGCAATAAAGCTAAGTAACTTCTTAAAGATTTTCGGCATTGATGTTACCAAAAAGCTATTTAAACAAATTCATGATAATTTTGGCGGAAACTTAAGAGCGTTCATAAGCGGTGCAGCAGGTATTGACCCCAAAATTCCAAAGGGCTTCAGAAATTTTGGTATACAGCTTGTTCAAGGCTATGGACTGACAGAGTGCGCGCCTATAGCAGCACTTAACCGTGATTTTCTGTTCAAGGATGATGCGGCAGGACTTCCTTTACCGGGTGTTGAGCTGAAAATTGACAGTCCGAACGCAGATGGTGTCGGCGAGGTACTTATAAAGGGACGAAATGTAATGATGGGCTATTACAATGCTCCTGATCTTACAGCCGAGGCAATCGTTGACGGTTGGTACCACAGTGGTGATTTGGGATATATTGATGAGGATTCATTCCTACATATCACAGGAAGAATGAAGAGTGTTATTATTACAAAGAATGGTAAAAATGTATTCCCCGAAGAGCTTGAATCATATCTTGGAAGAAGTAAGTACGTCGAAGAAAGCCTTGTTTTAGGAAAAGAAAACAATGATGACGTAGTTATATCAGTACAGATAATACCTAACTATGCAGAGGTTGAGGCAGAGCTTGGAAATGATTATACAGAAGAACAGCTTATTAAGCTCCTAAAAGATGAAGTGGCAAAGGTAAATGATGTTGTTCAGGGTTATAAGCGTATTACAAAATTCAGCATAAGAACACGTCCGTTCGAGAAAACAACAACCCAGAAAATCCAGAGATTTAAGAGTGAAAATATTTCCGAAGAGGGAAATATAATAGGTAAGTAAAGAAAAAGACCATCTCATTTTATGAGATGGTTTTTTTGTTTGTATATATACCCTTATAATATGATGGGGAGTGTTGTTTATATTTTTTAAATACTCTGTTAAAATATGATAATGATGAAAATCCAACCTCATAGCAGATATCGGAAATAGTCATATCGGTTTTTAAGAGCTCCTGTGCATGGTGAATTCTGATGAAGTTTATGTAATCCATAATTGTGTAGCCTGTTGTTTTTTTAAACAATCTGCAGATATAACTTTTATTGAGATTTAACTGACTTGCAAAGAAATCCAAAGACAACTTCTCTTTGTAGTTACTAAGTACATATTCAAATATAGGCTTTAGAGTTAAAAATGTATTTTTATCGATATTTATTTCCTCTGCCTTTATAAAACCTTTTTTATAGAGTAAGGCAGTTATTATATGCATATCTGAAATTACATAATAATCATTTGTGATATTTTTTTCGTTATTTTTCTGATACATATCCTTAATACAGTCAAGAAGCTCGCTATATTGGGGGTCGCTCGTTTTAAAGACATACATAGAAACGGGCGTACGTTGCCAGAAGGCGGATAAATATTTAAAATCATCATTCAACAAGGATGGGGAGCTGAACTGTACAAGAATCTGTGAAGCGTTGTCGGTCAGATTCTCGGTTGCGTGAGGGATGTTGCTGTTTATAAAAATTATCTCATTTTTACTGCCAACAACATCACACTGCTCGTTATAGCATCTTAGCTTGCCTGATGTTATATACAAAAATTCAAGCTCGGGGTGTAGGTGTACATCACATATTATTCCGCGTTTTTTCTTTGAACATGTTTTAACACAAGTGGCTCTGTTGGGATTTAGTTGTATTTTTTCAACATTCATTTATTTCTCCTTATATGTCAATATAGTTCAAATATTTGTCAAAATAAATATAGCTTTTAAAAGGAAATGTTTGATATTATTGTATTATTAAGCAAAATATTTGCTTGCGTAAATTATACCATATAAAAGAGTGAATGTCAATATTTTATTTGGAGGATGAAGTGATGTACAACTTTAACGACCTAAAAAGAGAAATTGAAATTAAAAAATATAATACGCCAACACCATGGATGAACTATCTCTCAAATGGTACATTCCACACAATGATTTCCCAGGCGGGGGGCGGTGTAGCATTTTATAAAAGCCCTCAGATATGGCGAATAAATCACTATAAATTCTTTCATATACCAACAGACAGAAGTGGATTTTATATATACATAAAAGACGGTAATGAGTATTGGTGTCCTACAAATGAACCATGCAAAACAAAGCCGCAAAAATGGAGTGCTAATCACGGAATGGGATATACCCGTTTTGAAGCGCAAAGAAACGGAATACAAACCACTGCAACATATTTTGTGGGTAAATATGAAAATTGTCTTATATGGAATCTAACATTAAAATCGGATACGGATAAAAAAATCACTGTTTTCCCATATGTAGAGCTTGGAATGATGGAGTTTATGCGCGAACTTCAATGGCAATGTTATAATAAGCATCAGCTTACCTGTAAAAATGAAGGAGATATACTAGTCTATACATATGGTGTGGAAAATCAACCAAAGCCTGATGAGACACCGCTTGTATACTTTGCAAGTGATGTGCCAATAACTGCATATGATTGCGACAGAGATGAGTTTGTGGGAAGTTACAGAAGTGAGGAAAATCCGCAGAATGTAGAAAATGGTAGATGCACAAATTCGACAATGTATGGCGGCGACCCATGTTTCGCATTGCAACTTGATATTGAACTTAAAGCTCACGAGGAAAAAGAGATAAATATATTCCTCGGAACTGAAATGACAAATGAGGGTATACAAAAATCAGTTACACATTGCAGAGAAATGGATTTTGTACAAAAATCATTTGATGCACTTAACGAGCAGTGGGATACTTACCTCAACAAATTCCAGTGCGAAATCCCTGATAAAGATGCCCAGACGTTAATAAATATCTGGAATCCGTATCAGGCGGAAAGAAATTTTCAGTTTTCGAGAAATATAAGCTATTATGCTACGGGAACTTTCAGGGGAGTAGGTGTAAGAGATACTGCTCAGGATATTTTATCAATGGTTCCGTTTGATTTAAGACGTGCAAAGGATAAGCTTAATCTGTTGTTTTCTCAACAGTACAAGGACGGACATTGTAACCACTATTGTTTCCCTTATGAGGGTTGGGAACCTGTAACACGTATACATTCAGACAACCATTTGTGGCTTGTTATGGCATGCTATAATATAGTTGTTGAGGAGGGTAATTTAGATTACCTCGATGAAGTTGTTGAATACTACGATGGAGGAGAGGCAACTGTGTGGGAGCATATACAAAAATCTATAGATTTTTGTATGGAAAATCTGGGCGAGAATGGATTCCCTCTTATGCTTTCGTCAGACTGGAATGATATGCTTTATCGTGTATGTCAAAAGGGAAAGGGTGAAAGTATATGGACATCTATGCAATTCGGTACAGTATTACTGCAGATTGCCGAGATTGCCAAATTAAAAGACGGAGATTATAAAAAATATCTTGATATATATAATGAACAAAAGAAATTAGTAAATACTGTTGCATGGGATGGTGAATGGTACAGAAGATGTATCACAGATGAGGGTAAATTCATTGGTTCGAAAACAGAGCCGCAGGCAAAAATATGGCTCAATACTCAAAGCTGGTCTGTTATTTCGCAAATGGGTGATGACGGTGAAAAGGCAATGGACAGTGTAAAAAAACATCTTGATACACCACTTGGAATTAAAAAGATTGAACCGGCAATGACAACGGATTATCCGACAAAAGAGGGAGCACTCACCTGTTATAATAAAGGTTGTGGTGAGAATGGAAGTGTATTCTGCCATGCAAATACATGGGCAATTATTGCAGAGTGTATGCTTAACCGCCCTCAAAATGCATATAAATATTATCACCAACTTATGCCTGTGATTGCACAGAAAAAGGCAGGGGAGTGGCGGTATAAAGCAGAACCCTATGTATACGCCTCAAACATATTCGGTCCTGAAAGTGATAAATTTGGTCTGGCAAATGTAAGCTGGCTTACCGGTACTGCTTCGTGGATGTATATAGCGGTTACTCAATATATGCTTGGTGTAAAAGCTAAATGGGACGGGCTGGATATTTCACCATGCTTGAGTGATGAAATGTTGCCTGCAAAGGTAACAAGAGAATTCCGCGGATGCAGATATGAGATTACAATAACAAAAAATGAGAAGTTATTTATTCCGCATGTTAAGGGCAGAAAACAATTAGAAGTTACTATATAATTATGGGAAAGGTTGCAAAATATTTTGCAACCTTTTTATATTATTATTTGTGTATTTTAAGTTCTCTTTGTATGCGATACTTGTTCTTAGTTGCCAATCCACCGCGTATATGTCGTTCCGCTTTATTAGTGTCAAGAACCTTTTTTGTTTCGGTGTAAAGTTGCGGATTTATCTTTAACAGTCGTTCGTGCACATCCTTATGTACGGTACTTTTACTTATATTAAAAACCTTTGCGGTCTTCCTGACTGTTGTGTTGTTTTCTGTTATGTATTGTGCAAGCTCTATTGCTCGTTTTTCTATATAATCCTTCAAAAATTCCACCGACCTTTCTTCTACAATATATGAACTTTATAGGTGAATTATGAGATGAAATTTTTATTTGTATATACGCAGTTTCTACAAAATTTAATAACGGTATTGTTATTTTTAAGATGTTGTGGTAGAATAGATTTAACAAAGTTAAATCTATTCAGCTAAATTCGCCTGACGACGAGCTAAATTGACTTCGTCAGCTAAATTTGTTAACACAAGCTAAATGTGCTTCGCACGCTAAAAGCGAATTTAATTTAGCTGTTTCTAAGAAACAATTTGGCTATCGAATGAAATGAGATAATTTGGCTTTGAACTTTAGTTCAAAATTTAGCTAAAAAGGTTGACATCTAAATTGTATACTGATTTATTACTGATTTCAACAAAGATGAAATCAGAATATAAATCTTTTGAGAGATTTCGATTGTAGAGAAGGAGTTTGCTCCTTCCAAAAAAAACATATCGATTTCAGGACAGTAAAAATATCGGATAAGCTTTAGTTTGTATATCGGCAGAGTTTAGAAAGGAAGGCAAAATGAAGAAGGTTGTAATGTTTGGAATAATTGCTATGATGTGTTTGTTCTTGATATCTTGCGGGAATGAGGCACAAAACATAAGTGTGTGGGAAAGTGCTACATACCTGGAGGATACGACATTTGGTGATGGCTCAAAAACTGTATTGGTGGAAATTGAGGCAGAGGACAGGTCTGTAACATTTACAATAAACACCGACCAAGAAAAACTTGGTGATGCCTTGCTTGAACATGACCTGGTATCCGGAGAAAAGGGAGCATATGGACTTTATATTAAAACAGTAAACGGAATTACTGCTGACTATAACATAAATAAAACATACTGGGCTATTACAAAAGATGGCGAGAGTATGCTTAGCGGTGTTGATAGTACTGATATCTCAGACGGAGAGCACTATGAGTTGGTTTATACGAAATAAACTGAAAACTAAAACTGATGAGGGTTGAACTATGAAAAATAATCATACATATTTTAAAAATACTGAATGTGAATATTTTCCTTGTCATAAAATGAATGGTGAAACTTTTAACTGTCTGTTTTGCTATTGTCCGTTATATGATTTGGACGACAAGTGTGGGGGAAAGTTTTCTTACACAGAAGACGGGGTAAAGGACTGTTCGGATTGTCTTATTCCGCATAGCGAAAATGGATATTCTTATGTAATGTCCAAAATTTCCCGAACAGGCAACAAAAATAAAACCGAATAAAAAAGACCGTTTTCATAAACGATCTTTTTTATTGTTCAAGACTATATAAAAAATATGTAATTGCAAGCAAATCTGCACACCCACCGGGAGAGAGATTTCTCTTTATAAAAGCGTCATCTATAGATTCAATCTGTTTTTTTGTCGGTTCGGGGCAGTCCGTTAGCAACTGTCTTGCAGTTTGCATGGCATATTCAGCCCCCTCTGTTCCTCCGCGATGATAAAGGTTTGTATCTTTAACGCTTGAAATCAGGTGGAGTAAGGTAATAGCGCCTGCGTCATTTGGACTAAAATTCTTGTTGCTAAAACTTTTGTAACAAGGAAGACTGATTTTTGTAACAGATTCAAATCCGGTAGCGGCCTCGCCGCGGATTCCTGTCAAACCATATTTTAGATAAAGCCTGCCGCCTGCGGTTGTTGTATCTATTTGTTTAAAATCCTCTATAACAGCTTTTTTAACCATGTTTGCACATTCTGAACATATATCACAAATACTTCTAAATGGAGCTTGGGGGAGCCATAGTCTTCCAATAGCGGCACAGAGTATGCCTATAGAATATATAGCGCCTTTATGAGTATTAACTCCGCATGTTGCCTCAAACATAGTTTTTTCGGCTATAATGCCGGCACTACGCAATTTTAAAAATGTTTCGTCAGGTGAAAGAGCACAGGTGTTTTTACCAATAGAAAAACATTCGTCAAAATAAGGTTTAAGAGCGTGTGCACTTTTTTCAAAGGTGTTGATATCCATATCTGTATGACTGCCATTATTGCGACAATCCACAAGCCCCGGTTTTGGGGTGGTATATACTTCGTCTAAAAGGCTTTTTACAGCAAGAGATGAAACTTTTTCTTTGTCTGTGAGGAAAAAATAAATTTCCATTATTTCGTTAGTAACAGCCTGCAGTTCTTTGACCGGATGAGCTCTTGTGGCTGCGCAAAATCTTCCGGGACTTTTGCAAACAAAACAACTGCGGGGATTTTCTCTTTCGAGTTTAATTCCGTCTGTGTTTATTACATCCATATCAAATAATCTTCCTATAGATACGCTTTCCTCGATATGTGTGCAAATTGCTTTTAGTGTTTGTATATCACAATTTACAGAAAATATCGCCTCGCAGCCGGTGGGTTGGGTAATTATTTCCTGATGAATTATACTGCCTTTAGGTAATTTTTCCTTTAAAAGATGTATGCCCTCAAAAAATGAACGTTCAATCAATGGCGAGGTTTTTATAGGACCTGCAATGTTCATTGTAAAGCTGATAAGAGGGTAGTTAAAGCGGTTGAGTGTGTTTTTTTGCCTTTTTGCACGTTCGTCGCGTGCGTCAAGTATCTGATTAAGAGTAACTGATGTCATTTTTTTCGCCCGGTATAATTACATAATAAGGTCGGATTGCTTCTTTTGTTGTAAATCGAGCTTTTGAAGATTACTTTCCGCATTTTTTCCAACACAGCCCACCAACAAATACCGACGGTTAAAACGGTCATATATAAAGTGATTAAGTAAGTGGAAGTTTTCGATCATTCCTGTTTGACTAACATGTATTCGCGGACCGGTGCAAAAATGCTGCTGTCCTCCGATGGATATGTGGTTGTTGTCTACATAGTCGACCGGAAGATTTTTTGCAATCATTTCATTAACCTGTTTCTCAACTTCAAGAATATCAAAATCAGGCTTTGTTTCAGGGAATGTTATAACAAAACCGTGTTTAACATCGTCATGACCGCATCGTGCCATTTCTTTTTCGGGCATACAAAGCTCGCATAAATCCTCTGCAGTATGAGCCATCAGACGATATGAAAGGGATTCGTATACTCTGTCGCGTATTTCCTGAGGCTCTGGGCCGAAAATGTTGGGCCTTGAGAGTAATACCTGCTCGCCGACACCTATAATGAGATTAGCATTGAATCCGAGTAATGGATATATAAGGTCAAAATGTTCTACAATAACTCGTTTTCCGTTGTGCAAGGCCTCTGTAATTGCATCTGCCAGAACGCTCATTTGGGTAAAAGCATTTTCAAAGCGAATATCAACGTGATAGGTGTGCGGAGAAAAATACCCGTCATCTTGTTCCAGAAGCGGAAGAGGACGTACATAAACTCCGTCATCGTCGTTGGTAAGTTCAAGACCCGGGAACATTCCTCTGAGTAAAGCGCTTTTGCCTGAGCCTGCATCGCCCACAACACCGATGAGCTTATCAAAAGGAGAAAGGTATAGTTGAGCAAGCTGCATGCCGAGGGCATACATACGATGATGTCCTCTAGGTGCAAAATAACTGCTTAAAATATGGTTTTTCTGACGTTCCTGCATATTTAGTTCCTCCTGAATTATATTATTCCTTTGTTAATTAGAAAGTTGTATGTTGTATCGGGTACTAATGATTTGACTTCCTGTATGTTTCCCGAATCAATCAAGGCTCTTACCTGGCTTGCGCTCACAGGTTTATCTGATATTTCTACTCTTGGGATTTCCTTGAGTTCAATACCGCATGCAGGTAAAATTCTCTTTAATTCTGTGTTATATTGTTGTGTTATTGTACAATTAGGTTCCGTCCCTACATATCGTGTGGTTATATTAAATTTTGGAGCATAGTATTTTGTAAAAATTTCAATATCTAAAAGGCACTTAATTTGAGTGGCATTTTCGCATTCCTTAAGAAAATATGTGGGGAAAGTTGCCGACGAAATGAGGTATGGCCCTGTAGGCAGAACTCTGACATTAGGTATATGTGCTGTTCCTGTTTGTACCATTTTTATTCTGTCCTCTGCAGAAAATCTGCTTTTGTCTTCAGATACAACAAAGACATAAAGGTTAGCACATTCCCTGGCTGCAGTTTCTATTAAGTATAGGTGGCCTGATGTGAATGGATTGCAGTTCATTACAATACATCCTGTTTTTCCAGGATGATTGTTGACCTCAAAGTCATTTAGGAATTTATTTATTCCGTCTTTTTTGTCTTCCATTAAAAGAACTTTTTCACTTTGTGCTACGGGATAAAAAAACAAGTCTGAAAATATCATTTTGTTTTGTGGTTTAGTATAGAGGAAAAGGTGTCGTATTCCTTGCGAGAAAGCATCTTTCTTTAGGGCAGTAACAAGAGTAGCACTAAGCCCCTCGCCCTGACGTGTTTCGTCAACTGCAATGCATTTGAGCACATTATTGTCCCTTGAGCCTGCGGCAACGAGTGTGTCATTATCCCATATAAGCACCGTGCGTTCGGAATAAACATCAGGTTCAAGAGAAGATTTTTTCAAAAAAGATTTCCAGATATTTAATTTAGGTCCATTTAATTTCGAGAGCACTTCAATATACATATTCTATACCTTTATAAATTATTTTATATTAACATTATAACTCATAATTACCAAAAATGTAAAGAAAAAAATAAAAATAATTGATTTTTTTTAAATTGTGTTATATAATGTATATAAATTGAACTATATCTTTTATAAAAAAGCCGAAAGGAGATTCAAAAGAAATGGATATAAAAAAATATGCATCTGCGGGTACGATGGAATCCAGCGATGCTTATGTAGAGGTTGAACCATGTAATGATGGCATAAATATCGAAATTGAGTCGGTTGTTCAAAAGCAATTCGGAGAACGGATAAAAAATGCTGTAAGTGATGTTTTAATCGAAAATGGTGTTAAAAATGCTGTTGTTCGGGTTATAGACAGGGGAGCACTGGAATGTGTAATACGTGCCAGAGTTGAAACCGCTGTTCTTCGTGGAAAGGAGGATAACTGATGCGTCGCAGTATGTTGTTTTTGCCGGGTAATAATCCGAATATGCTTATAAACGGAAATTGTCTTGGTGCTGATGCGGTTATATTTGATTTGGAGGATGCGGTTTCTCCGCAGGAAAAGGATGCGGCTCGTATTCTTGTACGGAATACCATGCGGTATATGGATTTTAATGGTTGTGAAATAATTGTCCGTATAAATTCTGTTGATACAGAATTCTGGAGAGAAGACCTCGATGTTATATTACCTGAAAAACCTGACCTTATACTTTTGCCAAAGACCGGCATGCCGGAGGATGCTCTTGTTGTAGACGAATATATGGCGGAGATCGAAAAAAAGTGCGGAATAAAAGAGGGTACAATAGGACTTATGCCTCTTATTGAAACAGCTCTTGGTGTTGAAAATTCCTATAAAATTGCATCATGCTCAAAGCGTATTAAAGCACTTTTTCTTGGAGCTGAGGATCTTACTGCTGACCTTCAGTGCAAGCGTACCAAATCGGGAAGAGAAATTGAGTATTCCAGAACAAGACTTGTTGTTGCGGCGCGTGCGGCGGGTATTGATGTTTATGATACTCCATTTACTGATGTGAATGATGACGATGGTATAGTTGAAGATGCTGAATTGGCAAAGGGTCTTGGTTTTGCAGGTAAGGCATCTATTTCTCCACGCCATGTGGAAGTTATAAATCGGGTATTTAGTCCCACTGAGGAAGAAATAGATTATGCATACGAGGTTATAGATGCGATAAATTTGGCAAAGGAACAGGGTAAAGGAGCTATTTCTCTACGCGGCAAGATGATAGATGCACCTATTGTTGCAAGGGCACAGAGGACAATTTCTATGGCAGAGGCATTGGGTTTGAACAGGAGGGAAGTAAATGAATAAATTAGTAAATTCAATTCGTGAAGCTATTGTTCTTTCGGGATTGAAAGACGGAATGACTATTTCTTTTCATCATCATTTGCGCAATGGAGACTATGTTTTAAACATGGTCATGGAAGAAATAGCGGCTATGGGAATAAAAGATATAACCATAAATGCAAGCTCGTTGTTTGATGTACATATGCCATTGATAACGCATATAGAAAATAAGGTAGTAACGGGTATTGCGACAGATTATATTGCTGCAAATCTTGGAAGAGTGTTTTCGGAAGGTATATTGGAAAAACCTATAGAGTTCCGTACTCATGGAGGACGACCGGGTGATATTTCTACCGGCAAGACACCGATTGATGTTGCATTTATTGCTGCGCCGGCTGCCGATGTTATGGGTAATTGCTCGGGTAAATATGGCAAATCTGCTTGCGGAAGTCTTGGTTATGCTTATGCTGATGCGATGTTTGCAAAAAAAACCGTAGTTATTACAGATAATATTGAGCCGTATCCATTGCATGATTGGTCAATTTCTGAGGATTATATAGACTATGTGGTCGAAGTGGAGGCTATTGGAGATCCTAATGGTATTGTTTCCGGTACAACTAAGATTACACGTGATCCGGTTGGTTTGGTTATGGCATCTCATGCGGCAAGGGTTATAGAGGCCTCGGGACTTTTAAAGGATGGTTTTTCATTTCAGACGGGTGCGGGAGGTGCATCTCTTGCTGCAGCTAAGTTTTTAAAGGATATAATGCTTAAGAAGAACATTAAGGGAAGCTTTGGACTGGGCGGTATAACGGGGTATATGGTAGATATGCTTAATGCGGGTTGTTTCCGTAACCTTATGGATGTTCAGTGTTTTGATTTGGCGGCGGTGGAATCAATAAAAAATAATCCGGCGCATAAGGAGATATCTGCTATGCAATATGCATCTCCGAACAGTAAAAGTGCGGTTGTTGATAGCCTTGATGTTGTTATCCTGGGTGCAACTGAGATTGACACGGACTTTAATGTGAATGTTCATACCGATTCCAATGGATATATTATGGGAGGTTCGGGCGGTCATAGTGATACTGCGGCCGGCTCAAAGCTTTCTATGATTATTGCACCTATGTTCAGGGCGAGGATGCCTATTGTTACGGACCGTGTAACTTGTATTTCTACCCCGGGCAAGGACATAGATGTTTTGGTTACACAAGGGGGAATTGCTGTTAATCCTAAAAATATAGACCTAAAAGAACGCCTGGTTAAAGCCGGACTGCCGATTGTGGATATTCTGGAACTAAAAGAAAAGACTGAGAGAATAACCGGAAAACCACAAAAAATACAAAGGGGAGATAAAGTTGTTGCGGAGGTTATTGGTCGCAACGGTGGTATTCTGGATAAAATATATAATGTACCCCAAAATAAGTAATGCAATAATTGTGTTTATCAGAAAACCGAAAATAATCTTAAGGCACTCTAAAGTATAGAGTGCCTTAATTGTGTCAAATGATATTGACAAAATCGAGAATAATGGTATAATTGTTATATAACAATTAAAGGAGTGAAAATTGTGGAATCAATTTACAAGGTTAATGCAAAGCTTGATATCCCTATATACAGACAGCTTGTGGATGCCATTTGTGTTGGTATAAAAAACGGTAGTATTGTATCCGGACAACAGCTTCCTACTGTTCAGGAAATGATTGAAGAGGTTGGCGTTGCAAGAGGTACTGTAAAAAGGGCATATGATGAATTGGAGCGTATTGGACTTGTTGAGAAAGTACAGGGGAGAGGAACCTTTGTAAAATATCAGCCTGTAAATTCCGGCAGCAGAAAAGAACAGGCAATGGCGGCTATTGATGAAATGCTCGACCGACTGGAAGGTATGGGACTTTCACCATCAGAAATAAATATATTCTTAAATCTGAAACTTCGTGAACGCTCGCAGGAGGAGGCACATGTGAAGATTGCGGTGGTTGAATGTAATCCTGAAAATTTATCGCAAATGTCAGAACAACTCAGGCACATTGATGAACTTGATTTGTATTCTTACACATTCGACAGTGTAAAGCAGTATCCGTATAAATTGGGAGAGGATTTTGATTTAATTGTTACAACATCCTTGCACTCTCAATATCTGGAAAATGTAGTCCCGGACAAAAAAAGAATAGCCAGGGTTGCGCTAAGGCCTTCTGCCCGTTGCTTGTCGCATATTATAAAACTCCGTTCGGAAGAAAAAATTGGTATTATAGGGTACAGTGTGCGCTTTGGAGAACTAATATATAATACTTGCCAGATGTATGCAGAAGATGTTATTTTAGATGATCCATTGGTTGTTGGTGAAGGTGCAGATGCAGAAAAATATCTTAAGGGAAAAGACACAATCCTTGTTCCTAAAAATTATGAAAAATACTTTGATGTTGCTACTGTTAAGCGTATATCAAAATTCAAGGGTGATGTAATAGAATGTAACTACGAAATGGACGAAGGCTCTGTTTTGTACCTTGAAGCTAAAATCAAAAAAATACGTGATGAAAAAACTATATAAAAAATAATTAAAATACCATTTTTTACTTGACAAATGATATATAACATTGTATTATATAGATATACAACAATTATAGTTGCGTCTAAAATAATATAATGAGGTATTGATATGGATAACAGAGAAAAAAAAGTCCTTGTCATCGGTGTCATAGGTGCTGATGTTCATGCGGTGGGTAATAAGATTTTGTACCATGCTTTTACAGAGGCAGGGTTTGAAGTTGTTAATCTTGGCGTTATGGTTTCTCAGGAGGAGTATATTGCAGCAGCTATAGAGTCCGGTGCAGATGCTATAGTGGTATCTTCTCTTTACGGACAGGGTGAGCTTGACTGTCGTGGTATGCGAGAAAAGTGTAACGAAGCAGGACTTAAAGGTATTCCCTTGATAGTAGGGGGTAATATAGTTATTGGCAAGCAGAAATTCGAAGATGTGGAAAAACGTTTTAAGGCAATGGGCTTTGACAGAGCTTTTCCGCCGGGAACTCCGCCTGAGGCTGCCATAGAGGCTCTCCGTGAGCTTTTAAACATGGACGGTGAAGATTGATGAAGAATGTCTTGCTGATTGATTTTGGCAGTACATATACAAAGCTTACAGCTGTTGATTTAGAAAAGGAACAGATTATTGGAACAGCATCGGCTTATACAACAGTTCATTCTGATATAAATGATGGTCTTAATGAAGGGCTTGGAATTTTAGAGGAATGGACAGGAAAAATCAGATATGATGCGTGCTATGCATGCTCGTCTGCTGCGGGTGGATTACGTATGGTAACAAGCGGACTTGTTCCCGAACTTACGGGAGAGGCGGCAAAGCTTGCAAGTCTTGGAGCGGGAGCTAAAGTTACAGGTGTATATGCCTATGAATTGACCGAAGAAGATATTGACGAAATCAGAAAAATCAATCCTGATATATTCTTGTTGGTTGGTGGTACAGACGGGGGAAATACCGAGTGTATAATTCATAATGCACAGATGCTTTCAAAAATGAAGCCTCAGTTTCCGATTGTACTGGCGGGAAATCGTACAGCTGCAAATAAATGCCGGGAAATACTCGGGGATTGCGAAGTCTATGTTTGCCCCAACGTAATGCCCAAATTTGGAACTTTGCAGATAGAACCTACACAAAAACAGATTAGAGAGATATTTTTAAATCGTATTATACAGGCAAAGGGATTAAGCAAGGTCAGAGAACTTCTTTCTGATATAATGATGCCTACACCGTCTGCGGTACTTCAGGCAATGGAGCTGCTTGCGAACGGATGTGAGGACGAAAGCGGAATAGGGGAACTGGTGGCTGTAGATGTAGGTGGAGCTACCACCGATGTTTATTCGATTGCTGATGGAATGCCCGAGCATATGAATACTGTCTACAAAGGACTTCCTGAACCCTATGCAAAGCGGACAGTAGAGGGCGATATAGGTATGCGCTACAGTATACAGGGTATTGTTGATGCTAAGGGTATTGAGCGAATATCTGAGCTTTCCGGACTTTCCGGGGAAGAGGCAATGGAACTGATAGATGATTTAAAAAATAATACAGATAAATTGCCAAATGGAAACAAAGAGCTGGAGGCTCTTGATTTTGCACTTGCTTCCTGTGCGGTTGATGAGGCACTTACACGTCATGCAGGTACTATTTCAGAAACCTATACAATGATGGGTCAGACCTTTGTTCAGGAAGGTAAGAATCTTACCAAGGTAAAACAGATAGTTGTTACAGGAGGAAGCCTTATACACGCTAAAAGGACGGAAGAGATAGCAACTCATGCTTTATACTCTACTGCAAACCCTACATCATTAAAACCAAAAAGTGCAGAAATATGGATAGATAAAACATATATTTTGGCTGCAATGGGACTTTTGTCAACGTACCATCCCAAAGCAGCTTTACGAATTATGAAAAAGGAGCTTAAACATTATGGATATTCAAAATAAACGCCTTTCTGATAACGAGTTTAACAGTCTGCGTCAAGAAGTTCTGGCACAATGGCCTACAGGAAAAGACGTTAATATTGAAGAGGCAGTTGCATATCATAAAGCTATGCCGGACTCACGAAACTTTTCAAAAAAACTCTTATCAGCAAAGCGTGATAATCGTACATTGGTGCAACCTCGTGCGGGTGTTCCTGTTGTAGAAGAACACATAAAACTTATGCAGTATCTCGAAGAACACGGTGAGGCTGATTTATTACCATCAACTATAGATAGTTATACAAGACAGAACCGTTACGAAGAGGCGGAAAATGGTATATCAGAATCATTGCGATTGGAAAGAGCTATGCTCAATGGTTTTCCTGCGGTTAATCATGGTGTGGCAAAGTGTCGTCAGGTTATTGAAAGCGTTAATGTACCTATGCAGGTTCGCCATGGTACCCCCGATGCAAGACTTCTTACTGAAATTACATATGCAGGTGGTTTTACAAGTTATGAGGGTGGAGGTATTTCCTATAATCTTCCATACTGCAAAAATATTCCTATGGAAAGAACAATACGCGACTGGCAGTATGTTGACCGCTTAACAGGCATGTATGAAGAAATGGGTGTTTCAATTAACCGTGAACCATACGGACCTTTAACCGGTACGTTAGTCCCTCCTTGTATTTCGCATGCGGCTGCCATTATTGAGGCATTGTTGGCTGCAGAACAGGGTGTTAAGAACATTACAGTCGGATACGGTCAATGCGGAAATCTTGTTCAGGATATCGCAGCTATCCGTACATTGCAGGAGCTTACTGATGAATATCTCGAAAAATATGGATATAAAGATGTCGAAGTTACAACCGTTCTACATCAGTGGATGGGCGGTTTCCCTGCTGATGAGGCGAAGGCTTTTGGTGTTATATCTTCAGGAAGTCTTATTGCAGCACTTTCTAAGGCGACAAAAGTAATTGTAAAAACACCGCACGAAGCTGTAGGTATTCCTACTATGGAGGCTAATGCCGAGGGCTTGCGTTGTACCAAGCAGGTTGTTAATATGCTTGCTGACCAGACATTCCAGGATAAGCGTCTTGAACCTGAAAAAGAAATTATTAAGCTCGAAACACGTGCAATAGTTGATAAATGCTTTGAACTTGGAAACGGAGATATTGCTATGGGTGTATGTCGTGGTGTCGAAGCAGGTGTTTTGGATGTACCATTTGCGCCATGTCGTTTTAATGCGGGTAAGATGTTACCTTGTCGTGATAACGATGGGGCAATTCGTATATTGGAGCCGGGAAATCTTCCGTTCTCCAAAGAACTTCTTGATTTCCATAAATCAAAGATAGAAGAACGTGCCAATGCAGAAAAACGCAAAGCCTCATTCCAGATGGTAATTGATGATGTTTATGCAATTGGAAAAGGCCGACTTGTAGGCCGACCAAAATATTGATAACAGGAGATAGTGTAATTATGAAAATTATAGATATTGTTTGTTCACCGGGTCGTACAGGTTTTTACTTTGATGATCAGCGTGCTATTAAAAAGGGTGCAGGTCATGATGGTGTGTTTTATATAGGCAATCCCGTAACAGAAGGCTTTCAGGCTGTTCGTCAGGCGGGAGAGTCCATCTCGGTAATGATTGTGTTAGAAGACGGACAGGTTGCGTATGGAGACTGTGCCGCTGTTCAATATTCAGGTGCAGGGGGTAGAGATCCTTTGTTTCTTGCACAGGATTTTATACCGGTTATAGAAAATCACATAAAACCTCAGCTTGTTGGTAAAGAGGCTGATAACTTCCGCGGATTATGCACAATGATGGAGGCTATTGAGGTGGATGGCAAGCGACTTCATACTGCTATCAGATATGGTGTATCTCAGGCTATATTGGATGCGGTTGCAAAAGCAACCGGAAGAATGATGTGCGAGGTTGTGGCAGATGAATATGGATGCAGTGTTTCCCAAAAGCCAATTCCTATATTTACCCAATCCGGTGATGACCGCTATGATAATTCAGATAAAATGATTATTAAAGGTGCACAGGTTCTTCCTCATGCACTTATAAATAATGTTGATACAAAACTTGGCAGAAACGGTGAAAAACTTAAGGAATATGTAGAGTGGCTACGTAATCGTATTTTAGAATTTCGTTCGGACGAGAGCTATTCACCTGTTTTGCACATTGATGTATATGGAACTATAGGAGCAGCCTTTGGTAATAACAATTACAAGGCAATGGCAGATTACATAGAGGAACTTGGCAGAATTGCAAAACCTTTTAAAATCCGCATTGAGGGACCTATGGATTGCGACTGTGATCGTGAAACACAACTTACAGCTCTGGCGGCTCTTACCAAAGAGTTGGACGAGCGTGGCTGCGATGTTGAGCTTGTTGCTGATGAATGGTGTAACACACTTGAAGATATCAAGCTTTTTGCTGATAATAAAGCAGGACACATGGTGCAGATAAAGACTCCCGACCTTGGAGGTATAAACAATACCATTGAGGCAGTGCTATACTGCAAGGAAAAGGGGATTGGTGCTTATCAGGGCGGTACATGTAATGAAACTGACCGTAGTGCGCAGGTGTGTGTTCATTGTGCAATGGCTACTCAGCCTGTTCAGATTCTTGCAAAACCCGGTATGGGTGTTGATGAAGGATTTATGATAGTATATAATGAGATGAATCGTATATTGGCTATGTCAAAAGCTAAGAAAAACCTTAAGAAGTAAGCCGCTATATAAATGATTCTTATAATCATAAAAGGGGTATGTTTACCTTGCTCATACGAGTTTGGTATACATACCCCTTAATTATTGTACGTTAATATCCGTATTTTTTTTGTTGTGTTGCAAGGAAGAAGACGGACAATAAAACTGCCAGCATTTCTGCAACGGTTACCGATATCCATATTCCGTCTATGCCAAATATCAATGGCAGTGTAAGAACACATATACATTGAAAAAATAATATCCTCAAAAATGATATAAGTGCAGAAACGAGACCATTATTCAAGGCAGTAAAAAAGCTTGATGTAAAAATAGCAAAGCCTGCAAAAAGGAATGAATATGCGTATATCGAAAATGCTCTGCACGTAAGTTCTACAAGCTCATTGTCATAGCCTACAAACATAAGAGAAAACGGTCTTGAAAGAAACTTTGAGGCAAAGAACATAATTACTGCAAAAAATGCAATAACAACATTACTCTTTTTTAACAGTCCGTGTAACTCATTTTTGTTTTTTGCACCATAGTGATAGCCTATTACGGGTGCAGTGCCTACAGAATACCCTATAAACACAGAAACAAACACAAAGTTTACATACATAAGTACACCATATGCCGCAATACCATTCTCGCCTGCATACTTCATAAGCTGAAAATTAAAAATCATACTAATAAATGATAATGATATATTAGTCATCATTTCAGAAGAACCATTGGTGCATGTTTTTATAAGTGCTCCGGTATCAATACTTGTTTTTGTAAGCCTTAACAGACTTGAATTTTTGCCGAAGAAGTATATAAGGGGTATTGTTCCTCCAACTATCTGGCTTATTCCTGTAGCAAGTGCGGCACCAACAAGACCAAACGAAAAAACACCTACCAAAAGAGCATCAAGTATCATATTTGTAACACCCGAGAGAACTGTAACAAAAAGCCCTAATTGCGGTTTTTCGGCTGTAATAAAAAAGCTTTGGAATTCCATCTGCAATATAAATGCAGGAAGTGCAAGCAAAATCACTCTCCCGTATATAACACAATTTTCTAAAAGATTACCATCTGCGCCTAAAAGTAATGCTATAGGTCTTATAAAAATAATTCCAAGAACGGATAGTACAAATCCTAATGCAATAGAAATATATACAATCATAGAAAATATACGGTTTGCCTCTGGTGAATCGCCCTCACCCAATGTTTTAGATACAAGCGCACTTCCGCCGGTGCCGAACATGAATCCGATTGTACCTAAAATCATCAAAAATGGCATAATAAGGTTAACTGCGGCAAATGATGTTTTACCAACAAAATTAGACACAAAAAAACCGTCTACAACACCGTATATTGACGTAAATATCATCATAATTATAGATGGAATTGTAAACCTTAGTAATTTTTTATATGTAAAATGGTCCGATAATCGTATATTTGTTTTATTCATAAATATAAAGTCCTTTACTGTTATGTGGCTTAATTATTGTAGCATTAAAAAGAATCTTTGTCAATTTGTTTTATGCATATAAAAAATCAGCAAAATGCTGATTTTTTATATATATTTATCTTTTTTTGCTCTCAGTCGACTCAAGGCACGAGCCATATTCTTCTGTGCAATATGATATTCACGTATGCCTGTTTTGTGTAAAATAGCTTCGAGTGCCTCTGCGGCTGCACGCTTGGCTCTGTTTTCGTCAATTTCTTCGGGGCGCTCAGCAGTCTCTACAAGAACATGAACATTGTTCTTTTCAATTTTTGTCCAGCCATGCGAAACAACTACTGTTTGTGTATTACCGTTGCTGTCGGTAAACCTTAAATTTCCCGGTACAATAGTTGTAAGCACATTATGATGATCCGCCAGTATTCCGTACTCGCCATCCTGGGTGGGTACAACAAGGGAATGGCACTCGCCTTCATAAAACGGTCTGTCAGCTGATAATATTTTAAGATTAAAATTTTTCATAACCTTTAAGTTCCTTGTGTTTAAAATTCGCCATTTTCAATCTTTTTGGCTTTTTCTATTACATCCTCAACAGTACCTACATTATAGAATGCCGCTTCGGGATATTCGTCCATTTTACCGTCAATTATCATTGCAAAACCGCGCAGAGTTTCGTTTAGAGGAACGTATACGCCAGGTATTCCCGTAAACTTTTCGGCAACGTGTGTCGGTTGTGAAAGAAAACGCTGTATCTTTCTTGCTCTGTTAACAGTAAGTTTATCCTCGTCGCTTAACTCGTCTATACCTAAAATTGCAATAATATCCTGTAGCTCTTTGTTCTTTTGAAGTATACGCTGAACAGTTCTTGCAATTCTGTAATGTTCTACGCCTACAATGGAGCTCTCAAGAATTCTTGATGTTGACTCTAACGGGTCAACTGCAGGGTAAATACCCTGTTCGGAAATTTTTCTGCTAAGCACGGTTGTTGCGTCAAGATGCGAAAATACAGTTGAAGGTGCCGGGTCAGTCAAATCGTCTGCGGGTACATATACTGCCTGAACAGATGTAACTGAGCCATTTTTTGTAGATGCAATTCTCTCTTGCAGAGCGCCCATTTCCTCGGATAATGTAGGTTGATAACCAACTGCGGACGGCATTCTGCCAAGTAGTGTCGAAACCTCACTTCCTGCCTGAACAAAACGGAATATATTATCTATAAATAGAAGTACATCTTTATTTTCTTTTTCACGAAAATACTCTGCCATAGTAAGACCTGAAAGTGCAACTCTCATTCTTACGCCGGGTGCTTCATTCATTTGACCGAATACAAGTGCAGTTTTTTCACTTACACCGCTCTCGTGCATTTCGTTCCATAAATCATTGCCCTCACGCGAACGTTCTCCAACGCCGGTAAATATTGAATATCCGCCATGTTCCGTTGCGATGTTGTGTATAAGCTCTTGTATAAGCACGGTTTTTCCAACTCCAGCGCCACCAAAGAGACCTATTTTTCCGCCCTTTGAATATGGCGCTAATAAGTCGATTACCTTTATACCTGTTTCGAGAACTTGTATGGCGGGACTCTGCTCATCAAATGATGGGGGATTGCGGTGTATACTCCACTTTTCACACTTGTCGGGAATGTTTTTTTCACCGTCAATGGTTTCGCCTAAAACGTTAAACATTCTGCCTAATGTATCTTTTCCTACAGGTACTTTTATACTGTCGCCTGTAGCCATAACCTCCATACCGCGTGATAGCCCATCACTTTCTGAGAGCATAATACAACGTACTACACCATTACCTATGTGTGAAAAAACCTCCATGGTGCGTTTTTTATTGTGTGCAGTAACAGTTAGTGCTTCCTTAATTTTGGGCAGGTGTCCGTTTTCGAAAAGAACGTCAACAACACAACCTGATATTTGCGTTATTTTTCCAGACATTTGGTTTTTAACCTCCCTTTGTACAACTTCTCTTGTTAATTCTTTCCCGGCTTTTTTCGTCTCCATACTTTTTGCGCCCGAAGAAACTTCGGTAATTTCCTGAGTTATGGCACTTTGACGTATGTGATTATATATAAGGGATAATTCATCAATCAATTTTTGAGCATTTTTATTTGCATTGTCCATTGCATTCATACGTGAGCTGTGCTCGCTGCAGTAACTGTCAATAAGCGCACTGTATATAAAGCCAGACATATAGCTTGGCATCATATTTTCGAGCACTTCATTTATTGACGGAGAAAATTCAAACGGTTCGGTAATTACTTTTTTTTCATCGTGAATTTCGTCAGTTTCTGCATGATGAAATGGTAGCAGACGTGTTGTAACTGTGTTTGCAGTCATTCCCGAAAAGTCCGTATAGGTAACAAAAATTTTTGATAATTCTCCGTTGTTATAGAGGTCAAGCAAGTATTCCGAAATTTCTCTTGCACGGCTAAGTGTAGGATTTTGTGCAGTATACAAAAAGCTTTTTTCAATAGCAATGTTATTAGCCTCAAAAAATCTTCTTCCGCATTCACCCACAACAAAAAGACGCGGATTTTCGTGCTCCTTTATTTTTTCCACAACCTCTTTTAATACGTTTTGGTTATATGCGCCTGCAAGACCTTTGTCTGAGGTTATTACAAGGTATCCGTATGAGCCTGCAAGCTCATGCTCGCCCGTGATAGGATAGAAATATTTATTGTCTATTTCAGATGAAAGTCTGAAAATTCGCTTTACTTCGGCATTTATGGCATCAAAATAAGGTCGTGTCAAATCCAGCTCCTTTTTTGCTTTTCGCATTTTGTTGGAGGATATAAGATACATTGCATTAGTTATCTTTTTTGTATCTGTTACACTATTTATATGATGTTTAATTTCCTTTGTTGAAGCCATTTATATTCTATGCTCCTGTTTGATTTTATTTATTGCCTTTTGTGCTTCTTTTAATATAGTTTCTTTATCCTCGTCCGATAAAACACCATTATATTCTATGTTGTTGCATATTTCCGGACAAGAATCCTCAAGATGTAAAAGTATATCTCTCATAACAGAATTTATTATATCCTTTGGGATATCCTCTAAAAGACGGTTTAACACACAAACAAGAATAAGCACCTGTTCGTATTGCTTGTATGGTGAGGCTTCCTCCTGAATAAGTATCTGCATTAAACCCTCACCGTAGTTAAGTTGTCTTTTTGTTGTACTGTCAAGCTCACTTGCAAACTGTGTAAACACTTCCATTTCGTGATATTGTGCAAGGTCGAGTCTTATAGCACCCGATGCCTTCTTCATTGCCTTTGTCTGGGCATTTCCGCCCACACGCGAAACTGACAGACCAACATTCACCGCAGGTCGCTGACCCGAGAAAAAGAGCTCACTCTCTAAAAAAATCTGTCCGTCTGTGATAGAAATGATATTTGTGGGGATATATGCACTTACATCTCCCGATTGTGTTTCGGCAATAGGCAGAGCGGTCATTGACCCGCCGCCATTCTCTTCGCTCAAATGTGCACTGCGTTCAAGCAGTCTTGAATGAAGATAAAATACATCGCCAGGATATGCTTCTCTTCCGGGAGAGCGTCCCAATAACAAGCTTATTGAACGATATGCAACAGCGTGCTTTGATAAATCGTCATAAACTATTAGAACGTCTTTGCCCTTGTTCATAAAATATTCGCCCAATGCACAACCTGCATATGGAGCAATATACTGCAAGGAGGCACTGTCGCCTGCCGAGGCATTTACTATTATTGAATACTCCATTGCACCATTGTTCTTGAGTGTATTAAGAATTTTAGCAACAGAGCTTGCTTTTTGACCTATAGCAACATAGATGCAAATTACGTCTTTGCCTTTTTGGTTTAATATAGTATCGACAGCAATAGCGGTTTTACCTGTTTGTCTGTCGCCTATAATAAGCTCACGCTGACCTTTGCCGATAGGGAACATAGAGTCTATTGTAAGAATGCCTGTCTCGAGGGGTGTATCAACAGACTGTCTGTCAATTATTCCGGGTGCGTGTCTTTCTATTGGATAGTAATCATCACATTCTATAGCACCTTTACCGTCAATGGGATTACCGAGTGCGTCAACTACGCGTCCTATAAATGCCTCGCCAACAGGCATGCCTGCAGTTTTACCTGTTCTTCGTACCGGGGTGCCCTCACAAATGTCATTGTCATTGTCGAACAGTATACAACCGATTTCATTTTCCTTTAAATCCTGTATCATACCGCGTACTCCGGATGAAAACATAAGTATTTCACCATATTCGGCTCTGTCAAGACCTGATACTGTTGCAATACCATCGCCAACAGTAAGGACAGTACCAATTTCCTGGGACAGTGCTTTTGGTGTCCACGAATTTATTGTTTCCTTAAGAAGGGGTATAAGGTCGGAATCGGTTTTTTTTATGTTTTTGAGTGTATTTTTAAGTTGTTGAAGTCTTCCGTCTAAACTCCAGTCATATACGTCATCGTTGATTTCCAGACGAAAACCGCCCTTTTGCTTATCATTTTGTATCCACTCCAGAACAACATCATCACCGTATCTGGACGTTAAAAAGGCATTGAATTTTTCAGTCTGGATTTCGCTTGGCTTTGTTTTTGAGTACAGGCGGGCTGACTTTACAGATAAATCATTCATCTGTCTCACCTCGTTCTACTGAACTCAAAAAATCATCAAATATCTCCGAATCTTGTTTTCTTATAAGCTTTTCGGTTGCTTTTATTGCCATTTCTTCTATTTGTGCCTGTGCAGAATTGATTATCCTTGAATATTCATGCTGTGCTTTTTCTTTTGCCTGTGCAATTATCTTTGCTGCTTCCTCTTGTGCATTTAATATGCTTTCTTTGTTTAGTTCTTCTGTTCTTTTAAAAGTCTCATTTTTTATATTCATTATTTCATCTTCGGCATTAGAGAGCTTTTCTTCGTATAGAGCCTGTTTTTCTTTTGCTTTTTCGAGGTTGCTCATAGCCTCCTCGTCGAGACCTTTATAGTAGTCCATGCGCTTTTGCATAAAATCCTTTACAGGCTTGTACAACAAAAAATACAATATAGCAAATAATATAACAAAATTCAGAAGATGAAGAAGAATTTGTTGCCAATCTATATTTAACGGCATAATGCTCACCTCACCCTTACAGTACAAATATAATCAATATTGCAATAACAAGTGCATAGATTATAGCTGTTTCTATAAATACAAGACCAAGCATGAGGTTTGTTCTTATTTTACCGTCTGCCTCAGGTTGTCTTGATATGCCCTCGGAAGCCTTTGCGATAGCCCAACCCATAGCAACAGCACCGCCCGCCGCTGCAAGACCTATTGCAATGCCTGCCGCTATTGCTTTGCTACCTTTTGTCTGTTCAGTTGCCTGGGTGATAGTTACTTCACTCGTGCCTGATTCAACATCTGCATAGGATGTTGTTACAAAAGCAGACATCATAACTAAAAGTACAAACAATATTGATAAACCCTTTACTAATCTTTTCATTTTACTTTTCCTCTCTTTCTGATACTTCTCCGTAGAATAGTGCAGTAAGCATTGTTAATACATATGCCTGTATTAAGGCATGCAGAATTGTAAATAATACGCCTACTATTATAGGTAATACAAAGCTTAAATGCATGTAGTGATACACAAGCTCTGTTACGAGAGCACCGCTTAGCAGAGCTCCGAAAATTCTGAAACTCATAGATATGGGCAGAGAAAAATCCTTTAGTGTTTTTCCTATGCCTTTTACCTTGTTTGCCATAATTCCGCCCGACAGTATAATGGTGTATGAGAGAAATCCCATCATAATAGCACCGTTTATATCGGATAGGGGGGCGGGTAATGCTATAGGATTTCCGGTTGTTGTAATTGCCTGAAACCCAAAGAGCTCAAACAATGTTCCTATTGCAATATATGTGCCGGCAGTAAATATATACGCACCTAAAAATCTGTTCTTGTGGGGACTGTTTGACTTTGACATATTATCAAACATACCTACAGCTGTTTCGAGAACAAGTTGAAACTTTCCCGGAACATATTTAAATTTGGGGATTGCGAATATTCTTACAATCAAGGCAAATACAAACAGTATGGCACTAACAACAAAACCGGATATAAGACCGGGATTTACGTTCTTTATGCCTAAAAGATTGATTTTGTTTTCTTCGTGAAGAACTGCGTCGCGCATAACTGTCTGGATTGACTGATGTGTTATATGAGGTCTTGGAACCAGAAATACACCAATCAGTAGTAGTACTGTAACTGCCGCAAATATAATAATGCTTATCTTTTTGTGTTTTTTGCTCACGCATATCCTCCTTTCTGTCTTTACAAGCTTTTCTAACTATTATACACCTAATTTAATAAAAAACAAGGCTTAAGCCATATTTATTTTTTAAATTAGCACAATATACAAATTATTTTTCTACAACATTCTGAGTTGCACACATTATTCCCAATTTTGCGCTTTCATATGTCAGACCGCCCTGCATATATGCGATATATGGCGGTTTGATAGGTCCGTCTGCGCTAAGCTCTATTGAAGAGCCCTGTATAAATGCACCGGCTGCCATAATAACCTGGTCCTGATATCCGGGCATATCCCATGGCATTGGTGTTACAAAGCTGTCTATGGGTGAGCCTTTTTGTATACCCTGACAAAACGCAATAACACCTTCCGGTGTACCGAATTTTATGGATTGAATTATATCATATCGGTTTTGGGTAGGCTTGGGGTCGACCTCAAAGCCTAATTCCTCAAAAACTGCTGAGCATAAAAGTGCCGATTTTATTGCCTGCAGTACAATATGCGGAGCTAAAAACAAACCCTGATATAAAGCCTTGTTCATGCCAAGAGATGCACCACACTCTTTACCTATACCAACTGATGTAAAGCGATATGAGCAAAGCTCAACATATTTTGACTTGCCTGCAATATATCCGCCCGACGGTGCAATTCCGCCTCCCGGATTTTTTATGAGCGAGCCTGCCATAAGGTCTGCACCAAAATCGGTAGGCTCCTTTGTATCAACGAACTCACCGTAGCAGTTATCTACTATGCATATTGTCTGTGGTGAAATTTCTTTTACAAAGCTTATTATTTCACCAATTTGTTCTGCACTGTAAGAGGGTCTCCAGCCATAACCCTTTGAGCGTTGTATCATAACTGCTTTTACAGTGTTTTTGGATAATACGTCTTTTATATTATTATAGTCTACTTGTCCGTCTTTTA
Organism: Clostridia bacterium; assembly: GCA_045612845.1. Lineage (GTDB taxonomy): Bacteria > Bacillota > Clostridia > UBA1381 > UBA1381 > Ornithomonoglobus_A. Next base: position 128,225 of record JAZKZV010000023.1, read on the forward strand.
GGTCTATTTGTTTGTAGTTAACTCCAAAATCTTTTAGCGAGCCATCGCCTGCTGTACCTGATATACCTATTACTTCCTCCAGTGTGTCATATGGCTTACCAGTTATGGCAACAAGTAAATCACCGGGACGTAAAACACCAAAAAGCATTGTAGAGAGTGCATGAGTACCATTTACAAAGCTGTATCTTACAAGTGCATCCTCTGCACCAAAAATTTGTGCATATACTTTATCTAAAGTATCTCTGCCTATGTCATCGTATCCATATCCTGAAGTTGAGGTGAAGTGTGTTTCGGATATGTTATTATCATAAAAAGCCTTCATAACCTTTAACTGATTTATTTGTGCAATATCTTCGGCTCTTTTAAATTGTTCTAAAACTTTTTTTTCGGCATTGTCTATAAGCTCTAAAACCCTGTCAGATATACCAAAATTATTCTTTATAAATTCATTCTTATCCATTTTTAACAGCCTTTCATTTTTTCTAAAAGTTTATCACAAAAAGAAATTTTTGTCAATATAAGCACAAACATAAAAATTGTAGATAAAATGAGCCAAACCTATTGAAATAGGTGGTGTTTTGTAGTATAATAGCTAATAAGTGTGTTTGCCGATTTTGATGTGCAATATATCACAATCTTATTTGGAGGGGGAAATATAAATGGGGTATAAAAATAAAGCGGCAATATTCATTCTGGTTGGTCAGTCCAATGCGGTAGGTCATTCGCTTCCTATGTGTGAGGAAGATATAGTTAAGGAGCCTATGAAAAATGTTTTTGGCTTATCCCGGGAATTTAACCAGTCATTTAATATTACAGAACTTAAATGGAGCGGATATACAAGCTATGGTATGAATCTTGCAGAGGAGCAGGATAATACCTATTCTGTAGCCAACTGTCTTGCAAAACTCTGGCAGGCTGAAATTGATGCGGGTAATAAACGGAATCTGCCTGATTTACATATTGTTCATATAGCAATAGGAGGACAGGGTGTAACTGAAAACTATATGTGGAATCCGAATTATGAGAGAAAGCTTATTCCAGGAAAGCTTGACACGGTTGATATTGCTCTTGCACCGTTTACCAATCATATACTGTCGCTTTTAAAAGACAGCTTTAATAAAATGGATAAAAGCTTTGATGTTATGGGGATTCATTGGCGTGGCAGCGAAAGTGATACAGTTGCGACGTGGGAGGTCTTGGAAAATACGGCAAAGAATACACATAAAGGGTTATTTGACAGTTTTTGCCAAAGTATTGGTCAGAATGTACCTGTTATATTACATCTGCTTGCTTCTCATGAAAGATGTATGGCTTCCGACCCGAGTGGTGATACATTAAAGAAGATGCATTATATAAATCAGATATTTAATGAACTTAGTGCAGAAAACCAAAATATTTCGGTTTTTGATGTGAAAAATTGTCCGCATTATATTCCTGATGACAAAACAAACGGAATATTTAAAGGTGATTTTATACATTATAACGCTCAGACTAATTGGTGGGTTGCAGAGCAGATTTTTAATAATTACAAATAATTGATGAATAAGCATAATATGCTGCACATCAATACAGATTGCTTATAATTCGTAAAATATCTTAAAGCTGTTAAAAAGATTGTTGTTTCATTTATAATAACTGTAGATAAAATGGAAAAAGGGACACTAAAATGCTTTATCTTTGCAATCATTGCACTTTGTTGCAATGGTATGGCGGTAGGAATTATTGCAATTTGTCTTATCGCGATTTAATATAAAGAATGAAAGGAAATTTTTTCTATGGAGAATATACGTCTTTGTGAGGATTGTGTGTTTTGTCTTATAAACAAATATGCAAAAGTGTACCCTGAGGGTTGTGCCGAGGAGAAAAAGCTCAACTATATAAAGTCGGTTTTAGAGATTATCTCAAAGGCAAAATTAACTGATAGTGCACCTCTCCTTGTTGAAAGAATCAATAATCTTCAAAGGCAAATGTGGGGAGATTTGGAGGATTATACTGATATAAAATACCACTTTAACCGCATAATGTTATCTATGGAGGAAAAGATACAAAGTAAAATCAAGGCGGGGAATGACCATATCCAAAGTGCATTAAAATATGCTATGATGGGAAATTATATTGATTTTGGTGCAGTAGAGAATGTCAGTGAGGAAAAACTGTTCGAATATATAGATGGTGCTGAGAATATAGCGGTCAATCAAGACGAAATTAAAAATCTGAAAAACGACCTCAAGGACGCAAAAAGTCTTGTATATATTACAGATAATTGTGGAGAAATTGTAACAGACAAGATATTTATTAAGAATATAATAAATAAATATCCGCACTTAAAAATTGAGGCAATAGTAAGAGGTAAGGATGTTCTGAATGATGCAACAATGACCGATGCAAAGCAAGTGGGTCTTTGTGATATAGTAAATGTCTATGACAATGGCACGCAAATTGCGGGAACGTGTATAGATGAAATTAAAGAAGAGGCAAAAACAAAAATTGAGAACGCGGACGTTATTATTGCAAAGGGTCAGGGTAATTTTGAAACACTTAGATTTTGTAAAAAGAATGTATACTATCTTTTTATGTGTAAGTGTGAAATGTTTGCTAAAAGGTTCAATGTTGAGCGTTACAGCGGTATGATTATAAACGATTTAAGAATGTAGAAATATAGGTAAGTTTGCATAATGCAGACTTACTTGTTTTTTTGCAAAAATGGGATATAGATATTTTTGAACATACTCAATAGAATTTATATATTTGCTAAAAATATAAAAAAATAGTATAATAAGACAGTGATATAGGTGGAAGGGGAGTGGCGTATATGACAATACAACAGTGTAAATATGTACTCGAAATAGCAAAAACAGGCTCGTTTAATAAAGCTTCTAAGCAACTTTTTGTTGCGCAGTCATCGCTTTCTATGAGTATTAAGTCTTTGGAGCAGGAGCTTAAAATAAAGATATTCGAACGTAGCGGAAACGGTATCCGGTTGACAGACGAGGGGTCGGAGTTTGTAAAATACGCAACGCAGATATGTGAAAATAGCGACTTTGTTTCTAACAGATACAGTACCAATAAAATTCAGCAAAAGCTTTATATTGTAACACAGCATTATGACTTTATAGCAGATATTTTTGGTAAAATGCTAAGCAAAATAACAGATATTGATGAGTATAAATTTGCGCTTCGTGAAATTCAGACTTACGATGTTATCCGTGAGGTAGAAACAGCATATAGCGATATTGGTATTCTTGCCATAAAAGACAGTGATTATGATATTATGAAGCGTTATCTTAGCAAAAAAGGCTTGCAATTTTCGCCGTTTTTACATGCCAAACCACATGTTTTTATGAGAAAAAACCACCCTCTTGCTAACGACCAAATGTTAAAAATTGCTGATTTAAAGGAATACCCTTATGTTTCTTATGAACAGGGCGAGCATAACAGTTCATTTTTTACTGAGGAAATAATGAATGTGCCATATGTTTCAAAGCACATAGAAATCAGCGACCGTGCAACTCTTATGAATGTACTTTTGCTTACAGATTCCTATACCATTGGTACAGGAATAATGCCGTCTAAACTTAACAGAAAAGACATTGTGAGCATTCCTCTTCAAAGTGATGAATTTTATATAATAGGCTACATTTTAAACGAGGAACGTAAAATTTCAGATGTGTTGCAAAAGTTTATTGACTTGTTGGAAAAGTCATCAAATATGTAAAGGAGAGGAAAATTTATATGAAAGCATTAGTAAAAAAATATCCCCAAAAGGGCTTGTGGTTTGAAGATGTAAGTGAGCCTGAATGTGGAGCTAACGATGTTAAAATCAAAATACATAAGACAGCAATATGTGGAACAGATTTGCATATTTATAATTGGGACGAATGGTCTCAGAAGACTATAGAGACACCGAGAATTATCGGTCATGAATACGTTGGTGAAATAGTCGAAATTGGAGATAATGTAACAAACTGGAAAGTGGGCGAAATAGTTTCGGGAGAGGGACACATAGTTTGCGGAAGATGCAGAAACTGCCTTGCAGGTAACGGTCATTTGTGTAAAGAAACTATTGGTGTCGGAGTAAACCGTGATGGTGCTTTTGCTCAGTTTCTTGTAATACCTCAGGAGAATGTGAGAAAATGCGAAAAGGATATAGCGGAGGAAATGTATGCTATTTTTGACCCGTTCGGAAATGCTGTACATACTGCACTCTCATTTGAACTTACAGGTGAAGATGTATTGATTACAGGTGCAGGTCCGATAGGTATTATGGCTGCAGCTGTATGTAAACACGTAGGTGCAAGACGTGTTGTTATAACAGATATCAATGATGAGAGATTAGAGCTTGCAAAAAAGCTTGGTATACAACACACAGTAAATACCGCAAAGCAAAACCTTTCTGATATAATGGAGGAATTATCCGTTAAGGAAGGCTTTGATGTAGGACTTGAAATGTCGGGCAGTGAGATTGCGCTAAATACAATGATAGATAATATGATTCATGGCGGAAGAATTGCATTGCTTGGTATTTTAAAGAGCGATGCCAAGGTAGACTGGTCAAAGATTATATTTAACGGACTTATTATAAAGGGTATATACGGACGTCAAATGCACGAAACATGGTACAAGATGTCTGCAATGATTCAGGGCGGACTTGATATATCAAACATAATAACACACAGACTAGACATAACTGACTACGAAAAAGGCTTTGAGGCTATGAACAGCGGCAAGAGCGGAAAAGTTATTCTTGACTGGTCATCATTAAATTAACGAAAGGAATATAATTATGAAATCAGCACTTGGATATTTTAAACAAACATGCGATACAATAGAAAAAGAGGGACTTACTAAGAACGAAAAAATAATAACTTCACCGCAGGGAGCAAGAGTGAAAATCAGTGATGGCAGAGAAGTTATAAATATGTGTGCAAATAACTATCTTGGTCTTGCAAATAACAATGAGGTAATAAATGCAGCAAAAGAAAGTTACGATAAGTACGGATACGGACTTTCATCTGTACGCTTTATCTGTGGTACACAAGAGCTTCACAAGAAACTCGAAGAAAAAGTAAGCAGTTTTTTGGGAACAGATGATACAATTTTATATTCATCATGCTTTGATGCAAACGGCGGACTTTTCGAAACACTTCTTGGCGAGGAAGATGCAATTATAAGTGATGAGCTTAACCATGCAAGTATTATTGATGGTATACGTCTTTGCAAGGCAAAGAGATTTCGTTATAAAAACAACAATATGTCAGACTTAAGGGCAAAGCTTGAAGAGGCAAAGGACTGCCGCATAAAGCTTATTGCAACAGATGGTGTATTTTCTATGGACGGAGTAGTTGCAGACCTTAAGAGCATATGTGATATTGCTGATGAATATGATGCACTTGTTATGGTTGATGACAGTCATGCTGCAGGATTTATGGGTGCAACAGGCAGAGGTACAGCCGAGTACTGCGGTGTAAGCGGAAGAGTTGATATTATAACAGGTACATTCGGCAAGGCCTTAGGCGGTGCATCAGGCGGATTTACATCAGGAAGAAAGGAAATTATTTCACTTCTTCGTCAACGTTCAAGACCATATCTTTTTTCAAACACTTTAGCGCCGGCAGTTGCTGCAGGCTCATTAAAGGTGCTTGAAATAATTGAAAATGACCTTTCAATGCGCGAAAAGCTTTTTGCCAATACAAAACTTTTTGCCGAAAAGATAAAGGAAATAGGACTTGACGTTATGGATGGAGGAACACCTATTATTCCGATAATGCTCTATGATGAACATAAGGCTGTAGAAATGGCAAAACGAATGAACGAAAAGGGCGTTTATGTGGTTGCATTTTCATATCCCGTTGTTCCAAAGGGTAAGGCAAGAATAAGAACACAACTCTCAGCTGCATTAAATGAGGAGGATATCCTCTACATTGTAGAATGTTTTAAACAGGTTAAAGAGAAAATGGGATTATAAGACTTTACAGTGCTGCGGTAAAATATATTACCGCAGCATTTTATATTTGACTATTTGTGTTTTTTGTGGTATAGTTTATATGTGTTAATTAAACATGTCAGGGAGCAAAATTTCAGATAAAATGAGAAAATTTAAATTTATTGTTGTACTTTATATATACATTTTTATGTCGCTTGTTGCAGGTGCACAGGAGAATACATTTTTTAGTCCTGATGAGATTAAAAAAGAGAGTAAAAATTATTTTGAGCATTCAACCTCATTTATAGACACTATAAAGTGTAAGGGGATTGAGTTGAGAAACGAAAAGCTTATATTTTACATTGATACTGATAAAAAACAGATACAACTTGATTTAAGACCAATACCGCTAAATGCTACAAATCGTGATTTTACATATACATCTGCCGATACGTCAATTATATCGGTTGATGAAAATGGTTTAATAACATCTATGAACAAGGGCGGAAAAACAAAAATAAAAATAGAATGTGATGGAGCTTTCGATGAATTTGATGTTGAGGTTATAAAGGCAGTTGAGGGTGTTAAACTGTCTCGCACAGATATGTTGTTTTATATAGACCAATATACAAGCGCACCTTTAAAAGCTGAGGTTTTACCGAGTGATGCAACAAATAAGAAGGTGCATTATAAAAGCTCGGATACTGCGGTTGCATACGTAGATGAAAATGGTGTAGTATCGCCCGTAGGTACAGGCAGTGCAAGAGTGATTGCAACGACAGATGATGGCGGTTTTACTGCAGAGTGTACAATATACGTAAAAATTGCAAGCCCTCCATATAAGGCATTATTTATAACAAACGCACCGGATTCTATGAGGGTGGGCGAGCAGTATACTTTAAACACATATACATACCCTCAAAACCTGGGTAATCTTATATGGCAAAGCTCAAACGAGAGTGTTATTTCGGTAAATAGCGGGCAAATGAGTGCATTATCCGAGGGAATGTCTATGATAAGTGTATCAACAAATGACGGATATGAGGATTATTTTAACATTGTTGTTTACGGTGAAAATGAACAGATTTCACCTAAAATTATATCACAAAGTGTAGAGGAAAGACTGTCTTCTATTCAAATGCCGGTAAGTTATTCAAAAAGCAGATACACGTTGGAAGAGGCAATCTCAAGGCAGATGAATGTATCACCTACCACATTTACAACAAATGCCAAAAAAGCCACGCGTGATGAAGTGGTAAAATATTTAGATACAAAAAACCTCAACACAGAATATGGCAGATACCAGTTCCTCGACCTCAAGAGCATAAATGGCATAAGTGAGGACAGATTAAATAAATATTTAAGCGACAAGGGTATTTTAAGAGGTAAAGCAAAAGTGTTTATAGATGCGGCAAAGTCAAGTGGAATAAGTGAGATATATTTAGCAGTTCATTCGGTTCATGAGAGTGGTAACGGAACCTCTGAACTTGCCTGCGGAGTTATGCATAATGGTAAAAAGGTATATAATCTTTTTGGTATAGGTGCATATGACGACAACCCTGTCGGCGGCGGTGCAGAGTATGCATATAAAGAGGACTGGACAAGCATAGATAAGGCTATTTACGGTGCAGCACGTTGGATAAGTAAAAATTACATAAATTCAGGACAAAATACACTTTATAAAATGCGCTGGAATCCTTCAAAGCCGGGAACAAACCAATATGCAACAGATGTTGCATGGGCGCAAAAGCAAGTGTCAGTGTTAAAGAGCCTTGTTGAGGGTGTAAACGGTGATAAAAGCTTTGATATATCGCTTTACAGGGGCGATAGTGAAATGATAATAAAATATGAATAAGGAGGACAATATGAACAACCTGAAGATGATAGTTGCAGCAGCAAGCGATTGGGGAATAGGGAAAAACGGAGATTTATTGTTTTCTATAAAGCAGGATATGAAGTTTTTCAGGGAAACCACAATGGATAACGTTGTAATAATGGGCAGAAAAACTCTTGAGTCTTTCCCCGGTGGAAAGCCTTTAAAAAATCGTGTAAATATAGTTTTTACGCATAACAAGAACAGTCTTGGTGAGGATGTAATAGCAGTAAGTTCGGTCGATGAATTATCTGAGGTACTAAAACAATATAAAGATAAAAAGGCGTTCGTAATAGGCGGGGGAGAGATTTATTCCCTACTGCTACCATACTGCGACAGTGCATATATAACAAAGGTTGATGCAAAAGCAGATGCCGATACGTATATCCAAAGCTTTGATGATGACAGCCAATGGACAGTTACCGAGGAAAGCGAAAAATATACAGAGGGCGACTATAGCTTTAAATTTGTTTTGTATAAAAGAGTATAACAAGAAAGAAGGTTTTAATTATGGATTTTACACCTATGAAAAATTTTATGGACCACTTAACAGACTGGATAATTCCCGGTAATTCTATTGTGGTTTATCATAAAAATGAGGAAGTTTTCAGATATAGCAGCGGTTATTCTGATTTGGAGAATAATATACCAATGTCAGGCGATGAGCTTTTGAATATATATTCATGTTCAAAGGTTGCAACTGTTGTTGCTGCACTGCAATTATATGAGCAGGGTAAATTTCTGCTTGATGACCCTCTGTATAACTACATAAGCGAATATAAGGATATGTATATAAAGGGTGAAAACGGTGAGCTTGTAAAGGCAAAAAATCCGATTACATTAAGACATTTATTTACACATACCTCAGGAATGACATATAACATTAAATGTGCAAGCAACAAAGAGGTTATTGAAAAGACGGACGGAAGAGCACCAACAATAGAAATTGCAAAGGCATTTGCTAAAGAGCCTTTGATGTTTGAGCCTGGTGAGAAATGGAGCTATAGCTTTGCACACGATATACTTGGTGCAGTAGTAGAAATAATTTCGGGAAAAAGATTTTCGCAATATGTAACAGAAAATATTTTTGAGCCTGTAGGAATAAATGATGCTTACTATTACAGAAATGATGATATAAGAGCGAGGATGGCAACACAATATAATTACATTGTGGGTGAGCCGACTGATGATATTGTTAAAATGCAGATGAAATCTGAAAGCGAAAAGGGATATATAGTAAACTGCGGAAAAGGTAACTCACACATATTAGGCAGTGAGTATGACAGCGGCGGTGCGGGAATAGTAACAACTGTTTCATCTTATGCTAAATTTGCCAATGCTCTGGCAATGGGCGGTAGGACACAAAGCGGTGAGCAGATTTTATCTGAGAATACTGTGGATTTGTTAAGAATAAATCAATTAACAAATGCGCAGCTTGATTGCTTTAGTTGGTCTCAGCTAAAAGGCTACGGTATGGGACTTGGTGTACGTACACTCATTGACAAAGCAAAGGGCGGCTCAAACGGTGCACTTGGTGAATTCGGCTGGGGCGGTGCAGCAGGTGCGACAATTCTTGTTGATATCGACAATGAGTTCTCATACTTCTACTCACACCACCTTGTAAATCCTCAGGAGGATTACTACCAGCCAAGACTTCGCAATGTTGCATATAACTGTATAAGCAGATAAAATATTAAAAGGGGATGTTAAAAAAGAAATTTTTTAACATCCTTTTTTATTTACATAATACTGCTTTCACCAAACTATACATATAAGCATACAATGTAGTATAGGGAGGTGAAAAATTATGTGTAATTGTAAATATGAATGTGCTTATCTTGCAGTCATAGTAAGTATCCTTTCGGGTGTAGTTCTTGGAGTATTATATTCAATCGGACTTATTGCTACAGGCTTGATTTTCTGGGTTTATTTATTGATAGGCGCTCTTGGAATTTTATTAACACCCATATATGGCTTACGAGGTCAGGCAGGTTGTATTGAAAATTGTTTTTGCAAATATAAAAACCTTATAACTGTGGGAGGTATAGGAACAATAGTGTTTGCGGCAGTTGGTTTAATTATTGAGCTTATTGCCCCGACAACTGTTATAGCTGTAATTATAGGTTTGGCTACGTTCTTTATAGTATTCTTGCTCTCGTCAGTTATCTGCCTTGCAAATTGTATATGTGATGATTAAAAGTCTTTCCTTAAAATAAAAAAAGGTGTGTAACCACTGGTTACACACCTTTATGTTTTTATTTAATATCTGCAAGTGATATAATTCCTATGTTTTCGGAATTATAGTCTGACTTCATAACATCAACTAACGCACCTACAGTATCAAGGCTTGTCATAAGTGATATAGAACACTCTGTTGCAGTTCTTCTGATTTTAAAACCGTCAGAATGTATGTCGTTACCTTTCTTTGGTGTGTCTATGATTAAGTCTATCATACCACTTCTTATTATATCAAGAACGTTTGGTACACCCTCGGATATCTTCTTAACAACCTGAACACTTATTCCATTATCCTCTAAGAATTTTGCAGTACCTGATGTTGCAACAAATTTGCAACCCATTTCATAAAAGCTCTTGGCAATAGGTAAGAATTCTTCTTTGTCAACATCCTTTATAGATGCAAGTATTGTTGAGCCTGGCTTAGGAATGGTTGTTCCTGCCGCTACAAAGCCCTTGTACATTGCCTCTATAAAGTTATCGCCAACACCAAGAACTTCGCCTGTTGACCTCATTTCAGGACCGAGTGATACTTCAACATTCGGAAGCTTTTCTGTTGAGAATACGGGTACTTTTATTGCAACTGTATTTGTGATTGGTGCAATACCTGTTTCATAACCCATATCCTTTAGTGTTTCGCCAAGCATTATTCTTGTTGCAATATCAATAACAGGTACATTTGTTACCTTTGTTATATATGGTACTGTACGTGATGAACGCGGATTAACCTCTATAATATATAATTCATTTCTGAACTCTATAAACTGAATGTTAATCATACCAATAACCTTTAGCTCTATTGCTATTCTGTAGGTTACGTCTTTTATTTTTTCTATTATTTCATCACTTACGTGTTGTGGTGGATAAATAGAAATCGAGTCGCCGCTGTGAACGCCTGCGCGCTCTAAATGTTCCATAATACCCGGTATTAAAACGTATTTGCCATCACATATAGCGTCAACCTCAAGCTCGCGACCACCAAGGTATCTGTCTATAAGAACAGGGTTTTTCTTGTCCTTTTCGAATGCGTCTTTTAAATATCTTACAAGGTCATCTTCGTTTCTTGTGATTTCCATACCCTGACCGCCTAAAACGTATGATGGACGTACGAGTAGGGGATATTCAAGTTTCTCGGCTTCTTGTATACCTTCTTCAACTGACCATACTGCCTTGCCCTTAGGACGCTTAATGTTAAGCTTTTCGAGCATTTCGTCAAACTTTTCTCTGTCTTCTGCCTCGTCTATCTGTTTTGGTTGAGTTCCAAGGACTTTAACGCCCATATCATCAAGGAAGTTTGCAAGCTTTATAGCAGTCTGTCCTCCGAATTGAAGTATTACACCGTCAGGCTTTTCAAGTTCAATAATGTTATATACATCTTCCTCTGTTAAAGGCTCAAAGTACAATTTGTCCGAAGTATCGAAGTCTGTTGATACTGTTTCGGGGTTGTTGTTGATTATAATTGTTTCTATGCCGGCTTTCTGAAGTGATATTACAGAGTGAACTGAGCAATAGTCAAATTCAATACCCTGACCAATTCTTATAGGACCTGAGCCTATAACTATAACCTTTTTCTTATCAGACGGAGCGGCCTCTGTTATTTCGTCGTATGTTGAGTAGTAATATGGTGAAACTGCCTCAAACTCTGCGGCACATGTATCAACCATCTTATATACTGGCTTAATGCCAAGCTCTATACGCTTTTTGTATACTTCATCACCGCCGCAGCCTATAAGCTCGGCAATACCTTTATCGCTAAAGCCCATCTTCTTATACTTTTTCATAACATCGTAGGTTAGTGAGTCAAGAGTATAGGTCTTTAGTTCTTCCTCAGCCTCAACAATGTTCTGGATTTTGTGTAAGAAGAACATATCCATACCTGTTATTTCGCTGAGTTTGTTAAGATTATACTTTCTTCTTATAAGCTCCGCAAGGTCAAACAATCTCTCGTCGTCGGGAACAACAACTCTGCTCTTTAACTCGGCAGTTGTTCTTGCCTTTGCGGCTTTGTGCTCAAGTGTGTATTGCTTAATTTCCAATGAACGTATACCTTTTAGAAGTGAGCTTTCAAAGGTGTTTGAAATTGACATTACTTCGCCTGTTGCCATCATCTTTGTGCCAAGATTTCTCTTTGCGCCAAAGAATTTATCAAAAGGCCACTTTGGAATTTTTGTTACTACATAGTCTATTGCAGGTTCAAAGCAAGCGAATGTTTTGCCTGTAACTGCATTTTTGATTTCATCAAGGTTATAACCCAAAGCAATCTTTGCCGCAATCTTTGCGATAGGATAGCCGGTTGCTTTAGATGCAAGTGCTGAAGAACGGCTAACTCTTGGGTTTATTTCTATTACTGCATAGTCAAAGCTTTCGGGGTCAAGTGCAAATTGAACATTACATCCGCCCTTGATTTCGATTGAGTTTATAATATCAAGTGCAGCTTTTCTTAGCATTTCGTACTCTTTGTCTGCAAGTGTAAGAGCCGGTGCAACAACTATTGAGTCGCCTGTGTGAACGCCTACAGGGTCGACGTTTTCCATTGAACAGATTGTAATACTGTTGCCTGCACCATCTCTCATTACTTCAAACTCAATTTCTTTCCAGCCTTTTATTGATTTTTCCAAAAGTGCTTGTCCTACTCTCGAAAGGTGAAGACCTTGTGACAGGATTTCGATAAGTTGTTCTTCGTTTTCGGCTATACCGCCACCTGTTCCGCCAAGTGTATATGCGGGACGGACAATAACGGGGTATCCGATTTTTTTGGCAAACACAATACCATCTTCGACTGTTGTTACTATTTCTGACGGTGCAATAGGTTGATTTGTGCGTTCCATAAGCTTCTTAAAGCTGTCTCTGTCTTCGCCCTCTTTGATTGATTCGATAGATGTACCTATTACATTCACACCGTATTTTTGAAGTATGCCTGAGTCGTACAATTCACATGAAAGGTTAAGGCCTGTCTGACCACCCATGCCTGCAATGATAGAGTCGGGACGTTCTTTTTTAATTATCTTTTCGATATTATCTATTGTAAGAGGCTCAATATATGTGCTTGTTGCCATGCCTCTGTCTGTCATTATTGTGGCAGGGTTGGAGTTTATTAAAACAACCTCTATACCTTCTTCTTTAATTGCCTGACAAGCCTGTGTTCCTGAATAGTCGAATTCTGCTGCCTGTCCGATTATAATAGGACCTGAGCCTATTACCAAAACTTTTTTTATCGATTTATTTAAAGGCATATTATTTTACCTCCTCTAAGAATCTGTCGAAAATTAGTGTCGTATCTAAAGGACCCGGTGCAGCTTCGGGGTGGAACTGCACACTTTGCACTGAGTATTTTTTGTGTGATATACCCTCGGATGTTCCGTCATTTACATTTACAAATGTTGATACAACGTCCTCGGGGAAATCTGTTAAAATATACCCATGGCTCTGAGAGGTTATATAAATCTTACCTGTTGTTGTGTCTTTTACAGGCTGATTTCCACCATGGTGGCCAAACTTCATTTTCTCTGTTTTACAACCTAATGCCATACCTATTAAGATATTTCCCATACCTATACCGCGTATTGGGTATTTTCCGACTAATGCTTTTATTGTATCTACTGTAGAAGTTGCGTCTTCGGGGTTACCGGGACCGCTTGATACAAATACCATATCAGGATTAAGCTTTTCGATTTCAGCACTTGTTACATCTGCTCTTAGCACGGTTATCTTGCAATCATGATTTTCAAGTCTTTTTAAGATTGAATTTTTTGTTCCCAAATCTATAAATGCAACGTGTGTGCTTCCATCAGGGTTTATTGTATAGCTTTTCTTTGTTGTTGTACTCATTATAATATCTTTGTTATCCAAAGAATTCATAAGTGCAAAAGCTTCTGCATCTGTCGGCTCGCCCTGCATTATAGCACCTTTCATAGAACCTGAGTCGCGAAGAATTCTTGTAAGAGCTCTTGTGTCTATGCCCTCAAGACCTACAACGCCTTCGGACTTTAGAAAGTCATCAATATCCATTTCATTTCTGAAGTTTGACGGATGATTACACTTTTCGCGTACAACAAGAGCATTAAGATATGCATGCTTAGATTCATTATCCTCTAAGTTTATACCATAATTTCCTACCAAAGGAAATGTCATTGTAACAATTTGTCCCGCAAGGGCAGGGTCGGTAAGTTCCTCCTGATAGCCTGTCATACCTGTTGCAAACACTACTTCGCCGGCAATGTTTTTTATATCGCCAAACATTTCGCCCGTAAAACGCATACCGTTTTCTAAAATAAGTTGTGCTTTCATTTTAAAATTATCCCCTTTCTGTCATTTTCCAAAAAAAAATTGACAATGGAATTGTCAATTAAAAACAGAAATACAAAACAAAGATATATAACTACCGAACAACTTGGATTTTAAATTGTAGTTGTGCTTATACATAGCCATATCCCTTTCCTTTGTGATTTCTAAAATATGAAAATCTAATTATTTAAAATGTAACCAATACATTCTAAAAACCATTTTTACTATTATATCACCAAACCATACTTTTGTCAATAATTCTGAAAGATTTTATATTGTTAAATTGTTATAATTTTATTATATGCAATTTTGCAATAATTAAAAATATTGTATAAAATGTTTTTTTGTGTCAGAGTAATCCGTATTTATTTTTTACTCTGTTTAATTTCTCGAGCATAACAGGCGCTAAAAACCACAAAAACACAGTTGTGGAAACAGCTTGTACCAAATCCATACCAAAGCCTTTAGCGTATGATGATAAAATCATGCCCCATGTTATTTTGCCTTGTCCCATAATTACAGATGCGGGATTCATTATTCCACCATGTATTACCATTGCCAATAAAAATCCGAATGTTGATATAGGTATTCTTTTTTGTAAACTGCGTCTTTTGCTAAACACAAGACCGCTAAGCATTCCTATAAGACCGTATGTAAACATCTGCCAAGGTGTCCATGCCCCCTGACCAAAATACATATTGGAAACAAACATTGCAATCGCACCCACTAAAAAGCCTGTTTCGCTGCCAAGCGCAATTCCTGATATTATCACTATTGCCAAAAATGGCTTTACACCCGGTACTGCAGCAAATGCAACACGTGAGGCAACTGCTATGGCGCACATTACGGAAATTATAATTATCTCGCGTGCCTTGGGTGAGCGTCCGTCAAACACAAGTGCAAAAGGCACAAGTGCCTCGATAACCATTAAAAGACTTATAAGATTATAATGCTCGTCGTTTAAAAAATATATTCCAAAGAACAAAGTTAAAGGAATTGCCAGAAGAGATATAATAACCGATACAACTGTATGGCCCGGCAGCTTTCTTTTGCCTTTGTCTTTAACTATGTTTTTATCTTTTATAACAGTTCGCTCTTGCGGAATATACTCTGTTTTTTGTATTTGAATTTCAGTATTTCCTAAAGCATTGATTATGTCGCTTGCAGTTATTGCGTGGGGAAGTATCTGCTTTGCCATTCTGTTTGCCGATGTTGTGTAATAACTGTTTGAGGAAAAGAATTCGTAAGCGCTTGTGGGTTCTGTGAGCTTTCCGTCAAAAAACATAGTAGTTCTGTGTGCGCACTCCGCACAAAAGTCCAAATCGTGAGACACCATAATTACAGTAGTTCCATTTGCACAAATACTTTTTAAGAGTGCACAGGTTTCTTCTTTGCAAAATGCATCGATACTGTTTGTAGGCTCGTCTAATAATAAAATATCTGGATTTATTAAAAGAAGCTTAGCTAATGCAACTTTTTGTGTTTCTCCGCCCGAAAGGTCAAACGGGTGGCGGTTTAGAAACGGTGATATCTTACATAACCTCGCAATATACTCAATACGCTTTTTCTTTTCGCTATCGGTGCCGCAGGCAACGTCATACAAATCCTCAAATACTGTCTTTTTGACGAATAGCAGTTTTGGCTCCTGAGGGAGCAGTGCAACCTTGCCATGTGCCACAATACTTCCGCTATATGGTTTTTTTATATTGGCAATCAAGGACAACAGTGTGCTTTTTCCTACTCCGTTTGCACCTGTTATAGCGAGTATTTCTCCTTTGTGCGCTTTTAGGCTAAGGTTATTTATAATATCATTACTGTTTTTTTCGTATCTGAAAAAAATGTCTTTTATATCAAGCACAGCTTCTCCGTGTGTTTTTTCACTGTCTTGCACTTTTGGTGTTTTATCTAATTTTTGTTTTTCTAACCACGCACGCCCCTCACGTATTGTAACAGGACACACATCATCACTTGCACTTGCACTGTAAACACGCATTGGTGTAGGGAGTGCCTTTGTTATTGCATTGTTTGTATCTCTCAATATTTTTCCCGCTTCGTGGGGGGTGGTATCGCATATTAAGCGTCCGTTTTCAAGTACAATTATTTTATCCGAAATTGCAAAAACCTCGTTAAGATTATGTTCTGTCAGGATAATGGTTGTTCCGATTTCGCGATTTATTTTTTCGAGCTCGGAAATAAACCTCGTACTTGCTATGGGGTCGAGTCTGGTAGTGGGTTCGTCAAGTATAATTACAGATGGGCGCATTGCCACAACTGACGCAAGATTTACAATTTGCTTTTGTCCGCCCGAAAGCTCACTGATGTTTTTATCTGTAATATCCTGTATGCCGAAAAATGCAACAGTTTCAGCGACACGCCTTTTGATTTCGTTATTGTCAAGGCCAAGACTTTCAAGACCAAAAGCTATTTCGTGGTACACTTTATCGGTAACGCATTGTGCTTCGGGATTTTGTGTTACAAAGCTGATTTTCTGGCTTTGTTCACGAAAGGAAATTTCGCTTATCGGATTGTTTTCAAATAAAATTTCACCCTTAGATATACCATGCGGTGTAACGGACGGTTTGAAGTGTTTTATCAGGGTTGTTTTGCCTGAGCCTATATGACCGCAAATAGCAACAAAGCTCCCTTGTTCTATAGTTATATTAACATTATCAAGAGCTTTATTCGCGCTGTTGGGGTATGTGAAGTTTAAATTTTTGATTGTATAGCTTTCCACGATATTTCCTCCCGAATGTGTACTATAACAGGTAATGAGCAAAGTAATAAATAAGATAAAAACACACTTAATGAATAAATGTTTATATCAGCAAATATAATCGACGGAAAATAATTTGAATACATTGCTCCGCGATATATTCCTATAATACAGTAAGTTGCAAAAAACAAGCATAGCAACATAAATATCATATCCCGCACTGTAAATGAATATCGGGAATATGCGCTGCGTCCGCTAAGCCCGTAGCCTCGGCTTTTCATACTGTCTGCACGCTCGATTGAGTCTTCGAGAGCGTAGTTAAAGCCAATAGAAAGTGTTTTGGTCAGTGTTTTTGCTCTTGATAATAATCCTGTATTATCTGTGCTCTTCAGAGTGTTTTGTATACACATAATATCCTGCAATTTATTCTTAAACATGGGAACGAGCCTTAGTGTCATAGATAATACCAATGATATAACAGGTGATAAAAAGCTTGTAAGGTATACAAGCTTTTCGTTGGAAATTACAGAATTAAAGCAGGAAAACCAGCATATGACAGATGCAATTATAAGACCTGCAATAAGACCGTAGACTGTTGCCTCAAGTGTAAACGGGTTTCCGCCAGGCAAAAAGAAGATAACATTTTCACCTGCATGGTTAAATAACGGATTTATCACCACAGCAAACATAAGCATGGGTAGCATATAGACAATATTGAATTTTAGCGATTTCTTTCCGTTAAGTAAGATGGAGTATACAAGGGCACACAAAAAAGAAATAAGTATTGGTACAGGGTGTTTTAAAAACATTGTAAGCCCTGTTACCAAACAAAAGTAGACTATGTTCGTTACTGGGTGGTATTTCTTAAATGTGTTCATTGATAGTTATATCCTCTTACTATTCTTCTATGTGTATAATTACCTGTTCTATTATTCTTTTTACGTGTTCGTCGTTTATGCAATAAAACGTATTTTTGCCATCACGTCTTGACCGTACAAGACGCGCCTCTTTTAGCGTTTTTAACTGATGGCTTATTGCGGATTGGGTCATATTAAGCTTGTCGCATATATCAAGAACACACATTTCAGAGTCGAAGAGTGCCCATAGAATACGTATGCGCGTATTATCGCCAAACACCTTAAAAACATTGCTTATATCCGAAGTTGTTTTTTCATCGGGTATTTCGGACTTCAGTCTTTTTAATATATTCTGATTATACTGACAGTTTTCGCATATCTGCATCGTAAATTTCAAAACCTTTCATAATCATTTTTTAGAATAACGTTTTATCATAAGGTCGGATGCCTCCTGGGTTGAAGCACTGCTCTTTATAATTTTTATAAATTCTGAGTATTCTCCTGTATTTCTTGACAGTTCGTTTCGTAAAAGCCACGAAGCCTCCTGCTCCAAAGTACTAAGAAGTGCCTCTTCGCGACGTGTACCTGATTTTATAACATCAATGGCGGGGAATATACGTTTTTCCTGAAGATTTCTGTCAAGTCGGATTTCCATATTGCCTGTGCCCTTGAATTCTTCAAAGATGACATCGTCCATTCTGCTGCCTGTTTCAACAAGTGCGGTTGCAATAATTGTCAGACTTCCGCCCTCGCGTATGTTTCGTGCTGCGCCAAAGAATTTTTTTGGCGCATAGAGCGCGTCAGGGTCCAATCCTCCCGAAAGAGTTCTTCCTGTTGGAGAAACAGTAAGATTATAGGCTCTTGCAAGACGTGTTATTGAGTCCATCAACACCACAACGTCCTTTTTTTGTTCAACAAGTCTTTGCGCACGTTCTAACACCATATGAGCAATCTTGCAATGGTTTTCGGGGAGTTGGTCAAATGTTGAAGAAACAACATCGGCACCCTCTATTGATTCGCGTATATCCGTAACCTCCTCAGGACGTTCGTCTATAAGCAGAATAATCAACTCAATTTCGGGGAAGTTTTTGGAGATGGATTTTGCAATGTCCTTTATAAGAGTAGTCTTTCCTGCTTTTGGCGGGGAAACTATCATACCTCTCTGACCTTTGCCTATAGGTGCAACAAGGTCGATGATTTTTGCAGAAACCATATCGTTTTGAACACTAAGCTCCAGTTTTTCGGTTGGATATATTGGTGTTAAATACTCGAACGATTTGCGCTTTAGTGCAACCTCTATAGGGTCGTCATTTATTTCCTTTATAAATAATAAAGGCGAGAATTTGTCGCTATCTTGAGAAGGACGGCTATCACCAAATATTTTATCACCTGTTTTTAGATGAAAACGTTGTATTTGTGTAGGGGATACATATATATCTCCTTTTGATGGACCGTAATTATCTACACGTAAAAAACCAAAACCATCCTGCATAACATCTAATATTCCGCACACACTTACCGCATCGGCGGGACGCTCGCGTTTTTTCTGTTTTGAATTCTGAGCCTGTAGTTTTTTCTCTTCGTCTATTTTAATTCTTTCCTCGCGAATAAAAGCTATAATCTCTTCCTTTTTGAGATTATAAACCTTTTCTATACCGAGTCCCTGTGCAATTTGTTTTAGCTCTTCTTTGGTCTTTCTTTCTAATGCTACTCCATCTTGCATTTATATATACCTCATTTCGTTATTGATTTGTATTGTGAATAATAAGACTTTAAAATTAGAATAAACTTATCCGGAATAAAATTAAAAATATAAGAATAATTTAGAACATTATAACATGTTTTACATTAAAAATCAAGTATATTTTTATTCAAAACCTATTGAAATAAAGGATTTTGTGTGATATAATTGATGCGTACACAGCATTATTATTTGCATAATGTAAAAATAATTGTGAATTAAGATTACATAAAAGGAGAATGACAATGAAGAAAATATTATTTGTGGGTGACTCAGTTACAGACTGCGGAAGAGCGTATGATAATGGCAGCAGTATCGGTTCCGGATATGCTCTGCTTGTAAAATCAAGTCTTGGCATGGAATTTCCCGGTCAGTACGAGTTTGTAAATAAGGGCATAAACGGAAATCGTGTTGCTGATGTGTATGCGCGTATATACAGAGATATTATAAATCTTAAGCCTGACATTATAAGTATCTTGATTGGTGTCAATGATGTATGGGGTCCTCTTACAGCAGATCCTGACGGTGCAAATGCCGAAAAATACTATAAGATATACGATATGCTTATAGAAGAAATAAAAGAGGCACTTCCCAATGTTAAGATCATGATAATGGGCCCGTTTGTTTTAAAAGGAGAATTCACAATAAATAAGTGGGATGCATTCAGAACAGGCGTTGATGAACGCATAGAAAAGGCAAAGGAGATTGCAGATAAACATAACCTATTGTTTGTGCCATTACAGGAAGGATTCGATAAGCTTTGTGAAAAGGCAGAACCAGACTACTGGCTTCTTGATGGTGTTCATCCTTCAAGTACGGGTCATGAATATATTAAAAATGAGTGGATTAAGGCATTTAAAAAGTTATAATAAAAATTGTTTAAATTACATAAAAGGAGAATAACAATGATTAAGTATGTAGGGCACGAATCTCAGCTTTACGGAGTTGAAGAACACAGACTTTGCGGTGGCAAGGGCGACGGTATGCGTCTTTTTGAGGTAAATAACGGCAGAGGTGTTATGTTTACTATCAATGCAGACAGATGCGGAGATATGGCAAGACTTTACTATAATGGTAAAAATCTTGGTTTCTTTGCGCCTTGCGGATATGTTTCACCTAAATATTACGACAAAGACGGATTGGGATTTTTAAAATCCTTTACAGCAGGATTCTTTACTACCTGCGGACTTACAAATGTCGGCGGTCCGTGCGTTGATGACGGTGAGGAACTACCGCAACACGGAACAATCGCAAATACTCCGGCGGAAAATGTAAATCATTGGGTAGATGATGAGGGTATCCATATAAAATTAACTGTAAGAGATGCATGGCTTTTTGGACCAAAGCTTATTCTTACAAGAGAGTATGTGTGTCCGTTGGATAAAGACGAAATCGTTGTTAAGGACAGTGTTAAAAACATAAGTGATGTAGTATCACCATACACCATTTTATATCACATAAATATTGGTTATCCGTTGCTTAGTGAAAATTCGAAGGTAACAATAAAACACAAGGGTGTAGTGGGCTCGGGTGAATTTGCACAGAGCGAAGTGGACAGAGCGCTGATAATGGAAACACCTCAGGCAGGTATAGCAGAACAGTGTTACTTCTATGATATGACAGAGGGTATGGCGAAGGTATATAATCCTGATATAAACACCTCGATGTCAATAAACTACAATTTAGACGAAATGCCTTATTTTACTGAATGGAAGATGATGGGTGAGGGTCAATATGTACTTGGCCTTGAACCCGGAAACTGCAATCCTAAGGGCAGAAAGTATTTAAGAGAAAACGGATTATTGCAGTTCCTGCAACCCGGTGAAGAGAAGTCTCAGACAATTACAATTAAACTGTCAAATGAAGAATAATTATATCAACTCCCTTTATGGGGAGTTGTTTTTTTAGAGGGTTTGATACGAATTCTTAAAGTAACCTTAACATAAATTTAATTGACAAATATTTCTCAAAGATATATAATATATGTTATAATGGAAATAATACGTATTGGAGAAAGGAAGGTTTTAATGCCTAAGAAGAAACAAGATTACGGAAACGACAGTATTACAAGTTTAAAGGGCGCAGAGCGTGTAAGATCGCGTCCTGCGGTAATATTCGGCTCTGATGGTTTAGAGGGTTGTGAACACTCGTTTTTTGAAATCCTATCCAATTCTATAGATGAAGCAAGAGAAGGCTACGGAAGCCTTATAGAGGTTACAAGATTTAAAGACGGTTCGATAGAGGTAGAAGACCACGGACGAGGAATTCCTTTGGATTATAACGAAAAGGAAGGTCGTTATAACTGGGAGTTGGTATTTTGTGAACTGTATGCGGGCGGTAAATATAATAACAACAAGGGTGGTATGTACGAATACAGCCTTGGTTTAAATGGTCTTGGTGCTTGTGCAACGCAATACAGCAGTAAGTATATGGACGTTACTGTTGTAAGAGATAAAAACAAATATACACTTCATTTCGAAAAAGGCGAAAACATAGGCGGACTTACTGTTACACCTACAAGGAGCGTACAGACGGGCTCAATAATCCGATGGAAGCCTGATACAGAAGTGTTTACAGATATTGATATACCGCTTGATTTTTATCAGGATGTATTAAACAAGCAGGCAATGGTAAATTCCGGTCTTAAGTTTGTTTTATACAACGAAACTGATGAGGGCATGGAAATGTTTGAATATTTCTATGAAAATGGTATTGTTGACTATATAAAAGAAAAAACAGGTGAGGAAACACTTACAACTGTTGAGAGCTGGGAGTGTGAAAGAACGGGCAGAGACCGTGAGGATAAGGAAGATTACAGAGTAAAAATGCATATCGCCTTTTGCTTTTCAAACAAG
>JAZKZV010000024.1:0-3116 GCA_045612845.1 Clostridia bacterium
AAACTCATTGTTTAGACATCTTAATGTCTTGACAAGAACTCTGCACTGTTTACTTTTCAATGTACATCCTGTCTTTGCGACAGCTTTAATATTGTAACACAACTATTCTTAGTTGTCAATACCTTTTTTAAATTTTTTTTAAAATTTTTTTAAAAAATATTTCATTTGTTTTTCAAGGCTGTCGAAAAACACAACTTCGTTAGTTTAACACATCTTACTCTCTTTGTCAAGGGGTTTTTTAAATTTTTTAACTTCTACCTATTATATATGTTACAATTCGTCTATTTTTATGCATTTTACTCAAAAAACACTTTACATAAAAAATATCCGCCTTTTATTTGTGTTATTTTATGTATAAATTCATTAAGAAATACAAAAGTTAATTACGAGGTAATAAACATGATAAAAAACAATTTTACGTATATTGCTGCACTGATATTTATATGTGCAGTCCTGGTTAATCTACCAAATGCATTTAAAAGTGTAACAGCCAAAAAAATATTTAAATTTGCACCTCCCGTTGTTTTAATCTATTTAGGCCTTATGGTTTTATGCAGTTTAAATCTTTGGGATTTAGAGTCAACATCCCAAGCATACGGTGCAATAAAAAATCCCATCTTATATGCAATGCTTTTTATTATGCTATTAAGGTGCGATTTAAGAAAAATCATAAAGCTTGGTCCAAAAATGCTTATAGGTTTTTTTAGCGCAACACTTTCAATTTCTTTGGGATTTATAGTATCGTATGCAATATTGCACAATCTTCTCGGAAACGGTTCCTGGAAAGCTCTCGGCGCATTGTGCGGAAGTTGGATGGGTGGCGGAGGTAATATGCTTGCCATACAGGCATCACTTGATATTGACGAATCTACAATGGCTTATGCCTTGGTTGTTGATTCAATTTGCGCTACAATTTATGTAATATTTCTACTTTGGATTATAGGCTTTTCAGAAAAATTCAACAGATGGGTAAAGGCAGACACAAGTATAATAGATTCGGTTGGAAATGCACTGAAAAGCGAGGCAGACACAAGTAAGAATAAAATGACATGGCAAGGAATTCTGTTAATTTTAGGTGCGGGATTTGTTGTTTCTGCATTATCTCAGTATTTAGGAGAAATTATAAACTCTTTTTTACCCGTTTTTGATAAATCGACATGGACAGTTCTTATAGTTACAGTCGTTGGAATTATACTTGCCATGACACGTTTTGGAGAGATAAAAGGGACTGAGGAGCTTTCAAACATATTACTCTATATCGTTATTGCACTAATCGCATCGCGCGCTGATTTAAGAAGCATAGGCAATGCTCCCGCATGGCTTTTATCAGGATTTATTATACTCCTTATACACGTAGTGATTATGCTGTTTTTAGCAAAAATATTTAAGATAGATATTTTCACATGTGCAGTAGCTTCCCTGGCAAATATAGGCGGTACTGCAACCGCACCGATACTTGCGGGCGCATATAACAGTGCACTTGTCCCTGTCGGTGTTATTATGGCACTTTTAGGTTATGTAATAGGAACTGGCGGTGGACTTGTTGTTGCAAAGATTATGAGCCTTTGGGGATAAAAAAATGGACTGTTTAAACAGTCCATTTTTTAATGTTTTAATTACTTCTGGTCCTTGATAGCAGCCTGAGCAGCAGCAAGTCTTGCAATCGGAACTCTGAATGGTGAACATGACACATAGTCAAGACCAATCTTGTGGCAGAATTCAACTGATACAGGGTCGCCACCGTGCTCACCACAGATACCGATGTGTAGTGAGTTATTAACCGGCTTACCAAGTGTGATTGCCATTTCCATTAACTTACCAACACCTGTTTGGTCAAGCTTAGCAAATGGGTCATTTTCGAATATCTTCTTATCATAATATGCATCTAAGAACTTACCAGCGTCATCACGCGAGAAACCGTATGTCATCTGTGTAAGGTCGTTTGTACCGAAACAGAAGAAGTCAGCTTCCTTTGCGATTTCGTCAGCTGTCAGACAAGCTCTTGGAATTTCCATCATAGTACCAACTTCGTAGTCTAACTTAGCATATGCAGCAGCGATTTCAGCGTCAGCTGTAGCAACTACAACGTCCTTAACGAACTTAAGCTCTTTTAATTCGCCTGGTAGCGGAATCATAATTTCAGGCTTAACTGTCCAGTCGCTGTGCTTAGCTTGTACCTTTATTGCAGCACGGATAACCGCCTTTGTTTGCATTTTAGCAATTTCAGGATATGTTACTGCAAGACGGCATCCACGGTGTCCCATCATTGGGTTGAACTCGTGAAGTGAAGAAATAATAGCCTTGATATCTTCAACGCTCTTACCTTGTGCCTGAGCCAATGCCTTTATATCAGCTTCTTCTGTTGGAACGAACTCATGTAGAGGCGGATCCAAGAAACGGATTGTAACAGGGTTACCTTCCAAAGCTTCGTATAGAGCTTCGAAGTCGTTTTGTTGATAAGGAAGAATCTTATCAAGAGCAGCTTCTCTTTCTTCTACTGTATCTGCACAGATCATTTCACGGAATGCTGCAATTCTTTCAGCCTCAAAGAACATGTGCTCTGTACGGCAAAGACCGATACCCTCAGCACCAAGCTCTCTTGCCTTCTTAGCGTCAGCAGGAGTATCTGCATTTGTTCTTACCTTTAATGTTCTGAACTCATCTGCCCATTCCATTATTGTCTTGAACTCACCAACGATTTCAGCATCTGTTGTTGGGATGATCCCATCATAGATGTTACCTGTTGAACCGTCGATTGAAATGTAATCGCCTTCGTTATATGTTTTACCAGCAAGTGTGAACTTCTTGTTTTCTTCGTCCATATTGATTTCGCCGCAACCTGATACGCAACATGTACCCATACCACGAGCAACAACTGCTGCGTGAGATGTCATACCGCCACGAACTGTGAGGATACCCTGTGAGTAGTGCATACCTTCGATGTCCTCAGGTGATGTCTCAAGACGAACAAGAACAACTTTTTCGCCAGCTTCTGCTCTTTCAACAGCTTCAGCTGATGTGAAGCATACTTTACCAGCAGCAGCACCTGGAGATGCAGGAAGACCTTGAGCAATAGGTTTTGCAGCCTTTAATGCTTTTGTCTCGAATGTTGGGTG
>JAZKZV010000025.1:0-240184 GCA_045612845.1 Clostridia bacterium
TGATAATACAAATGAAAAAGCACAGTGATTTTTCACTGTGCTTTTTTGTACCATATGTTGTGTATATGGGTGGCGGAGAAGGAGGGATTTGAACCCTCGCGCCAGTTTCCCGACCTACACCCTTAGCAGGGGCGCCTCTTCGGCCTCTTGAGTACTTCTCCTTAAAGAAAAAACTGCATACAACATTATTGTTTGCCTTCTCAAAAACAAAAATGCCTATATGCATAAGTACATATAAAAATGTAAATGGAGGAGAAAGTGGGATTCGAACCCACGGATGCTCGCACATCACTGGTTTTCAAGACCAGCTCTTTCAACCACTCAGACATTTCTCCATATATACAGACACTCATCGCGTCAACAAAAAGTATTATAGCATAAACTATTTTTCTTGTCAATACCTTTTTTAAATTTTTTTACTAAAAAGAACAAAAAGTGTGTCTGTAAAAATTATTGTGTTTTTATTCAAATATTTCTAAGCTTCTTTTTAAAATACCATTCATATAAGCAATGGCAGTTCCGTAATTTGTAAAAGGCACATTCGCGTCCATTGCACACTTCATACGATATTGTACCTCACGCTCGGTAAGCATACATCCGCCACAGTGAATTATAAGCTTATATTCCGATAAATCCTCGGGGAAATCGCCGCCTGATGTATTTTGTATATAAAGCTTCTTGTTTGTAAAAGCTTTTAGCCAGTTTGGAAGTTTAACAGAGCCGATGTCGTTGCATTGTCTGTGGTGAGTGCATCCCTCACATATTAAAACCTTGTCGCCATTTTTTAATTTAGATATTGCATTTGCGCCATTTACTGCTGTTTTTAAAAAGCCTTTAAAACGTGCCATCAACACAGAAAAAGAAGTGAGCATTATATCGTTTGGTACAATTTTATTAACTATACCAAAAACCTGACTGTCGCATATAACAAGTCGGGGCTTTTTGGATAAGTTGTTTAATGTGTCCTCAAGCTCAGTTTCCTTTACAACGATAACTGTTGCGTTAGCGTCAAGTAAATCCCTTATTGTTTGTTGTTGGGGGAGTATAAGACGTCCCTTTGGCGCAGATTCGTCTATTGGAGTTACCAATATAACAAAATCATTTTTTGTTATTAAATCGCCTATTATACGTCTGTTGTCATTCCCGGTTTTTATAAGTGTTGCAATTTTTTCTTTAAGCTCATGAATACCTATATTATCTGTTGCACTTACAGTGAGTTCGTTTGGTGATAGTATTTTATACTCGTCAGCCTTATTATATGCAATTACATAAGGAATATTTTTTTCTTTAAATGTTGATATAAGCTTGTTTTCGTGTTCACCAAGACTGTCGTTAATATCCACAACAAGTACAGCTATATCAGTTTTATTTAAGGCTTTTGCTGTCTTTTTTATTCGTAACTCTCCAAGAGCACCTGTATCATCAATACCAGGTGTATCAATTATAACTACAGGACCTAAGGGGAGAAGCTCCATAGATTTTGATACAATGTCGGTTGTTGTACCCTTTATCTCGGAAACAACTGCTAAATCCTGATTGGTCAGAGCATTCACAAGGCTTGACTTGCCTGCATTTGTCTTGCCGAAAAAACCTATATGGATTCTGTTTGCCATTGGAGTTGAATTTAAACTCATATGTTATCACCTCAACATTAAAACCTGAAATCTCTCTTTCCGTTTGATATATTTTCGAGATTTTGTCTACATATTTCTCTTACTTTGTCATTTGGTATATTGTTAAGTTCATCTTCTATCATCTTTTCGCCAATCTTAACGGTTTCTTCACTCGCATAATCCTGTAAGAATTCCTTTAGCGTCATAAGAGCGTTTGGATGGCAACAGTTTTGTATCTGACCATTTTTTAAAAGTGTCATAAATCTGTCGCCCGTTCTGCCCTCGCGGTAACATGCGGTACAGAAAGAGGGGATATATCCGCTTTCCATAAGCCATCTTACAACCTCGTCAAGAGTACGCTTGTCGCTTACATCGAATTGCTCTGAGCATTCGTCCTCATCCTCGGGCTCGCTATATCCGCCAACACTTGTTCTTGACGCACCGCTTATCTGCGATACACCAAGACGAATAACCTTTTCTCTTACTTCCTTTGACTCTCTTGTGGAAATAATCATACCTGTATACGGAACAGATATTCTTATAAGTGCGCAAAGCTTGGCAAAAATCTCATCAGAAATTCCGTTATCGAATGCTGATGGGTCGATGTCGTCGGCTCTCTTTATTCTTGGTACGCTTATTGTGTGCGGACCTACCCCATGAACTGCCTCAAGATGTTCTGCATGCATCAAAAGTCCGGCAAGCTCGTATTTGTATAATTCAAGACCAAACAAAACGCCAAGACCGACGTCATCTATGCCGCCCTCCATTGACCTGTCCATTGCCTCGGTATGATATGCATAGTCATGCTTAGGGCCGGTCGGATGCAGCTTCTCGTAGCTTTCTTTATGATATGTTTCCTGGAATAAAATATATGTGCCGATTCCCGCCTCTTTTAATTTGCGGTAGTTTTCTACTGTTGTTGCTGCAATGTTAACGTTGACTCTTCGTATTGCACCATTCTTGTGTTTGATGCCATATATTGTGTTTATGCTTTCTATGAGATATTCCATGGTGTTATTTACCGGGTCTTCGCCCATTTCGAGTGCAAGACGTTTATGCCCCATATCCTGAAGCGCAATAACCTCAGCTTTTATCTCTTCCTGTGTAAGCTTTTTTCTTGTAATATGCTTGTTCTGGTAATGATACGGACAGTATACACAACCGTTTACACAGTAGTTAGAAAGATATAGCGGTGCGAACATAACTATTCTGTTACCATAAAAATCCTTTTTAATCTGTTCTGCTAAATCGTACATTTGATTTGTAATTTCCTCATTTTCGCAGGCAAGCAAAACAGACGCCTCTCTGTGCGAAAGTCCTTTGCGCTCCCGTGCTTTATTTATAATAGCCTGTGCAAGCTCTATATTGTTTTTATTTTCTTCTGCATAGTCAAGAGTTTGCAAAATTTCTTCGTGATTTATAAATTCTTCGGCTCTTAGTGATGATTTATTATACATAAAAACTCCCCTTTATTAGGTTATTTATACAAATTTAATGATAATTAACTTTACTAATAATTTTATCACAATGTAAGAATGATGTCAATTATTAAACACAAAAACATTTGTGTTTTTGTCGGATTATAAATGCAGATGAGTCATAATTTAGGAAAAACTGTAAAAATAGACAAAAAACGCATACAACGACCATTTGTAATTTGTTATTTCACTTATTGACTTTGTTGTAATAATATGATAAAATATAAAAATTAAGTATATAAAAACAGACGGGAGGAAAAAAGTATGGCAAAGGTTGCGATAATGGGCTTTGGTACTGTTGGCAGTGGAGTTTATGACATTATAGTAACAAACAACGACAAATTAAATAACAACAGCGGCGAAACGGTGGATATAAAATACATACTCGATATCCGCGACTTTGATGACCATCCCCGCAAAGAACTTTTTACAAAAGATTTTAATGACATCTTAAATGATGATGAAGTTAGCGTGGTTGCCGAAGTAATGGGTGGGCTTCATCCGGCTTATGAATTTACAAAGAGCCTGTTGCAAGCAGGAAAGAGCGTTGTAACTTCAAATAAGGAGCTTGTGGCAACGTATGGTACAGAGCTTTTAGAAATAGCTATTAGGAATAATGTAAATTACATGTTTGAGGCAAGTGTCGGCGGTGGTATCCCTGTAATAAGACCATTGCATCAGGATTTGACTGCAAATAAGATAGAAAAAATTGCAGGTATTTTAAATGGTACAACAAACTATATCCTGAATGAAATGATTACCAAGGGCAAGGCGTTTGAAGATGCACTAAAAGATGCCCAGGATAATGGTTATGCCGAAAGAAATCCTGCTGCTGATATAGAAGGTCATGATGCGTGCAGAAAAATTGCGATTTTGTCATCTCTTGCATCAGGCTATGAGGTTGACTATAACAACATAGAAACAGAGGGAATAGTAAACGTTTCTCTTGATGATGTTAAATATGCAGAAAGCATAAATGCAGTAATAAAGCTTATAGGATATTCGCAGTTCTTCGAAGACGGAAAAATATATTCTGTGGTTGCACCTATGGTTGTTTCGAAAGAAAAGCTTATTGCCAATGTAAATGGTGTTTTTAATGCAGTTATGGTGCAAGGTAACTGTGTAGGTGAACTGTTGTTTTATGGTGCGGGTGCAGGTAAGCTTCCTACAGCATCAGCGGTAGTTGCAGATGTAGTTGACAGTATAAAGCATAGTGAAAGATGCAAGAAGATTTCGTGGAAAAAGCCTGACGGAAATATTATGGCATTACCGCAGGACAAGTCTTTTGCATACTTTATAAGAAGTACATCAACACCTGCGGAGATAGAGAATGCATTCGGTAGTGTAGAATTTACAAAGAGCTTATCAGATGGCGAAACTGCGTTTATTACAAAGCAACTAAATAAAGTTGAACTTAACGAGAAGATTCAACAGATAAATACAGTTTCTTCTTATAGAGTTCTGGATTGATGCGTATAGAAGTTAAGGTAAGTGCAACAAGTGCCAATATGGGTGCAGGGTTTGATACATTAGGTGTTGCACTAAGCCTCTATAACAGAATAACAATAGAGGAAACAGAACAAGGACTCGAAATACGTAACCTTAATAAAGGCTATATTCCGCGTGATGAGCGTAATCTTATTTACAGAGCAATGATGACGTTGTTTGAACATGTGGGATACAAAACAAAAGGACTAAGAATAACGCAAAACAGTGAAATACCTATGACTCGCGGTCTTGGCAGCAGTAGTGCCTGTATTGTTGGCGGAATGCTCGGTGCAAATATTATATCGGGAAGAACGCTTGACTATAACGAAATTGTAAATCTGGCAGCACGTATGGAAGGACACCCCGATAACGTTGGACCTGCGATGTATGGTGGTTTTTGTGTTTCGCTTATGGATGATGATAAAACAATTGTAAAGAGTACAAAAATAAATCCTGATATCCGCTTTGCACTCATGATACCTGATTATTATGTATCAACAAGGCATTCGCGTGCCGAGCTGCCGCAAAGCGTGAGCTTTGATGATGCGGTATATAATATTTCACATGCATCAATGCTTCAGGCGGCACTTATAAGCGGTGATACTGAATGTCTGAAATACGGTGTAAGGGATAAAATTCATCAACAGTATCGTAAAGGTAATATAGACGGTATGGATGAAATTTTTAAAAAGTCATATGAGCTTGGCTCGTATGCGACATATTTAAGCGGTTCGGGGCCGACTATACTCTCTGTGGTTGATAAGGACTATGACTCCTTTAAAGAGGGGATGAGCGCGTACTTTAAAGAAAATTCAAAAAAATGGGACTGCAAAATAGTCGGGATAGATAATGTTGGAAGTGTTGTAAGGGTGCTTCCGTAGAAATTATATATAAATTTCGAAAGGAATGGTAAATATATGGGACTAATAGTTCAAAAATATGGCGGCTCTTCAGTAAGAGATGCCGAAAGAGTAATGAATGTTGCAAGACGTGTTACAGAAACATATAGCAAAGGCAATAATGTAATTGTTGTAGTTTCGGCACAGGGCGACACTACTGATGAATTGATTGAAAAGGCAAAGGAAATAAATCCGTCAGCCTCAAAGCGTGAGATGGATATGCTTTTATCATCAGGTGAGCAAATATCTGTTGCACTATTGGCAATGGCAATAGAAAAGCTTGGTTTCCCTGTTATATCACTGACAGGCTGGCAGGCAGATGTTAAAACAGATACAAAGTACAGCGCTGCAAGAATTTCAAGGATAGGTTCGGATAGAATAAGCTCAGAACTTGATAAAAAGAGAATTGTTATTGTAGCAGGTTTCCAAGGTATAAACAAGTATGACGATATAACAACACTTGGCAGAGGCGGCTCTGATACTTCAGCTGTTGCTTTGGCGGCGGCACTTCGTGCAGATATCTGCGAAATATACACAGACGTTGATGGTGTATATACAGCTGACCCGAGATTTGTAAAAAATGCATATAAGCTAAACGACATTTCATATGATGAAATGCTCGAACTTGCATCATTAGGTGCAAACGTACTTCATAACAGAAGTGTTGAAATGGCAAAAAAATATAATGTAAAATTATCAGTAAGATCGAGCCTGAACTATAATGAGGGCACAGAGGTTAAGGAGGTAGACCAAGTGGAAAAGATGATCGTTAGAGGCGTAACAAGAGATAATGACTGTGCAAGAATTGCACTTTGCGGTGTTGAAGATACACCGGGTAAAGCATTCCAGGTATTTAATTTATTTGCTAAGCATAATATTGGAGTTGACTTAATAATTCAGTCAATCGGTAACGGAGTAAAGAAGGATATAAGCTTTACAGTTACAGAGGGCGATTTGGATGAATCAATAAAGCTTTTGGAAGAAAATAATGCAACACTTATAAAAGCTGACGAAATAAAGGCTACAAAGGATGTTTCAAAGGTTTCAATAGTCGGTGCAGGAATGGTAAACAGCACAGGTATTGCATCTGCTATGTTTGAAGCACTTGCAAATGCGAATATAAACATAAATATGATTGCTACTTCAGAAATCAAGATTTCTGTTCTTGTAGAACAAAAAGACGCTGAAAGAGCAGTTGTGGCTATACACGATAAATTTATGTTAAACTAAAAATATAGGGGCGATGTCCTAATCGACCCCCAAATTGGGCGGATGGGAGCATCCGCCTCTACTATTCTTTGCTATAATTAAAATAGCAGAAAGGAAAAAGAATGGAAGATATTGTTATTGGCAGAAATCCCGTTATGGAAGCCTTAAAGGGTGAAAGAACTATCGATAAAATTCTCATTAAAAAAGGCAAATATGAGGGGAGTATTGTTTCCGTTGTAAAAAAAGCAAAGGAAAACGGAATTATAATACAAGAGGTAGAAAAGCAAAAGCTTGACTATATAGCAAACGGTGAAAATCATCAGGGTGTTATAGCGTATGTGAGTGCTTATGAATATTCCTCAATAGACGATATATTTCAAAGAGCACAACAAAAAGACGAATCACCGTTTATAATAATGTGTGATAAAATTACAGACCCACATAATCTTGGTGCAATAATACGTAGCGCAAATTGTGCAGGGGCGCATGGGGTAATAATTCCAAAACGCAACAGTGCAACACTTAACAGCGTTGTTGCAAAAACCTCTGCCGGAGCAGTTGAATATACACCGGTTGTAAAGGTTACAAATCTTGCTGATACAATAGAAAGCCTAAAAAAACGCGGTATATGGGTTTGTGCAGCAGATATGGACGGTGAGGACATGCACAAAGCAAACCTTACGGGTGGTTTGTGTGTTGTTATAGGCTCTGAGGGCGCGGGTGTAAGCAGGCTTGTTAAGGATAAATGCGATTTTGTTGTAAGCATACCAATGCATGGTGAGATAAACTCGCTTAATGCCTCAGTTGCTGCAAGTGTTATAATGTACGAAGCACTAAGACAAAGAAAGGATTGATAAAAATGAAAGCGGTTGTTACAGTTGTAGGAAAAGATAAAAAGGGAATTGTTGCAAAAATAAGTAACATACTCTTTGAAAATGATTTTAATATTTTAGATTTATCACAAACAATAATGCAGGATATGTTCACAATGATTATGCTTGTTGAATGTGGTGATAATGCAGAGGCACTAAAAAATCTTAACGATAAACTAAAAGTAGCAGGCAATGAGATGGAGCTATCCATTCATGTTCAACGTGAGGAAATTTTTTCTTCGATGCACAGAATATAAAGGGAGAAAAACGACATGATAAATCATTTCGAAATTATAGAAACAATCAATATGATTGATAAAGAAAACCTTGATATACGTACAATCACAATGGGTATTTCTTTAAAAAGCTGTGCAGGTCCCGATATTGATGTTGTTTGTGAAAAAGTATATAATAAAATCACCACATATGCAAAAGACCTTGTAAAGACGGGTGAGGATATAGAGGCGCAGTTTGGTATTCCTATAATAAATAAGAGAATATCTGTTACACCTGTTGCGACACTTGTAGATGCTCTTGATAATCCGTCAGTTGAAAAGGCAGTAAAAATTGCAAAAACACTCGATAAGGCGGCAAAGGAGTGCGGTGTCAACTTTATAGGCGGATACAGTGCCCTTGTGCATAAGGACTATACAATAGGTGAGAGAGTTTTAATTGAGTCTATTCCATATGCACTTTCACAGACTGATATTGTATGCTCGAGCGTAAATGTAGGCTCAACCAGAGCAGGAATAAACATGGATGCAGTAAAGCAGATGGGCATTATTATAAAACAGGCTGCAGATTTAACAAAGGATACACAAGGCTTTGCATGTGCCAAGCTTGTTGTTTTCTGTAACGCAGTTGAGGATAATCCGTTTATGGCAGGAGCCTTTCTTGGCGAGGGCGAGGGTGAGTGCGTAATAAATGTAGGTGTATCAGGCCCGGGTGTTGTAAAGTGTGCTTTAGAAAAGGTTAAGGGTGAAGATTTTGGTGTTGTTGCCGAAACAGTTAAAAAGACAGCCTTTAAAATAACAAGAATGGGACAACTTGTTGCTAAGGAAGCATCAAGACGTCTTAATGTACCTTTCGGAATTGTTGACCTTTCGCTTGCACCAACTCCGGCAGTAGGCGATAGTGTTGCCTATATATTAGAAGAAATGGGACTTGAAGAGTGCGGAACTCATGGAACAACTGCAGCACTTGCGCTTTTAAATGACGCAGTAAAGAAAGGCGGAGTTATGGCATCAAGCTATGTTGGCGGTCTTAGCGGTGCATTTATACCTGTATCGGAGGATGCGGGTATGATTAGTGCAGCAAAGAGCGGTACTCTTACACTCGAAAAGCTTGAGGCTATGACTTGTGTTTGTTCGGTTGGACTTGATATGATAGCAATTCCCGGTGATACAAGCGCCGCAACAATCTCTGCAATAATAGCAGACGAGGCGGCAATTGGTATGGTGAATTCAAAAACTACTGCAGTACGTATAATTCCTGCGCCAAATACAAAAGAGGGCGATATTGTTGAATTTGGCGGTCTTTTGGGTACAGCACCTATAATGAGCGTTAAAAAACAATCAAGCGAGGAATTTATAAATCGCGGCGGAAGAATACCTGCACCATTACAAAGCTTAAAGAACTAAGGACTGTTGTATTTAGCGCAGACTACAAAAAAACACTCGGTTATAAACCGAGTGTTTTTAATTTTAATATAACTTATTTAAAATATAATTAGACCTTTCAATAAACTTTGTCATCTGTTCTCCGCTGAGTGGTGAGTGGCTTATTCTTGCGAGGTCGTATATATGCTCACTAACAAGCTTTGCATCGTCATCTGTTAGTGTTGATATCTTTTTTACAAGCTCGTTTGATACATTTAATACAAGTGTAAATTCATCATGGAACATGTTCGCCATGCCTGCTAATTGTTGACCGTATGAGCGATACATCTCCTGCATACGTCTTGACTCCTCACTAAGAAGTAAAACAGCAGGTAACTGAGAGTTTTTCAGCTCCTTTACCTCAATTTTTAATGTGTCATCACCAATATAACCCTTTACTTTTTCAACAAGGTCTTTAAACTTTTCCTCGTCAGCTTCCTTGTTGTCGCTTTGAGTCAGGGCAGAGTCAATTCTCTTGAATTTAACGTCTTGCTTTTTCATCTCTAAGAATGATATAAAGTGTGTGTCCATAAGAGAAGGTAAAAGTATTGCATCAAGTCCTTGTTCTTTGAACATATTTATATATTGAGATTGTTGTTCAACATCGGTAACGTAGTATACGTCTTTGTTTTCCTTGCCATCAAGATACTCGTCAAGTGTGAGATATTTATTGTCAGTTGTTTTGTAAATTAAGACATTCTCTACTTTTTCGTAGAATTTTTCATCTCTCATACAACCATATTTTATAAAGATGTTTATATCGTCCCAATAACGCTCGTAGTCTTCTTTTTCCTTTTTATATAGGCTTACAAGCTTGTCTGCTACTTTTTTTGTAATATGTGCGCTTATTTTCTGAACGTATCCGTCATTTTGTAAAAAGCTCCTTGATACATTAAGCGGTAGGTCGGGACAGTCTATAACACCCTTTAAAAGCATAAGAAATTCGGGTATTACCTCCTTAACATTATCCGCAACAAAAACCTGATTGTTAAATAACTTTATCTGTCCCTCCTGACCGGAAAATTCGTGGTTTATTTTGGGGAAGTATAAAATACCCTTCAGGTTGAATGGGAAGTCTATATTAAGGTGTATCCAAAATAGTGGCTCGTTAAAATCAAAGAATACATCGCGGTAAAACTCCTTGTATTCCTCGTCCTTGCATTCTGATGGCTTTTTCATCCATAGCGGTGTTGTGTTGTTTATTGGCTTTGGGGTATCTTCTTTGTCGTCTTCTTTTTTAGTGTCCCCGACAATTTCGAGATAAACCTCTACGGGTAGGAAAGAACAATACTTATTTAAAATCTGACGTATTGTTTGCTCCTCTAAAAATTCCACACTGTCTTCTGCAATATTAAGAGTGATTGTTGTACCGCGCTCGCATCTTTCGCCATCGCTCATCTCGTACTCCATACTACCGTCGCATATCCATTTAGCTGCCTTTGTGCCGCCAACGTATGAAAGTGAGTCAATCTCAACGCTGTCGCTCACCATAAATGCACTGTAAAAACCAAGGCCGAAGTGTCCTATTATCTGTGCACCTTTGTCGTTTTCGTCTTTGTATTTTGCCAGGAAATCACTTGCGCCGCTAAATGCAATCTGGTTTATATACTTGTCAATTTCCTCGGCACTCATGCCTATACCGTTATCGGAGATTATAAGCTTTTTATTTTTCTTATCAATTCTTACAATAACCTTGTATTCGGGATTATCCTCAACATCAGCCTCGCCTATGCCGGATAGCTTTTTTAGCTTTGTTATAGCGTCGCAAGCATTAGAAACAAGCTCGCGTAGAAAAATATCCTTGTCAGAGT
Source organism: Clostridia bacterium (assembly GCA_045612845.1). Taxonomy (GTDB): domain Bacteria; phylum Bacillota; class Clostridia; order UBA1381; family UBA1381; genus Ornithomonoglobus_A. The sequence goes on from JAZKZV010000025.1 coordinate 11,029, forward strand.
ATAACCACTTTTTTATAATTGGAAACAGATTTTCGCTGTCAACTGAAATATTGCCTTTTGCCATATTTACCATAACCTTTCTTTTTAATAATCTAAATGATATTATAATACCAAAAAATACATTTGTCAACACGTAGTTATATATAAAACATCGCCTCATATTGAGGTGTTTGTTAAAAATATTTATTAACGAACGGTATATTTGAAAAAATATATGTATAATGTTAAAAATGATATGTAAAAGTTGACAAATGAGGTATTGAATGCTATAATAAAAATGGATATTGTTGTCTTGTTTTACAGTATCAATGTAAATTTATTGAGAGGTATCATATGAATGTAATACAGAAAAGAATAGAGGAGCTTACAAAAGAGCTTAATTATCATAATCATAAGTATTATGTTGATGATAAACCCGAAATTTCAGACTTTGAGTTCGATAAAATGCTTTTAGAACTCGAAAAGCTTGAAGAGGAATATCCGGAATATAAAAAGGCAAACTCACCAAGTGCAAGAGTCGGCGGAGAGGCAGTTTCTATTTTCGAAAAGGTTGAACACGTTGTGCCTATGGAGAGCTTGCAAAAAGCTTTTTCAAAATCAGAAATATTGGATTTTGAGAAACGTGTCAGGGCAGTAGTGCCGAATGTAGAGTATGTTGTTGAACATAAAATTGACGGACTTTCTGTTTCGCTCGAATATGTAGACGGAGAGTTTGTGCGAGGCTCTACGCGAGGCGACGGACTGACCGGTGAGGATGTTTCGGAGAACATTAAAACAATTAAAAGTGTTCCTCTGACACTTAAAGATAAAATACCTTACCTTGAGGTAAGGGGCGAGGTCTTTTTATCAAGAGACAATTTCGAAAAGATAAACGCATATTTAGAAGATACCAATGAACCTCTGTTTGCAAATCCGAGAAATGCTGCGGCAGGTTCGCTAAGACAACTTGACCCTAAAATTGCAGCAAAGCGAAATCTGGATATTTTCGTTTTTAATATTCAGCAAATACAGGGTGTAGAAATTAAAAACCACACTGAAGGCTTAAGATTTTTAAAGGAACAGGGTTTTAAGACAATTATGAATGATAAAACGTTTAAAAATGTCGACGAAGCCTTCGAAGAAATCCAGAAAATTGGTGCAGAGCGCGGAGGACTGTACTTCGATATAGATGGTGCAGTAATAAAAGTTAATGATTTTGCGGCTCGAGAGGAGCTTGGCTCAACTGCTAAATTCCCGAGATGGGCAATAGCATATAAATATCCCGCAGAACAACAAAAAACCAGAATAAAAGAAATACGCGTTCAGGTGGGGAGAACAGGTGTTATTACACCGCTTGCAATACTTGATACCGTAAGGATTGCCGGCTCAAATGTATCACGTGCAACACTTCATAATCAGGACTATATCGACGAAAAGGATATACGAACAGGCGACACTGTTGTAATCCAAAAAGCAGGTGATATTATACCTGCGGTTGTAGAGGTAATTAAAGAGGAAAGAGACGGAAGTGAAGTAGCATTTAAAATTCCCGGTGTGTGTCCCGAATGCGGAGCTATGGTGCTTCGCGAGGACGGAGAGGCCGCATACAGATGTACGGGTGTAAATTGCCCCGCACAGAGAATGAGGAATATCATCCACTTTGTTTCGCGAAATGCAATGGATATTGATGGACTTGGCCCGTCAATAATTGAGCAGATGCTTGAGCGGGGTCTGATACAGACAGCTGCGGACCTTTATTATATTAAAGCAGAGGACATTGCAAAAATGGATAAACTCGGCGATAAGAGCGCTGCAAAGATTATAGAACAGATTGAAAAATCAAAAACAAATCCACTCTATCGTCTTATAAATGCATTGGGTATACGTCATATAGGCGAAAAGGGTGCAAAGATGTTATCTAAAAAATTCAAGACATTAGATGCTCTTATGGAGGCTAATGTACAAACGCTTTGTGAGGTTGAGGACGTTGGAGAAATAATGGCTCAGTCTATTGTTGATTATTTCAAAGAGGAGCAAAACCGCAACTATATAAAACGTCTTACAGATGCCGGTGTGAATTGTGTTGATGATACAGAACAATCTGTTATCAATAATAAATTTGAGGGTAAAACCTTTGTTCTTACAGGGACACTAAATAAATATAAGAGAAATGAAGCTTCCCGGATAATTGAAAGTATGGGCGGCAAAACCTCGTCATCTGTTTCGAAAAAGACAGACTATGTTTTAGCAGGTGCAGAAGCAGGCAGTAAATTAGAAAAAGCTCAGAGTCTTGGTGTTAAGGTTATCACTGAGGATGAATTTGAGCAAATGATAATGTAAATAAATAATATCTATATATCAGGAGGGCGTAATATGAATTACACAAAAATGAACAAGGAAGAACTTATGGCAGAAAAAGAAGCGGTATTAAAGAAGTACCATGAGCTTAAAGAAATGGGGCTTAATCTTAATATGGCACGTGGAAAGCCATCAACAGAGCAGCTTGAACTATCTAACGGAATGTTTGATGTTTTAACAAGAGATGATGTTGTAAAAACAGCCGGTGGCGATTTGAGAAACTATGGTATTTTAGATGGTATAGACGAGTGTAAAGAAATGTTTGCACAGGTTCTGGAAACTACACCACAAAATGTTATTGTTTTTGGTAACTCGTCTCTTAACATTATGTACGATACAGTATCAAAGGCAGTAACACACGGTGTACTTGGTTCAACACCATGGTGCAAGCTCGACAAAGTAAAGTTTTTGTGTCCCGTTCCGGGATATGACCGTCATTTCGCAGTTACAGAGGCTTTTGGTATAGAAATGATAAATGTTCCTTTAAACAGTGATGGTCCTGATATGGATATGGTCGAAGAACTTGTTAAGGATGAAGCTGTAAAGGGTATGTGGTGTGTTCCAAAATACCAAAACCCAACAGGTATTTCGTTTTCTGATACGGTTGTAAAAAGAATTGCGAATATGAAACCGGCGGCAAAGGATTTCAGACTTTTCTGGGATAATGCATACTGTGAGCACCACTTCTATAAGGACGACCAGGATGAAATTCTAAATATTCTTGATGAGTGTGAAAAAGCAGGCAATGCAGATATGCCATATGTATTCACATCAACATCAAAAATCACATGGGCGGGCGGCGGTGTTGCTGCAATGGCTTCATCTAAGGATAATATTAAGTCTATAAAGGAGCTTATGTCTATACAGACAATAGGCCACGATAAAATAAACCAGATGAGACACGTAAAGTTTTTTGCAAACTATCAGGGGCTAAAAGACCACATGATGAAGCATGCTGACCTTTTAAGACCAAGATTCGAAATGGTTGCAAGAAGCTTAAAGGAAGGTCTTGACGGGTTGGGTATAGCTGACTGGACAGAGCCAAAGGGCGGATACTTTGTATCTTTCAATACTCTTGATGGTTGTGCTAAAAGAACAGTTGAGTTATGTAAAGAGGCGGGAGTTGTAATGACAGGTGCCGGTGCTACATATCCATACGGAAAAGACCCAAAAGATGCAAATATAAGAATTGCACCGTCATTACCAACAGTTGATGAGCTTAAAAAAGCTTGTGAAGTGTTTGTAACAAGTGTTAAGCTTGCAAGTCTCGAAAAACTTTGCCAGATGTGATTTCGACATAGATTTACTTTTATTTGCTAAAAAATATACACATATTTAAAAATAATACTAAAAATCTCAAAAAGTTCGTTTTTTTCAAAAAAAATAACAAATTTCTACTTGATTTTTTGAATAAAAAGTGTTATGATTAAATGTAATGTATTATATATGGACACGTAGTGGTGTTTATATTTATATAAAAGATAAAAAGCCTTGAGGTCATATGGGCTTTTGTCATGGGAAGTCATACGATTTCCTGATAAGTAAAAATATATTTTTTGGAGGGATTTTTCCAATGGCGAGAAAAATGAAAACAATGGATGGAAATAATGCCGCGGCTTATGCTTCATACGCATTTACAGACGTTGCAGCTATCTATCCTATCACACCATCTTCTAATATGGCAGAAGTTACCGATAAATGGTCAGCTTCAGGCATGAAGAATATTTTTGGCCAGACTGTAAGAGTTGCCGAAATGCAATCAGAAGCCGGTGCTGCCGGTACAGTACATGGTTCATTGACAGCCGGTGCATTAACAACAACTTACACTGCATCACAGGGCTTGCTTCTTATGATTCCTAACATGTATAAAATTGCGGGTGAGATGCTTCCTTGCGTATTTAACGTATCAGCAAGAACAATCGCATCTCATGCACTATCAATATTTGGCGACCACCAGGACGTTATGGCTTGTCGTCAGACAGGTTTTGCTATGCTTGCATCAACAAATCCGCAAGAAGCAATGGATTTGGGTGCAGTAGCACATCTTTCAACAATAAAGGGTAAGGTTCCTTTCTTACACTTCTTTGATGGTTTCAGAACATCTCACGAATACCAGAAGGTAGCTTGTTGGGATTATGCAGATTTAGCAGAGATGGTTGATTGGGACGCTATAAATGAATTCAGACGCGGTTCATTAAACCCTGAGCATCCTGCACAAAGAGGTACAGCTCAAAATGGAGACGTATTCTTCCAGGCAAGAGAAGCATGTAATGCATATTACAATGCACTTCCTGCAGTTGTAGAAGAGTACATGAATAAAGTAAACGAAAAAATCGGTACAGACTACAAGCTATTTAACTACTATGGTGCAGCTGATGCTGAGCACGTTATAATAGCTATGGGTTCTGTTTCAGATACAATAGAAGAAACTGTTGATTACTTAAATGCAAATGGCGGTAAGGTAGGTATGATTAAGGTAAGACTTTACAGACCATTCTCAGTTGAGCATCTTGCAAAGGCAATGCCAAAGAGCGTTAAGTACATCACTGTTATGGACAGAACAAAAGAGCCGGGTTCATGCGGTGAGCCTCTATATCTTGATGTTGTTGCAGCATTGCAGGAAACAGAGTTTAAAGATGTTCCTGTTATGGCAGGTCGTTACGGTCTTGCATCAAAGGATACAACTCCTGCATGCATAATCGCAGCATTCAAGAATAAGACAAAGAAACACTTTACAGTAGGTATCGAAGATGACGTAACAGGTCTTTCACTTCCACTTGACGAAAATCCTGATACAACACCGGTTGGTATCACAAGCTGTAAGTTCTGGGGTCTTGGTGCAGATGGTACTGTTGGTGCTAACAAGAACTCAGTTAAGATTATAGGCGACCACACAGATATGAACGTACAAGCTTACTTTGACTATGACTCAAAGAAGTCAGGTGGTTTAACATGTTCACATCTTCGTTTCGGTAACCCAAGAATTACATCAACATACCTTATCTCAAAGGCTGATTTTGTAGCTTGTCATAAGGCTTCATATGTAAGAGTTTATGATATGGTACAAGATGTTAAGCCGGGTGGTGTATTCTTGCTTAACTGCTCATGGAATATGGATGAGCTTGAAGAACACTTGCCGGGACAAGTTAAGAGATATATTGCTGAAAATAACATTCAGTTCTATACAATAGACGGTGTTAAGATTGGTAAGGAAATCGGCCTTGGTAACAGAATTAACACAGTTTTACAATCAGCATTCTTTAAACTTGCAAACATTATTCCTGAAGAAGATGCTATTAAGTATATGAAGGAAGCTGCAACTGCTTCATACTCAAAGAAGGGTGATGCAATCGTTAAGATGAATCACGACGCTATCGATGCAGGTGTAAACAATGTTAATAAGATAGAAGTTCCTGCAAGCTGGAAGGACGCACAAGACGAAGTTCTTGGTGTTGTTCATGAGGGTAACAGTGAGCTTATAGATTATGTAAACAATATTCTTGTTCCTATAAGTAGATTCAATGGTGCTAAACTTCCTGTTTCAGCATTCAAGCCATATGTAACAGGTCAGGTTCCGCTTGGTTCATCTGCATTCGAAAAGAGAGGTATTGCAATAGACGTTCCTGAATGGAACAAGGATACTTGTATCCAATGCGGTAACTGTGCATATGTATGTCCTCATGCATGTATAAGACCTGTTGTTCTTACAGAAGAAGAGCTTAAGAATGCTCCTGAGGGTATTAAGTACACAACACTTAAGCAGCTTGATGGTTTCTACTACACAATGGCTATTTCGGTTATGGACTGTACAGGTTGCGGAAGCTGTGCTAACGTATGTCCAATGAATGCAAAGGCTCCAACACTTGTTATGAAACCGCTCGAAACTCAACTTGACGAACAAAAGAGCTTTGATTATGCAGTAACTCTACCACAAAAGGCTGAGGTTGCTGAAAAGTTCAAGTATACAACAGTTAAGGGTTCACAATTTAGAAAGCCATATCTTGAATTCTCAGGTGCTTGTGCAGGTTGTGGCGAAACACCATATGCTAAGCTTGTTACTCAATTGTTTGGCGACAGAATGCTACTTGCAAATGCAACAGGTTGTTCATCAATCTGGGGTGGTTCATGTCCGTCAACACCATATGCAATGGATGAAAAGGGCTACGGTCCTGCATGGGCTAACTCATTGTTCGAGGATAACGCTGAGTTTGGCTATGGTATGTTCCTTGCACAAGATACAATAAGAAGAAAGAATATCGAAAAGCTTGCAAACATTGCTGAGGAAAATACAGAAGTTAAGCCTGCAGTTGATAAGTTTATGGAAACACTAAACGATGGTGTTGCAAACAGAGTTGCAGCTGATGAGCTTATAAAGGCAATTTCAAATATCAACAGCGAAGATGCTAAGAATGTATTGGCAGATAAAGAGTATCTTGCTAAGAAGTCTTGCTGGATGTTTGGTGGCGACGGTTGGGCTTATGATATAGGCTTTGGCGGTCTTGACCACGCACTTGCTTCAGGCGAAGATATAAACGTACTTGTATTCGATACAGAGGTTTACTCAAATACAGGTGGTCAGTCTTCAAAGGCTACACCAACAGGTGCTATTGCACAATTTGCTGCAGCAGGTAAGGAAGTTAAGAAGAAGGACCTTGCAGCAATAGCTATGTCATATGGCTATGTATACGTTGCTCAAATTGCACAGGGTGCTGACCAGAATCAATGTCTAAAGGCTATGATAGAAGCAGAAAGCTATCACGGTCCATCACTAATTATTGCATATGCTCCATGTATCAACCACGGTATCAAGGGCGGTATGTCAATAGCTCAGACAGAAGAGAAGAAGGCTGTTGAGTCGGGTTACTGGCACTTGTTCAGATTTGACCCAAGACGTGCTCAGGAAGGTTTAAATCCGTTCCAGCTTGATTCTAAAGCTCCTAAGGCTGATTACGAAGAATTCTTAATGGGTGAGGTTCGTTATAACTCACTTGCTCGTTCAAATCCTGACAGAGCAAAGGAATTGTTCGAAAAGGCTAAGAAGAATGCAGAAGAAAAGTATGCAAAGCTTGTAAAATTGGCTGAATAATATTTAGATAAAATTGACGGTGTAATATATTGCACCGTCTTTTTGTTAAATAAATACAAAATTTGTCAAATTTCTAAAAAGTATTGACAAATTTGCAAAATGCTACTATAATAATATATGTAATTAAATATTGAGCTAAGTGAAGTGTGTAGGAGAAAGGCGTATGCCTTGCCGAAGGAGTAATGCTCTCAGGCGCAATAGCGATGACTGCCCATGGATAGCGCTCCGGAGAAGTCCAGTTTTCCAAAATGAAACAAGAGGATGCCGAAGGTGTAAAACCCGAAAGGGTTAATCTCTCAGGCAAAAGGACGGAGATAAAGGTTTTAAACGGCTTTTTTTGTGCGGAGTTTTTATGTATGAAAACTCCGCTTATTTTTTACTTTATTTAGCTAAATGGAGGTAATTTTATGGAAAATTTATTTGCATGGCTAACGGAGTTCAATGATGATGTAAACGGTTTTGTATGGGGTAAAGGTCTTTATCTGCTCCTTGCAACAGGTGTTCTTATGACAGTTTTGACTGGTGTATTTCAAATAAGACATATCGGACACTGGTTTTCACAGACAATTGGAAAAATATTTAAAAAAGATGTTTCCGGACATGTTGAGGGCAAATCAATATCACAGTTTCAGGCGCTTTGTACAGCACTTGCTGCCACAATAGGCGTTGGTAATATTGCGGGTGTTGCAGCTGCTATTGTTGGCGGCGGACCTGGTGCGGTATTCTGGATGTGGGTTGCTGCATTCTTTGGAATGATGACAAACTATTCTGAAAATGTACTTGGTATATATTACAGAAGAAAGAATTCTGACGGAGAGTGGTCAGGCGGAGCGATGTACTACTTAAGAGACGGACTTGGAAAAATGAAAGGCTGTAAATGGGTAGGTAAAGTTCTTGCAGTTCTCTTCTCAGTATTTGCAGTTTTAGCTTCATTTGGTATAGGTGCAATGGGACAAATCAACAAGATAGTTGTTAATATGGTTGATGCATTTGCAATACCATCACTTACTGCAATACCCGTTGGTGACGTTACAATGTACCATGTTATAATAGGTATTGTTCTTGTAGTGATTGCAGCCCTTATTATACTTGGCGGCTTAAAGAGAATTGCGAATTTTGCGGAAAAAGTTGTTCCCTTTATGGTGGTTTTATTCGTTTTTGGTAGCTTTATCATAATTGGTGTAAACTGTTCCGATATTGGGGCAGCATTTGCTTCGATTTTCAAGTTCGCATTTACGGGACCAGCTATATGGGGCGGTGTCAGCGGTATTGCTATTAAGGAGATTGTTACATTGGGTTGTAAGAGAGGTGTATTCTCTAACGAGGCGGGTCTTGGTTCTTCTGTTATGGTACACTCAAACTCAAATGTTGTAGAACCTGTACGTCAGGGCTTATGGGGAATTTTTGAGGTATTTGCAGATACAATGGTTGTATGTACAATGACAGCTCTTGTTGTTTTGACATCGGGTGTAATTGACCTTGACACAGGCGCTATGATGGCGGGTGCAAGCGATGCAAATCTTGTGGGAAAAGCATTCTCAATTCTGTTTGGTGTCTGGGGCGAAAGATTTATTGCCATTGCAATTTTACTTTTTGCCTTTACAACTGTTCTTGGATGGGATCACTACGGTACAAAAGCATGGGAGTATATGTTCGGCACAAAATCTACAAAGCTGTATAAGGTAATTCACCTTGTTACAATTATGCTTGGTGCACTTTTAACATCATCACTGGCATGGGATATATCAGATACATTCAACGGTCTTATGATGGTTCCTAACCTTATAGGTGTTATAGCACTTTCCGGACTTGTTGTAAAAATCACACGCAATTACATAAACAGAGTGCTTAAAGGAAAAGACATAAAACCAATGCTTTCTGCTTTTGAGGATGTTCAGGCAGAACAGGAAAAACAACTGTAAAACAAAAACCAACAGAAACAATACGTTGTTTCTGTTGGTTTTTTATATAACTAAAATGAAATATAAATTTAAATTTTAATGTATTGACAAATTTCGATATATTTGATATATTTTATTCAGGGATTTTATAATCTTAAATATTTAAGTTATTTACAAAAGGAGGAAGTTTTTATGAAATTGATTTACGGGGTAGAGGATAAACCAAAATTTGGGCAGCTCATAATTTTTGCACTTCAACAGTTGCTTGCTATTATGACTGCAACATTGGTTGTTCCTGTGGTTATAAACCAGGCATGTGGTACAAATATGAGCTCGGCTGCAGCACTTTTTGGTGCAGGTTTGGGAACATTGGTATATGTTTTATTCACTAAAAAGAAGAGCCCTGTTTTTCTTGGTTCGTCATTTGCATTTATCGGCTCAATGATAGCGGCTTTTGCAGGCGGTGTATCTATATCGTTAGGATTTATGGGACTTATTATAGGTGCAACATTTGCGGCACTCGTATATGTTGTTATTGCAATTATTGTTAAGTTTGTTGGAGTAAAATGGATAAACAAAATTATGCCCGCAGTTGTTATAGGACCAACTGTTGCAATTATCGGTCTTTCGCTTGCAGGTAATGCTATCGGTGATATTATGAAGGGTAGCGTGCCTGATGTTAGTGCTTCACCGCTAATTACTGTGCTTTGCGGTATTGTAACACTTATTATTACAATAGTATGCTCAACATACGGAAAGCGTATGGGTAAGCTTATTCCGTTTATATTTGGTATTCTTGGCGGATACGCAATTTCTGCTGTGTTTACAATAATAGGATTTGCCGCAAACGTAGATGCGTTAAAGGTACTAAATGCGCAACCATTTGCACAACTTGTAGCAGACGGAGTAACATTGAATACATTCCTTTCAGTTCCAGAATTTACATTCTTAACAGCAATAAAAGGCTTTGGTGAGTTGAATGCCACATATATAAGCACAATAGCTGCTGCATATATTCCTGTTGCATTCGTTGTTTTTGCAGAGCATATTGCTGACCACAAGAATATTTCATCAATTATAGAAAAAGACCTTTTAGAAGAGCCCGGACTTCACAGAACACTTATGGGTGATGGTGTTGGTTCATTCGTAGGCGCATTGTTTGGCGGATGTCCTAATACAACATACGGTGAATCTGTTGGTTGTGTAGCTATTACAAGAAACGCATCAGTATATACTATCATAACTGCCGCAATTCTTGCAATAATTATTTCGTTTGTATCACCATTTATTGCATTTGTTAATTCAATTCCTGCGTGTGTTATGGGCGGAGTATGTATGGCACTTTATGGATTTATAGCAGTATCAGGACTAAAAATGGTACAGACAGTTGACCTTAACCAGAACAAGAATCTGTTTGTTGTTTCGGCTATTCTTATTGCAGGTATTGGCGGATTAACTTTGAATTTTGGGAAAATCACAATAACTTCAATAGCTTGTGCACTTATTCTTGGTATAATTATAAACGTTATAGTTTCAAAGGCAAACGAACAATAAGGAGAATAAAATGAGTAAAGTAACAGTTTTTGACCATCCCCTGATTCAACATAAAACAACTATACTTCGCCAAAAGACTACCACAAATAAGGAGTTTCGCGAAAATGTTGAAGAAATAACAATGCTTATGTGCTACGAGGCGCTAAGAGACTTACCTCTCGAAGAAATCGAGATAGAAACTCCCATGACAAAAACCAGACAAAAGGTTATAAAGGGAAAGAAATTGGCGGTTGTTCCAATACTTCGTGCAGGACTTGGTATGGTAAATGGATTCTTAAATCTTGTTCCGTCAGCTAAGGTTGGACATATTGGAATGTATCGTGATGAAGAAACTCTCCAGCCTCAGGAGTATTACTGCAAGCTCCCACAGGATATAGGCGAAAGACTGATTGTTTTGGTTGACCCTATGCTTGCAACAGGCGGTTCTGCTGTTGACGCAATTACACAAATCAAATCATACGGCGGAAAAAACATTAAGTTCCTTTGTATTATCGCAGCACCTGAGGGAATAGAAACATTAACAAAAGCACATCCCGATGTTGATGTATACTGTGCAAATGTTGACGAGGGACTTAACGAAAACGGATATATAATGCCGGGTCTTGGTGATGCAGGCGATAGAATATTCGGTACAAAATAAATAATTAAAAACCATTTATGAAGTGAACTGAATTGAGTTCACTTCATTAAGGAGTAGATAACGTAAAAAATCACGTTATCAGCCTCTGGCGGATTTAATTGCACCGCCGAAATTTTCGCACCATATTTGGTGTGAAACGGCGATGTGCATAATTTCCATTACACGCCTTATCTGCCCACGAAAAGCGCGTGTGTTTCAAAATGCTGTTTGTGGGCAGAAAGGCTATGGAAATTATTATGGAAATACGTAAGCTGACATCAGAAAACTTTTATGAACTTCGCGATTTACTTGATGTGGTTTTCACCAAGCAAAACAATGCTGTAACAGACTTTAAAAAACTTTTTCCAAGATTCTTTGCTGAGGTTAACGAATATGCTGTTAGCTCGCATTACGGTGCTTTTGAGGACGGAAAACTGATTGGAACTGCAGCAATGTATCCTATTGATTATGTTATCGGAAATGAGCATATAAGGCTTATTGCAAACGGAAATGTTGCAGTTGATGAAAATTATCGCGGTCGTGGTATTATGGCTGCGTTACTTACAAAGATAAATCAGGAATGTGATAAATGTGCTGACCTTTGTTATCTGCACGGAAACGCACAACGCTATGGAAAGTATGGCTATTTTGGCGGCGGAGAACAATATATGCTTAAATTCACTCCTGATATAAAATGCAACTTCACATTTTCGCCGATGAAGAAGGAAGAAACCACCGTGCAACAAAAAATCTCGCAATCAAAAATTGATTACATAGTGCGAAGTAACGAAGATTTTATGGTAGCACTTCAATCACATGAAAGAGAGGCGCTTTCGGTATTTGATGAGAATATGAATATGATTGGCTATATTTCTTTAAAACGTGATAGCGGCTATGTTCACGAGTTTGCTTTTGTTGGAGGCAGAGAATGCGAAATATTTTCATCATTGGCGAGTATACTTAAAACAGACGTAACTGTTTGTGTTTCAGGCTATGATGTAAAAACAGTTGAAAGATGCAAAGCCTGTGCCGATATAAATGTTGTTGAGCCGGCACTTTTCAGGATTATAAATCCTGAACGTATAAAAGAAGTTGCACGTAAAGCAGGCCTTGATGAAAACACCCTCTATGCTCCGTACCTTACATAAGTGTATATACAACAATTAAAAAACTGCTACTTAGCAGTTTTTTGTTTTTATTTGGGAAATTTTTGTTTTATTTTGTTTTTTTATATTAAACTATTGACTTTGTTTTTGGTTTGGTGTATAATATAAAATATGGAAGTAAATAATTTTGACATTAGGAGATAAAGCTATGTTAGTTAATATGAATGAGGTTTTAAGACCTGCAAAAAAAGATAAATATGCAGTAGGTTTATTCAATGCAGTAAACCTTGAACTTGCACGTGGTATTATTGCTGCGGCAGAAACAAGCAGATCACCGGTTATTATGGGTACAGCAGAGGTTCTTTTGCCATATGGCCCGTTGGAAGAAGTATCATACTACTTAATTCCAATGGCTAAAAAAGCATCTGTGCCTGTTGTTATACATTTGGACCATGGTCTTTCGTATGATACATGTATAAAGGCATTAGAGCTTGGTTTCAGTTCAATTATGTATGACTGTTCAACAGACTCATATGACGATAATGTTCGTAAAGTAAAAGAGATGGCAGATATTGCACACTCATACGGTGCAACAATCGAGGGTGAGCTTGGTCATGTTGGCGATAACGAAGGTTCAGCAGAGGGTAGTTCTCATCTTGATGACCCGTCAAAGTACTTTACAGATCCAAAACTTGCTAAGGACTTTGTAGAAAAAACAGGTGTTGACGCGTTGGCTATTGCAGTTGGTAATGCTCACGGTGCATATAAATTGCCACCAAAACTTGATTTCGAAAGAATAAGAACAATCGCAAGTACTGTTGATGTTCCGCTTGTTCTTCATGGTGGCTCCGGTCTTACAGACAGCGACTTCAAACAAGCTATACAAGAGGGTATAAGCAAGGTTAATATATTTACAGATATTAACGTTGCCGCTGTTGAGGCAGAATTTAAGAAGTTCTCCGATATGAACAAGGGTATTATTGACCTTATTCCTGCTGCCGTTGAGGCCGTTAAGCAAGAAACATTAAAGAAGTTGGAACTATTTGGCAGCACAGGTACAGTTGGTGTTATAAACAAACCGGTTGTATCACAATATGACGTTGAAGTGCTCACAAAACTTGTTGCAGAAGAAGTTGCAAAATATCTTAAAAACTAATACATATAAAAAACAAAGACGAACTTTTCGTCTTTGTTTTTTGTTTTCAAAATACACCAAATTTATTGACAAATCCTGTAAAATATGATACAATGAAGTTTAATCTATAATGGTGGAATATTGCTTTTTTTGGGGTAAAAAATGACCGTTAAAACGTTAAACAGGAGTACAGATTATATGGGAATAACCGACGAGCTTATAAAAAAAATATGTTCTCAGACCATATATAAAAGAGGTATGGAATATTTTCGCGAGGGTAGAGTTCATCTGCGTAAACGCGAGGATACTTTTTTGAGTGCAGTTGTTGATGATGATAATCTGTATAATGTTATGATTAAATTTAATCAGGATGGGATTTGTGAAAGCATTTGTACATGCCCGTATTATGAAACCATGGGTTGTGCATGCAAGCATATTGCCGCAACCTTAAAGCAAAGACAACTTGAGCTTGAGGAGGGCGTAAGCTACAGCAGTGAGAATGATAAAATTGCAAAGGAGTTATGTTCTTCATTTGCAAAGGGGATGCAACCTAAAAATGTTATACATGTAAAATTTCATTTAAGTATTGCACAACCCACACTTGACTCGGCAAGCTTTTCTATGGCACTCGAATTAACCTCCGACAAGGGAATGGTACAGGGTTTAGAAAACTTTTTGGAACAGTACATCAACTCAAAACCCTTTAGGTTTGACAGATATACCGAATATATTCCTTCTGTAACTGAGTTTGTATATCCTCAAAAGGAAATAATAGATATTCTTGCCGAGGCATACGAAAATAAGAACCCGCAATCCGAAACATACTCCAAAGCATCATATCAGACAAGCTTTGGATTATCTACAGCATTGCGTATTTTTCCGTTGCTTTCAAGTACGGAATTTTCGCTTGTGTATAATGGAATGTCAATTCCAGACGTGAGAATAGAGGACGGTAATCCTGATATAATTATAGATATAAATGCAGTTGATGGCGGTATAAGTCTTTTAGTGAATGACAGAGGATATGCAATCACCAAAAATGGTGAATATTTTCTATATGACGGAATAATTTATCATACAACAGAGGAATGGCGTACTTATTTTATGCCAATATATAAGGCACTTGCAACAGAGAGTCGTACCCAGATAACATTTGAGGGTGAAAATACAATTTCATTTGCCGCATATGTTTTACCATACCTGAGAGGCAAGCAGGGGGTTATAACAACGGGAATAGATGAGCTTGTAGTAGATACAAAGCCTAAGTTTGAAGTGTACTTTGATATGCGTGCCTCGTCCGTCAGTGCAGTTGTGATTGTAAAATACGGAAACGTGTCGCAATCATTGCCAATGCGTGATGAAGAATACACTTCAGGGCAGATTGTTGTGCGCGATACACGTGCTGAAACTGAAATTCTTGGGTATTTTGAGGGGTTTAGCTACGATAACGGTATGTTTATCCTTAAGGACAGCGAAAGAATATACAGTTTTTTAAATATCACATTAGAAGAAATAAAAAAGAAAGCCAAGGTATTCACATCAAAGGCATTTGATAATATATTGGGTAATGAGTCAGATTTGATAAGTGCACATGTAGGCTATAACTCAAAGATGGATTTACTCGAAACAGAGCTAAATTCAACGTTATCAAATGAAGAACTTGCGGGTATATTAAAGGCAGTAAAACTAAAAGAAAGATTTTACAGAATTGCAGACGGAAGATTTATTTCTCTTGACGATTTAGAAAAATCAAATATATTCAACCTACTTGACCAGCTTGATTTTTCGCAGGAGGATATAACACAAAGAAGAAAATATTTGCCCACATACCATGCAATGTATTTCGACTCACTCTCATATATACAAAAAAATGAGTCATTTACAGAATATATAGAAAAAATAAAGCTATTAAAACCAACAATACCAAGAGGACTCTCAAATGTGTTAAGGTCGTATCAGAAAACAGGTCTTAAATGGTTAAAGCAGCTTAGTCATCTTGGCTTTGGCGGAATTTTAGCAGATGATATGGGTCTGGGTAAAACCCTGCAGGTGCTTGCTTATGTAAAAGGCGAAAAGCCACAAACACCAACACTTATTGTCGCACCGAGTGCACTTATATATAACTGGTATAACGAAATTATGAAATTTATACCAACACTCAAGGCACTTATAATAGACGGTTCAAAGGAAGCAAGACGCGAACTTATAGGGACAGTTAATGAATATGAAATAATAATAACTTCATATCCCATGCTTAGACGTGATATAAGCGAGTATTCAAAAATAAATTTTTCGTATTGCTTTATAGATGAAGCCCAATATATAAAAAATCCGAGAACAAAAAATGCAATAAGTGTAAAGCGTATAAATGCAATGCACAGATTTGCTCTTACAGGTACACCAATAGAGAACTCGGTTTTAGAACTGTGGTCAATATTTGATTTTGTTATGCCGGGTTATCTTGGGAATTTAAATGAGTTCAGAAATAAGTATATGGGCAGTGCAAACACAAACGGGGATTATCTCACAATTTCCCAACTTCGCGACAGGGTAAAACCATTTATTATGCGAAGAATGAAGAGGGAAGTGCTTGAAGAATTGCCCGAAAAGCTTGAATATACTATGTATGCAGATATGCAAAAAGAGCAAAAGGAAATGTATTTGGCATATCTTTCGCTTGCAAAGGATAAAACAGTATCAATGTTTGAGGATGGTAATGCAAATAATATACAAATTCTATCACTGCTTACAAGACTGCGACAGATATGCTGTCATCCTGCTATATTTGATGAAAACTATATACTCGGAAGCGGAAAGCTCGAGTTGTTGATGGAGATTAGCGAAAACTGCATCGAGGGCGGGCATAGAATATTGATTTTTTCGCAGTACACATCAATGCTTTCTATTATCCGCGAACAATTTGAGAAAAGAGACATACGTTGTTTTTATCTTGACGGAAAGACCCCGTCATATGAAAGACTCGAAATGTCCGAGCGATTTAATAATGGTGAGCGCGAGGTCTTTTTGATATCCTTAAAGGCAGGAGGTACGGGTCTTAATCTTACGGGTGCAGATACGGTAATACATTACGACCCATGGTGGAATCCTGCAACTATGGACCAGGCATCAGACAGAGCATACAGAATAGGTCAGACCAAGGCAGTTCAGGTTATTAAGCTCGTTTCTAAGGGTACAATAGAAGAAAAAATTCTGCACCTTCAGGAATCTAAGCGTACGCTGGCAAATGATATAATACAGATAAATAATGATACATTATCATCGCTTTCGAGAGAGGAGATATTATCATTGTTTGAGTAAGGAAGATTTTATGAAAAATCAGGATATATTTGATAATTTTAAAGCTGTCCCCAAAAAGGAAAGAAGTATCAATATAAGTACACGCGGTTGGAATATAATTGCTCTGTGTGTTATGGCAATTATTATAAACCTTGTATCGGTAATATATGTTTGTAATTCGACAGGTATTTATTATTGGTCAACAGCGGAATCGTGGAATGTTGCAATTAAAATTGCACAGGGTGCATATAGGACAAATCTGTGGGGAGAGGTATATAATTCAATTATTAACCTTGACTTCAATTTTCTTTCTGCACTACCGTGTGCTTTGTTTATAAAAATATTTGGTTCATCAAGACTTGTTTATATTTTAAGCCTTGCAAACTGCTATTTGATAAGTGCATATGCTTCCATATACTTTCTTGCAAAAAAGATTGGCAAAGCACCAATCGTAACAATGTTTTTGACATTGTTTGCAATACCTGCTATGTTTTATATGATGATACGCGGTTTTTCAGAAATTGGTGGATTATTCATATGCATAATCTGCATAAATCTTTATTTTGATGATAATAAAAGAGGGGAAGTAATAAGAGGAATAGCAATAGGTATATTGACAGCGCTTGTTGTTTTAATAAGCAATGTGTATATTTTCTTCTCGATATCATTCATAACAGCAATGATTGCACAAAGCATAATATTTAAACAGAGATTTCGCAAAAGCGTATTGGCACTGTGTACATTTGCACTGATACTTTTAGTATTTTTCGGCAGATATATAACAGGCAGAATAACATCACTTTATGGTGATGCAAGCTTCAATTTTAATTTTATCTTAAATACAAAATTTATTGTACGTTATTTTGGCCTGGTATTTATGGTTGCGATTATAGCATCATCGGTGTATATATTCTTTAAAGAAAAAGAGAAGAGAATGGCATTTTTGTGGATACAACTTGCAGTTTGCTATATTATGCTTACAGCAACACGCATGCATGGTCAACTGCATATACTTTTGTATCTGCCATCAATTATTGCGTTATTTGTGATATGTGTAAGATATATAAAAAAAGAAAAAGTGCTTGTATGGCTTATGATACTTGCACTTCTGCAGACGGTATCTCCGTTTGTGGCAAGGACTCAACCCACAAGTGTTGAGGAGATAAAATACTACAGTTTGTTCCCGTCCTTTTCTATGCGTTATGAAAAACGCGATAGCAGTGGCGATGTTCTTACATTAAAGCGACTGCTTGATGATGCAGTGGGCGAGGGGGAATATCTTGGGGTGCTATCGTATTCGGATATAATGAATGCAGAATTGTTAAATAATGTTGAAATATCATTAAATAAGCATCAATACAGACGTGATTATATTGCATTTACAATCCCATGTTTTGATAGTATTATCCCTGACATTTCTCCGCTTTGCAAGGCAAATTATATGCTGGTGCCGACAACGGTACAGACGATATCGGATAATCAGAAAATTCTCGAAACTGCTACCGAGAGCTTTCTTGGGTGGAGAAATATTGCAAGAGCATATGAGGAATTGTACGATTATGAAATGAATATAGACGGGGTTGATTTTAAACTTTTTAAACGTATAAGGGACGTGAACGAAACAGAAAAAAGAGAGTTTATGCAGGAATTAAATGAAAATCTGAATTATACTCGGTAGTTTGCAAGATTAGTTGTTGCCCTTGATAATGATTTGAAGTGAGGTTATAATAAACATTTTACAAAATAAAAAGAGGAGAAATTATTAAGATGACATCTATAAGTTTTACAGGTGACATTGCCTTTTCAAAATATTTTAAAGACCATTGGAGCAAGGAGTTTCTTGATGATAAAATCAAGGATTTTCTTCGTAATACAGATCATGTTGTTGCAAATGTTGAATCTCCCTTGACCGAGTCGGGGATATCGAGTAAAATGGAAATAAGCCATCTGACCAACCCCAATGCGTTTGAGTGGTTTAAGAGCATTTCGGCAGATATCTGGGCTATTTCCAATAACCATATTTTGGATTGCGGAGAAACCGGAATGCAGGATACAATTAACGCTGCACGTAAATGCGGAGCAGTTACGGTAGGTGCCGGCAAAAATATTGATGATGCATCAAAATACATATCACTTGATTGCGAGGGTGGAATTGGCATTTTTGCAGTTACATATAAAAGAGCTGAATTTATCCGTGCTACCAAAGACTCTCCCGGTTGTGTTCTGTTTGATGAAACTGAAAAAATCAAGGATGTTATAAGAGAAATTAAGTCAAAGAACAAGTGGTGCATACTTATTGCACACGGGGGAGACGAATTTTCTAATCTTCCAATGCCATATATGAGAAAACTTTATAAAAAGTTTTTAAGCTTTGGGGCAGATATTGTTGTGGGACATCATCCACATGTGGTCCAGAATTATGAGAGGGTAGGAGAGAAAATAATATTTTATTCGCTTGGTAATTTTGTTTTTGACACAGATTACCAGAGAAAGCAAAAATATAGTGAATATGGTGTTTTGCTAAAATTAAATTTTGAAAATAATAATTTCTCGTGGGATTACCTTGCAACAAAGGTGAACAGAGAAATTCAGACAGTTGAAAGTGCAACTCCACCTGAAATTTTTGGTGAAGTGAGTGAAAAAGACTATAAACTGCTCTGGCCTTTGGGTGCAAAAAAATTTATGTCAAATTTTGTTATTGCAAAAACTTTTGTTATACCAAAAACAAGAAACTACAGGTGGTATAACTGGTTTAATCTGCACAGAGAAAAGATAGGTTTAAAAAATGCATTGTGTTTGTATTGGGGAAGGCTTGTGTCAATTTTCTCTTTATGGAAGTTGGCAGATAAAAAACTTCGTGAATATATTGAACAAAAATAAATTCCATGTTTGAAAACAGTAGGATACTAAAAACAGGAGGGATAAAAATGCCTTAGGGTTTTAGGTTATTATATTAAATATTTTTTAATATAGGTATCCATGAAGATATGAATGCCGCAAAAAAAGGCTGATGAAAGAAAAAGTAATTGATATAACTACAATACAATTTTTACAAAAAAAAGGGGATAATACAGTGAGTAAAAAGGCATTAAATGGGTTAAGAGAAAACAAATGGATAAGAGCAGCAATACCGGCGTTACTGCTACATTGCAGTATTGGTACGGTTTACTGTTGGTCAATTTTCAGTCATGAAATTGCAAATTATATAGGATTTTCAAAAGGTGCAACAGAGTGGGCGTTTAGTCTTGCAATTTTCTTTTTGGGAATGTCGGCGGCATTTCTTGGAAATGTAGTAGAAAAGGATATTCACAAGTCATCATTGATTGCGGCAATATGCTTTTCTTTGGGAATGGCAGGAACCGGTGGATTTATCTACTATGGTGGATTACACCAGGGTAGTGTAGTGGCGCTTTTAGGTATATATTTATGCTATGGTGTTATTATGGGTATAGGTCTTGGTACAGGATATCTTTCACCGGTAAAAACACTTATGCTCTGGTTCGCAGACAGAAAGGGCCTCGCAACAGGTCTTGCAGTTGCCGGCTTTGGTGCGGCAAAGGCGATTGCAAGCCCCATAATGCAGTCAATGCTCCAGACAATGGGTGAGAGTGGAATTTACAAGATGTTCTGGATTTTGAGCATAGTTTATTTTGTTATGATGTTTGCAGGACATTTACTTTTGAAAAAACCCGCAGGTTGGAGCGAAAATCAGACAAAGGATAAGAAAAACAGCATTATGTCTGTTATTAAAACGAGAAAGCTTACAAATTACATAGGCATATGGCTGATGTTTTACATAAATATAACATGCGGCCTTGCACTTTTATCACAGGAAAAGATGATTGTAAAGTGTATAGGGCTTGCAGGATTTGTAGGAATCATCTCAACGCTTTCTGCTATATTCAATGCATGCGGACGTCTTGGATTTTCAGCATGGGGCGATAAAATGAAAGACAGAAACATCATTTTTAAAATTATCTTTATTATTTCGATTATTCTTACCGCTATTACAATCTTTACCGGAGGTATAAATAATGGTGCACAGAACACAACTCTTGCCGCACTTGTGTTGGTTCTTCTGATGTTTGTAAATGCAGGATACGGCGGCGGATTTTCGAATGTTCCTACGCTTCTTTCGGACCATTACGGAATGAGCAATATTAGTGCTATTCATGGAATTACACTGTCGGCATGGGCATTTGCGGGTCTTACAGGAAACCAGCTTGCCACATGGATTGTAAATCATTTTGGTGAAGAAGTAAATGTGGCGGGTAATATGGTAAACCCTGTTGGTTATCAGTCAGTGCTTTATGTAACAATTATTCTCTATATTATTGCATTGATTTTAAGTACGTTCTTCGTAAAAAGATTAAATAATAAGAAGTAATTATAGGAGGCTCTATTATGAGAGATATTTGCAGTGCAGTAGAAAAACACACACAACTGATTTTAGATACAGAGAGGTATATATGGAAACATCCCGAAACGGGCTACAAGGAATTTGAAACCTCGGCATATATGGCTAAGACGTTTGAAGAACTTGGCTATGAACTTGTTATGGCAGAGGGTATTACGGGATTTTATACTGTAATAGATACGGGTAAGCCGGGCCCTGAAATTTTAATTCTTGGTGAATTAGACTCAATAATATGCCCTGAGCACAAGGAGGCAAATCCTCAAACGGGTGCAGTGCATTCGTGCGGACACAATGCACAGTGTGCAGCACTTGTTGGTATTGCAGCTACACTTAAAGAACCGGGTATTCTTGATAAATTCTGCGGAAAAATCAGACTTTGTGCTGTACCTGCAGAGGAACTTTTAGAGATTGAATACAGAACCGGACTGATGCAAGAGGGTAAAATCAAATATTTTGGCGGTAAGAGTGAATTTCTGTCGAGAGGATATTTTGATGGTGTTGATATTGCATTTATGGTACATACAGCCGATAGATTTGTAGTAAGAAAAGGCTCGGTAGGTTGCATGGCAAAGCAAATAACATACAAGGGCGTGGCATCTCATGCGGGTGGCTCTCCGTGGAACGGAAAAAATGCACTTTATGCAGCAACCTGCGGTATAAATGCAATTAACGCTATCCGCGAAACATTCAAAGAAAGTGATATAATAAGAGTGCATCCAATTATAACAAACGGTGGCTCTATGGTAAATGCCATACCGGATAAAACCGTTTTAGAAAGCTATGTACGAGGCTCAAGCTTTGAGGGAATTTGTGAGGCAAATAAAAAAGTGAATCAGGCACTATGCGGTGCGGCACTTTCCATAGGAACAAATGTCGACATAAAAGACTCACCGGGATATTCACCGCTTATAAATGATAAGAACATGATACAAGTGTATGTTGAAGCAGTAAAAATGGCTATACCGGACTATAAATTTGAAGTGGTCGACTCAATGGGTTCGGGAAGCACCGATATGGGTGATTTAGGCTGCATTATGCCTGTGGTACATCCGTATGCGGGAGGAGCTACAGGACAATGTCATGGTAACGATTATCAGATTGCAGACCCACTTACTGCGTGCGTTGCAAGTGCAAAAATGCAGATGGCAATGTTATATATACTTCTTTGCGATAATGCAAAAAGAGCAAAAAAAGTCATTGATGAATTCAAACCGCTTTTTGCGTCAAAGGAAGAATATTTTGCATATGTAGATGCGCTTAATTCATCAGGTGACAGAATCAACTATAACGACGATAAAACAGTTACTGTTAAATTGAATTAAACGTTGGGAGGATTACTATGCTTAGACATGATGTTTTCGAAAAAGCAAGTGTTTTACCGCAGGATATACCATATATAACGGAAATTGACAAAATCTACGGTAATAAGGTGGAGGATATTGCAAAGAACTATGCAAAGGAGCTTGGCAATGAGCCTTTGGTGCCATTGAATTATGAAATGCGGGCAAAGAAATTTGATTATTCGATTCAAACAGCAAAGGTTGTATCTGATATTGCGCCTGAGCATGGATACACATTGCAACTTCTTATGTGGTTGTACCTTGTACCGCATATGGAAGAAAACTATAAAAAATGCGGAATAGATATGCAAATATTTTATGATACTCTCGCTGATATTTCATATAAGGTTAAAGAATGTAAAGAAGTACATGGTGTGGTTGGAGTATTCACCTCATGGTTTTTTATAGAACAGGAACTTAAACTGTTTGCATTAGGAAGGTTGCAGTATGATATAAGAGTATATGAGGGAGAAGATTACGTGTTTGGAGATTATACGCTCACAAAGGGCGAAACTATATATTCGTGTCATATTCCGTCATCCGGACCATTAAGGGAAGAAAACTGCATGGAATCCTTTAAAAAAGCATACAATTTTTTTGACGGAGCAAAACGTAAAAAAGGTATATTACCAATTCATTGTTATTCGTGGCTTTTGTATCCGCCATTTGTAGAAAAAGTTTATCCCGAAAACTCAAACTTAAGAAAATTTGCGCAAATGTACGATATTATACGTCAGGTTGATAAGGAAGGTAAATTTGAAAGTGCATGGAGAGTTTTTGGTAAAGATTATACCGGTTCGACAGATGACTTGCCAAACGATACAACACTTCGTCGCAATATGATAGAGTACATTAAAAAGAGCAATATTTTTGGTTCGGGAGAGGGTATAATTCTTTTTGATGGTGAAAAAATTATAAACCGAAAAAACTAAAGGGGGCAAAATATATGGCACTTCATGTTCTTGATGAAGCTAACAGATGCCTTGAATGTAAAAATCCAAGCTGTCAAAAGGGTTGTCCTATAATGACACCTATACCAACGGTCATCAGGCTTCTTAAGGAAAACAAGCTTGACGAAGCTGGCGAGATTTTGTTCGAAAATAATCCGCTTACTACAATCTGCAGTCTTATATGCAATCATGAAAATCAGTGCGAGGGTCATTGTGTGCTTGGCAAAAAGGGAATGCCTGTTCACTTTTCTGCTATAGAAAACTACATATCAGACGCGTATGCACCCAAAATGGTAAAAGGTCCTGTAACCTCAAACGGGAAAAAGGTTGCAATTATAGGCTCGGGGCCCGCAGGACTTACCATTGCAATAATTCTTGCACGGTATGGCTATCAGGTAACAATATTTGAGGGTAAGGACAAAATAGGAGGAATTCTGCGTTATGGTATACCTGAGTTTCGACTTCCTAAAAGTGTACTTGATGATTTGCAGTACCGTCATATAGAACTTAAAGGCATAAAAATTCGTCCCAACACGCGAATTGGAGATGCTATCGGTATTGATGATTTGTTCAGGGATGGCTATAAGGCAATATTTATAGGCACAGGTGTATGGAAGCCGAATTCACTGCACATAAAAGGCGAAACATTCGGTAATGTACATTTTGCAATTAACTACTTAAATAATCCCGATGTTTATAAGCTTGGCGAGGAAGTAATAATAATTGGTGCGGGTAATGCCGCAATGGATGTGGCAAGAACTGTTATGAGAAAAGGCAGCCGCAAGGCTACGTGCTTTTCGATAACAAAAGAGGTTGCAGCAAGTGATTATGAATTTAGTTATGCAAAGCTTGAGGGTGTAAAATTCCGCTATAATTACAAGCCTGTAGAAATTTTAGATAATGGAGTTGTGTTCTCAAGGGTAAAGGAATATGAGGACGGAACACTCGAGGAAATAGAGGGAACAGAGGAATTCTTTAAAGCAGATTCTGTAATAGTTTCAATAAGTCAGGGACCAAGAAATGTTATTGTAAATACAACCAAGGGACTTGAGATAAACAAGAAGGGTTTACTTGTCGCTGATGAGTTTGGTTATACTAGCCGTCCGGGTGTGTTCGGTTCGGGTGATGTAGTAAATGGTTCGAGAACTGTCGTTGAGGCGGTAGCACACAGTAAGATAGTGGCGCAAACAATGCACAATTATATAAAAAGTTTAAAAGAAGAATAGGGGTATACAAAATGAAAATGAAGTTAAAGGACGGAAAGTCCAAGGTGCTTACACTTAGCTATGATGACGGAGTGGTTCAGGATATACGACTTATCGAAATACTGAATAAATATGGCTTAAAGGGAACATTTAATATCAATTCGGGAGTATTTGTTGACGAGGATGTTGTCCGTAAGGAATTTAAGGGAAATTTAAAACTATCCGAGGCAAAGGCGCTGTATACAAACTCAGGACACGAGGTTGCAGTACATTCGCTTACACATCCGTTTTTAGAAAATCTCGACTCTTCTGAAATTATCCACGAAATTATAGAGGACAGAAAAAATATAGAAAAAGAATTTGGTGTAATAGCAAGAGGTATGGCATATCCTTTTGGTACATATAACGATACTGTAGTAGAGGTTCTTAAAAAATGTCAGATTGCATATGCCAGAACTGTCAGTCCTACATACAGATTTATGTTGCCGCAAAATTGGTTGTTGTTAAATCCTACATGCCATCATAATTGCGACAGACTTGAGGAGCTTGCCAAAAAATTCGTAGAGCCATCTCCGCTAACACAGTGGGGGTATGTGGAGATGTTCTATCTGTGGGGACACAGCTACGAATTTGATACTAACGATAACTGGGATGTTATTGAGAAGTTTGCCGAGTTTGTGGGTGGACGTGAGAATATATGGTATGCTACAAATATCGAAATATACGATTATGTAAAGGCATATCAAAGTCTTGAAACAAGCTATGATAAGAAGATTATACATAACCCGTCAGCTATTGATGTTTGGACAGAAATAGATGGGGAAATATATTGTATAAAGGGCGGAGAAACACTTAAACTGTAAATGGAGATGTTATAGTATGGAAAAATGCCGGATAACCGTGATAAGAAAAGCACGTTATGACGATTTAATTGCAAAATACGAAAATCCCATTGAGCATGCATGCGATTTAAAGGAAGGACAGGTTTTTATTGCTGATGGCTTTAAAAAGCCTGACGGATTATGTGAAAGTGCATGGGAAAGTATATCACCATTTGTTACGGTGCTTTCTAATGGTGGCGGAAATTTCTATGATGGGTGGATGAAGAATCCCAAGTCTGCCATGATTTCCTGCAACGACGGTTTCAGACCCGTAAGTTTTTATATTGAGGTAATTGAATAAAAGGAGAAATAAAAATGATTTTTGATAATATTAAAAACGCTGAAATGTACTATGGAGTAAATCCGAAATTTGAAAAGGCTTTTGATTTTATAAAAAAAGTAGTACAGGAAAATACAGAAGTAGGAAAATATGAAATTGATGGTAAAGATATTTACGCGATGGTACAAAGCTATGAATCAAAGCTTGAAGAAAACGCTAAGTTCGAGGGACATGAAAATTACATAGACATTCAGTACATCGTAAAGGGACGCGAAATGATGGGAAATGTTGATATCTCAAAAGCGGTTGTTAAAACTCCGTATAACCCTGAAAAAGATGTTACTTTTTATGAAAACAGCAGTCTTGCATCCTACTGCCAGGCGCAAGACGGTGATTTTTGCATCTTCTATCCTCATGATATTCACAGACCCGGAATGGCATGTGATAACATACAGTCAGATGTTAAAAAGGTAGTAGTTAAAATACATATTTAATGTGATATTTAAGTAAGAAAGGTAGAGAATAATGCGTAGTTGTATATATTGCGGTAGGGAACTTCAAAAAGATGAACAATGCACGTGCCCGACTTCGGTTGCAAAGCGTATGTCAAATTCGTCGGACACAAACAATGCAAATTCACAAAAAAGCACATATTCATATGGTGCAGATAACACTTATCATACCGGATATACAAAAAGAGAAAACCCAATAAAACGTGCATGGCATACCTATCTGCAAAGAAAAAAGGCTGCCCGCTCAAAAGGGAGTACAGTTAAAAAACCACTTAGAAGAAATTTCATTTTTGATGTGATTTCATTTATAAAATCACCGGTAACAACTATATATAATCCGGGAGAAATGAGCGTTTTTCTTGTATTACTTATATCGGCTGTTTCAGGTATATTTACAGGGTTGGGATTATGTGCCATATTTGCGAAAATTATAAATGCAGTTGCTTTAATAAGAGGTCCGCTTAGTATAAACATGTTATTGGGCGGAATAAGTAGTATTTTAGGAGCAGCAATTATTGTTTTTGTTGGTGCACTTGCGGGAGTTGTACTATTCCTTGTTTGGAGTGCAAGCTTGTATGTTATAAGCAAAGGTATTTTTAAGTGTAATATGCGTTTTTGGGAATTTGCCTCAAAATTGGTGTTATGTCCGTTGGCGGTATCAATTTCGAGCATACTTGCAATAACGTTTGGTATGTTCTCTGTTTCTGTATTCTGTGTAATTATACTATGTGGTATAATTACCTCATTTGTGCTCACATATGAGGCACTGAGGTCAATATGGAACATAAAAACACCAAACCAGGTTCTGTATGGAATGCTATTATCAATATTGATATTCGGTATCATAGTGTCGAATATAGTATGGATTATATGATGTAAATAATATGTACCTCACACTGTGTTTTGGGGGATTATCATTTTATTTTGTTATTTATAAGCGGTTATTGAGTAATCCTCTGTAACCATGAGGTAACTAACGAAAGGAAATGATATGCAAATGATTAACACAGTTTATACGCTTGTTGAAGTAGCCAAAATGCTCAAGGTTGGTTTTGGTGATGTGGTTGATGCCATCAATGAGGGAACCTTAAAGTGTATCAATGTCGGAACGAAACAGGTAATAACAGAAAATTTTCTGGGTGAGTTTTTAAACAATGCAACAAACCCTAAGAATATAAGTACAACTGAAAAAGTAACTGTATACTCACAAATAAAATCAGAGACTCTATTAAAGGACTATATCCCTTTCTTTTTGAATTTGAGGACAACAAATGCAGGAGACAGAACTCTCGAAGGGTATTTTGGTATAGCAAAATATTTTTGTCGTAACTTCAATGATGGTGGTTTGGGCGACTATAAGCTCAGGGAGCTTGATGATATAAAGATACGAAATTTCTTTAATAAATTGGTAAGGAATTACAGTCAGGCAACTGTGGATAAAACATATGTTGTATTAAAGCTTGCCCTTAAGTATGCATATAAAAAAGGCTATATCAAT
The DNA here is from genome assembly GCA_045612845.1 of Clostridia bacterium. Taxonomy (GTDB): domain Bacteria; phylum Bacillota; class Clostridia; order UBA1381; family UBA1381; genus Ornithomonoglobus_A. Next base: position 39,147 of record JAZKZV010000025.1, read on the forward strand.
GAATTTGTAATGGAGGATATTAAAAAACCCAAAAGCACAAAATCAACAAAGAAGGTTAAAGCATACAGTAACGAAGAACTCGAAAAAATTATGGGAGCGGTACAGGCTTATCCTGAGATAAAACCTATACTTGTACTACTGTTGCATACCGGTATGCGTCCGGGAGAGTTACGTGCGTTGGAGTGGAAGAATTTTAACTGCAAAAATAAAACCCTAACAATCACAAATGCTATTACCATAAAGGCTGATGACTTTGTGGTAGGTGGTAAGGCAAAAAAACGAGAATCCGTTGTTGGAAAAACAAAAACAAAAGCAAGTATACGTACTATCTGTCTTAGTAATGAGGCGATAATGGCTTTAAATGAATGGAGAGAATATACAAATAACAATGACGAGTTTAAGTATGTAAGAAACTCACCATATATATTTGTTACACGTGCAAAAAGAGGATTCATCTCAGAAAGTGCATTAAACTCAAAGTTCAATAGGTTTTTAAAAGCTACAGGGTTGGATAATCAGGGTTATACCTTTTACCGTTTCAGGCATACTTTCTGTACAAAGCTGATAAAGCATACAGATTTAAGGACTGTCCAGGAGCTTATGGGGGACAGTACCTCTGATGTTGTTATGAAGCATTATATTACAGTCAGTGATGAGGATAAAAGAAAGGCAATAGAAAATACGTTTAATTAAAATATTTAATTATATAAAAAGAAAGGAAGTAAAAATTATGAAAGAAGTAAGCACACAAAAGGCACCGGCGGCAATAGGACCATATTCGCAGGCAATAAAGGTAGGAAATATGCTTTTTACCTCGGGGCAAATCCCCGTAAACCCCGAAAATGGAGAAATTCCTGAGGGTGTAGAGGCGCAGGCAACACAGGCAATGACAAATGTAAAAAATCTTGTAGAAGCATCGGGTGCGTCTATGGATAATGTTGTTAAAACAACTGTATTTATAAAGAACATGGAGGATTTTGCAACCATAAATTCAATTTATGCTGAGTTTTTTACAAAGCCATATCCTGCACGCTCCTGTGTTGAAGTTGCAAGACTTCCTAAGGATGTATTGCTCGAGGTAGAAGCAATAGTTGAAATGTAAAAAAATTATTAAAAATATCTGTATTCTATAGACAACATCAAAAAAATGTGATAAAATGTACTATGTATATGTATAAAAATTATTTCTTATAATAAAGAGAGGATTGGTTCGTGTTGCATAATAAAAACAAAAGCTCAAAATTAAGAGCAATACTTGTTATTGCGATTTTGGCTGCAAGTGCATCACAAATGAATAGTGTTTTAGCAGATGACGTGGCTGTGTCAGGTAATGATATGCTTGACCAGGCTGTTGCTTTGTATGAAAAACTTTACGATGGTGAAGTGGAAATTCCTGAGCAACTGTTCGGATACGAAATGGATGAACATTTATTAAAATCAGTTGCTTTGGGATATGCTAACCTTGAGGAAGTTGAAGAGGTAGCAGCTATAAGCGAAGTGCGTAAGCAAGACGTTATGAGTCTTTTGTATAAAACAGTAATTAACTATGATAGTTCATATATCATATCGGATGAAGAAGCAACAGATATTTTAAATGAATGTTGCGATAATGCATACATTGATGAAGAAAACAGACTCGCATATGCATTTATGTTAAAACAAGGCATAATTGCATCAAATGTAAATACAGAACCCAATAAGATAATTACATGGGATAGCTGCAGAATACTTGTTGATTTGATTTATGACTATTTTGTTCAGAATGTTACCTTTACTGTTAATGATACCGTTGTTACAATGGGTGCCAATATCGATACAGTTACAAGAGAATGGGGAGAGCCGGGTCGAATAGATAAAAGCGACTACGGTTTTGTATGGTATGTATATAATCTTAATGATGACTTGTGCATGGTAGGTGTAGAGGGCGGCAGAATTTGCGGTATGTATACTAATGCTCAAAGCTTTAACTGTAACGGAGAAGTTTTTAAGGGTGATAGTAAAGACAAATCAGAGGAAATATTATTATCGCAAAATATAAGAATAATATACGATGATGAAGACAAAGCGGACAGTATTTTGTATACTTCAAGAGAAAACGGTCATGAAACAGATAAAGAAATAGAGCAAAACAGAGTAAGAGAGCTTTTGGATATAATAAACTCATACAGAGCAAAAAATGGTCTGGATGAATATGTAATAGATGTTGATTTGTCAAACGCAGCATGGCTGAAAAATCTCGAAGCGATGGATGCAAATGAAATAACTCAAGACAGTATTTATGGTGCAGATATATATTCTGTATATGGCAAGCTTTTAAAGATGCAAAGTCCTGTTCTTACAGGCGAAACAAAAAGAAAAACTGCTATAGGCATAGATGCTGTGATTGATGATAGGGATGTCTTGTATGTTTCATTTATTGCAGATGAGAATGTTAATGTAAGAGATATTGTTAATCCATCTGTTGAGGAGACATCTATAGCAGAAGAAACAGAAAATGTATTCGGAATTATTCCTGCAGTCAGTGCGGAAAATGGTGGTTTCTTAACCGCACCTCTTATAGAGGATGATGAGATTTGTGTACCTGTATTAAAAAATGATACCGAGATGAGCGTTGATTGCGGTGAGGACATTGTTCTTGAACTTGAAACACGTGCAGCCAATGAATATCTCCTTGAGGTATATGACAGCGAAAATGAAAATTATCTGGTAAACAGCTATATAAGTGCAGATAATAACAAGGTAAATATAAGTTCCGATATACTCTGTAACGGTGTTGACTACAATATCACACTAAGCGCAGTAAATGATGAGGGAGATAAGAAAAGTGCCCAGGATATTTTAGTAAGCTATGGAGATGCAACACAAGATGGAGTTGAGATATCCATAGAGGGCGGAAAAACAGAAAATGACTACATACCGCTTAGTTGGACAAGTGAGCAATATCACGATTTTTATGTAGATGTATATAATTCGAATGGTGATTTGATTGTAAGTAAAATATTCGAAGATGAATATGAAGCACTTATACAGGGACTCGACCCTGATACATACTATGTTTATGTAACTGCTCTTAAAAATGGCACTACAATAGAAAAAGCACAGGATACAATAACTGTGGAAATTGTAATGCCGGAGCCTGTAATAAATGAATATATACTCGATAAAGATGATAAATATTATTTTGTATACGAAGATGAAGAACTCGGAGTTTTGTATTTCTATGATGAGGAAATTATCGAGGTCGAAGAAAACGGTAAAAAGACAGATAAGAAGAAAATCATTCAAAAACAGGTAAAATCTACAAAGGCATACAGACAGTTAGCGAAATACCAAAGACGTATTGAATATATAACAGGTGAACCTGTAAGGGTAAGTTATTTAAATGTTACGGGTAACGCTATTGTAGGTGAAGCTATGAAGTATATAGGTGTTCCGTATGTATGGGGTGGAGCAACACCCGAGGGCTTTGACTGCAGCGGACTTGTTCAGTATGTATGTAAGAATCTGGGAATAAATGTAGACAGAGTAACACACGAACAGGTTACAAACGGAGTTAGGGTGGAACGCACCGACCTTCAACCGGGTGATTTGATTTTCTTTAAGAATGACAATGGATACATAGGTCATGTCGGAATATATGTTGGGGAAAACAAGTTCCTGCATGCACCAAACAAAGGTGATGTTGTTAAAATAACCGAGCTTTCAGAAGAATACTACGATACTCATTACTATGAGGCAAGAAGAGTTTATTAAGGAGGAATAAAAATGGCTTATACTGCGATTGCCTGCACGGATAAAGGCTACAGACGTATCAATACAATAATTTTAATATTTATGTCATTTGTAGCACTTGCAAGTGTGGTAATGCTTATATACAGCTTTGTAAATGACAGAATTCATTTCGGTCTTGCATGGATTATTGCATTTATTTTATCACTCTCATATGTTCTGATAAGACGAAACACAGTCTTTTCTACTTATCTTGCAACAGATAAGCAAAACATTTATATGAATACATGGACAAACGATTTTTTGCCATATGATGTCAATAATAAAATCAAAATTATAAGAGAGTTTATTCCTGCAAAAACAAAGCTTATAAAAATTCCTATAGACGAGCTTAATACGATTACTATAGGTACAAAGAATTTTATAAAGCGTTATGCAGAGGAGTGCGAAGTTTTTGCACAAAAAATAAAGCCATTTGAAAAAACTAAAGATTATTATCAAAAGAAATATATAGACAGTATGGATATATTCTTTGTTATAACAGAAGATGGTTCATCATATTTTATGCCTATCGAAAAGTTTTCGCAAAGGGATGTTTCAAGAATTCTGCAGTTTATACAGAGAGTAAATCCTGATATAAACATTAAAATAAACAGTAAAAAATTCAGAATGAGTTTGAGGGCAAACAAAAAAAGTGGAGATTAAATCTCCGCTTTATTTATAGAAAAAAGGGGTAAAATATATGAAGAATATAAACACAAACAAATATGTAGGTGTTGGCGTTGTGGCATTTTTACTGTATCTTGCAATACGCTATTGGGATGCTCTTTTTGGATTTGTTCTTGTTGCACTCAAGGCAGCCTCGCCGCTTATATTTGGTCTTATATCGGCATATGTAATTAACATATTGATGAAATTTTACGAAAAACACTTTTTCCCTAAATCACAGAAGAAGTCGGTAGTAAAATTACGCAGAATATTATGCCTGATACTTGCGTTTTTCAGCGTTGGAGCTATAATTGTTATAATTTCTGTGATGATTATACCTGAGTTGGTTTCCTGTATAAGAACATTGGTAGAGGCCATGCCTAAAGCAATAAACAGTGTTTATGTGTTCTTAAATGAAAAATTCAACATAGATATGGTTATTTCGGAAAGTACAAAAGCAATCCTAAGGGGTAATTTCAACTATGAGAGATATCTTCAACAGTTTATAGAGAAGTTTGTTGGTGGTATAGGCGGTGCTATGACATCAATAACTACTGTGGTTTCGTCGGTGTTTTCAACAACCCTTACAGTCGTGGTAGGCTTGGTATTTTCTGTTTACGTACTATCTCAAAAAGAGAGGCTTAAATGGCAGGCAGATAAGATTTTGTGCACATATGTAAAAGAAAAATATTATAAAAGAATAACATACTTCACCGCAACACTTGATAATTCGTTTAATAAGTTTATCGTGGGGCAGTGTACGGAGGCAGTAATTTTGGGTGCGCTGTGTATTTTAGGTATGACAGTATTCAGATTCCCATATGCTACGATGATAGGTACACTTGTTGGATTTACCGCTCTTATACCTATAGCAGGTGCATATATAGGTGCGATTGTAGGTGCGGTTATGATATTTACAATTTCTCCTGTTCAGGCATTATTGTTTCTTATATTCCTTATAGTACTTCAGCAAATAGAGGGTAATTTAATTTATCCCAAGGTGGTTGGCTCTTCGATAGGTCTGCCTGGAATATGGGTACTTGCTGCAATAACGGTTGGCGGCGGTATATTGGGAATTGGCGGTATGATTATAGGAGTACCGATTGTTGCGACTATATATAAAATATTGCATGATGATGTAAGAAAAAGAAATGGCGAAGTTTTTGAAGAATAAAAATAAAGCAGTTTGGTTTTAAATTACCAAACTGCTTTTTTAACTGTAGCATATTACAGTTACCACAACTTTTTATTATTTATATAAAAGCGGTGCATATTTGTAGAAAATATCAATAGCCTCTTTGTATTGTTCGTCAGAAAGTCGTGATTGAAGATGATTTTTTATACCTATTCTGTCGCCCATGTTATACAGACTTATAACCTCTGTGATGTCTATTTTAGATACAACAGAGAGGAATATTGCACGTTCATGCTGAGTCATAGCCTTAAATATTTTGTTGTACAGCCCATCTTTTGTGTTGTCCTTTTCAAATGTAAGTATTTCGTCGGTGTTATATTGTGAATCTTCAGCTATTGTATCATCTTCTCTGTTTTGGTTTATTGTACTTTGCTTTTCACTATATGAATGATATGACGAAGGCTCTGCATCCGGATAATCATTATCTGAGCGTATCATTTCTATACCGATATTTGTTCTTGTAGTACCTATAACTAAATTATCGTCTTTTCTTCGGTCATCCTCTTCCTCATTAAAAATATCATCGATATCAATATCTGTAAATGAGTTTCTGTTTGAGGATGAGGCTTCACTTCTGCCTTCGGATGTGTATTTTCTGCTCTTTCTTAAATATGTTTTTGCTGTATATTCATCAAGTATACCCTCATCAACAAGTCTGTTTGCCAACTTGGATAATACATCCTGGTATTCGGAATCCATTAACGCTGATGATACAAACTCCAAACCAGGCTCAATATATTTTGGAACTATGTATAAATTGTATACGCTTGCACCGGTAACTGATAGTACAACCAATGCAGCAACAACAATCATAAGTATTTTTTTCCACAATTTCATCAGAAAAAAGTCCTTTCACTATTCTATATAAGAAATTATATCATACAAGCAAAAAAAAAACAAGGGGTTAGCTTATAAATTAACAAAAAATTATAATCTGAGCTTCCACTGTTTTGCTGGGTTTCATATATGTATAAATCCTCCCGTAAAATACTTGGTGTAAACGAGAGGATTTTTTATAAATTTAGTTAAGGTATTGTTCAGGGTTAAGCAATATATCTCCATCATACATCTCAAAATGAAGATGTGGTTTGTTTGTGTTTTCGCCCTTTGGTTCGCCGACTGTCCCTATAATATCTCCGGCCTTTACACTGTCTCCGGCTTTTATATCTTCAACAGTTCCAAGACACATATATTTTGATATAAATCCATTTTCGTGCTTTATAGTAATTGCATTTCCGTACGCATCGGATAAAACTTCCTCAACAGTACCGTCAGCACATGCACTTATACTGCAACCTATATCTGCCGCGATATCAATTCCGTTGTGTGTACGCCAATCGCCCATTACCTCATTATATGAAAGTGTCGAGGAAAAACCCTCAAGAATTTCACCGCCGGCAGGCATATTAAAGTATGGTTCTTTTGCATTAACTATAATGGCAGTTTCTTCAATATCCGGATTGTCGAAGGTGTAGTCTGCTGATGTTTTGATACTGTAATCTATCTCGCCATTTGCGGTTATGATGTTCTCGGGTGGTGCGGTAGGTATATAATCTGAAGTATCGTCTGTAATATCTTCTATTACAACATTATCGTTTACAGGTGTAACATCCTCATTGGTGTCGACGTCGGCGTTGCTTTGCTCAAATGACTCCACTGATGCAACATATTCCTCATCGGTCTCTTTTGTTATACTGCTTTTGTCGGAAAAAAAACCGGCAACTCCTATTGCTAATACACAGCAGCAAAGTGCTATGTAAAAGCCCGGCAGTTTTTTTGTTGTTTTATTGTCGTCTTGTGCCATAATAACCTCCATTGTTATTTTTTTGTGCCAAAGTATTTGTATTACTTTTGCCTATTTGGTATTTTAACCAAAACAAAGGCATTTATACCTTATTATGGGATATTTTTTGTAAATGCTTTGATAATACGCCATATATTTATAAAAAAATATCTTAAAAAAGTATTCCCAAAAATGAAAAAGTGTAGTATAATATTATAGAGAGGTGAGGTATATGCATATTGAAAGATTAGACCGTAATAAACTCAGAATACTGTTATCAAATATGGATTTTGAGGGTTTTTCGGTAAGTAAAAAAGAGCTTGCGACGGACAGAGATGTACTTCGCTCCTTTATTCTTAAACTGATGGATACCATAAGTGAGGAAACAGATTTTAACCCATACAATGGTAATATAATTATACAGGCAAAGGAACATGATGAGGGAATGAGTATTACAATAAGTAAGTCGGTATTCTCCAAAAAGTATACAAAGGAAGAATTAAAGAACGCACGTCATATTAACGCAACACCAAAAAACAAATCTGCAATTAAGAAGAGGGAACTCTTTAACATATATAAATTCAGTAACTTTGAAGATATGTGTAAAGCATTGGTTTTGGTTGATGATTTTATTCACAAAAACAGTTCGTTGTATAACTATAATGGTACATATTGCTATATGCTGGTTATAAATGACCGTTTTGCCCATGACGAAAAAAATCTTTGTAAAACCCTTAATATATTTAATGAGTATTCCGACTGTTCTCAAACGAGTAATATAAAGACAAATCACATAAAAGAGCACGGTAAACTTGTTGCTGAGGGAGAAAAGCTTGTTTCTATGGTGGCAGGTATAAGAAATGTTAATATTTTATGACAAATCTAAAAAGCACTTGAAAAACATTGGTGTTAATGGTATAATATAGAAAAAACAAAAAGGAGAAATATTATCATGAACTTATTTGGAATTATTGCTTATGCAGAAAGTGCAGCTAATGCTGTTCCTCAGGCACAGGGAGAAGTATCACCAATTATGGCAGGTATTGTTCAGATGTTGCCGCTTATTGCAATTATTGCGCTTATGTATTTTATGCTTATAAGACCGCAACGTAAAAAGGAAAAGGAACTAAAAGCTCAAATCAGTAAAATGAAGGTGGGGGATAAAGTTTCCACAATCGGCGGAATTGTAGGTAAGGTTCATAGCATAAAGGATAATACTGTTATAATCGAAACAGGCAATGTTGGAACACCTACAGAAAAAAGCTTTATTAAATTTGAGAGAGACGCTATAAAGGCAATAGAGAAAAAAATAGAAAACTAATTGAGTAATTTATTTTATAACCTTCTCATATATTTGTATAAAACAGATTATGTGAGGAGGTTTTTTTATTGTCATTAAGGGGAATTTTAAAGGGTCTTTTTGTAAGTGTCATAATCACAGCAATTGTTATTTTGATTGTTTCTTTAATAATGTATTTTAGTGATGTATCAGAGAGTATTCTCTCTGTAGTTGTATATGCAGGTGTCGGAGTGGCAATCATAACAGGGTCAGTTATATGCGCGCGTATAAGTGATTCGAAAATTTTGATTAACTGTCTTTGTTATAGTGCACTATATCTGCTGTTGCTTATTATGTGTTCGCTTATAAAAGATGGTGATGTTTTGTTTAATACACATTTTCTTGCAATAAGCGGAGCAACTTTTGCATGCGGCATTTTAGGTGCAATAGCAGGCAAGTAATTGTTTTTGGTAATTTACAAAAAACACTTGAATTTTATCGTAAAAAGATATATAATAAATAAAGGGGAGTAAAAACACCCCTACATTATGCATAAATAATAAGCTTTTAGATAAAAAGGGGAGACATTATGGGAGGAATATTTGGCGTAATTTCCAAAAGAAGTTGTGTGTTTGACTTGTTTTTTGGTATAGACTATCATTCACATCTGGGAACAAAAAAAGGCGGCATGGTGGTCTACGGAGAAAATGGGTTTAACAGAGCAATCCATAATATTTCAAATTCACCTTTTCGTACTAAGTTCGAACGTGATGTACAAGAAATGGAAGGAAACTCAGGTATAGGTTGTATTTCAGACAATGAACCACAACCGCTTATTGTCCGCTCGCATTTAGGTAATTTTGCCATAACTACTGTCGGACGTATAGATAATATGGACGAGCTTCTGGAAATGATGTATTCAAATAGTACGCCTCATTTTCTCGAAATGAGTGGCGGTAATATTAACCAGACAGAATTAGTGGCAGCTATTATAAACCATGAGGACAGTATTGTAAAGGGAATACAATCTGTGCAAAAGCTGATAAAAGGCTCGATGTCAATGCTGATATTGACTCCTGATGGCATGTATGCAGCGCGCGACAGATTAGGACGAACACCAATAATTATAGGAAAGAATGACTACGGATTTTGTGCATCTTTTGAAAGTTTTGCATATTTAAATCTTGGCTATATCGACTACAAAAATCTTGGACCCGGCGAAATTGTATATATGACACCTGAAAGTGTCGAGACGGTTTCACCTGCGGGTGAGGAAATGAAAATATGCTCATTCCTGTGGGTATATTATGGATATCCTACTTCGTGCTATGAGGGGATAAATGTAGAAAATATGCGTTACCGTTGCGGCAAGAAGCTTGCAGACAGAGACGATATAAAACCTGATATAGTAGCTGGAATTCCGGATTCGGGTATTGCACATGCTATAGGTTATTCAAACAGGTCAGGAATACCATATGCGAGACCGTTTATAAAATATACACCTACATGGGCAAGGTCGTTTATGCCGCAAAATCAAAAGGACAGAAACGCTATTGCAAAGATGAAGCTTATTCCTGTAAAAGAGCTTATAGAAGATAAAAGTCTGCTTTTAATAGACGATTCTATTGTAAGAGGAACACAACTTAGTGAAACAACTGAATTTTTGTATAATTGCGGAGCAAAAGAGGTTCATATAAGACCTGCATGTCCACCGATTATGTTTGGTTGTAAATATCTTAATTTTTCATCTTCCAAGTCTGAACTTGATTTGATAGCAAGACGTATTATAAGAGACCGTGAGGGAGATAATGTTTCTGACGAGGTATTAAAGGACTATGCTAATCCTGAGAGTCAGAACTATAAAGAAATGTTAGAGGAAATACGCAAGGAATTGAAATTTACCTCATTAAAATATCATAGACTTGACGATATGATAGAAACAATAGGCTTGCCCGAGTGCAAGCTATGCACATATTGTTGGAATGGTAAAGAATAAAATAACAAAGAGGCTGTTTACACAGCCTCTTTGTTATTTTAAAATTTTTTTTATTTCTTTAATTGACACACCTCCTGTTAAGACGAGTGTTAATATATATGCACCTCCGCAAAATACACATTTTAATGCGGTTAGGATATATACATTACTTATCTGATATTCAAGTGGCTTTTGCACAAGTATTAAAACAATAACCATCATAACAGCACTTATGGCAGGCTTTATCATCATGTCCTTTATACTGTATTTAAAGCCTATTGTTCTCTTTGCAAGAACAAGGGAGAGTATCATATAAATAAAATATGCAATATCAGCTCCTATTATAGCACCGTATATACTCATTTTGGGTATTAGCAGATAATAAAGTATCAGCTTAATAACAGAGCTTATGAGTGCGCATAAAAATGATTTTAGTATTTTTCCGGCAGATTGCATTATTGCAGTTGATATTTGCGATACACATAAAAATAATATGCAGGGTGAGACAAGCTTAAGCATGTTGGCTGAGTATGTATTATTAAAGAGTATATCGAGCATATTTTCACCCATAAAGTAAATTGCAACTGCACAGGGCAAACTGAGAATTATGGTAAGCCTTATGGCAACAGATGAAACTTTTTTTGCTCTTTTCATGTCATTCACTGCAATGGAGCCTGCAACAAGAGGGAGTATACTTACACCTAATGTTGCTAAAATTCCCACAGGTAAATGAAAAAGGGTAAGAGCGTATCCGGTATATGCACCGTATATAAATCGTGCCTCGTCAATATTATGTCCGTAATCCAACAGAGAACCACGCATTATTGTTGTATCCATAACAGATAGCATAGAAGAAATAACAGAAGCAAACAGTAACGGTATTGCAATAGCACCTATTTGTGATAAAACAGTACGCCGCTGTAAAGGTGTGGAGTGCATGCGCTCTTTTTGGAGAAAAATATATAATGAAAACAAAATAAGAGTTGCTATTGCCTCACCTATGCTAACACCTAAAGCAGCACCGCCCGATGCCATGTGTGTGCCAAGGTTTATAAAGTGAATTGCAAGGTAAAACCCTGCCAAAAGCTTTATAATTGACTCAATAACCTGCGATATTGCAGATGGTATCATATTTGATACACCCTGAAAATAGTTTTTGTAAACACAACCTATTGCAACAAAAAACACAGACGGAGAAATCATTTTTATGGCAAAAACAGCTCTGTCCTCTTTTAGTGCAAGAGCAAAGAAGTCTGCACAGAAATATAAAATAAGACTGCCTGCAATTCCTATGCCAAAAAGTAATACAGTAGAAACTCTTATAACCGCGCAGACCATATCCTTTTCTTTTTTTGCGCTGTATTCCGAAACAAGCTTGGAAATTGCAAAGGGAAGTCCTGATATTACAAAGGACAAAAAAAGTATATATATCTGGAAAGCACTATTATATATTGCCATGCCCTCTTCCTTTAGTATATATGTGAGGGGAATTTTAAAAACCGCACCCAATATTTTAGAAATAATATTTGCGATCATCAATATGACTGCACCTGTAACAAAACTCTGTTTTTTAATCAAGTTAATTCTCACCCCTCTTGTATTTTATAAATATTTGTGATATAATCAATTTATTACATTATATGGTAAAATGGAGGAGAAAATAATCCATGAGCTTCGAGGTAAGAAAAATAAAATGCGCAAATGGCAAGATAACAGTTCCGGGAGATAAATCCATATCACACAGAGCAGTAATGCTTGGTGCACTTTGTGATGGTAAGAGTAATATATCGGGATTTCTTAACGGTGCAGATTGTCTTAGCACTATTGATTGTTTCCGTAAGATGGGTATAAAAATAGATATTGACGGTACTGATGTAACTGTATGGGGTAAAGGACTAAGGGGACTTACAAAGCCTCAGGAACAGCTTTATACGGGTAACAGTGGAACAACAACAAGACTTCTGTGCGGAATTCTCAGCGGTCAGTCGTTTGATACCGCAATAACGGGTGATGAGTCAATCTGTAAGAGACCAATGACCAGGGTAAGTGGGCCATTATCAAAAATGGGTGCAAAAATAGACGGTGATTACTGTCCGCTGATAGTACACTCATCAAAGCTCAATGGCATGGAATATACAATGGAGGTTGCGTCGGCGCAGGTAAAGACTGCAATTATATTGGCTGCGCTTTATGCTGACGGAGAAACAATAATACATGAACTTGAAAAATCACGCGACCATACAGAGCTTATGCTTTCTGCGATGGGTGCGAATATAAGAGTTGACGGGCTTGATATATATGTAAACAAAACCGATACTCTCATGCCGCAGAATATAGAGGTTCCCGGAGATATTTCGTCTGCTGCGTTCTTTATGGTGCTTGGTGCAATTTTACCGGACTCATGTATAACGCTGAAAAATGTTGGAGTCAATCCAACAAGGACGGGGATGATTGATGTTTTACGCGATATGGGTGCAAATATACAAATAACAAACGAGAGGATTGCAACAGGCGAAAAAGTTGCAGACATCACAGTAAGTACATCAAAACTTCGTGGAGTAACTGTTGGCGGTGATATAATTCCAAGACTGATAGACGAGTTACCTATAATTGCAGTAGCAGCTTTGTTTGCAGAGGGGAAGACAACAATAAAGGATGCACAGGAACTTAAAGTAAAAGAAACAAACAGAATAAGAGCAGTTGTGGATGAATTTAAAAAGTGTGGTGCCAATATTGCAGAAACCGATGACGGTATGATAATAGATGGAAATAAAAAGCTTGTGGGAGCTGATTTTAAAACATATGGCGACCATCGTATGGCAATGAGCCTTGCTGTATTATCTCAGATGGCAGAGGGTAAATCAACACTTGACGATAGCGAGTGTGCAGTTATATCATATCCCAATTTCTTTGATGATTTATATTCTCTTGATGATAAATAATTGAATATAACAAAAAAAATACAAATAAATTTGTAAAGAATGTATTTTTTTCTTGACATTATAATATGTTTTTGATATAATCATAGTAATTTGTTGTGGGCATTGCCCAAAGTTTATTATTTGGAGGTATTTATAACATAATGGACACTGACAGTATGACGTGGATTATTATTGGATTGATTGTATTGATTTTATTTTCGGCATATTTTTCTGCAACGGAAACCGCATTTTCAGCATTAAGCCGGATTCGTATGAAAAATCTTGCAAACGACGGTAACAAGCGTGCAAAGCTTGTTCTTAAGATTTCTGACGATTACGACAAATTTATTTCCTCTGTACTTATAGGAAATAATATAGTAAACATAGCTGCATCATCAATAGCAACAGCTATGTTTGTAGAACTGTTGCAAGAAAAAGGAGTATCAGTTTCGACTGCGGTGCTTACTGTTGTTATTTTAATATTTGGCGAAATAACACCAAAAACACTTGCTAAGAATTTTCCCGAAAAGTTTTCGATGTTTTCTGCACCAATGCTGCATGTTGTAATAGTTATACTTACACCTTTGAATTTCTTGTTCCGCTTGTGGCAAAAACTCTTGTATAAGGTTGTAAAAATTTCTGATGACAGAGGTGTTACAGAAGAAGAGCTTTTAACAATGGTAGAAGAAGCGGAAAATGATGGTGAGCTTGATGTACATGAGAGTGAGCTTATACGTAATGCAATAGAATTTAACGACATAGAGGTAACGGACATACATACAAATCGTGTTGATGTTGTAGCAATCGATATCGAGTGGGAGAACAAAAAGGTCAAAGAAGTATTTGACGAAAGCGGATATTCGCGTTTGCCGGTTTACACAGACAGCATAGATAATATTGTAGGTGTACTAAATCAGAAAGATTTTCACTTTGCTATGGCAAAGGGACAAAGTGTCCGCGAAGCAATGAGCGAGCCTGTTTATGTTATACCATCAATGAAGATATCAGAGCTTTTGACCATACTACAAAAAAAGAAGTCGCATATGGCAATAGTTGTAGATGAATATGGCGGTACTGACGGTATAGTAACACTTGAGGATATATTAGAAGAGCTTGTAGGCGAAATATGGGATGAACATGACGAGGTCATAGAGGAAGTTGAAGAAATTTCCGAGAATGAATTTAAAGTATTGGGAAGTGCCAACCTTGACGATACTCTCGATATGTTTGATGTTAGTGCAGACGAAGAAGATGACTCGAGTACAATAGGTGGTTGGGTAATGGAAAAACTTGGTCATATACCTGAAGATGGCGAGGAATTTACTTACGAAAATCTTCATATAAAAGTAACTAAAACGGAAGCACGCCATGTTGAAGAAGTTATGGTAACGGTACTCGAAAAAGAAGAAGACAATGAAGATGATGAATAATATTTAAGTATAAAAAACCACCGAAGGAATGTAACCCTTCGGTGGTTATTTATAAGAGGGGAACTGATGGAATATGAAAAAATATACTATTGATGACTTAAAGGATATAATAGTAACACTAAGAGGTGAAAATGGTTGTCCGTGGGATAAGGTGCAAACACATCAAAGTATAAAGAAGAGCCTTATAGAAGAGTGTTATGAGGCTATTGATGCACTTGATAATGGCACAGACAGGGACTTTGCTAACGAGCTTGGGGATGTACTTTTGCAGGTGGTATTCCATGCACGCATGGCACAGGAGCGAGATGCATTTGACTTTGATGATGTTGTAAGTGAAATTTGTAATAAGCTTATATCGCGTCATACACACGTTTTTGGCGAGGATAAAGCCGGCAACGAAGAAGAAGCACTCGATAATTGGGAGAAGAATAAGAAAAAGGAAAAAGGTCTTAAATCAAACACAGAGGTGCTCTTAGATGTTCCGAATTATCTGCCAGCACTTATGAGGGCGGAAAAACTTATAAAAAAGGCAGACGGACTTGGGTATTGTGAAAAGGACGAAAAAACACTCTTTGCAGATATAGAAGAAGAGCTTAATTGGATTAAAGAGAATAATGAAAAAGAACATATACAGAGTCTGTATGGTAAACTGCTTTTTGATATTACTGCATTGGGAAGAAGTATTGGTGTAACTCCGGAGATTGCACTGAGTGAGGAATCAAATAAGTTTATACAAAGATTTGCTGAAAATGAGAATAATGGCTAAACAAAAAGAGTTGTTAAAATATAATTTTTAACAACTCTTTTTACATTGTAAGAAGTTTTAATCATTTCTTTTTGACATTTTTATCATCAAATCATATATCTGTTCCAATGCGTCTGTTTTTGCCATTTTCCTTAGATTTAAAGACATAGTAGCTAACTGGTCGGAACTATCAATCATATCCATAATTTTGTTATATAATGTATCAGGAGTGAGTTTTTTCTCAACAATAAGTGTTGCAGCACCGTTTTTCTCGAACTCACGTGCATTTTGCTCCTGGTGATTTCTTACAACATTGGGCGATGGTATTAGAATTGACGGTTTTGCAAGTGCTGCAATTTCACTTACAGTAATTGCACCTGCGCGTGATACAACTATATCTGCAGCCGCCATATGCTGTGCCATATCCTCTATATAGGGGACAATACGTACGTCGTCGTTTGGCACAATACCAAGTTCTTTTATTTTATCTATGGTTTTTTGATAGTTTCTGTCGCCTGTTCCAAATAAAAGCTGAATTTTCCCTTCATCAATAATGCGTTTTAATATATCTATAACACAACTGTTTATAGCATCAGCACCAAGGCTTCCGCCGAAAATCAAAACATAAGGTTTTGTTATGTTAAGATTTTTCCTTGCGCTTTCTTTGTCTGCGTGTAATATTTCGTTTCTTATGGGATTTCCTGTTACAACACATTTTTCTTTTTGCTGCATAAACTGAGCAGTTTCTTCAAAGCTGAGCGCCAAATAGTCAACATATTGTTGTGAGCCTTTTACTGTAAGACCCGGATATACATTTTGTTCGTGAATAAGAGAGGGGATGCCCATTGCCTTTGCTGCCATTATCAAAGGACCGCTTACATATCCGCCCGTACACACAACACAATCTGGTTTAAAGGCTTTTATTATTTTTTTGCATTTCATTTTTGATGCTATAAGTTGTGTTGCAACTGAAATGTTTTTTAGCATATTCTTGCGGCTAAAACCCTCAATTTCGATATACTCTATGTCATATCCTGCGTTTGGTACAAGTCTGTGCTCTAAACCTTTTTTTGTGCCTATAAATAAAGCTTCAAAATTAGTATCTTGTGTTTTTGCATAATCTGCAATAGAAATAGCAGGTATTATATGACCGCCCGTGCCGCCACCGGCAAATATAACTCTCATATATGAATTCCCTTCTTAATAAACTAACCAATCTTTTTTGAACATCTTGATATATTTAATAACACACCCATTTCAATCAAAAGCGTAAGAATAGAAGTTCCGCCATAACTGAAGAATGGCAGAGCAACACCTGTATTTGGTACGCTTGACGTTGCAACTGCAATATTTAAAATAGTCTGTATGGCAATTTGAGCTACAATTCCTATTGCAGTCAGAGTGCTGAAAACATCGGGTGCATTCATTGCAATTCGTATACCTCTGAAGATAAGCATAAGGAATAGTGCCATAACAACAACCGCACCTACAAGACCGAGCTCTTCGCATATAATTGCGAATATAAAGTCATTGTATGGCTCGGGTAAATATGTGTACTTTTGCACACTTTGTCCTAAGCCTAATCCAAATATTCTTCCTGAGCCTATAGCATACAAAGCTTGTGAAATCTGGTATGTAGTATCCTGCATATCGGCAAATGGGTCTAAAAATCCCGTAATTCTTTCCCATCGCACCTCATTAAAGGATACTAAGAATATACCCAGAGGAGCTATAATGGCACCTGCAAGTAACATCGGTTTCACGGGTGTTCCGCCTGCAATCATTACAACCAACGCAATTCCGGCTATAACTATAGCACCGCTAAGGTGTGTTTCGCAAAGCATTAAGCCGACTACAACACCTATAACACAAACAAAAGGAAAATTACCGCCAAATGTTTTTAAATTCAGGTTTCCCTTTTCTATCATAAGAGCAAAGAACATTGCTATTATAGGTTTAACAAATTCGGACGGTTGTACTGGTATAATTGGAGTGTTTAACCATCTTCTTGAACCGTTTATTCTTCTGCCAAGACCAGGTATAAGTACAAGTATAAGGAGCAGTATGCAAATTCCCATAGCAAGAGGAAGAAATGACTTGTAGCGTTCGTAGTTAATTCTCGAAACGAACCACATTCCTATAAAGCCAAGAGCTGCACATGAGGCTTGTTTTATAAAGAATGAGTATGAATTTCCGCTCTCTTGTGCAAGACCTGCAGGTGCAGACGCAGAAAGAAGAACTACCAGACCTGCCGCAACTATCAAAATAACTATTACAAGGAAGGTGTAGTCTATTTCACCCATGACTATTCTTTTTTGTTTTTTCTCAAGCTTAGTTGCTTTTTTTCTTGTTGAAACAGACTCGTTAGTGTGCTCATGTGATGAGGCACGTTGTTTTCTGACAGATGCCATATTAACACATTCTCCTTTACAGTGTATTTATTATGCCTATATAAGATATTACACATAGTAAGAGTGTTACAAGTGTAAATGTATTTACTATTTTAACCTCTTTCCAACCGCACATTTCGAAGTGGTGGTGGAGAGGACTCATTTTAAATATTCTTCGTCCTTCACCATACTTTTTCTTTGTATATTTAAAGTATGAGGTTTGTATTATGACAGATAATGTTTCTGCAAAGTACACAAATCCTATCGATATTAGGTACAAAACAAGATTCATTTTTATTGCTAAAAGAGCAACTATCGAACCAAGAAACAGTGAGCCGGTATCGCCCATAAACACCTTTGCGGGGTATTTATTAAATATTAAAAATCCCAACAGTCCGCCTGTGAGTGCTATTGCAAGTGATGATATGTTCTTATCAAATAATACAAAGGCAATTACAGCAAAAGTAAAAGATGTTATAATAGTTATTGATGTTGCAAGACCGTCAAGACCGTCTGTAAGATTTACTGCATTTACAACTCCTGTAATGACAAAGAGAATAAGAAGAATGTAAAGCCATAAAGGAAGTGTAAATGATATTGATGTAAATGGAATAACTAATTCAGTATTCATGCCGCCATCAATAATTTCGTATGCTATGTAGACTATAGCAAACAAAAGCTGAAGTAAGAACTTTTGCTTAGATGTTAAACCAAGATTTCTCTTTTTAACAACCTTTATAAAATCGTCACAAAAGCCTATTGCACCAAATCCCAATGAAATTACTAATATGCTGATAGAATCCTTTATAGAAGAAAAACTGCCATTACCCCAGATGAATGAGAATAAAAATGTAATGATTATTCCGACTGTAATTCCTGTAATAAATATAATTCCGCCCATTGTAGGAGTACCTGATTTTGATTCGTGCCACTTTGGACCCTCATCCCTTATTTCCTGACCAAATTTAAGTTTTTTAAGCCACTTAATAAAAGACGGTGCAAGAGTAACACTCACCGCAAATGCAAGGCATAGGGGTAAAAGATTTAGCATTAAAAAGTTCTTAATTTCTTCCATTTTAAATTATTTCCTTTCGTGGGTTGTATTAAAATTTTATGTTCATTATTACATCTACTATATTCTCAAAATGCATTCCGTGAGAGGCTTTAACAAGAACACAGTCATTTGGTTTTACATATTCAAAGCAAAACTCTGCGGCCTCTTTAGTGGTATTAAACGAATACACTTCCTTCATTCCTGACTTTTTAACATACTCTGCAATGAATTTGGCATTTTCGCCTGCAGTAATAAGTGTATCGACATTATTCTTTATAACATACTCGCCTAATTCGTAGTGTGCCTTATCTGCAAATTCGCCCATCTCGAGCATATCACCCAGAACTGCAATATGTCGTTTTTTTGTTGAGTGGGGAAGTATTGCAAGTGCAGCCTTTACAGAATCAGGCGATGCGTTGTAGCAATCGTTTATTATTTCTGTGTCGCCATTGTGTAATAGCTCAAGTCTGTCTGATGTGTATTCGCAGTCTGCAATGCCTTTTATTGCGTCTTCTACAGGTACGTCAAAAACAAGACCTGCACATATGGCTGCTAAAGCATTATATACATTATGCACACCTATTTGTGATACATATACATTATATTCTTTTGAGTTTACCACAGCAGTGAACTCTATACCTGACAGACCTTTGTTTACTATATTTTTTGCATATACATCATTTTCGGGATTATCTATTCCAAAGTATATGGTTTTATATATGGGGTTTGTATCTCTTATTGTTCTTAGGAATTTATCATCACCATTTACTATAAGGGTGTTGTTTTCGTTAAAGTATTTTGTTATTTCAAGCTTAGCTTTTAATATGCCCTCCTGAGAACCAAGATTTGCAATATGAGCCATGCCTATATTTGTTATAACTGCAGCGTCCGGTCTTACAATACGGCTAAGATACTCTATTTCACCAAAATGGCTCATACCCATTTCTATAACCGCTCTTTCGTGTTCTTCTTCCTGAGTAAAAATTGTTAAGGGGACACCGATATCGTTATTATAGTTTTTCTTTGTTTTAACAGTATTATATTTAGCATTAAGCGCCGCATACAACAAATCCCTTGTGGTTGTTTTTCCTACACTGCCTGTTACAGATATTGTGGGAATTCTGTATTTTTCTTTATAAAATGCGGCAATGTCCCCAAGTGCTTTTAAAGTATCACTTACCTTTATAACGCATGAATTTTCGGGCAAGGGAATGTCCTTGTGTGTAATACATGCAACACAGTCTTTGTCAAAAATATTTTTTATGTAATTGTGTCCGTCTGTTCGCTCGCCAACAAGAGGAACAAAAAGGTTGTTGCAATCAACAGTTCTTGAGTCGGTAGTAATATTAGCTATCTCCATATTACTATCGCCACAAAGTAAAGTACCGCCTGTTGCTTTTAATATTTCATTTACGCTTAATTTTTGCATTGTATTCTCCTAAATATATACCTAACACAGAATAAGTACGATAATATATACCTTTATCGTACTTATTCATTACATTATTCTTCGCTATTTATCTCCCTGAGAGCCTGATAAACAACAACACGTTCATCAAAATCAAATTTTTCCTTACCTATTATCTGATATGTTTCCTGACCTTTACCTGCAAGGATAATTACATCATCTTTTTTAGCACTCTTAAGTGCATATTTTATTGCCTGACGTCTGTCAGTAATTCTGATGTAATCAGAGGTGGTCTTTTTAATTCCCTCCTCTATCATATCTATAATAGCTTCAGGGTCCTCAGTTCTTGGATTGTCAGAGGTTACTATGCAGAAGTCTGAAAGCTTTCCTGCAATTTCGCCCATTATCGAACGTTTTGTATTGTCGCGGTCACCGCCGCAGCCAAACAAAGTTATTACCTTGCCTTTGGCAAATTCCTTTGTTGCCTTTATGATGTTTTCTAATCCGTCTGGTGTGTGTGCATAGTCTATTATTACGGTATAGTCTGTATCGGTTGGGACAACCTCTAATCTTCCCATAACGCCTGTGGCGTTCATTAAACCTCTTTTTATAGTATCCATATCAATGCCGATGCAAAGTGCCGCACCTGCAGCACATATGGCATTATATACACTGAACTTTCCCGGTATGCATAAATGCATATCGTAGGTATTGTTATTATATGATATTTTAAAGTCTACACCGCTTGATGATATATTTATATCAGATGCTTTAAAATCGCATTCATTATCAACGCCTACAGACAGTATGTCGCAGTTGGTGTTTTTTGCTATGTCAGCACCGTATACATCATCTGTGTTTATTACGCCCCTTTTAGAAATATCAAATAATTTTGCCTTTGCATTTTTGTAGTTATCCATAGTCTTATGGAAATCGAGGTGGTCTTGTGTGAGATTTGTAAATACTCCCACATCAAAATTACAACCCCGTACTCTGTCAAGCTCCAATGCATGGCTTGATACTTCCATGACAACACAATCTGCGCGACTTAATGCCATTTCTGAAAAAAGCTGCTGTAATTCTAATGAGTTTGGTGTGGTTGGAGTGGTGCTTTGTGTTAGGAGCACCTTATCACCGATTATATTCTGATTTGTACCTATTACACCAACACACATATCAGCCTCTTCGAGAATGCTTTTTATAAGGTATGTTGTTGTTGTTTTTCCATTTGTGCCTGTAATACCTATAAGCTTAAAATTCTCCGAAGGATTACCATAGTATGTGCATGCCAAATCTGCTAAAGTACGTCTTGTATTTTCGACATATATAACAGGGACATCGACGTCTATTTTATCCTGAGCAACAATAATGGCTGCACCATTTTTTATGGCACTGTCAACATACTTGTGCCCGTCGGTTTCGAAGCCTTTTACACAAACAAATACGTTGCCGTTCATAACAGCTCTTGAGTCGTATGCAATACCTGTTATATCTATATTATCAAAGCTGCTACACCAAATATCTCCAAAAAGCTTATCAGCAAGCATACTAAATCCCCCTTAAAGTTTAATCTTGAGCAGTCTGTCTGAATTCAACACCTATAACTGTTCCTACTGGAACCTTTTCTCCCGGTTTTACACTTTGTTTTACACCGTATGCGGAGTATATTTCGCTGTGTCCTGCACCTGAAACTTCAAAATTCAAATGAAGTGATTTTAAGGACGAACGCGCTTCGTTTACTGAAATATTAGTAAAGTCAGGTACACTTACAAGCTCCTCTTCATGTTCCTCTGTATAAAGAATAACAAGAGAGCCTTCGTTCATGACTGTACCCTCGCTTGGGATTTGTTCAATAACCTTTTCGCCTTTTCCTTTTATAACATAATCGAGAGTATTTTGTTTAAATACTTCTTTTATATCATTTCTGTGGACACCTATAAGGTTTGGAACAGTATCAAGAACCAACGGTTCTTCATCTGCACTATATTGTTTTTCTACACCAAGGTAGTTTAGGATATCTTCAATCAATTCTCCAACAAGAGGTGCGGCAATAGTACCACCATACTTGTTATTTGTCTGAGGCTCATCAAGCATTACAAGGCATATTATTTCCGGGTCATTTGCAGGAGCAAAGCCTACAAACGAAGCAATACGCTTATCAGAACCTCTGGGAGCTTTTTCGGATGTACCTGTTTTACCGCCTATTCTGCAACCTTTTACGTATGCATTTTTACCTGTTGCATTAGGAGAGGAAACAACCTTTTCGAGGATAGTGCGCATTGTTTGTGAGGTTTCTTCGGATATTACTCTGTTTACAACCTCTGTTTCGTAGCTTTTTACTATTCCGTTGGAGTTTCTTATCTCTTTTACAATTTGCGGTTTCATTCTTTCGCCGCCATTTACAACAGATGAGATTGCGGTTATAAGCTGGATGGGAGTAACCTGAATACCTTGCCCGAAAGCACTTGTTGCAAGGTCAACGTCGCTCATTCCGTTCTTATAATATATACTTGACGATTCACCTACAAGTTCAATATCAGTTTTTTCACTAAGGCCAAAAGCAGAAAAATATTCCATGAACTTATCTGAGCCAAGTTTTATTCCTAAATCCATGAATACAGGGTTGCATGAGTTCTGCACGCCCTGGACGAACGTCTGCGAACCATGACCGTGTTTGTTTGCACAGCTTATACGTCTGTCATAAACAACTTTATATCCCGGACAGTAAAATGTAGATTCGTCATCTACAATATTTTCTTCTAATGCGGCCGCTGCGGTTATTATTTTAAATGTAGAACCCGGCTCGTAGGAATCGGAAATTGCTTTGTTACGCCACATTTTGTTTTGCAGATTTCGTGTGCGTTCTTCCTTGAGAGTTTTCTCGTCCTTATCCTCGTCTACTTCGGGATTGGCATTTGCCGATTTAAACTGCATTATGTACTCATCAAATGCTTTAACATCATATGGGTTATTTGCATCAAAGTCCGGCTTTGTTGCCATTGCAAGAATTTCGCCTGTTTTTGGGTTCATTACAATTCCTGCAGCGCCTTCTTTTAGTTTGTACTCAGTGATAGCTTCTTCAAGATGCTTTTCTAAGAAATGCTGAATAGTTTCATCTATTGTAAGTACAACATCAGCACCCTTGGATGCGGCATTTAAGTATTCCTCCTGGTCGGTTTCGAGTGTAGTACCGCCGGCGGTTCTTTTTGCATCTATTGAACCCGCCTTTCCTGAAAGTTCATTATCGAAGGTGAGCTCAATTCCCTGCAGACCGTTGTTGTCATATCCCGTAAAACCAAGGATATGAGGGGCTATTGCATAAGGATAATAACGCTTTGAGTCATCCTCAAAATATAGACCTGAAAGATTTTTTGCAGTTTCGGGACTGTTTTCATAATCCATAAGAGCCTTTATCTGATTGCTTTGCTCCATGGTGATACGTTTTTTTATTACCTGATAGTTACTGTTCTGAGTTACAAGTTTTGTAAGCTTTTGCTCATCCATATCCAAAATGGGAGCAAGAGTTTTTACTATATAATCTGCATTTTTATTTTTAACTATATCATTAGGATTGCAGATTAGTGTGTCAACGGATGTGCTCTGTGCGAGCATCTTTCCGTTACGGTCATATATATTTCCGCGTGATGCAGTTATTATACTGCTACCTGTTTGCTGGGCTTTTGCACGTCGGCTCATTTCGTCTCCGCGTATTACCTGCCAATATACAAGTCTTAGAACCAATAAAGCCATACATGCTATAACAATAACTACAAACGGAAAAATTCGTTTTTTTATACTGTTTAATGATGGAGTCAATTATATCATCCGAGCCTTTCTCCCGCAATTTCAAAACCCTTTCGCGTCGCGGGAAGACGAAAAGGAGTACCTTAAAACTCCTTATAGCTATTTTATGCTGAAAAAGTCCACTATATTACCTAAAACAGACGATAGTGCCATACGTATACTTTTTATAACGCCCTCTTCAGATGTGGCTATTTTCTCTACAGTATCCTGCTGTTTTACATTTACATACACGTACTGGTAATTTTCGGGTCTTTGCATGCCGAGTCTTGAAGTAGCTTCTTTTTCTATTTCTGAAAGACTAAAGCTGTTTTCGAGGTCAAAAGCCTTTTGATTTGTAAGCGCTTCTTCCTGTTTTAGCTCGGCATTAAGATTAGCTACAACGAGTTTTGTATCGTGCACAGAAATAAAGGTCGATACCATAAAAGCAGCCGAAAGAGCAAGAACAGATATACGTGCAATGTAGAGTGCACATTTTCTGCTTGTTTTAATCTGCGGCTGTTGTTTGACCTTTTGACGTTCTGGAATATTCTGTTGTATATATTCTTTGCGGTCATACTCATATTTGTATGCCAAATTCTCATAATATGCCAAATTATTCACCTATCTACTACAACTTTTCTATAATTCTTAGTTTTGCGCTCTTAGAACGCGGGTTAAGTTCTTGTTCCTCCTCGGTAGGAAGTATGGGTTTTCTTGTTATAAGCTTTACGATGCTTTTTTTGTTACATACACAAACGGGAAAGCTTTTTGGACATTCGCATCCGCTTGCAAGACCTGCAAAGGTTTGCTTTACTATTCTGTCCTCAAGTGAATGGAATGTGATTATTGCAAGTCTTCCGCCTTTGTTCAGGCACGATACAAAATCCTCAATGGCTTGCCTTAAAATACCAAGCTCGTTATTGACCTCGATACGTACTGCCTGAAAAATTCTCTTTGCAGGGTGTCCGCCATCAAGACGTGCACCTTTTGGAATTGCGGCCTTTATAATGTCAACAAGCTCAAAGGTGGTCTTAATAGGGGAACTTGTACGCTTTTGTATAATAAACTCTGCAATACGCTTTGACCATTTTTCCTCTCCGTATTCGTAGAAAATACGTGTTAAGTCCTCTATGCTGTATGAGTTTATCACGTCGTATGCGCTAAGTGGCTTAGACTTGTCCATTCTCATGTCGAGCGGTGCGTCCTGCATATACGAAAACCCTCTTTCGGCATTATCAAGCTGATATGAACTTACGCCTAAATCGAGAACTGCACCGTCGATTTTATCTATTTTAAGTTTTTCTAAAATTTCTTTTATCTCACAAAAGTTGTTATTTACAATCGTAATTCTGTTACCAAAACGTTCGAGCCTTGCACTTGCAGCACTGATTGCTTCAACGTCCTGGTCAATACCAATTACAGAGCATCCGTCGTTTGAGGTTAAAATACCCTCACTATGACCTCCGCCGCCAAGAGTACCATCTACATATGTATTGCCGCTTTTTATGTTAAGGCCATTTATGCTTTCGTCAAATAAGACTGATATATGCTTAAATTCCATGTTATTAGTACTCTCCGTCAGTAGTAAATTACAAATTTATTCTACATTAAAACATCAAAAAACGCAAGGGAAAAACCTCATTTTCCCTCATGTTAATATCTCCCAAAACCATGTTTTTAAAAAATTTTACTTTTCTCTTGTAAAGTTGTTAAAAATAGGTTATAATGATGTTATCGTAAATGTGTAAAAATTGTGTTATTACACACTGTTGTTATACAACATACTGTGGTATAAAACTATTGTACCACAAATTTTTGGATTTGTGAATACTTTTTTAAAAAAATTTTTACAAAGGAGTTACAAATTTTTATTTTTGTTTACGTAAGTTTTGGGAGGTTTGCACATATGCAGAAAACGGACAAAATAAAACAAACATTGACAAAGGAATTTTCGATTGCCGAGTGGCAGGTCGAAAGCGTTATTGAGCTTATAGACGAGGGTAATACAATTCCGTTTATTGCCAGATACCGAAAAGAAAAGACTGGCGCTCTAAGCGATGAGGTTTTGCGAGATTTTTATGACAGACTTACATATCTTCGAGGTTTGGAGGATAAAAAGGAGGAGATACACCGCCTTATAGACGAGCAGGGAAATCTCACGGAGGAGATAGCCGAATCAATAGAAAACGCACTTACCCTTGCAGAGCTTGAGGATATATACCGACCATTTCGCCCAAAGAGAAGAACGCGTGCTACAATAGCCAAGGAAAAGGGACTTGAACCGCTTGCGGATTTAATTGAAGCACAAAGCGAGGAAATAAAAAGTGTTGAGAGCGAGGCGCTTATGTATATTGACTTCGAAAAGGGTGTCGAAACCGTAGAGGAGGCAATAGTGGGTGCAATGGATATCATTGCCGAAAGAGTAAGTGATAATGCGGAGTTTAGAAAAGCAATAAGAGAAAAAACTTTTAAAAGTGCAATTATGGTTACAAAAGCCGCAACTGAGGAGGACAGTGTATACAGTCTGTACTACGAATTTTCACAACCTGTCGGAAAGCTTGCAAATCACCAGATTTTAGCTATCAACAGAGGAGAAAAAGAAGGCTTTTTAAGTGTTAAATTCGAGATGGATGATGAAATTATACATAGCTATCTATGTCGCAAAATGATTGCTAAAAATCCTACAGATGCATCAAGATATGTAGAAGAGGCACTCCTTGATGGCTACAAACGTCTTATAGCACCGTCTGTAGAAACAGAAGTAAGGGCAATGCTTACCGAAAATGCACAGGAGGCATCAATAAAGGTATTTAACAAAAATCTTTCGGGATTGTTATTGCAGCCACCTATAAAGGGTAAGGTTGTATTGGGACTTGACCCGGGCTACCGTACGGGATGCAAGCTTGCAGTTGTTGATGAAACAGGCAGAGTGCTCGATACGGGAATTGGATATTTTACATTGCCAAATCATGATAAGGATAAGGCGAAAAAAGCACTCAAATCAATGATTGAACGTAATGATGTTGATATTGTTTCGATTGGTAATGGTACTGCATCAAAGGAAAGCGAAATCTTTGTGTGTGATCTGTTAAAGGAAATAGATAAGACTATATATTATGTTATGACCAACGAGGCGGGTGCATCGGTATACAGTGCATCAAAGCTTGCAAGTGAAGAATTTCCTGATTATGATGTTGCACTAAGGAGTGCAGTGTCTATTGCAAGACGTTTGCAGGACCCATTGGCTGAGCTTGTAAAAATAGACCCTAAATCAATAGGAGTAGGACAATATCAACATGATATGAACCAAAAACGTCTTGGCGAAGCTCTTGGCGGTGTTGTTGAGGCTTGTGTTAACAGTGTGGGTGTTGATTTAAATACTGCATCACCGTCTTTATTATCTTATGTTGCAGGTGTAAATAAAACAGTTGCTAAAAATATCACATTGTATCGTGAAGAAAACGGACGATTTAATTCGAGAAAGGATTTGTTGAAAGTACCAAAGCTCGGACAAAAAGCATTTGAACAATGTGCAGGCTTTTTAAGAATTTCGGATGGCTCAAATGTACTTGATAATACATCGGTTCATCCAGAAAGCTACGACGCAACAAAACAGTTGCTTGATATTTTAGGCTATAGCGAAAAAGATGTCTCAGACGGAAATATAGGCGATATAAAAGACAGACTTGGTAAATATAAAACGAATGATTTGAGCGAAAAGCTTGGTATAGGTGCACTTACTATAGTTGATATAGTTGACAGCCTTTTAAAGAAGGGCAGAGACCCGCGTGAAGAGCTTGACCAACCTGTTTTAAGGAGTGATGTCTTATCCATCGAGGACTTAAAAGAGGGAATGATTATGCGCGGAACAGTAAGAAATGTTATTGATTTTGGTGCATTTGTGGATATTGGTGTTCATCAGGACGGTCTTGTGCATATTTCTCAGATTTGCGATAAGTATATAAAACATCCTACCGAGGTTCTGAGTGTGGGCGATGTTGTTAATGTAAAGGTACTTGAGGTTGATATAAAGAAACACAGAATATCATTATCTATGAGGGAGGCAAACTAAAATGAATGTTATTTCGTTTCCCGGACTCAATATTACACTAAACATAAATCCTGTTGCATTTATGATAGGCTCAAAGGAGATATTCTGGTATGCACTTATAATTTTAACAGGTTTTTTTGCGGGTTTTGGATTTGTTTACGCAACTTGCGAAAAAAGGGGAGTGCAAAAGGACAGTGTGTGGGATATTGCATTTTACGGACTGATATCGGGTATAATCGGTGCAAGAATTTATTATGTATTGTTTGCGCTCGACGAAATGAAAACCTTTTGGGATATATTCAAAATATGGAATGGCGGACTTGCAATATATGGTGGTATAATTGCCGCGTTTATAAGTACGTATGTATATTGCAAGGTGAAGAAAATAAAGGTTTTAAATGCCTATGATGTTTGTGTCCCCGGTTTGTTTATCGGTCAGGCAATAGGAAGATTCGGTAACTTTGTAAATGCTGAGGTTTATGGTAAAAAAACCGCATTGCCATGGGGAATGTCAATAAACGGTGGAGCTATGGTACACCCGCTTTTTCTGTACGAATCCCTATGGAATATTCTTGGTTTAATATTGCTTATTGTATTTAGGGACAATAAAAAAACGGACGGTCAGGTTGCTTGTTTTTATGTATTTTGGTACTCTCTTGGCAGATTCTTTTTAGAGGGTATGAGGGACACTAAATATATCCTTTATGCTATACCAAATATACTTGGAATTTCGCAGATAGTTGCAATAATCGGTGCTGTTGGTGCTGTTGTAATTTATGTGATTTTAAAAAGAAGAAAAGCTTAATTACACAAAGAGAGGGCAGTCTATATAAATTCGATGTTGTGAGTTTTAAATCCGCTGGATTTAACTGTTAGAGCAACAGAATTTAGATAGATTGTCCTCTCTTTTATAATACTATATTTTTAATCTTCTTCTTTGACCAGATAACCCTTTTTATCGAGCATTTTTTCTACGTCATCAAGAACTTTTTCGTTATCTGCACGTAGGGTATGGTAATGATAATCTGATGTTACCTTTTTAAGTGGACCTGAACGTCCGTTTTTCAGGCTTTTTAAATACTCATTTACATCACGTCTGGAGCTTATATTCAAGGAGGCCTCTATTTTGCCATATATTTTATGCCATACAAATACATCAACAACAGTTGCGCCAAGCTCAGCAATAGATAATAGTTCATCGCCAATTTCATCGTCAGTGTGAACGACCTTAACCACGCGTAAGGATTGAGGCTTGTGCAGAATATAACCCCTGTTTGTTGATATTATATCATGCCCCAAAGCCTTTAGTGCAGAAATATCAGAGACAATTATCTGCCTTGAAACTCCAAACATAGAAGATAGTTCACTGCCTGATACAGGTGCTTGTGTGTTCGTAATAAACGTCAGTATTTTATTTCTTCTCTTATCTAAATTTGTTTGCATCAGAAGTTCTCCTCAAACTAAAATTTATATTGCGTGAAGATTCTTTAAAGATAAATCCATTATAGGTGCAGAGTGGGTGAGGGCACCGCTTGATATAAAGTCAACACCTATATCCACAAGCTTTGCAATGTTTTCTTTTGTTACATTGCCGCTGCACTCAGTTTGTGCCTTACCGTCAACCATTTTTACTGCTTTTTTCATATCCTCGGCACTCATGTTATCGAGCATTATAATATCTGCACCCGCATCAAGTGCTTCCTGTAGCATTTCGAGATTTTCAACTTCAACTTCGATTTTTCTTACAAAAGGAGCATAGTCCCTTGCCATTTTAACAGCCTCTTTAACACCGCCCGCAGCGCCTATATGATTGTCCTTCAATAATATTCCGTCGCTCAAATTATAACGATGGTTACAACCGCCGCCAACCTTAACTGCGTACTTTTCGAATATACGCATATTTGGTGTTGTTTTTCTTGTATCTAAAAGCTTTGTCTTTGAACCCTCAAGCATTGATACAATTTCGTTTGTGTATGTTGCAATTCCACTCATTCTCTGTAGATAGTTAAGCGCAGTTCTCTCGCCTGATAGGAGTACGCGTATATCGCCTCTTACTGTGCCTATTTTTTCGCCTTTGACAACATGTGTGCCGTCTTCGCAGTTCATTTCAAACTCTGTCTTATCATCAAGAAGCTCAAAAACTCTTTTAAATACATCAAGACCTGCAATTATACCATCCTGCTTGCAGATTAAGTCTACCTCTCCAAGCTGATAGTCTCTCATAACGGAATTTGTTGTTATATCCTCGCTTGTTATATCCTCCTTAAGAGCTAATAGTATCAACTCATCTGCATTCATTCTCATAGTTATATTATTCATTGTTGTAATTTCCTTTCTCTTCATTTATCTTGTTAAGTACAATTTTATCATATCCATCTGTTGAATATGAGCATTTTAAAATATCATCATTGTCAGGAATTGGTGCATCTGTGTAATTTAAAGAAATATCATTTGCGGCACGTCTTGCAAAAACCATGCTTTCGAGCAATGAGTTACTTGCCAGGCGGTTTTTTCCGTGTACTCCGTTACACGCTGCTTCGCCTGCACAATAGAGCCTGTTCATGCTTGTTTTACCGTTTGAGTTTGTTTTTATTCCGCCCATGTGATAGTGTTGTGCAGGCACAATGGGGATTGGCTCTTTTGTTACATCATAGCCCTCTTCAAGACATTTTTTGTAAATGTTAGGGAAATGACTTAGTATTGTCTCTTGCGGAATTGGTAACATCGAAAGCCATATAAATTCCGTATTGTCCTTTTCCATTTGTTCATGTATTATGTTGGTAAGTACATCACGTGGTTGTAATTCGTCGGTGAATCTGTTCATATTTTTATCGAGAAGAATTGCACCCTCGCCCCTTACCGACTCGGATATAAGGAAACTTCTGCCTTTGTTTTTTGAGTAGAGAGTGGTGGGGTGTATCTGTATGTAATGGAGATTTTCTACATCAATGTTATGACGTATTGCAATGGCACTGCAATCACCCTTTAAATGCGGTTGATTTGTTGAGTGCTTAAACAGTCCGCCTATTCCGCCCGTTGCCATAACCGTATAGTTTGCAAAAACATTTACTTTTTCGTTATTGCATATACCTGTTATGCCTATGCACTCTCCATCTTTTTCGATAATATCCGTCATAGTGAAATTTTCTTTTATAATTATATTATCTCTTTTTTTAGCTTCGCATATAAGCTTTGAGGTAATCTCCTTGCCTGTAATATCGCGATGATACAAAATTCTTGGTTTAGAGTGAGCACCCTCGCGTGTGTATATAAAATCACCATCTTTATTTTCAAAATCAACACCAAAATCAACAAGGCATTTAATGACCTCGGATGATGAGCGAATCATTATTTCTACTGATTCGGGATTGTTTTCGTAATGGCCTGCACGCATGGTATCCTCATAATATGCATCGTAGTCGCTATCATCTGTTAAAACGCATATTCCGCCTTGTGCAAGATACGAATTACTGTTTTCAAGCTCCGATTTTGTTATCATCAGGATTTTTTTGTCTTTTGGGAGAGTGAGTGCACACATAAGTCCTGCAGCACCGCATCCCGCTATTATTATGTCAGCTTTAATATCCATTGTTTAACCTCTCAGATTGATTTAGTATCACCATTATACACCCGTACTTTACATTTGTCAAGTCAGGTGTAAAGTTTAATGTGTAAAAATAACTTTAAAAGTCTTATAAAAAACACCTGAATATTACATAAAATATACCTCAAAACGACATGTATTTTATTGACAAAATATGCCTTGGGTGGTATAATATCAGTAAAAATATAATCCAAATTATTCGCTGGTTATAACATGGGTTATGTTTGATGTTATCTGATAGATGAGGGGTACATGTATGAAAAAAGAAAACACTGCAAAGAGTTTAATGGCGATAGCTATGTTTATTTTTGGTACGTTAGCGCCATTTGTACGAAATATAAATGTCAGTTCGGGTGAGTTGGCATTGTATCGGGCAGTTATGGCTTCGGTGCTGGTAGGCGGTTATTTGTTAATTAAAAAACAAAGACTTTCTATAGCAGGTATCAAAAAGGAATTACTGCTTCTTTTACTGTCGGGTGCGGCTATGGGTATTAACTGGATTCTGCTCTTTGAGGCATATAAATACACAACAGTATCTGTTGCAACATTAAGCTATTATTTTGCACCGGTGATGGTCATGGTGGTCTGCCCATTACTGTTTAAGGAGAAAATTACAGTAAAACAGATAATTTGCTTTGTTATGTCAACTGCGGGATTGGTGCTTATTACCGGAACAGCAGGTGGTGGAAAGCAGGACCTTTTAGGTATTGCGTTTGGTGTTGGTGCGGCGATGTTTTATGCTATAGTGATGCTGCTCAACAAATTCATAAAGGGTGTTATGGGACTTCACCGTACTTTTGTTCAATTCCTGTCGGCTACTGTGGTGCTTGTGCCATATGTGGCATTTACAGGAGGTTTTACTCTGGGTGGCCTGGATAAAACCGGTTGGGTTTCCTTATTGATTGTTGGTCTTGTACATACTGGTATTACATATTGTATGTATTTTTCGGCACTCAAGGAATTACCGGGGCACAAGGTAGCAATATTAAGCTACATTGACCCGTTGGTAGCGGTGTTGGTAAGCGTAATCTGGTTGAATGAGAAAATGACAGTTCCGCAGTTTATCGGCGGTTTGCTGATTTTAGGTTTCACTCTCTGGAGTGAACTGCCCGCAAAGAAGAAAAAATAAGTCATTGAGGTTTTTTGATGTTTAATTCTGATTTAATAAAATATCTTACTGCTCTTTCTAAAATATCGTTTACGGAAAATGAGGAGGAGAATATAACAAAACAAATGCATGATATTATTGCTCTTATGGATAAAGTAAAAGCATTTAATGATGATGTTTGTGTAAGCTCTCATGAGAGTATAAAATACGAAAATCTGAGAGAAGATACAATCAATAATGATTACAATACTAAAGAGGCAATATCAAATGCAAAATGTATAGAGGATAATTATGTGGTTGTCCCCAAAATCATTTAATAATATTTTTAAGAGGAAATGCGGATGAATTTGTTCGAAGTTCGAAAAGAACTTGATTCACTCAGGATAAGTGCTGAAGAACTGACTAAGTATTATCTTGACAGGATAGAGAAATACAATAAAAAAATAAATGCTTATATAACGGTTTGTGATAAAACCGCTTTGTCTGATGCAAAAAAAGCACAAAAGCTTATCAATGAGGGTAAATCTGGTATGTTCACGGGTATACCTTTCTCAGTAAAGGACAATATTTGTACAAAAGGAATAAAGACTACATGCGCATCTAAAATGCTTGAGGATTTTATTCCTTTTTATGATGCAACAGTTGTGGAAAAGCTTAAAAAAGATACTGCAATAATACTCGGAAAAACCAATATGGATGAATTTGCAATGGGTAGCAGTACCGAAACGTCATACTACGGTACAGTAAAAAATCCATACGATTTAACACGTGTAAGCGGTGGCTCGTCAGGCGGTGCTGCGGCGTCGGTCAGTGCAAAAATGTGTCTTGGTGCTTTGGGGTCAGATACGGGTGGCTCTATTCCTCAACCTGCGTCGTATTGCGGTGTTGTCGGGTTAAAGCCGACGTATGGTACAGTTTCCAGATGGGGACTTATTGCGTTTGCATCTTCATTTGACCAGATAGGTATATGTGCAAATTCTGCTATAGACTCGGCATATATTTTAAATGGTATCTGTGGTGTTGATGATAAAGATGAAACCACTTCAAATAAAGCTGATAAAGATTATTCATCAAAAATCGGTATGGATATTAAAGGGCTCAAAATAGGAATACCAAAGGAGTTTTTTACAGACAGGATAGATAAAAGTGTAAGAGAAAATGTAATGGGTGCTATAAAGTTCTTTGAGTCTTCGGGGTGTGAAATTATAGAATGCTCAGTTCCGTCGCTTGAATATGCAATATCCGCATACTACCTTATATCATCGGCAGAGGCGTCGAGTAATTTATCAAGATACGACGGAATAAGATTCGGACATAGAAGTGATATGGGCGATGACTTTAATTCGCTTATTATAAACTCAAGAACCGAAGGGTTTGGCAATGAGGTAAAGAGAAGGATAATGCTCGGTAATTATGCGCTAAGCTCAAAATACTATGATGAATATTACAACAAAGCACTCAAAATTTGCGGACAAATAAAAAAGGAGTACGCAAAAATCTTTGAACTATGCGATATTATAATTACCCCTACTGCGCCATCTGTTGCAAAAAAGACGGACCAAAAAACAGACATTGTAAGTTCGTATCTTGGTGATATATGTACTGTACCCGTAAATATTGCGGGTCTTGGTGCAATTTCTGTTACTTGCGGCTATGGTGAGGGGAATATGCCTGTGGGCATGACTTTAGTGTGTAAACCATATGATGAGAGTACAATCATTGCAGTCTGTGATTTCTTCGAAAATAATTTTACAAAAAAGGAGGCTACAGCGTATGAAATATAAAACGGTAATCGGACTTGAAATACACTGCGAACTCCTTACAAAATCTAAAATATTCTGTAGTTGTAAAAATGAATTCGGAAAAAAACCAAATACTAATGTGTGTCCTGTGTGTATGGGAATGCCTGGTACATTACCAAGTATAAATAAGGAGGCACTAAATCTTGCCGCAAGAGCAGGCTTTGCAACTGATTGCAAAGTAAATAAGTGTTGTGAATTTGAGAGAAAGAACTACTTTTATCCCGATTTGCCAAAAGCGTATCAGATTACTCAGTTAAAACATCCCATATGCCAAAACGGGTATGTAGAGCTTGCTAATAAAAAACGTGTACGTATAAACCGCATACAGATAGAAGAAGATGCAGGCAAGCTTGTTCATGACGAGGATGGGTATAGCTCTCTTGCTGACTATAATCGTTGCGGTGTGCCTTTAATAGAAATTGTTACAGAACCTGATATGAGAAGTGCAGATGAGGTCCTGGAGTTTGTCGAGGAAATTGCTCTTTTAATGAAATATGCAGATGTTTGCGATACGAAAATGGAGGAGGGGTCATTAAGAGTTGATGTGAACATCTCAATTTCACCTGTAAATTCGGATAAATTGGGTACAAGAGCAGAAATAAAAAACCTAAACTCATTCAAGTCAATAGCGCGTGCAATAGAATATGAGACAGAACGTCAGAGTAAAATACTTGATGAGGGAGGAGAGGTTAATCAGGAAACAAGACGTTTTGATGAAAAAAGCGCTAAAACATATGCCATGCGCTCAAAGGAGCAAGCACAGGACTACCGATACTTTACAGAGCCTGATATTTTGAGTGTAATATTTTCTGACCTTGATTTGGAAAATATAAAGAATTCGTTACCTAAAATGCCTCGTAAAAGGTATAAAGAGTACATAAATTTCGGTCTTAACGATTATGAAGCAAAGCTTATTGTAAAATCAAGAGATTTCTCGGATTTCTATGATGATGCAGTTAAAGAAAACGGTTATTTTAAGGAAATATGTAATGTAATGTTGGGTGAGGTAAACAGATATTTGAATGAATTCTCGAAAAGTATTAGCGAAGTAAAATTTACACCTCAAGATATTACAAAAACAGTGCAAATGGTAAATGACGGGCTAATTACAAAGAATGCACAAAAGGAAATTATAAAGCATTTGTTTTTAGAGGGTGGAAATCCCGAGGAAATAGCAAATAAGTGTGGATTTGTTATAAAAGAGGATTTAAATGAGGTGCAAAAGACAGTTAGTGAAGTAATATTTAATAACAAACACCTGGTTGAAGAATATTTAAACGGAAACCAGAAAATTTTTGGTTTTTTTATGGGTGAAACTGTAAAAAAACTTGGTAAAAATACAAACCCTAAAACAGTGAGGGATATACTTTTAAGAGAGCTTGAGGGATAAATCAATAAAGTGATATTTTATGGCATTAACACATAATATTATGTATTGACAATTTTTTCAAAAAATGATAAAATTAGTACATTATTAAAGATATTTTAAGGGGGCATACGAATATGAAAGATGTAGCTGAAATTTTTGGCTCAAATGTTTTTAATATTCCTACAATGAGATCGAGATTACCCGAAGACGTTTTCAACTCATTACTAGAAACAATAAATGAAGGAAAAAAGCTTGACCTTTCGACTGCACAGGTGGTTGCAACTGCTATGAAGGACTGGGCTATAGAAAAAGGTTGTACACACTATACACATTGGTTCCAGCCAATGACGGGTGTTACTGCGGAAAAACATGATGCTTTTATACAACCCACAGATGAGGGTGTTGTAATAAGCGAATTTTCGGGAAAGGAGCTTATAATGGGTGAGCCTGATGCGTCAAGTTTTCCATCAGGTGGATTAAGAGCGACCTTTGAGGCAAGAGGCTATACTGCATGGGACCCGACATCGTTCGCTTTTATTAAGGACTCTTCTTTGTGCATACCGACGTCATTTATTTCATACACGGGCGAAGTGCTTGATAAAAAAACCCCCTTACTTCGTTCAATAGAGGCAGTTTCTAAAGAGGCAAAAAGAATTTTAGCCTGCTTTGGTAAAAATCCTGCAAGCGTTATTACATACATAGGTCCTGAACAGGAGTATTTTCTTGTCGATAAAGACCTTTGGGAGCAACGTAAAGACCTTATGCTTACAGGCAGAACATTGTTTGGTGCAATGCCTGCAAAGGGGCAAGAACTTGAGGACCATTATTTTGGACAGATAAAAGAACGTGTTTCAGAGTTTATGAAAGAGGTTGACGAGGAGCTTTGGAAACTGGGTGTATACAGCAAAACAAAGCATAACGAGGCGGCACCTGCTCAACATGAGGTTGCACCAATATACTCACAGGCAAATATTGCCGCTGACCATAACCAGATTACAATGGAGATTTTAAAAAAGGTTGCATCTCATCATAATCTTGTTTGTCTTTTGCACGAAAAACCGTATGAGGGAATAAATGGCTCAGGAAAACACAATAACTGGTCAATAGGTACTTCTGATGGCGAGAATTTGTTTAAACCGGGGAAGAATCCTGATACAAACGTACAATTTTTGCTTTTCCTTGCTGCAGTGTTAAAGGCTGTTGACGATTATGCAGAAATTATAAGAATGTCAGTTTCATCAGCGGGTAATGACCACAGACTTGGAGGCAACGAAGCTCCTCCGGCAATAGTGTCAATATATCTTGGTGAACAACTGGGGGATATTGTAAATGCACTTATAAATGGTGAAGAAACAGGTACAGGAGCAAGACAAAAACTTAAGACAGGTGTATCTACACTGCCTGTAATAGAAAAGGATACAACTGACCGCAACAGAACTTCGCCTATTGCATTTACCGGTAACAGATTTGAGTTCAGAATGCCCGGTTCATCTCAGTCTGCTTCGAGCATAAATATTGTTATAAATACAATAGTTGCAGAAAGTTTATCGCAGTTTGCGGATATACTTGAGGGTGCTGATGATGTAAATACCAAGGCGATGGAAATTGCAGTCGATACATTCAAAAAGCATAAGAGAATAATTTTTGACGGTAACGGATATAGCGATGAATGGATTACAGAGGCACAAAAGAGAGGTTTGCCAAATCTGAGAACAACTGCTGATGCAGTTCCATGCTTTGCTGAGGAAAAGTCAATTAAGGTGTTCGAAAAACACGGAGTTCTTTCAAGAAAGGAAACTCTTACACGAACAGAAATTCTTCTTGAAAATTACGTAAAGACAATGCATATCGAAATGCTTACCATGCTCGAGATGGCAAAACAGGAAATTTTACCTGCTTGTATTGCATATGTAAATGATATGGCGTCGGGTATTGCAACAAAAGAATCTGTCGGAATTGATGTACCTAACGAAAAGGCGAAAGCTAAAAAGATTGCAAATCTTACAGAGGAAATGATTATGGTAACAGACGAGCTCGAAGAAATTTCCAAGTCTGTTCCAGAAGAAATTCCGCATGCTTCACATTATTACAAGGATACAGTATTGCCTCAAATGACTAAGTTAAGAGAAATATCAGATAATCTCGAAATGCTTGTTGCAAAGGATTACTGGCCATTCCCAACATATACTGATTTATTGTATTACGTATAAGGTATTATAAACGTTTTGGAGAAAAGGAGAAAAGCGAAATGAACATTATTGTATGTATAAAGCAAGTGCCAAGTACAAACAAAGTCGAAGTTGACGAAAAAACAGGCGTGCTTAAAAGAGACGGAATAGAATCAAAAATAAATCCGTATGATTTATATGCCTTGGAAACTGCACTTGTTTTAAAAGAAAAAACAAACGGAAAGGTATCTGTTATAACAATGGGTCCTCCACAAGCGTCAGAGATAATAAGAGAAGCTTTTTCTATGGGTGTTGATGAGGGATATCTGTTAACTGACAGAAAATTTGCAGGTGCGGATGTTTTAGCAACAAGCCATGCAATTTCACAAGGAATTATTAAGTGTGGCGATTTCGACCTTATTATCTGCGGAAAGCAAACAACAGACGGAGACACAGCTCAGGTTGGTACCGAAATAGCAGAGTGGCTTAATCTTCCATCTTTATCGAATGTCCAGAAGATTGTCGAATTTGATGATAAGTCAATAACAGTTGAAATGGAAATGGCAAATGCAGTGCAGATTTCTAAAATAAAATATCCATGCCTTGTAAGTGTAGAAAAAGACATTTTTGTTCCAAGACTTCCGTCGTATCTTAAGATGAAAGCCACAAAGGACAGAGAAATACATACACTTACACTTAATGACCTTGACGATAAAGATGAAAAATCATATGGTCTAAATGGCTCCCCAACGCAGGTGCAGGCTATATTCCCGCCAAAGGATAAGACAGACAGGGAGTTCTGGAATGATGAGGAAAATGCACCACAAAATATATACAATAAGCTAAAAGAGCTTAAATTCATATAGGGAGGGCATAAGAATGGCTAAGTTGATTTTTAATAAAGAAAAAATTACAGATATCGAAGGCTTTAAGAAGATATGCCCTTTTAATGCGATTGTTGAGGAAAATGGCGAAATTGTGTCAAACTCGGCATGCAAAATGTGTAAGCTATGCGTAAAAAAAGGTCCTGAGGGTGCGGCAATTTTTGTTGAGGACGAAATAAAGGCTATTGATAAATCACAGTGGAAAGGTATAGCGGTATATGTTGACCATACAGATGGCGAAATTCATCCCGTAACGTATGAGCTTATAGGCAAGGCAAAAGAGCTTGCTGCTAAAATAAACCACGAGGTGTATTGCATATTCATTGGAAGCGGCATAACCGAAAAAGCAGAGGAGCTGCTCCACTATGGTGTTGAAAAAGTATACGTATACGATAGTCCGCTGCTAAAGTATTACATAACAGAAAGCTATACTACAGTGTTTGAGGATTTTATAAACAAGGTAAAACCAAGTTCAATTCTTGTTGGCGCAACAAATGTAGGACGTCAACTTGCGCCAAGAGTGGCTGCACGTTTTAAAACGGGTCTTACAGCTGACTGCACAATTCTTGATATGGACGAAAATACCGACTTGATACAGATAAGACCTGCTTTTGGCGGAAACATTATGGCGCAGATTTGCACACCTAATAACAGACCGCAGATGGCAACTGTAAGATATAAGGTGATGAATGCGCCCGAGAGACAAGACAACATCAGCGGTGAAATTATAACAGAAAAAATTGCTGATGAAAAGATTAAGAGTGAAGTAGAAGTGCTTAAACTCAGCCCAAAAGAAACGGTAGAGGGCATAGAAAATGCAGATGTAATAGTTGCAGTAGGCAGAGGTATAAAGTCCAAGGACGATATAAAAATGATTGAGGATTTAGCCAATGCACTTGGCGGTAAGGTCGCAGGTACAAGACCTCTTGTTGAATGTGGCTGGATAGAACCAAGATGTCAGATAGGTCTTAGCGGAAGAACTGTAAGACCAAAGCTTATTATAACATGCGGAATATCCGGTGCAGTTCAATTTACTGCCGGAATGAACAATGCAGATTGCATTATATCAATAAACACAGACGAAAAGGCACCAATATTTAATGTTGCTAATTATGGTATATTGGGTGATATATATAAGGTCGTTCCGGAACTTACCAAAATGATAAAGGAGGGAAAATAATGTTTTGCAATAACAACTATAATGATATTTTAGAAATTATAAACGACAGCGAAAGAGTGTTGTATAAAGATAAAATAAACGAAGAATATACTCATGACGAGCTTGGAGGAACATTCTCCGAGCCTTGGATAGTTGTAAGGGTACTTTCGGCGGATGAGGTACAAAGTGTTGTAAAATATGCATATGAGAATGAATTCCCCGTAACATCAAGAGGAAGCGGAACAGGACTTGTTGGTTCATGCGTGCCTGTAAAAGGCGGAATTGTGCTTGATTTTTCTTTAATGAATAAGATACTTGAGCTTGACGAAGAAAACTTAACACTTACAGTTGAGCCGGGTGTACTTCTTATGGAAATTGGTGCATTCGTAGAAGAAAAGGGATTTTTCTATCCGCCTGACCCGGGCGAAAAAACTGCTACAATAGGCGGTAACATAAGTACAAATGCCGGCGGTATGAGAGCGGTTAAGTATGGTGTAACAAGAGACTATGTAAGAGCGCTTGAGGTGGTGCTCTCGGATGGAAGAAAAATTGAGCTTGGCGGAAAAATTGTAAAGAACAGTTCGGGCTATGCTCTTAAAGATTTGATGGTTGGCTCGGAGGGTACGTTAGGTATTATAACAAAAGCTACTCTAAAGCTTTTGCCATTACCTAAAAAGACAATAAGTCTTCTAATACCATTCCCAAGCCTAAAAAAAGCTATCGATACAGTTCCATTGATTATTAAATCAAAAACCATTCCTACTGCTATAGAATTTATGCAAAAGGAAGTTATAATAGATGCGGAAAGCTATCTTGGAACAAAGTTCCCCGATACTGCATCCGAGGCATATTTATTGCTTAAATTTGACGGAAACAGTAAGCAGGAAATAGAAAATTGCTACGATGTTGTTGCCGAGGTTTGTCTTGAGCAAGGCGCTGTGGACATCTACATATCAGATACCGAAGAAAGAGACGAAACAATATGGAAGGCAAGAGGTGCATTCCTTGAGGCAATAAAGAACTCAACAACTGATATGGACGAGGTTGACGTTGTTGTACCGCGTAATTGTGTAAATGAAATGGTGGAGTTTTCGCACGCACTTGAGGAAAAAGTGGGAGCAAGAATTAAAAGCTTTGGACATGCAGGCGACGGAAATCTTCACATTTACATTCTAAAAGACGATATTAAGGACGAAAATTGGGCAGATACACTCGAAGATGCTATGGGAGAGATGTATAAAAAGGCAAAAGAATTAAATGGTGCAGTTTCGGGCGAGCATGGAATAGGCTACGCAAAAAAAGCATATTTAAAGGAGCTCTTGAGCGAGGATGTTATAGAAATTATGCGCGGAATTAAAAATGTATTTGACCCTAAGAACATATTAAATCCGGGTAAAATATTCGATTGATTAAGGTGATTAGTATGCAGAATCGTAAAAACAAAGCAATTACATTCAGCTATGATGACGGTATAACTCAGGATATACGTCTTATAGAGCTTTTTGATAAGTATGGAATAAAGTGTACCTTTAACATCAATTCAGAGATGTTCGGACTTGACGAAAGAATTCCAAGAGAGGGTGTTGAGGTATCTCTTAAAAGATTAAATAAAAGTGAAATAAGAGAAACCTACAAAAACCACGAGGTTGCAGTACATACCCTTACACACCCTGTTCTTACACGAATTTCTGATGAGGAGATTATAAGACAAGTTGAGCAGGACAGGTTAAACTTATCTGATATCGTTGGATATGAGGTTGTTGGTATGGCGTATCCGTGCGGTGATAATAATGACCATATAGGTGATATTATAAAAAACAATACAGGTGTTAAATATGCCCGTACTGTAACACCTACATATAACTTTGATGTGCAGACAAATCTTTACAGATTTAACCCTACAATTCATCATCATGGTGCAGGTTTTGAAAAGCTTACTGAAATTGCTACGCAGTTTTTGGAAACTGAAACTGATAAACCACAGATATTATATATCTGGGGACATGGCTTTGAGTTTGATATTCGTGATGACTGGAATAGATTTGAAGAATTCCTGAAGTTGATTGCATTTAAGGATGATATTTTCTACGGAACAAATACTGAGGTTTTGTTAAACTACAATAATAAATCATAAATTATTAAACAATAATAAAGG
The DNA here is from genome assembly GCA_045612845.1 of Clostridia bacterium. Classification (GTDB taxonomy): domain Bacteria; phylum Bacillota; class Clostridia; order UBA1381; family UBA1381; genus Ornithomonoglobus_A. The sequence goes on from JAZKZV010000025.1 coordinate 81,847, forward strand.
GATTATTTGTGTAAATTACTTAATATATTGGAGGAATTATGAACTGTCTGGACGAGTTGAAATATTACAAACTATTAGCTCAAAAGTGGCCTACAAAAAAAGATGTTATTTCAGAAATAATAAACCTTCAGGCGATTTTGAGTCTTCCAAAGGGGACAGAACACTTTATAAGTGATATTCACGGCGAGTATGAGCATTTTATACATATTATGCGTACTGCTTCCGGAGTTATAAAGGCAAAGATAAATGATATATATGAGGGAATTCTTTCTGAGGAAGAACAGACAAAACTTGCTAATTTAATATATTATCCCGAAAAAGTTTTAAAGATAACCAGGACGAACAAAAAGTGGTATGAGGTTAATCTTTTAAGGCTTATAGAGGTGTGTAAGCTTGCCTGCGGAAAATATACGCGTTCAAAGGTGAGAAAAGCACTTCCCGAAAAGTATGCCTATATTATAGACGAGCTTTTAAACTGCGATTCTAAAAATATAAACAAAGAGCATTATTACAATAAAATCATCGAAACTATAATCAGTATAGGCAGTGCAGATGAGTTTATTGCAGAAATTGCAGGGGTTATACGCAGTCTGTCTGTTGACCATTTGCATATAATAGGCGATATTTTTGACAGAGGTCCAAGACCTGATATTGTCATGGATTCTCTTATGAAAAATCGTTCTATCGACATTCAATGGGGCAACCATGATGTTGTATGGATGGGTGCAATGATGGGTAATGAGGCGTGTATTGCCATTGCGGTGGCAAACAGCCTTAAATACGGAAATATTTTATTCTTAGAGGAAGGCTATGGTGTTTCGCTCAGAAAGCTCGAACAGTTTTCTTCATCTCACTATAGTGGTAAGAATAATATAGAAAAAATGTACAAGGCAATTTCTGTAATACGTTTTAAGCTCGAAGATAAGATTATGCGAGAGAATCTCGATTTTAATATGAGCGACAGAACAAGACTTGATAAGATTGACCTTGATAACTTAACGTGGTGTACATACAAACTAAATACTGATGAATTTCCGACTCTTATGCGCAGTGATGTTACAAAGCTCACTGACGGGGAACGAGAAGTAATAAATGGCTTAAAACAAGGATTTTTGCATAGTGAGAAAATGCAGAAGCATTTAAAATTTCTGTTTTCAAAAGGAAGTTTTTATCTGCGATATAATGGAAATCTTCTCTTTCATGGAAGTGTACCACTTGATGAAAATGGTGAGTTCCTGCGGGTTTCTTTTGCGGGAAAAGAAATGTACGGAAAGAGCTATCTCGATTTTTGTGAAAGAGAGTTAAGAAGAATATATAACGAAACAGACGATAAAAAAAGGGAAAAGCTTTCGGATTTTGCATGGTATTTATGGTGTTCACCCGATTCGCCGCTTTTTGGCAAAAAGACAATGGCGACGTTCGAGAGAATGTTCATAAACAATAAAAAGGCTCATGTTGAGGAGAAACAACCATATTTTACTCTGCAAAATAATCCGAAGATATGTAAAAAAATCCTTGTTGAATTTGGTCTTGATACTAAAAATGGACATATTATAAACGGACATATTCCTGTAAAGTTCAAAAGCGGTGAAAGTCCCATAAAAGCTAATGGAATACTGATTTTAATAGATGGCGGAATGTCAAAAACATACCGTAAGCAAACAGGTATTGCGGGGTATACTCTGACATTTAATTCATATGGCTTAACACTTACTTCGCATTCCTCTTTTGAAAATGTTGATTATATTGTAAAAAATAATTTAGAAATGATGTCCCAAAAAGATATCATAGAAAAAACAAGAGAAAGAACACTTGTTAAGGATACAGATACAGGAAAGGGATTACTTAAGGATATTGAAGATTTAAATAATCTTATGTTCTTGTATCAGTCAGGAGTTATAAGCGAAAAAATAAAGCTATAAAGGGGAAAAGTATGAAAACCTTGATTGTGATAGATATGCAAAATGATTTTATAGATGGAAGTCTGGGAACAAAGGAAGCACTTGCAATCGTAGATAATGTAAAAGAGAAGATAGCAGAATATATAAAAAATGGTGATGAGATAATTTTTACAAGAGATACTCACGGTGAGGATTATCTTGAAACTCCCGAGGGTAGAAAATTGCCGGTAATGCATTGTATAAAAGGAACTCATGGTTGGCAGATAGCGGATTCGCTTATGATTGATGGTGCAAAAATTATAGATAAACCGTCGTTTGGTTATACGCAGTGGGATACAATGAGGTTTGAGGAAATAGAAATTGTAGGACTTTGTACGGATATTTGTGTAGTTTCCAATGCACTTATTTTAAAAGCTCATTTCCCTGATGTTAAAATATCGGTTGACAGTAAATGTTGTGCAGGTGTTACACCATCATCTCACAATGCGGCACTCGAGACGATGAAAATGTGTCAGATAGAGGTTAATTGATTATGAGGGAATTACAAATAGGCGGTGTATATAAGCACTTTAAAGGTAATTTATATCGTGTAGAGGACATTGCAAAGCATTCGGAAAGTAGCGAAGTATATGTAGTGTACAGACAAATGTACGGTGATAAGTCGTTGTGGATAAGAACTCTTGAAATGTTCTTAGAGAAGGTTGACCACGAAAAATATCCCGATGTTGTGCAAAAATACAGATTTGAGTTGATTGAATAATAAAAATACGTATCCTGATAAGGATACGTATTTTTTTATTGTGTAAAATGCTGGTGTTTTCTGAATTTGAGAGGGGAAACACCATGTATTTTTTTGAATGTCTTACTGTAATAAGACATGCTCGAAAATCCTGATTTTTGAGCAATTTCGTCTATGCTTAAATCAGTATCCATAAGTAGTTTTATGGATTTTTCTATTCTTTTCTTGTTAATGTATTCATTTACTGTACAATTAAAATGACTGCTTAAAACAGAATATAACGTGCTCTTGGAAAGATTTACAGCCTCTGATATCTTAGATACTGTGAGGTTACTTTCTAAATTATCATTTATATACGAAACAATTCTTTCTATATTCTTATTGGATTTTAGTGTTATTATATTATCAAGAAGTATGTGTTTTGCTAAAATGATGGCAATGGTTATTATGCTCTTTATTTTATCAGTATCAAAAAATTCAAGCTGATTATAAATTTTTTCTAATTTTTTGGGGTTTACGGGAGAGTCGGTTAACTTATGGGCTATAGATGAAAAATCCTTGTTGTTTTTTATTTGACCCAACACTATATATCCTATTATCATATTATCGTGCTTTATAGGAATGGCTACGTCAACAAGACCTGCGTGGCACATATGCATTTGAGATTCGCCGGTTTCTTTACACCTTTTTATAATTATCTCATCAGAATATTTACAATCCTTTTTTCCTTTTTTTGTAGACTGGAGCAGATTGCAGTAAGGATTACAATTTACCGTGTGCTTATTTAAAAGCATAAGATTTTCATCTAATATATCCAGAGCTATGCCTGTAGCATTAAAAAAATCCTCTGAGAGCTTATCTAAGTCTTTTAGATTGTAATTTATAAACATAGTGTCCACCTCCCTTTTTTTTAGTATAACAGATTGAAAAAAATAATACAAGTAAAATTTTTGGAAATCGGAATATAGTACAAAAAATAAGGAATTTAATATATTGTTGTAATTAAAATACTGTGTTATAATTTGCATATACAAGATTATGTAAAATTGGCAAATGATAGGTGCATTTTTACACATACACTAAGGAGGTACATAAATGAGTATAAAAGTTTATCCGGTACAACCATCACAATGTGATTGTTCAAATTACAGTTTAAAAGTTAACGGAGAGGAAATCGAACTTAACAGTGCAAGAGTTTCGGCAATGCCATTTAACAGAAGATGGCCGGGACATCAGCGCCAGATTGAGCAAAGTGAGCTTATAAACTTCGCTTCTTTTGCGTGTGAGGGCGAAACTGTACTCGAAATAACACCAAAGGGTGAGTTTGAGGATTTTGTTATAAGACCTCAATCACTTGGTTTTAAGTCGGAAAAAACAGCAGATGGCACAATAAAAATTATTATGACTAAGCCGGCATATTTTGTTGTAGAACCATTTGGCAGACAAAACGCACTTCACATCTTTGCAGACCCGATGTGTGAATATATAACAAAGGAAAACGAAGATGTAATATACTTTGGTAAAGGCGTGCATGACGCCGGTACAATAGAGCTGAAAAGCAACCAGACTCTTTTTATCGATGAAGGTGCACTTGTTTACGGAAGTGTTCATGCTGAGGATGCAGAGAATATAAAAATAATAGGTCGCGGTATTTTAGATAACAGTAAGAATAAAGAAAAAATATTATTTGCTGTAAATGCGGACGGTAATACAATGGATGTGGGTAATTCGCTCAGAACACATACCATTAAACTCGATTATTGTACCAATATAGAAATTGATGGTATTACAATGAGAGATTCGTTAGTGTATAATATAAAACCATCAGGCTGCAAAAACATCAACATAAAAAATGTAAAGATAATCGGTTGCTGGAGATTTAACAGCGACGGTATCGATATGCATAACTGTGAGGATGTTCATATTTCAGATTGCTTTATCCGTACATTTGATGACTCAATATGTGTAAAGGGATTTGACTTCTATAGTGCAGAGGATATTGAAAAAGCAACATGGGAGGCTACACATCATAACGGAAAAGTATATGATACCTTTAAAAACGTTCTGGTAGAAAGATGTGTAATCTGGAACGACTGGGGTAAATGTCTCGAAATTGGTGCCGAAACAAAAGCAGAGGAAATGTTTAATATCCACTTTAAAGACTGTGATATTGTTCATGCATCAAATGCTGTTCTTACATGCTCTAACGGAGATTATGCACATGTACACGATGTTGTATACGAAAATATTAACATAGAATACGAAGAAAATGTTCCGCAACCGGCAATACAAAAGAATGATTTGGATAAATACGTAAACAAAAATCCGGATTATTCTCCTATATTATTCCTTGTTGGTGTGTATTTCTTCGAAGAATATTCACGTGGTGTTGTGCGCAGAGGTACAGTTGATAACATTACATTCAAAAACATCAATCTTTATGCAAGACAAACTCCTGTTATTGAATTTGTTGGATATGATGAAGAACATAAGTGTAAAAATATACTTATTGAGGATTTCTGTCAAAACGGTAAGAAGATAACAGATTTTTCACAAATGCAATGTACAACCAACGAATTTATAGAGAATGTTTCTATAAAATAATGTTATAAATATATTGAAATAAATGGTATTTTGTGATAGAATATATTTAACAGAGTTAAATATATTCAGCTAAATTCGCGTTCTGCGAGTTAAATTGAACAAGTTCAGCTAAAATGCCTGCGGCAGATAAATGTGCTTCGCACGCTTTAAGCGAATTTAATTTAGCTACTCCGAAGGAGTTAGTTAGCTATGGAGCAAAGCGGAATAATTTAGCTTTGCACGATAGTGCGAAATTTAGCCAAAAAGCTTGGCATCTAAATCGTTCACTGAGTTTATAACATAAACAAGTTGGCAATAAAATGGAAAAACGGAGGTAGAAAAAATGAAATATTCTGAACAATTTATTGCAAAGAAAAGTGAAATTCAAAAAAAGACAGTAAGCATAGGATTTGACGGCTTTGTAGATTTGATTATTCATCCTGTAAAAAGCAGAGCAGACGAAAAGACAGTTACATACTATCCGACTATAGACCAGTTTGGTGAAAAAATCACAAGTCTTGCAGGTCGCAGTGGTAATGTAGAGCTTATTATAAAAAGTACCGATTTTGGAGGTTGCGGTCCACACTATGCAAACGGACTTGCTAATATGGATGTTAAGTGTACGTGTGTTGGTGCTATGGGTTATCCACAGACAAATCCTGTATTTGCACTTAATCCAAACTGTAAAACAATAAGCATATGCGAGCCGGGATATTCGTATGTATTTGAATTTGGCGACGGTAAAGTTATTATGAGCGATATCGAAAAAATAAGCCAGATGAGATGGAACGATTTAATTAGCCGAATAAGTGTTGACGAATTGGTAGAAATATTTAATGATGCTGATATTATAACATTGGTTAACTGGAGCTATCTGGTACATTTCCACGAAATTTACGAGAAGTTCCTCGAAGTTGTTATGCCAAGACTTTCTAAAAAAGACAGAAAGATATACATAGATATTGCAGATTGTGCAAAACGTCAACCGGAAGAAATTAAGGCTGCACTTAAAATGTTTGGTAAATATAGTGAGTATGCACCTACATATCTTGGTCTTAACAAGAGCGAGGGTATGGTTATGCATTCAATTTTATGCGAGGGTGAATATGCAGGCTCAATCCCGACAGCAAGAGCAATTAAGGAATATTCGGGAATAGGCACTGTTGTAATACATCCTGTTGACAGCTCAGCAGCAGTATTTGATGGTGGTGAAATAGAAATTCAGGGTATATTGTGTGAAAATCCTAAAAAGACAACAGGCGGCGGTGATAACTTCAACAGTGGTTTCTGTGCAGGTCTTTTAGGCGGACTTGATATTAAGAGCTGCCTTGTAAGCGGTATGACAACATCGTATCTGTATGTTAAAAACGGAAAATGCAATAGCTTTGATGATATCGCCGAAGCCATGAAAATGTATGATGATATAGTATAATGTTATATTGCTCAAAATGACGTAACCTCCAAGGTTACGTCATTTTTTATGTAAAAAAAACTTCATAAAAAAGAAAAAAATATTTCATTGACTATTTTTATTCTAAGTTATATAATTATAATGATGTATTAGAATGTCTATTTTCTTAATATAATTACATAAACAGAGTTTAAAGGCAGGTAAATTGAATGCAAAATCCAAACTGCAAATTGCATATGGGTATAGATGTAGGCTCAACAACGGTTAAGCTTGTATTACTTGATGATAATAATAAAATGCTTTTTGCAAAATACCGCAGGCATTTTTCTGATATACAGAACACTGTAAACGAGCTCTTTAAAGAGGTTGCGACAGTGATAAACGAAGATAAGTTCAGTATTGTTATAACGGGCTCGGGTGGACTATTGCTTTCGAACACCCTGGGTCTGCCATTTGTTCAGGAGGTTATTGCAAATAAAAGTGCAATACAAAAGTTTTTACCTGATACAGACGTGGTTATAGAACTTGGCGGTGAAGACGCTAAAATACTCTACCTTACAGACGGTCTTGAACAGAGAATGAATGGTACATGTGCAGGCGGTACAGGGTCATTTATAGACCAGATGTCAATTCTTTTAAAAACTGATGCGGACGGTCTTAACACTCTTGCAAAAAATCATGATACAATTTATCCTATTGCTGCACGCTGTGGAGTGTTTGCAAAATCAGATATCCAACCATTGCTTAATGAGGGCGCTGCAAAAGAAAATGTTGCCGCATCAATTTTGCAGGCGGTTGTAACGCAGACAATAAGTGGACTTGCACAGGGCAGACAAATTAAGGGTAATATAGTTTTTTTGGGCGGACCTCTGCATTTTCTTTCTCAACTGCGCAAGCAGTTTGAAGAAACACTAAAGGAGAATGCAACATCATTTACAACGCCAGAAAACGCACAGCTATTTGTTGCTATTGGTGCAGCACTTATGGAAGATGGCACGTATATAACAATGAATGAGCTTATGGATAGAATAAAAAACGCAAAGGTTGCGGATGCTGAAATAACAAGAATAAGACCGCTTTTTCTTAATGATGAAGAAAAAAATGAATTTACAGACAGACACAGTAAGCATATTGCAAAACGCGGTGATATTTCCAAGGCATCCGGCGGTGTTTTTCTGGGACTTGACATAGGCTCAACAACAATTAAAGCAACACTTATTGATGAAAATTCCGATATTTTATATACATATTACGGAAAGAATGAGGGCTCGCCAATTACAAGAGGAATAGAGATACTCCGCGAGTTATATCAAAAGCTTCCCGATGATGCATATATTGCAAATGCATGTACAACAGGGTATGGTGAACTGATTCTAAAAACAGCTTTTAGAATAAACGAGGGCGAAATTGAAACAATAGCTCACTATAAGGCCGCAAGCTATTTTATGAAGGATGTTGATTTCATAATCGACATAGGCGGTCAGGATATGAAGTGCATGAAAATTAAAGACGGTATTATCGACTCAATTATGCTCAATGAAGCATGCTCATCAGGTTGCGGTTCGTTTATTCAGACGTTTGCAGAGTCTTTGGGTATGGACGCTGTTGGATTTTCAAAAGCAGCACTTGATGCGTCATCACCTGTGGATTTGGGTACGCGTTGCACAGTATTTATGAATTCACGCGTAAAACAGGCGCAAAAAGAGGGTGCAACAGTCGGAGATATAAGTGCGGGACTTTCATATTCAGTTGTACGAAATGCACTTTATAAAGTTATAAAAATGCGCGATACATCGCAGATGGGCGAAAATGTAGTTGTTCAGGGCGGTACTTTTAATAATGATGCAATATTAAGATGCTTTGAATTACTGACACAGAAAAATGCTATACGACCGGATATTGCAGGAATAATGGGTGCTTTTGGTGCGGCACTTATAGCAAAAGAACGGTATGATGGCTCAAATTGTGATATTATAAGAAAAGATGAGCTTGATGATTTTACATTTAAAACAGAGCTTTCACGTTGCGAAAAATGTAATAACCATTGCCAGCTTACAGTAACATCATTTGGTGATGGTACAAGATTTGTTTCGGGCAACCGTTGTGAGCGAGGTGCAGGAACGGAGCAAATTAAAAATCAATTACCCGACTTGTACGATTATAAATATAAACGTGTATTTTCATACAAACCAATAAAAAATGCACCCATGGGAGTTATAGGCTTGCCGAGGGTACTGAATATGTATGAGAATTATCCGTTATGGCATACTTTCTTTTCGGAGCTTGGTTTTGAAGTTAAAATATCATCAAGAAGTTCACATGCCATTTACGAAAAGGGAATAGAATCAATTCCGAGTGAGAGTGCATGTTACCCCGCAAAGCTTGTGCATGGCCACATTCAGGATTTAATAGATAAAGGTGTAAAAACTATATTTTATCCGTGTATTCCGTACGAGCAGATAGAATACTCAGAGGCGGGAAATCACTTTAACTGTCCTATGGTTACTTCATATCCTGAGGTTGTATATAACAATATGGATGTATTAAGGAACGAGGATATAAAGTTTATGTATCCGTTTATAAATCTTGCGCATAAGGCATCTTTTAACCGACAGATGATAAAGGCGCTAAAAGGATACAACTTTACTAAGGAACAAATTATAGAAGCGGGTAAAAAAGCATTCGATGAGCTGCAGAATTTTAAAGAAGATATCCGCAAAAAAGGTGAGCAAACAATAGAATGGCTTAATGAGAATAATAAGAGAGGAATAGTGCTTGCAGGCAGACCATATCATATTGACCCCGAAATTCATCATGGAATCCCCGAAATGATAACATCATTGGGATTTGCGGTATTAACCGAAGACAGTGTTGCTCATCTTGGTAATTTGCAAAGAGATATAAGAGTTGTTGACCAGTGGGCATACCATACAAGACTCTACGAGGCTTCTGCAAAGGTAATAAAGGAAAATTGCCTCGATTTAATTCAACTAAATTCATTTGGTTGCGGTCTTGATGCAGTAACCACTGACCAGGTTCAGGAAATTTTAGAGTCGAGAGAAAAAATATATACAACACTTAAAATTGATGAGGTATCCAATCTTGGTACTGCAAGAATAAGAGTCCGTTCTCTTAAGGCTGCAGTAGGAGAGAGAGAGCTAAATAATTTTGCGCCTCGGAAGATAGAAGACTATACTATAAACAGAGTAAAGTTCACTGCGGAAGAAAAAGAAAAACATACTATAATATTTCCGCAGATGAGTCCTACGCACTTTGGAATGTTTGAGGCTGTTTTAAGAGCAAACGGATATAAGGCGGCTCTTTTGGAGCATGTTACACCTGATGATGTTGAGGCTGGTTTAAAAAGTGTTAATAATGATGCATGCTATCCGTCCATTATTGTTACAGGTCAGCTTGTAAATGCTTTTACAAGCGGTAAAGTTGACCCGCATAATACTTCTGTTATGATAACACAAACAGGGGGAGGGTGTCGTGCTACAAACTACATAGCGTTTTTAAGAAAAGCCTTAAAAGAAGCGGGATATGGCTATGTTCCTGTAATATCCCTGAATATATCGGGATTGGAGGGTAACCCTGGCTTTAAATTAACACCAAAGCTTGCTGACGGACTTATTAAGTCCTGCACATGGGGAGATTTACTATTAACGCTTACGTTACGTATTCGTCCGTACGAAATCAACAAGGGACAGACAAATGCAGTATACAATAAATGGCTTAAGAGATTATGCTGCGATATTGCAACCTGTAACAGAAAGCAAACAAAGCATAAAAAAGTAATTGACGAGATGATTGCCGATTTTGACGCAATACCGGTAGATATGAGCGTTATTAAACCAAAGGTTGGTGTAGTAGGTGAGATTTTAGTAAAATTCCACCCTGATGCAAATAACAACATAATTGATGCAATAGAACAAGAAGGCGCAGAGGCTGTAATGCCGGGTCTTGCTGACTTTATATTGTATTGCCTGTACAATTCTAATTTTAAGAAAGAGAATTTAGGCGCAAAATCAACGTCTGCAATGTTATGTAACCTTGTTATATGGGGAATTGAAAGCTATAGAAAGCATATGACAAAGGTGCTTGCAAATAACCCTAAGTTTATGCTTCGTGCACCAAAGCCAATAAAAGAAATTGCACACAATGCAAAGAATGTTTTACAACTTGGCCATTGTGCAGGCGAAGGGTGGTTTTTAACAGGTGAAATGATAGAGCTTATAGAAAGTGGTGTGCCCAATATTGCTTGTGTTCAACCATTTGCATGCTTACCGAATCATGTAACCGGTAAGGGTATGATAAAGGAGTTAAGACGTCAATATCCACAGTCGAATGTTGTGGCGGTTGATTATGACCCGGGTGCAAGTGAGGTAAATCAGCTTAATCGTATAAAGCTTATGATTGCAGTTGCATTTGAAAACCTGTCAAAAGAGGAAAACATAATAAAAGATAAATCTATGGTTTAGGAAAAAGATATAAAAAAGTATTATGCAGTTCAAACAGCATAATACTTTTTTTATTTCATTATTTGTTTCTTGCTTTTGAGGTAAATATTAAAGACATAATAAGTCCGAATAGAATTGCAGATGTTATACCTCCCGCAGTTGCTTCTAAGCCGCCAGTAAGAATTCCTATAGCCCCGTCCTTACTGATTGCTGCGCGCACTCCTTTGCACAGTGAATATCCAAAACCGGTAAGAGGTACAGTTGCACCTGCACCTGCAAATTTAACTATATGCTCATATATGCCAAAAAGTTCTAAAAATACACCGACAACAACAAATGCTACTAATATTCTGCCCGGTGTAAGCTTTGTTTTATCAACTAATATTTGCCCTATAACGCAAATAAGTCCGCCAACAATAAATGCATTTATATAATTCATATTCTTCACTCCCTATATTTCTATTGATATTGCGTGGGCGATAGACGGAATACTCTCGCCCTGTTGTATACTCATTGTATTCATAAGTGCACCCGTTGCCATGAGCAGAATTTTTTTGAATGTGCCTTTTTTCATTTCTTTGTAAATATATCCGCTAAACACACTTCCGCAACAACCGCAACCGCTTCCGCCGCAGTGTACGTCTTGTTCCTCTATATTGAATATAATTTTTCCGCAATCCTCGTGGATATCTGAAATATTATAACCCTCTTCCATCATGAGCTTGCAGAGAATTTGTGAGCCTACAATGCCGAGGTCGCCTGTTACAATAAGGTCATAATCTGTTGGCTTTTTGCCCGTATCTTCAAAATGTGCAATTAGAGTATCAATAGCAGCAGGTGCCATTGCTGCACCCATATTGTTGGCATCTGTGATGCCCATATCAATTACCTTGCCTGTTGTTATATGCGTGATTCTTGGACCATCGCCTTTTTTTGCAAGCACAACACTTCCCGCACCTGTTACTGTCCATTGTGCAGATGGTGTACGTTGTCCGCCATATTCAAGCGGATTTCTAAATTGCTTTTCTGCACTGCAAAAATGACTTGATGTAGAGCATAATACATAATCTGCATAATCTCCCGAAATCAGCATACTTCCTAAAGACATACTCTCTGTCATTGTAGAACAGGCTCCAAACAGTCCGAAAAATGGAATTTCCATATCACGCATACCGTAGCTTGCACCTACACATTGGTTTAATAAATCGCCTGCAAAGGCATAGTTTATATCGTCAGGTGTAAGGCATGCCTTTTCCAATGCAAGAATGCTTGTTTCCTTTTGAAGCTTGCTCTCTGCTTTTTCCCATGATGATTCCCCCAATTTATCGTCATCTAAAATAACATCAAAATATTCTGCTAAAGGACCATCGCCCTCCTTTTTGCCAACTATTGAGGCTGTATTTATAATATACGGAGGTGATGATAGCTCGACGGTTTGCTTTCCTATACGTTTATTCATAATTAAAATCCTTTCTTTTTTTTGTTAGTTTTTCACTTGTAAAGGATTTTATTCTTTTATTATATGTAAAGATAAAAAAAGCCATCTTTTTCAGATGACTTTTTCATAAAATACTATTTTCTGTTCATTTTATAACATTCCTCACACAGAACGGGTCTGTCATGGCGAGGCTCAAACGGTACTATTGCGATTTTCTGACATTTTGAGCATACTACCTCATACATTGCGCGCTTAGGCTTTAATCTGTCCTTTAGTGCTATTCGGCACTCTTTACAACGTGTGGGTTCTGTTTTAAAACCTTTTTGATTGTAAAATTCCTGTTCGCCTGACGAAAATATAAACTCACTTCCGCAATCGACACATATTATTTTTTTGTCGTTATACATTATCATTCTCCTGTCTTAGTTACTTCTTAAACATATCAATTTCTTTTTAATTCTCTGAATTGCATTATCAATAGCTTTGGTATCTTTTTTTAGTATCTGTGCAATTTCGCGGTAGCTTCTGTCCTCGAGATAAAGCATCAGAACATGGAATTCAAAAGAACTTAATGAGCTGTTGATTTTTGTTTCGATAGAATTAAATTCCTCCTGATTTATAAGCATAGATTCAGGATTATGTAAATCATTCTCAGATAATATAATTTCTGAGAGGGAAGTGTCCGACTCATTATTGACAGATGAAACATCAAGAGATATGTAAGAATTTAGCGGCTTGTGCTTTTTTCGTGATGCTTCTCTTATTGCGCTCAATATCTGCCTCTTAACACATATAAGCGCAAAAACCTTAAAGAACGGAAAGCGTTCGCCATCAAATTTCTTTATTGCATTATATAGCCCGATAAGACCCTCTTGTATCATATCATCTTCGTCTGCACCCGCAATAAAATACGTTTTTGCTTTTGAGGCTACAAGGTTTTTGTATCTTAAAAGTATCGTTTCTAAAGCGACATTATCATCATTTTGTGCTTTTTTTACAAGCTCTTCATCACTCATTCTAAGGTAATGATTTTTGTTTTTCAAATTAATTTCCATAGCCTTTCTGTCCACAAATAGTATAAAAAACATTATGCCGCCATGATTATGGACAGACAAGGCGTATAATGGAAATTATGCACATCGCCGTTTCGCACCTTCGTCGGTGCGAAAATTACGGCGGTGCAATTTAATCTGCCAGAGGAATATAACGTGATTTTCGCGTTATATTCCTTTATAAAATCTTAGATAAGAAATCCTTAAGTCTTGGGTTTTTCGGATTTGAGAAGAACTCCTCCGGTGGTGCACTCTCGGCTATTTTTCCCTGGTCAAAGAAGATAACCTTAGATGCAACCTCACGTGCAAAACCCATTTCGTGAGTTACACAAATCATAGTTATTCCGCTGTTTGCAAGCTCTTTCATAACATCCAGTACTTCTCCCACCATTTCGGGGTCAAGTGCAGATGTAGGCTCGTCAAACAAGATTACCTCCGGCTCCATTGCCAACGCTCTGCAAATTGCAACTCTCTGCTTCTGACCGCCGCTTAACTGTGCCGGATACGCATACGCTTTATCCTCAAGGCCTATTCTCTTTAGTATCGAAAGTGCTTGCTCCTCAGCCTGATTTTTTGAAAGCTTTTTTAAATGTATAGGTGCTATTGTAACATTTTCGAGTATTGTCTTATGAGGGAATAGGTTAAAATTCTGAAAGACCATCATCATTTTTTCGCGTTGCTTATTTATATTGGTTGATGGGCTTGTTATTTCTACACCATCAAGAAAAATTTTACCGTCATTTGGTGTTTCGAGCATATTAAGACATCTTAAAAATGTCGACTTACCGCAACCTGAAGGACCTATTATAACAAGAACTTCGCCTTTGTGAATATCAATATCAACACCATTTAGGACATTGTTATCACCAAACGATTTACATAAACCCTCAACGTGAAGCATGGGCATATTATTTTCCATCAGTCTTTAACCTCCTCTCCATCTTAGTTACAAGTGCAGTCAAAATCATTACAATAACAAGATATATAAGTGCAACTGCAATAAGCGGTAAAAATGCCTCAAAGGTTCGGCTTCGAATAATATCGCCGCCGCGTGTAAGGTCATTTATACCTATATAACCTGCGATTGAGGTTTCTTTAACCAATACAATAAATTCATTTCCCAATGCGGGCAAGATGTTCTTAAATGCCTGAGGAAGAATAAAATGCCACATTGTCTGTGCATGTGTAAATCCCAGACTTCTTCCTGCCTCGAATTGACCTATATCTATAGACATTATTCCTGAACGTACAATTTCAGCTATATAAGCAGAGGAATTCAATCCGAACGATATAACAGCAACAAATGTTTTGCTTACATTTGGTGATGTAAATATTACATAGTAGATTATAAGTAACTGAATAAGTGCAGGAGTACCTCTTATTATTGTTATGTATGCTTTAAAAACTGCGTTTATTGCATTTGCAATAAAATTCTTTTTCTCTATCATATCGCAGCTGCTTCGTACTATTGCAATTATAAATCCTAAAACAATACCAATCAATACCGCAAAAAAGCTTATAATAAGAGTTGTAGCTAAACCGTTGGTAAGATATTCCCAACGATTATCCTTTACAAAGTTAAGGTAAAATTTTGAATTTTCCCAACCGCCGTCGCTTGCAACCTCGCTTGCGGCAAAGCCTGTAATTATACAACCAAGCATAATTACAAGAACAAGTGCGGCTAATATAAATTTCTTTTTGTTTTTCATCTAAATCCTCCAATAGGGAATTTTAAAAAAGCATCGGCCTTAAATGACCGATGCTCCATGCTTTATTATTCGGCGTCTTTTACTATTATAACCTGTGTAGAAGTAGCATATGAATCTGTAAAGTCTATGCTCTTTAGTCTGTCTTCTGTTACTGTCATACCTGCAACACCCACATCAGCCTTGCCGGATTGAACTGCACTGATGATTGCGTCAAAGTTGATATCGTCTATTTGAAGCTCCATACCAAGCTTGTCGCATACTGCTTGTGCCATATCAACGTCTATACCAACGATTTTACCTTCTTCGATGTATTCGTATGGCTCAAAAGCAGCGTTTGTTGCCATAACAAGTGTACCATTTTCTCTTGATACGCCCTCTGGTGAAACATATGGTGATTTACCCTTTGTTTCATCACCTATATAGTTAGAAACAATTTTATCCATTGTTCCGTCTGCCTTGATTTCTGCAAGAGCAGCGTTAATTTTGTCTTTAAGCTCTGTATTTTCTTTTGAAACGCAGATTGCATATTCTTCAAGAGCAAACTCTTCATCTAAAATTGTAAGACCTTCGTTTATAGCAACAAAAGACTCAGCAGGTTGTTGGTCGATTATAACGCAGTCAATTTTATTCTGGTTAAGAGCTTGTATAGCATCTGCGCCTTTTGCATATCTTGTTATAACTGAACCCATTTCTTCGTAATCAGATGCTAAGATATCGCCTGTTGTTCCTAATTGAACACCAATTCTTGCACCCTCAAGATCTTGCACACCTGCAACCTTTTTGCCTACAGTTTCTGTGCCACCGCAACTTGTAAGTACTGCTGTAAGTGATAGGATAGCAGCTACTGTTAATGATAAAATACTTTTTTTCATTTTTTTACCTCCGTTTTTTTATATATATTTTAATTTTAAATTAAAACCTGTGTTATTGGCATATTTCTATATTTGCCTTTTTATCTTTAAAAGATATATTACATGTAGTTCCGTTGGGGAGTGATAGGTTTTCTATGGCAAAGTCCTCGTCAATTAACGGATTTACACTTACACCGTCTTTTGCACTGTAGGATATACCAAACAGTACCTCTATAATTATTTGTATAAACTGACCTGCAGTCCAGCCATATAATAAAACACCCTCACCGCTTCTTGTAAACGGATTTACAAACTCTGCATAGTTATCTCTGAAGCACTCTACGGTTTTTAAAGAAAGCTCGCGTGCTAAATCTGTCTTATTATCAGCAAGCAGGGCCTGAATAACCGCAAAGTTTGTCAGTGTCCACACTGAGCCACTCCAGCACGGTCCGCCTACGTACTTACCCTCTATTGTTGTAAACAACTCATCTTTTTTAGAAACTGTGGTTAAAGGATAAGTGTTCCAGTTAAAGTGTGAATCGTCAAGTAATAAGTCTGTGAGCTTGCTGCTGATTTCTTCGTTTTTAACTTTGTATCCCAAAAATGTTGATGACATAAGTGTATGTTGATGTTCGTCTTTTGTAAGTATATATGGGTAGAAGCAACCTTCTTCTTCGCACCAAAGATATTTTTCGACTGCGTTTATAATTTCGCTTTCTTTGTCTTTATAATACTTATATTCTTCAGACTTGCCAAGCATTTGTGCAAGCAGGGCACATCTGTTACAACCGTTGGCAACTTCGATGTTTGTATCCATAGGTGAATACACCAATGGCAAAGAAATATTATTTGGGATAAATGTTTCTTCGTAAAATGCAGATATTAGCTTTGTTTTCTCGTCCTGACGCTTTGTAAACCACCATTCAAGACTCTTGCTTAAGAGGTCATATGCTTTTTGTATGTATTCATTATCATCAGACATTATTGCAGCCTGATATGATGTTTCAAAGTATTTTGGAACAGAAGCTCTTTTCTCGTCAGGATAAGGTCCGTGGCATGAGTGTGCGAATGTATCCTTACCATATAGCTTTACTCTGCCATCCTCGCATTGTGTATGAAGAAGATTATCAACCAAATCCTTGGCATAAGTAAAGTCAAGCCACTTAGCCCCATCTACAATCAAAGCATAGTCAAGACTCCACCAATAATTACCGTAGTTTGCACCAAAACCGCCTGGTGTAAAATGACGCTTTACCATATCAGGTGCGGTTTCTTCTACATAGCAAGATTCTATAACCTTAATTGCATTATCAATTTCGTTCTGTGTACAAAAACTGCAGTTTATTTTAAGTGATTTTTCGGAATTCATAATTAAAATCCTTTCGTATATGTGATGTAATGCCATTAGTGGTATTATATCACACAATTTACCACAATTCAATACCTTTTTAGTATTTAAAAAACTTTTTATATACACGTACTCAACATATATTCATCAATTATTGTATTTGTAAATGTATACCCGTTTTTTTGTGCCTCAAACACACTTTCTTTGCCAATAGAAGCCAATCCTGTGCCCTTGCATTTAAGGAGTGCCTCTTTTTTTGTCCATACCTCGTAAAATGCGAGTTTTTTATCTTTCGCAATGTCTATATATTTTTGTTCGTCAACTGTGAAAAAACGCGGTATGATTTCTTCTTTGTATTCACCCATATGCTGAATATCAATACCAACCTCGCGGTCTGCTATAACGCAAGCTACCATATCCTTGGAATGAGATAAGTTAAAAAATACATTTGAATTATTGCATAGATAAGGCTTTCCTGTTTCGCTTACACTGATTTTTAGGGGTAGAGACATTTCGCGGTATTGGTTGCATAACATCTGAATTAGCAACAACTCAGCACCTATGGACTTCTTTTTTAAGTATTCATTGTTAAGATTATTTATTTTTTCTAATCTGTAAGAGCTAAGAGAATTTAAAAGAATATCGTTATATATATCTAAATCGCTTATGTTTCGGTATGCTATATTAAACATTTATATCTCCAATCTCGTACATTATCATTGCAAGCGCTGCCTCGCCAGCAGTTTCAGTACGTAGAATTCTTTTTCCTAATGTTACGGTTTTTATACCTGCTTTTTTTATTACGTCAATTTCAGATATGTCAAATCCGCCCTCGGGACCTATCATAAATGCGACGTTTTTTGGCTCATTAACAGATGTAAGAACTTCTTTTATTGTTGTTGTGTCTTCTGCTTCGTATGGGACAAAAAACAAATCATAATCTTTTGCACTATCTAAAACCTCTTTAAGCGATAGTGGCATATTGACTTTTGGTACAATTCCGCGCCCTGACTGCTTTGCAGCCTCTTCGCTTATTTTCTGCCATCTTTCGCATTTTTTTTCTTCAGCTTTTTTTGTATCTAACTTTACAACACATCTTTTTAAAGAGCATGGTACAATCTTAGAAATTCCAAGCTCTGTTGTTTTTTGAATTATATAGTCCATCTTTGCGGCCTTTGGCAATCCTTGAAAGAGAGTTACACTTATATTTGGCTCTGTATCAGACTTTTCTTTTGATAATATAGAGCATATTACTTTGTTACTTTGTATATCGCTGATTTTTGCACTATAATCAAACCCCATGCCATCACAAAGGGTAATTTCATCACCAATAACCATTCTTAATACCTTTGTTATATGCGATACATCGGTGTTGTCTATTATAATTTTATCCTCATATATATTTTCTCTTGGAACAAAAAACTTTGACATTTGTATGTTTTCCTTTCAATTTGTATTAAAAATTCTTTCCCAGTTTTTATAACATATTTTTTCTATGATTTCCTCACTGAAATTATACCTATGCATTGCCTCGGTAATTTTATACATATCTTCACATCCGAAAATCCCCTGTGGCAGATTGTTGTCAACTCCGTCAAAATCAGAACCAAAGCCAATGTTGTTTTCTCCGCCAAGCTCTAAGAAGTGTAACATATGTCTGATTATGTCATCAATATCTGCATTACCTGACTCATTTAAAAATGGGGGATAGAAGTTTATTCCTACACATCCGTTAGTTTTAATTATATGCAAGAACTGTTCATCTGTCAGGTTTCGTGGGTTGTTGCATATCGTTCTTGAGTTTGAATGTGTTGCAATTACGGGTGCGTTTGAAATTGATGCACAATCATAAAAGCTTTTATCGTTCATGTGTGAATAGTCAATAAGTATCTTTTCGCGATTAAAGACGGGTATGAGTTGCTTGCCGAGCGGTGTCAGACCTCTGTCTGAATTGCCGAGCACGCCTGTTGCAAGCTTGTTTTCGTAATTCCACACTGGTGTTATTACCTTGACGCCCATATCCTTTACGAATAACAAATCGTCCTCATTTTCAATCATATCTGAGCCCTCGATGCTTAATATTGCACTGACGTTGCTCTTTTTGTAAATATTTGCAAGGCTTAAGAATCTTGACATTGCGCTTTTTGAATATTCGGGGGAAATATAACATGCAAAAATCTGTGTATATTCATTACCTGAGCGGACAATGTCAAAATTGTAGTTGTTTTTATAAAGCGAACCGCCATTGTCGCATATAATAGACAATGTATCACAGTGTGCATCAAATATACGCAAAACAAGTCCCCCTTTTAGAATGCATTCTCTATATGATTTATCTCGGTTGCTTTTTCGTTTGAATATATTATTTCGATAATATCAAAGCGCATATCAACGTCATCGCTGTGCGTGTAATACATTGCAGTTTTTCGTATTTTATTTTGTTTTCTGTAGTCAACATACTCCGAGGGACGACCATACAGGATATTTTTACGCGTCTTTACCTCTACAAAAACATAAGTACCATCTATGTCGCGTGCTATTATATCAATTTCGCCAAATCGCGAGCGGAAGTTATGCTCAATAATAATGTAGCCTTTTTCTTTTAGATGCATTGCCGCTGCTTTTTCGCCAAAATCACCGATTTCCTTTGTTGTATTCATTTATTATTCTCCTAACAGTTTTTTTAAGAATGTACGTCGGTGAATAGGTGATGGACCATGCTTTAAAATTGCCTCAGTGTGTGCCGCAGTTCCGTAGCCCTTGTGTTGTTCAAAACCATACTCGGGATATGCTTTTGCAATTTCGGTTATGTATCTGTCTCGCGAAACTTTTGCAAGGATTGAGGCTGCTGCTATTGATGCTGATTTTGAATCGCCCTTTACAACTGTTTCGTGGGGGATTGTCATTCCTTTTATTCTGTTTCCGTCAATTAAGGCAAAATCCGGCAAAATATTAAGTGAATTTACTGCACCGTTCATAGCCTCAAATGTTGCGTTCAGTATATTTATTTCGTCAATACGCTTTTCATCTACACTGCATATTGAATATGCGATTGCTTTTTGGGTAATTATTTCGTATAGCTCTTCTCTCTTTTTTTCGCTGAGTTTTTTTGAGTCGTTAAGATTTGGTATAAAACAATTTTCCGGGAGTATAACTGCCGCTGCATAAACGGGGCCTGCCAATGGACCTCTGCCTGCCTCATCAACTCCGGCTATAAGGGTTTTACCATCGCAACGTTTTTGATTTTCTATTAAATACATTTCGGAAATTCTTTGCATTTCTTCTTCGGGGGTAAGGGTTTTTCGTGCCATTTTTATCTTTACCTCTCTGTTTTAAAAAAATTTTTGTTTTTTTTATATTAAGTATAGCATTTTTTTTTAAAATATGCTATACTTATATTGAAATTTCTTAAAATTTTTTTAAGGAGGGGAAATAAATGGAATATGAGCGCGAAATTGATAACGACCTTCTGATACATTTTATTATTTTATATACACTGCATAATGTTGACCATCCTATTGAATATAACGATTTGTTGAACATTGTTCTGGAAAATTGTAATATTAACTTTAATGACTTTCAGATATCGCTTGATAATCTTGTTAATACCGACCATGCAATTACATTTTTAAAGACGGAGTATGTGCGAGTGTATGAAATAACTGAAAAGGGAAGAAACCTTGCAAAGGACCTTACTGACAGAGTGCCAATATATATACGTGAGCCTATTATGAGAGATATAAAGGAATTGTATCTTGAGGAAAGACGTCGCAATGCTGTTCAGGCAAGAGTCATACCAATACACAAGAACGAGTTCGGTGCGGAGTGTAAATTGTTTGATGATGAAAAGACACAGATATTTGAGCTTATGCTGTATGCCGGTCCAATGGAGCAAGCAGAGAAAATGGTGAAATATTTTAAGAATAATTACGAAACCGTGTACGGAGAAGTTTTGAAAATTATGAATAAGGCAAATGAAGTGTCCGAGGAGGAAAATTAAGGCTATACATGTATAGCCTTTTTTGTTTGGTATAGCAAGGTATATTTATCCAAAAATACGGTAAAAATAATTGCAAAAGAACAAACTCGAAAGGAACAAGAATATGACCAATAGCACAAGACGCGCAATAATTATAAAAAACTTTCCTATTTCAAGTGTGAGCGAGGCGATAATATTCTTAAATGATAATGCAAAGGTAAACGATACAAAAATAATAGCCGAGGCACAAAAAATTATATCCGATTATATGAGTGGCTGCAGATTTTTAAATGATGTGGATTTTGTTTGTGATAATGATATTTCGATATACACAAGCAAAAAAAGCAAATCACAGATAAAAAAAACACGCCGTAGACGTGTTGTAACAATTACATCTGTAATAATTACAGCAATTATGCTATGCGTGTTTGGATTATTTAATTATATCAGTAGTTAAATGAGTCGTCCATATACTCAATATACTGTTCGTATAGCTGAATATATCTCGAATCTGCATTGTATGTAAAGTTATAAGAAATTGCAAGTCCGTTTGATATAACACATTTTCTGTGTGTAAGCAATCCAGAGTTTTCGATATCTATTATATACCAATCAGCACCTGCTCTTGAGGAAACAACCTCATTTTCGGGATTATCCTTTGCATATTGCAGCATAAGGTCGTGCGCTTTGGATTTAACTGCATTCTGAACATCAAGCTCAATAATTCCTTCGCCCTCGGTATCGGTGAGGCGCAGTTTAACTATATCGTTTGTATTTGCTTTTTTAAAAACTGACGGATACATAAATTTTCTTCCGTCAAACTCATATACACTGTAGCCATCCTCATTGACATTCCCTGTAAGAGTAACAGGTTTGCCTGAGGACTCGTTTGGCGCACTGTTGCTCACCTCGGGAGTGGGAGTTGCATTTACAAGTACACTCCCGTCCTGGCTGCGCCAAATTGCGTTATTGGACGATTTTACCCATGCATTATATGTAATAAGTATCGATGAAAGTAATATCAGTGCTACAATCAATAAAATAATTATTATTACGCTTTTATCGGATATGCCACTTCTTTTAGGATTATTTATATTTTCTTGCTCTTTGAGCTTGTTATTTCTCTTAATTCTGCTCTGTGCCAATTCCTCTATTTCTTTTTTGCGTGTCTTTTCGGCACTGTTGTTTTTTACGGATTTTCCGCAACGGTCGCAAAAACGAGAAGATTCGTCTAATTTTCTGCCACATCTTTTGCAGTACATTTGTCAACCCTCACTTAACAGATATATTATCACTAATATAATAACATAAAAAACTTATTATTGCAAGACAAAAATGCAGTGTTTTATATTTTTGGCAATATTTACCCATATGTAATAAATCTGTCATAAAATTTTAATTGCAATAAAGTTGAATTGTTACATAGCAAATTATATAATATATGTATGTATTATGTAGTATTATGTTATATTTGTGCGAAATATAACATAACGACATATGAGGAGGCGATATATACTTGAAGACGGGTATGTATAAGATGTTGTGCTTGCTTACATCTGCTGTGGTGGCACTGTCTTCTGTTTCGTTTGGTGCTTTTGCCAAAGAAGACAACGAAAACGGAATAATGTCCTCGGTTTATGGCTATAAATTAAATGATTATTTGTACGATTATGGTGTGGTATCTTCACATGATACAAACGGATTTATTGGATTGAATGATACGGAACTGACAGATGAAAATGGGGGAGTTATATACTCGGATTTGATTGACTTCAACAATAATGGTGTGCCGGTTTTAGTAATATATCTTATGGATAAAAACAGCGAATGCTTTGAGGTTCATCTCTTTGGATTTAACAAAGAAAAAGCCGAGGCAGAGCTTATAGGTATTATATCAAAGTCGTACTCAGAAATAGCTGATGGCATAAGTGGTGAATTTAATATAGGTTATAATGATGATAAAAAATATATATCCTATAAAACATATAAAAATCAGGTTCTGCAAAAGAGTGAGTATTACACTGTTATAGGCAATGATGCGTTTATGTATATAAAACAACCTGCAGGTGTCGAAGATGTAGGAATACTCGATTTTAATAATTCGTATATTCATTCAAGTATGGATATCTCGTTGTATAATAAGACACTTGGTATGTTCTTTAAAAAATTAAAGGACGATACTGCAGACAGTGTTACACAAGAGGATATCTCACTTCGCTTATCGCCTGATGATGAGGCACTTGTAGAGGACGCGCTTGCAAAGGCAGTTAATTATTGCGATTTTGATATAAGCAGATTTAAGTCTATGGCAGAATATAAGAGTGCGATGGATTACACAACAAATTCGGACAGGTTCTATCTTATAAGTAATATGTATTCACTTGGTGATGAAATATACTATGTAAGATTTTCCACAGACAGGTCTTTCTATAACTATGCATTATTCAGACGCAGCGACAGTGCTCCTGATGGATATCAACTCCTTAAAGTACGAACAGACTGTATACCGCTATCGGATATTGAGCTCGAAAAGATATATAACGAGTACAAACGAAGCACCTTGCTTATGAAACCGGCGCGCGGTAAGTTAGACCTTTTAAGAGGTGAAAAGGTATTTAATATATCATCGGATGATACACAAAATAAAGTTTCGTCAAACCTTCGTAAGCCTGTTGCTTATATTGGCGGTGGATTTGCACTTGTTGCCTTAATTGCAGTATGGGTTATACTGATTAAGATGAAGGATAATAAATAAAAAATTTACTATTGCAAATTATACATTCCCTCATAAATTTGCAAAAAGAAAAATCCCGAGTACACAGGCTCGGGATTTTTTTGTTTTATTTTAATCTTGTGATATTGTTGTCAGGGCAATATTAACTATAATAAATGATATCAGTAGGCTTACAATTACGGGTATAGAGCCTATAAATCTACCTAATATAATAGAAAGAATAATAGGTAGACCGCGGGAGAAAATAGCCGCCTTATATAATTTACCAAAGCTGAGCTTGCTTATTTTGTTTGGTATAAGCGCAAACAATGCCACTACAAGTGCACCAAGGAAAAATCCTGCAATGCTAAATATAACGGAAAGTGAAAACAATACATAGAAAATCACTTTAAATGTCGGTGCTAAAAGATATATGTCCTGTTTGGAAAAAGCAATATCCTTGCCATCTGTAAGCCTGATATATTCTGCCTCTTCGGTTTTTCCTGCTGAGCGTACAAGTAAACTGTCCTTGTCAAATAAAAGCCCCTGCAGATTGCTGTTAAAGTCTTCCTTTGTAAAATCCTTCGTGGAATCGGCAGCTATAATCATTCCCATAAACTCAAGCTTAAAAGGTTCGCTCATGTTAAGCTCGTTATTTTGGAACGAAAATTCAGGTACAACTTCTTTATAATATCTCTGTGCAGCATCAGATAATTGTCTGAACGATAAAAATGCTATAACTGATGAAATTAAAAGTAATATGACAGAATATACTACAACTCTGCTTGTGCCCTTATTCAAAAGCTCTCCATATTTTTTCGGGCGTATAAAACCAATAAATAAGTCCTTATAAAAATCCATAATTACTCCCTTTATGAACGGTAATCACCGTTTATTTTAACATAATCATATGTCAAATCACAACCCCATGCTTTTGCCTGGGCATTGCCTTGATTGAGGTTTATATCTATAAATATCTCATTAGCAGAAAGAACGGTTGATGCAACCTCCTCGTCAAAAGGTACGCCTGCACCATTTTTGCATACATTAACAATTCCGTTTTCGGAACGTAGTGCAACGTCAACTTTGCTTATATCAAAGTCTGCTTCTGCATAACCTATAGCACAAAGGATACGTCCCCAGTTAGCATCCTCTCCAAACATAGCACATTTAAAGAGCGGTGAGCGTATTACACTTTTTGCAACTATAATTGCAATGTCCTGGTCCGATGCACCATCACACGTACATTCCAAAAGCTTTGTTGCGCCCTCGCCATCTTTTGCAAGCATTTTTGTCATTTCGCTCATAACAATATAAAGTGCCATTTTAAATGTTTCGTAGTCTTCTGAGTTATTTACAACCATTGTATTGCCTGCAAGTCCGTTTGCCAATACGCATACCATATCGTTGGTTGATGTATCACCGTCAACACTAAGACAGTTGTAGGTAATTTTTGTTATATCCGACAATGCACTCTGTACTGCATCAGGCTTTATTGCAACATCTGTTGTAATAAAATTAAGCGTTGTTGCCATGTTCGGATGTATCATACCGCTACCCTTTGCCATTCCGCCTATGCGACACTTTGTAGCCCCTATTTCAAATTCAACGGCAACTTCTTTTTTTATAGTATCGGTAGTCATAATTGCAGTTGCTGCAAGCTCGTTTTTGTTATAGTCAAGTCCTGATATTAAATCCTTTATGTTGTTTTCGATAGGCTCAATTGGTAATGGCTGACCAATAACGCCTGTTGATGCAACTATAACATCATCTGCACTTATTCCAAGTTCATTTGCAACAAGCTCGCACATACGCTCTGCTTTTTCTTCTCCGTCTGCGTTGCATGTGTTTGCATTCTTTGAATTTGCAATAACTGCCAATGTTTTCCCGCCTGTTTTTTGCAGGTGTTTTTTTGTAACAATAATGGGCGCGCCCTTAACCTTGTTTTGTGTATATACTGCCGCAGCGGAGCAGGGTACATCACTTACAACAACACATAAGTCGTTTTTATCCTTATTTGGATTAAGACCGCAGTTTAGCCCGTTTGCCTTAAAACCTTTGGCAGCACATACGCCACCATCTATATATTTGTATCCATCATATTGTTTCATAATTATATTTTGTCCTTTCCGTGTTATATAGTACAAAACTAAGTCTGTAAAAAATTGCTCGGGTTACAGTTTAAAAAAGTAACGGCGTATATTCGGGACGTCGGGGACGCCGTCCCCTACAATGCTTTTGAAAATGGCAAGATGAGGAATTCTATTCGGATTTCCCTTAAAAGAATGCTGCAACTTCCTCTTTAGGCGGTAATGCTCTTATTATTTTATCTATCTGTAGTACAGGTCCCTCACCCTCGTATATTGGGTGCTTTTTAATTTTTATTTTTGCACGTACACTCACCCAATCGCCGCTCTTGAAGTTAAGGTCAGTTTTGGAAGTGCAGATAATGGGGTAGTATGCAATATCATAAGCACAACAAGTCATAATTTGTCTGCCTACAACTGCCTCTTTTTTTGCCATTTGATCATCTCTTGCAAGCACACCTCTGAACTCTATAACCTTACCGTCATATTTTGCCTGTTCCTCTACTAAATCACGATAGAAAAGTGCATAGTCCTCATCTGCAATTTTAATTACAGATGCATCGATGTCATAGGGGAGTGGGTCCTGAATTTCGTCGTATTCTACTGTGCCATCGGTGTTCTCATAAGCAATGGTGCAACGTCTGTTAGAACCTCTTATAATTTTGTGTATTTGTTCTCTGTCAAGGTCTTTTGCCTCGTCGGAACGGTTTATTGCAATCATTTCACAACTGCTTAGTTTATCAACCATAAGCTGACGCATATTCTGATTATACGGAATAAACGTCTTTGCCTCACAAAACATCAATTCCTGATATATAAGCCAGTTTTGCGGGAGCTTTTCGTATAGGTCAGAAAGTAACCACATTCCGTTATATTCAACTATAACAACATCAGGCCTGTAGCGGTTTTCGAGTGATGTAAGGTATTCCGTTGTAATTTGGTCGCTATCCCCAAAATCCTCTTTAAAAACATGGTCGTTCGGAAATTTTGAAAAGTCATATTCTTCTTCGCCCTCTTCGCATGTAAGAAGTAAGATATTCTGTCCCTGATTAAAACGGTTATCTTCTAATGTTTCTTGTATAAAGCTTGTTTTTCCTGACTCTAAAAAGCCTGTAAAAAGATAAACGGGTACTTCTGCCATTTTAAATCATTCCTTTATAAATTTATATTATTGCGGGACGTCGCGGACGCCGTCCCCTACACTATATATTAAATAGTTTTTTAATTTCGTCCTCATTAATCTTTGAGCCTATAACGCAAATTCTGCCTATTATTGAGGCACTGCCAGAACGTACGTCGCATTCTTGGGGGATGTAGTCGAAATGTATCCATTCCGCATCACCTTCAACAATACCTTTGGCACGCAAAACGATACCATACTTATCTTCGTTTTCAAGTGATTTTAAGATGTTTGTTATTTCGTCTTTAGTGAATTTCTTTGCAGTTTCAAAACCACAGCTTGTAAAAACTTCATCAGCATGGTGGTGGTGATGCTCGTGTCCGCATTCACAATGCTCATGGTGATGATGCTCGTGTCCGCACTCACAATGCTCATGGTGGTGATGCTCGTGTTCACAATCACAATGCTCGTGGTGGTGATGCTCGTGTCCGCACTCACAATGCTCGTGGTGGTGATGTATTTCCTCAATTGCATTTTCAAGAGTATCCTTGTGCTCCATTGCATTTATAAGCTGATTTGCGTCAAGCTTGTCCCAATCAGTTGTTACAATAACTGCATTTTGATTGTGTTCTTTTATAAGCTTAACAGCCTCATCAAGCTTTTGTTCGCTTATTGACTGAGTGTGTGAGAGAACAATACACTTTGCATTTTCTATCTGGTCATTAAAGAACTCACCAAAATTTTTCATATACATCTTGCATTTTTTTGCATCTGCTACTGTAGTAAAGCTATTAAGCTCAATGTCTTTAATTTCGAGATTTTTAACTGCTTTTATTACGTCAGAAAGCTTGCCCACCCCTGATGGTTCAATCAGAATTCTGTCGGGGGAGTATTCTGCTATAACCTTTTTTAGTGCTTCGCCAAAATCACCCACAAGTGAACAGCATATACAACCTGAATTCATTTCAGTGATTTCTATGCCTGCATCCTGCAAAAATCCTCCGTCTATACCAATCTCGCCAAATTCATTTTCTATAAGAACGAGTTTTTCGCCTTTGTATGCTTCATTTATCAGTTTTTTTATAAGTGTTGTTTTACCTGCACCTAAAAAACCCGAAAATATATCTATTTTTGTCATTATAGGACCTCCGTTTATATAAATTAGTATCCATTCTTAATTATACCACTTTTATTGTAAAAGTCAACATTTTATGGTAATTTTAACATTGTTAAATTATTATAACTAAAGAAGCAACCCATATGGGTTGCTTCTTTAATTTTCACTGATATATTTTATTAGTACATCACGTTTATTTTCTAATCGTTCATCAATAACTTCATCAAGAAGTTTTTTTAATGTTTTACCAATTTCAAGACCATTTGTGATGCCTATTTCTTTTAGTGTATCACCATTTATCGCAAGTGTTTTTATGCTATAACATTCTTTATTATAAATGATTTCTTTTGCGGAGGTTCTTATGTTGTTTATAGTATCCTTTAAGCTATCATTAGTAAGCAACTTTACCTCGAGCAACCTTTCCAAATCATCATATCCAAAACGTCCAAGGAGAAGTTTAGTGTCCCTTTTAGCATCTGACAACTCTATATCAATACAAGATACAAAGGTGCTTACCTTGTCTATAATTAAATTAGAGCATCGCAATCTCTTTAATATTTTTTTTACATTAACTGCACTGATTCCGTTAAAGAAAATAGCAAGTCTTACATAAATATCGTCAGAGCAAGCCTTGAGCATATTAAGATTTTTTTCATAATCCGTGTCAGCTATTTCGGGAATAAAATGAGATATTATATCCTTAAATTCGCTAAAATGCCTGGAAGAATTCCTGCACATGATTGTTTTTGTAAATTCAGTACAGATACGCTCAATTGATACATTATCTATCGACGGAAACTGTCTGTGCATCTCGTATGCAGTTTCGCTGTCAATCTCAAAATTAAAGCGTGAAGCAAAACGTATAGCACGTAATATTCTTAGTGCATCTTCCTCAAAGCGTTCTTTTGCATTACCAACACAACGGATAACACCGTTTTTTATATCATCCTGACCACCATAAATATCAACCAGACCTGATTTTGGGTTGTATGCCATAGCATTTATGGTGAAATCACGACGTCTTAAATCTTCGCTTAAAAGACTTGTAAACAAAACAGTATCTGGATGTCTTCCGTCAGAATACTCTCCATCAATTCGGTATGTTGTTATCTCGTACACGTTATGATTTTTGATAACTCCGACAGTGCCATGCTTTAAGCCTGCATCCACAATATCCTCACCCTCAAAAATTTCTAAAATCTTTTGGGGTAGTGCGTTGGTGCACAGGTCGTAATCTTGTGGACTAAGACCCATTACGCAATCGCGTACACATCCGCCGACGATATATGCATCATATCCGTTATATTCGATTTTTGCAATAATATCAAGAACTTCTTCAGGAATATTTTTAAACATTTAACTTCACCTCCCTTTATCTATAATGCGGAAAATCCGTAAACAAATTACGGATTTTCCAATGTTTTATTTTAGAATAAAATTATTAAGAACTGTGAAACCAACACAACCGCAATCAAAGCAATAGGATATGTTGCTGCATATGCAGCCGCAACATCCTCTGTACCTGCAGTGCTTATAAGTGTTCCCAAAGCAGGGGTACTTGTCATACCACCGGTTATAGAGCCTAAGTTGTTCAAAAGGCTGAGCTTTAGAACATACTTTGCAAACAGATAGCCGATTATAAGCGGGAATATTGTCATAACAATACCGTAAACAAAGTACATGGGGTCGAAGTTTGCTACGAACTCTGCGCCGCCGGGAATACCTGCGCCTACGAGGAAGAGGACAAGACCTAATTCTCTAAAGAGCTTAAGAGTATTTTGTCCGGGCATGATGTTTATCTTGCCTATTCTTCCAAAATGCCCGAAGATTAAGCTCATAAGGAGGCATCCGCCTGTTGTGGTAAGAGAGAAACATGTGCCGCCAAGACCGGCAGAAGACAAAGGAATCTTAATCTGACCTACAATAATACCGAGTATTGCGGCAAGTGAAAATCCGAAGATACCCATGTGGTCGATTTCAAAATGCTTCGTTATCTTATTTTTGCTCTTTTCTTCTCTTTTTTTAACGAGCTTTGCTCTTTCTTCTTCCATGTTTGCTTTGGTAAGTTTGGGTATAATCTGAACAAACAGAACAACGCCAACAACACCAAATATATATGCAATACCATGACCTACGGAAACAAGACCTGTAAATTCCTCTGCAACAGTTGCCTTGGCTGCGGAGAAAGCAGGTGTTGATGTAAGAGAACCGGAGAGAAGACCAACTATCATAGCTACAAAGCCGTCCTGACTTTCTATAGTAGCACCATAGCCAAATATCTCGCCTGCATATATACAGCCAACAGCGGAAACACCGCCTGCGAGGATAATTATAATACCCAAAAGTACATAGGACTTGAAGTTGCGCTTAAAGTTACCAAAGAACTTAGGACCTGCAATGTATCCAACCGAGGTAACAAAAAGGATGAGACCAAGCGCTTCCACTATTGAAAGACCTGCATTGAAGTCGTAGGGCTTTGCAGAAGCATTGAATAAAAGTGCGCCTGCTTCATCAACATTGAAGCAAAGAGCTCCGACAAACAATGCTATAATGAATACGCCTGCATCACCGAGGGATATACCCTTGATTGTTATTCTTCCGAGAAGGTATCCGAGAAGAAGAACGCTGAAAATTACAAAAAATAATGTATAAATATTGCTGACTGATATAATGCCGTTTAATAAAGTCATTTATATTACCCCCCCACGATTATATGTTTTTCTGATTTGTGTAGTTAGGAAGAAGTTGTGGTGAAACTGTTGTTGGTTCGAGATTTGCATTCTTAAGCTCATCCTCAAACTTTGCAACGTGATTAAGAGTTGGCTCACCCATTTTAACATTCTTTGATGTTGCCGCTGCCTGTTGACCTGCATGGCGACCAAATACAATTATGTCAAGCAGTGAGTTGCCCATAAGTCTGTTTCTGCCATGAATTCCGCCAACTGCCTCGCCGGCAACAAACAGGTTTTCTACATCAGTCATTCCGTTAGGGTTAATGTATAAACCACCATTTTGGTAATGAAGTGTAGGATAAACAAGCATAGGTGTTTTTCTTATATCCCAGCCATATTTACCATACATTCTCATCATGCCCGGGATTCTCTTTTCGATTGTACCTTCACCATGGAGTTTTTCAATCATAGGTGTATCAAGCCATACTGCAGCACCGTGAGGTGTTTTTACACCCTTGCCTCTTTTTGAACATTCTCTTATAATAGAAGCGGCACTTACATCACGTGTCTCTAATGGATGCATAAAAGCAACACCGTCAACGTTTACAAGCATTGCACCGATTGAACGTACCTTTTCGGTAACAAGTGCACCGTATATCTGGTCAGGGAAAGCAACACCGGTCGGGTGATATTGCAATGTATCTGCATATAGTAGCTTTGCGCCTGCTCTGTATCCCAATACAAGACCGTCTGCGGTTGCACCATAGTGGTTAGATGTAGGGAAGCCCTGATAGTGAAGACGTCCCGCACCGCCTGTTGCAATAATAACAGTTTTTGCTCTTGCAATAAGGATTTCGTTTGTTTCCATATTCATTAAAACTGCGCCGCAAGCTTTTCCGTCTTTGTCGGTCAAAAGCTCTATTGCAGCAGTAAAATCAACTACAGGAATTTGACGGTTTATAACCTCATCACGTAAGACTCTCATTATTTCTGCACCTGAATAGTCTTTGCAGCGTGCATTCTCTTTCTTGAAGTACCGCCACCATGAGTTGTTATCATAGTTCCGTCCTCGGCTTTATCAAACATAACACCAAGGTCGTTTAGCCATTTAACAGCACCCGGACCATCAGTTACAAGCTTTTGCAAAAGTTCGGGCACATTCGCGTAATGACCGCCACCTAATGCATCAATATAATGTTGAGCAGGTGAGTCGTTTTCTTTGTCTGCCGCCTGAATACCGCCCTCTGCCATCATAGTATTTGCATCGCCAATTCTAAGCTTTGTTACTATCATAACATCTGCACCGGCCTCGTTTGCCTCGATAGCTGCAGATGCACCTGCACCGCCACCGCCGATGATAAGTACGTCAGTTTCGTAATCTGCCTTTGAAAGGTCTATATTAAGGTCTAAAACTCTGCTTTTGCCTTGTAATAATGCAGCCAATTCCTCAGGGACCTTATCACCCTTGTTTGGACCTACAACAAGGTTTACAAATCCGTTTGTTTTGTAGTCGGGGTGGAATTCTTTTAGTAATGCTTCCTTTTCGTCTGCAGTCATTCTCTTTGGCTCAAAACCAATTCTTTCACTTCTTGTTGCTTCCACCTTTTTGATGGACTCTAACATTTCTTCGCTAAACATTTCTTACACCCCTCCTTATTTCTCGATTTCTCTGTTGTTGTAAAGCTCTTTTAATTCTTCTATCGGCTTTTGCATTAAGTCTTCTATAAGCTCTGTAAATGTACCATTTTCGATTTCCTTAACTCTTGTTTCGAGATGGTCTGATGTAGGAGCAAGATACTTTCCTGTAAGACGTCTTGATAAAAGAGCAACCTGTGGATGTGAAATTCCGGCAGGACATCTTGACGAACATACTCCGCACATTACGCAGTCAAATGACTCCTCAGCACATTTTTCGTATTCGCCTCTTTGAGCATATGCAATGTATTGCATTACATTAAGACCTTGTGTACAGCTCTTTGTACAAGCATTACAACCAATACATGAATATATTTCGGGGTAAAGCTGCATCATAATCTGCTCAGTTGGCTTAACTTCTTCTATATTATATACTTCCTTAACAAGTGGGAAGAAGGGGAGAGTTGCTACATACATATTGTCCTCAACAGTTGTCTGACAAGCAAGACATACCTTTAACTCTCTATCACCCTTAATTCTGTAAATTGTAGCACAGGCACCGCAAAAACCGTTACGACAGCCACAACCTCTTACAAGTTTGTAGCCTGCATATTCCATAGCGGTCATTATTGTAAGACCGGCAGGTACACTGTATTTTTTTCCAAAGAAATATACATTAACCATATTTTCCATTGTTTTTTCCTCCAATAATCAATATTCGTCAGGTAATTCGCTAAGCTCATCGCAACGGAAAACAGGACCGTCTTTGCAAACGTATTTTGAACCTATATTACATCTTCCGCACTTACCTATACCGCACTTCATTCTAAGCTCCATTGTTGTAAATATCTGTGTTTTTTCAAAACCGAGCTCACCCAATGCAACAAGAACAAATTTAATCATTATAGGCGGTCCGCATACAAGAACAGTTTTATTTGTATCAAACCCAAGCTCTTTTACATAGTTTGGAACAAAACCTACATTTCCGTCCCAACCCTCTTGTTCTCTGTCTATTGTTAAATGAACGTTTATGCCCTTATCTTTTGACCATTCGTTTTTGATTTCCTCATAGTCTACAAGGTCCTCCTTTGAACGTGAGCCATAAACAATATCAACCTTTCCGTAATTTTCGCGTTTTGCTCTTACGTAGTTTATAACTGAGCGTAATGGTGCAAGACCGATACCACCCGCAATAAACAACAGGTCTTTGCCTTTGAGGTCAGTTTCTACAGGGAAAGCATTTCCGTATGGACCTCTTATTGTTATTTGCTGACCTTCATCCATCTGGTGCAGCCACTCTGTAAGACAACCGCATTTTTTTATAGAGAACTCCATATATTCAGTTACAGTTGGGGAGGAAGTTATAGAAAACATAGCCTCACCGACACCTGGAATCGAAAGCATTGCACACTGACCAGGCATATGCTCAAAAACCTTACCGCCGCCAATAGCCTCAACTCTGAATGTTTTAACATCAGGTGTATCACGTCTTACATCAGTAACAACACCTAATTTTGGTATTAACATATCCATTATTTCTTACCTCCCAAAGCTCGTGCAACCTTTGCAATATTCATAGATACGGGACACTTTGCTACACATCTTCCGCAACCTACACACGAAAACTCGCCATTGTTGTTGTCGGGGAAGTACACAAGCTTATGCATAAATCTTTGTCTGAAGCGTTCCTTTTGTGTGTTTCTTGAATTACCATGAGCCATTTTTGTAAAATCACAATACATACAAGAATCCCAGCAACGATATCTCTGTACACCGTGTCCTGTGTCAAAATCACGAATGTCGTAGCATTGACAGGTAGGGCATGTAAATGTACATGTACCGCAACCAATACAAGCTTTCGAAAGCTCTTCCCATTCGGGGCGGTCGAACATTTTATTTGTTGCACCTACTCCAAATTCAGATAAATCAAGATTTGAGAGCGGTAGTTCATTTATAATAGATTTTACATTTTCGTTGTGAGTGTTAAGTGTACTCTCATCATTGTTATCGGCATTTTCAAACATATTTGTGTAGCTGTTTAAAAATTCCTCACCCTTTTCTGTGATGGCATTAAAGAACACATCATCATTAACTGTCCATGTAGATATATCGCCCATAGGATTTGTAGCGTCTATGCCGAATACATTACAAAAACATGTTTCCTCGGGGTATGAACAAGCAGAAGAAATAATAATACTGTTATTTCGTCTTGATGCATAAAACTCGTCGATAGGGTCTGACATAAATACCATATCTAAAATATCAAAGCTTTTTACATCACATGCTCTTACACCATAGACAACAAACTTCTCGTTTTTAATTTCGGGCGGTAAAATTTCTATATTTTTTCCGCTCATTTTAAAGTGAGCAAGTGTTTCTGTTTGCGGAAAGAACAAATCCTTTGGTGATTTTACGGTATTTAGCATATCAAGAGCAGTTTTTACTCCGTCAACATATAAACCATATTCCGAGGAATTGTCTTTTTCTACTGGTAGATAGAGGGGCATATCAGCACTTATTTTAGTAAATAGGTCATTTAGTGCAGCTTTTTTTATTTTAAGCATTATTTATTCCCCCTCTCATGAACAATACTTGGCTCGCAGTCATCTTTTTCGTAATCTGTTAAAGGACCGGGAGTTGTAGTATCTTCACCTGCTTGATATTCGCCATAGAATTCGTTCATATCCTTTATAAACTTTCTGTTCAAAAGGTGTAAAGGAATATTCTGAGGACAAACTCTTGAACATTCACCGCAGTCGGTACATCTGCCTGCTACGTGAAAGGCTCTTATTATGTGGAACATATTTTCCTCAAAGCTGTTTGCAGGTGATTTTGAAAATGCGCCACTGTTATCTCTGTCAAATATACATGTACGACATGTACAAGCAGGGCATATATTACGACATGCATTACATCTTATACATTTAGAAAGTTCATTTTGCCAGAATTCAAAGCGCTCTTCATCTGTCATGGCCTCTAATTTTTCTACCATATCAAAGCGTCCGTTTGCGCTTATTTCTTCCGGCTCGCCCTCGTATGTTAACTCGTCATAGGTAAAGTGTTTTTTACTCTTACAATTTACACACTTTTCTAAAAGGACATCTGATTTGTTGCAACGCTTTTCGCCATATATGGTATCTATAATTAACTCTTCGCCGGATTCTTTTACTGATTTTATACCCTTTATTCCAAGCTCTTTTATTTTGTTTATATCAACCATTCCTGTACACTCAACACCTATTACGTGTACATTATCTCTTGTAACTCTTGTTTCCTGAACAAGCTGATTTAGTGATAGTGTATCGCAAGGCTTTAAGAATGCTAATATCTTACCGTCTTTTTTTGTTTCGTTTACAAGATATTTGCTTAAATTTGCGCCACAAAAACAGTTGTATACTAAATTTTTAAGTTCATCTTCAGTTTTAAATACCGAAGGTGTTATATCGTAAAAGAACTCTCCCTCTTGCCAACCAAGCACGCGGTTTACTGTACCGTCAGCCAAGAGTTCGGAGGCTCTCTTTTTTATTAGTTCAAAGTTTCTTTGCATCTGAGGTCCTCCAATTTCTTATTTTCACCTAAATCGGTGATTGTTTTTACAAATTCGTTCATTGTCGCAGAGAACTTTGCACCCTCTGCCGCACTTATCCATTCAACTCTTGTTCTTCCTTTTTCTATGCCCAAGAAATCAAGCATAGAGAAAAGAAGTGTCATTCTTCTTCTTGCGAAGTAGTTACCTGATGTATAGTGGCAGTCGCCGGGGTGGCAACCTGCAATTATGACGCCGTCTGCACCTCTTTGGAATGCACGAAGAATAAATAGGGGATTAACTCTGCAAGAGCATGGTACTCTTATTATTTTTACATCAGCGGGGTATGCAAGTCTGCTCGAACCTGCAAGGTCTGCGCCTGCATATGAACACCAGTTACAACAGAATGCAACTATGCGCGGTTTCCATTCGTTTTTTTCGTTTATCGACATATTGCATCCACCTCCGCCATGATTTGATTATTGCTAAAGCCCTTAAGGTCCATAGCACCCGAAGGACAAGTTACAGTACATGCACCACAACCCTGACAAACTGCAGAGTTTACACGTGCTACACGTCTTGTTTCTCTTACACCGTGGTCGTTGATTTCGAGTGTTTCGTAGGTTATAGCACCATAAGGACAAACCTTTTCGCACTGTCCGCAACCGTTACATAATAGCTCGTTTGAGCCTGCAATACACGGATTTGTAACAAGCTTATCTTTGTTTAACAAGCCCAAAACCTTTGCCGCACAAGCAGATGCCTGTGAAACAGTTTCTGGAATATCTTTTGGACCCTGACAAACACCTGATAAGTATACACCCGCAGTCGGACTTTCTACAGGACGAAGCTTTGGATGTGCCTCGGTAAAGAAGTTGTTTGTATCTATACTTGCAGTAAGCATTGTTGCTATTGATTTAGCATCAGGTGATGGTTCTATTGCGGTTGCTAAAACAACCATGTCAGCATCCATCTTTAATTGCTTGTTTGCAATCATATCAGAACCTTGTACAACAAGGTGGTCACCCTCAACATATACCTTGCCAACCATACCCTTAATGTAGTTTACGCCATATTCCTCAACTGCACGTCTGTAAAATTCGTCAAAGTTTTTACCCGGTGTTCTTACATCTATATAGAATACAGATACGTTTACATCAGGATACTTGTCGCGTATAAGCATTGCATGCTTTGCTGTGTACATACAGCATATCTTTGAACAGTAGGATTTTCCGCA
This sequence comes from Clostridia bacterium, assembly GCA_045612845.1. Lineage (GTDB taxonomy): Bacteria > Bacillota > Clostridia > UBA1381 > UBA1381 > Ornithomonoglobus_A. Next base: position 119,425 of record JAZKZV010000025.1, read on the forward strand.
CTCAACAGTTGACCTTGAACCAACACACTGAATAAATACCACATTATGAGGATGCTTACCATCAGAGGGTCTTAAAAGCTTACCCTTTGTAGGACCTGCTGCATTTGTTAAACGCTCAAATTCGAGTGATGTTATAACGTCGGGGGATTGGTTGTAGGCATACTCATCAAAGTTATCAAGCTTTATAGGGTTAAAGCCTGTTGCTACAACAATCGCACCATATTCCTTTGTTTCAAACTCGTCAACCTGTTCGAAGTCTATAGCATTTGCAGGACAGTTCATAGAACATAGTCCGCATTTGCCTGTTTTGAATTTTATACAGTTTTCTCTGTCAATGACAGGTACATTTGGGATTGCCTGTGCAAACGGAATGTATATAGCGCCTCTTTTGTTAAGTCCCATATTAAATTCGTTATCGGCTTTTCTTGACGGGCATTTTTCGGTACATACTCCGCAGCCACTGCACAAATCCTCTTTAATACTTCTTGCTTTCTTTTTAATTGTAACACTAAAATTACCAACAAAGCCCGAAACTGATTCCACTTCACTATAAGTATAAAGGTTAATTTTATCATGTGCTGATGCATCAACCATTTTAGGTGTAAGAATACAAGCCGCACAGTCAAGAGTAGGGAAGGTTTTATCAAGCTGAGCCATCTTACCGCCTATTGTTGGTGATTTCTCGACTATATCAACTTCATATCCCGCATCTGCAATATCAAGAGCAGTCTGAATTCCGGCAATACCTCCGCCTATAACAAGCGCTCTTTTTACAACCTTGCTTTCGCCCGGTTGGAGTGGAGTGTTAAGCATTACCTTAGCAACTGCTGCACGTGCTAATATTACTGCCTTTTCAGTACCTACTTCCATATCCTTGTGAATCCATGAGCATTGTTCACGAATATTGGCAATTTCCACCATGTAGGGGTTAAGACCAGCCGCCTCAGCAGTTTTTCTGAATGTTGCCTCGTGCATTCTTGGTGAGCATGAGCATACAACAATACCTGTTAAATTGTGTTCTTTTATGGCGTCTCTTATTATAAGCTGACCTGCCTCTGAACACATATATTGATAATCGGTGCTAAATACAACGCCCGGCTCAGATTTTAAAGTATCTGCTACTTTTTTTACATCAACTGTGCCGGCAATATTACTTCCGCACCAACATACAAAAACACCTATTCTTTGCAATTATTTCACTTCCTTATCTAAATGGCGTATTATTTTGAATATTTACGCATTGCACTGACTATTGCCTGTTGTGGCAATTCTTCATCAAGTAATGCGGGAATATCATTACTCTTCATGTAGTTTTTATCTTGCTGCCTTATAACACAAAGTCTTAGAGCTTCTATTAACTTTGCCGGCTCAACATCTCTCGGACATCTTTGAGTGCAGGCAAAACATGAAAGACATTTGTATATTGACTCGGAGTTTAATAACGGTTCAATATCACCGCTATTTACCATAGCAACAAACTGATGCGGATGAAATTCCATCTCGTCGTATGCAGGACATGTTCCTGAGCATTTTCCGCATTTCATACATTTTTTGGGGTCTACGCCACTCATACGGAGTATATTTTCTTTTAAATCCTCATAATTGGTATTCATTTTTCTACTCCTTTCTTTTATGCCTCTTTTATGCCAAGTGCCTCAGCCAAAAGCTCGGTAAAATAAAGTATGGGCATATCGACCTCTGTGTTTACTTTTAGATTATACATGCATAGAGGACAAGCAGTTATAATAGTATCAGCACCTGCGTTCTTTGCACTGTCAACTACTGCTTGTGCTTTTTTTTGTGCAAGAGGCTTGTCGCTCATTGTAAGGTAACCGCCGCAACACTCGTTTCTGTATGAATAAATAACCGGAGTTGCGCCTATTGCCTTTATAAAATCCTCTATTATTGTCGGGTTTTCGGGATTGTCAAATGCCATAACATTTGAAGGTCTTAATAACATACATCCGTAATATGCTGCTATCTTTCTGTCCTTTAAGGGATTTACAACTGCTTTTTTTATGTTATCAAAGCCGATTTCGTCTCTTAACATTTCAAGATAGTGTATTACGTCTGTTTCGCCATTGTAATCTTCTTCTAAATAGAGATTTATTTTTGTTCGTATGTTTTCGTCTGTCTTTATGTCGTTGTTGACTCTTTTTATTACGTGATGGCATGCAGAACAAAGTGTTAAAAGCTTTTGCTCTTTATTTTTTGCACTTATAAGTGCACGTGCTGATGAAAGTCTTGTTGCAATTTCGTTATTAGCCTGAGGATATACTGCTCCACAACATTGCCAGTCTTCTATTTCTTCCATTGTTATTCCAAGCTGTTTGGCACAAAGTCTTGCATAGGTGTCAAGCTCTTTGCCCTTTGTTTTAAGTGTACAGCCCGGATAGTAGCTATATACCATTTTCTACATCCTCTCTTTTAAAAATTAACGCTCTTTATAACGTCTTTGATTCTATTTGCACTATATACAAATTTTTCTTTTTCTTCATCAGTAAGCTGAGGTGTTATTTTTCCCTTTATTCCGCCTTTGCCTACAAGAGTAAGTCCCGACAGACACACATCATCAATACCAAATTCACCATGCATCATCGACGATACTGTAAGGATAGTGTCGTTGCTTCCTAAAAGGCATTTGCATATATGGCATGTCGCGATAGATACTGCATAGAATGTTGCGCCTTTGTTTGCAATAACTGTTGCACCTGCAGTCTTTGTGTAGTTTACTATTTCTTCGTATTCAATATCGCCGATGTCTTTGCGGAAATCCTCATCAATAGACTTCTCGTAATCGGGGATAGGTAAACTTGCAATTGTAGCTAATGACCATGGCACAAAAGCACTGTCGCCATGCTCGCCAAAAACATATGCATGAACACCTTTCTGGCTTATTCTGAAATGTTCTGCAATTCTTGAACGTACTCTTGATGTATCAAGTATAGTTCCGCTTCCAATTATTCTGTCTTCCGGAATTCCTGAGATTTTGTGGAACACATATGTAAGAACATCAACAGGGTTACTTACAAGTACGTAAACAGCATCCGGTGCATATTTTACGATATTTGGTGTAATTGATTTTAAAACGTCTACGTTTGCCTGTGCTAAATCGAGTCTTGATTGTCCCGGTTTTCTTGCAAGGCCTGATGTTATTACTACTATGTCGGAATCAACAGCATCCTCATAGTCTCCTGAATATATTGTTACGGGTGCTGCAAAAGGTGTACCCTGACGAATATCCATAGATTCACCAAATGCCTTTTCCTTATTTACGTCAATAATTACAATTTCTGATACAATAGCATTAAGAGCCATAGTGTATGCTATGGTAGAACCAACGTTGCCTGCACCAATTATAGTTGCTTTACTCAATATTAACACTCCTTTTTAAATCGTTATCTTGTTAAATATTTAACAAAGTTATAAAAAAATTTTTGGCAGCAAGTATATTTCTATATCATACTGCCTGACAAAAAAACATGTCATACTCATATTATTATAACATATAAGAAAATAGGTGTCAATACAAGAAACTGTGAAATGTTTTACAAAAAAACAAGCTTTTTTTGTGGTATATGGGTAATTATGGTTAATTATCATTTTTTGTCGAAAATATAAAAAAAATAAAGCAGGAATTGTTTACTCAATTCCTGCTGCATCTTTTGCTAATTTATCTGCAATGTCGTTATATTTATTACCGCTGTGTCCCTTGACTTTGTGGAAAGTAATATTGATTTTATCCTTTACACTGTCGTAATATTCTTTGTATCTGGCAGTGCCGGGTTTGTTTGCTTTCCATTCTCCCGTGCACCATTTTTCTATGCCTTCATAATCGTAGTATATGTGAAGTGTTTTTATGTTATATTTTATACAATAGCGCATAGCAAGGATTGCTCCACATATTTCACCTGCAACATTTCGCATTTTTGCAAGTCCAACGTCGTTGTATGCCTGATTAAAGGTGATTTCCTCGCCATTATATATAATTATAACACCGCAGGCAAAGACCCCTGTTGATATATTGTAGCTTCCATCAACATATGCAACAGCTATGTCGGGGGGGTATGTGTTTTTTACAGTAGTAAACTTTGCGTTATCAAGATATTCCTGTGCATCAACAATAGAAGAAAAGCTTTTATACTCAGCACCCGCATATCCGTCTACCGACTGTTTGCAATCCTCCCATGTTTTTAAAATTCCTACCTTGCGTCCCTGACGCACTGCATAGTATTTCATTTTGAAGAGTCCTCTTTGTTTTTCAGGCTTTCTAACCAAACAATCAAAACCGATACATCAGATGGTGAAACACCGCTTATTCTTGAGGCTTGTCCCAAAGATTTTGGTTGTATTTTGTTAAGTTTCTGACGTGCTTCAAGACGTAGACCATGTATATCTGAATAATCCTGATTTTCAGGCAAAAGACGTTGCTCCATTTTTTTGAATTGCTCTACTTGTGAAAGCTGTCTGGCGATATATCCGTCATATTTAAGCTTTATTTCGACCTGCTCGTAAACAGATGCAGGAAGTTCGGGGCGTGAGATGTCAGCCTCTTTTAATAAATCATAACTTAGCTCGGGGCGTTTTATCATATCCGAAAGCTTTATGCCTGTTTTAACTGGTGCAGACTTATTTTTTTCCAAAATCGGATTAGCAATCTTTGGTGGTATATTTATAGAACCTACTCTTTTTATTTCTTCGTCTATTAACGACATTTTATGCAAAAATCTGTTGTATCTTTCTTCGCTTATAAGTCCCACTTTATAACCAAACGGAAGAAGACGCTCGTCTGCATTATCCTGTCTTAACAGTAATCTGTATTCTGAACGTGATGTCATCATCCTGTATGGCTCGTTAGTGCCTTTTGTTATTAAATCGTCAATTAAAGTGCCGATATATCCATCACTTCTGTCGAGTGTGAGAGGCTCTTTGTCTTGTAATTTCAACGCAGCATTAACCCCTGCAATAAGTCCCTGTGCAGCCGCCTCCTCGTAACCCGATGTGCCATTAAATTGACCCGCACCATAGAGATATGGTACGTTTTTAAATTCAAGTGTCGCATAAAGTTGGGTAGGGTCGCAACAATCATATTCAATAGCATATGCACTTCTCATTATCTGGCAGTTTTCCAGACCCTTTATGGAACGATACATTGCAAGCTGAACGTCTTCGGGCAGACTTGTAGAAAAACCCTGTGCATACATTTCCTTAGTATCAAGTCCCATTGGCTCAATAAATAGCTGATGACGGGGTTTATCGTGAAAACGTACAACCTTATCTTCTATTGACGGACAGTATCTTGGGCCAATACCCTCAACAAGACCACTGTACATAGCGCTGCGGTGCAGGTTTTCGTGTATTATTTTATGTGTTTCTTCATTTGTATAAACGAGATAACATGGAACCTGATTTTCTCGTATATTCTCAGTTTCAAACGAAAAAGGAACAACTTGTTCGTCGCCATATTCAAGCTCCATTTTTGAATAGTCAAGCGAATCGGCATGTATTCTTGCGGGTGTACCCGTTTTAAAACGTAAAAGCTCAATGCCGAGTTCTCTTAATGAGGAAGAAAGCTCATTTGAGGCGAACATTCCGTCAGGACCGCTCTCCTTTGAATATGAACCTATAAGTATTTTACCCTTAAGGTATGTACCTGTTGCAATAATAACTGCTTTTGTTTTGTACATAGCACCTGTTGCAACCGATACACTTGTTATTTTTCCGTTATCTATATTTATTTTTGTAACCTCTTGTTGAATTACATCAAGATTTTGCTCACACTCAACAGCTTTTTTCATATATATGTGATATGAAGAACGGTCAATCTGGGCACGTAAAGAGTGTACTGCGGGACCTTTACCGCGGTTGAGCATTTTTGATTGTATAAAACATGCGTCCGCTGCTTTGCCCATCTCTCCGCCAAGAGCGTCAATTTCGCGCACAAGATGTCCCTTTGCAGTTCCGCCTATTGACGGATTGCATGGGAGGTTTCCTATTGCATCAAGGCTTATCGAAAACATTGCAGTCTTACTGCCAAGCCTTGCAGAAGCAAGTGCGGCCTCGCAACCGGCATGGCCTCCGCCTATAACAATAACGTCATATTCACCTAAAAACATTTATTGTCTCCTTTTTTGTGTTATGCTTCTTCACATTGCAATTCATTTTCTTCTTCTTTTGCTTTTTTTACAATGGGTTTTATGCGGTTTGTTGCTGAAAATTCTATCGGCATTCTTGTAAGTATGGGTGCAAAAAAGCAAACAATCAAAAGAGCGGGTATTAAATTGAGGTATGTAAATATAATAAATACGATTCCTGCACATATTATCGTAAATACCAGATTAAGAGGAATTGAGGCGAGTGTAAGAAGTAAGGCGTTTTTAAATAAATGTCTCAATTTAAGCTTAAATGTAGTCATAAACTGGTACATGTAAAAATGCATCCATGTATATATTACAAAAAGTACAGATAATACAATTATTGATACATATATCAGTGTATTTTGTGTTTGTGTATATAACGAGAAATATAGCCTGATTGCAACAGGTACAAATAATATAACAACAAGGTCTATTAAAGTCAACAACATACTTTGTTTAAAATTCTCTTTAAATATATCCTTACCATCGCTTAATATCCATATTGGTTTTCTTATTGTAAAGCAACGTATAGCATGTGCATATACCGCAGATGCCGGTCCGCTTCCGAAAAGAAAAAACATACATAAGGCAAAAATAACCTTAAGCGATATGTACACAGAAACTGCACCGCTCTCGTCGAGCTGTGAGAGTGTTGATATCCATTCGTAATCTATTGGTGCAAAAAAAATCATAAGTGCTATAAAAGGCAGGCTCAAAAGCACGTAGATTATATTGAGTCCGATAATTTTTGAAAATTTTTCGCCTATAATTTCCCAGAATCTGAAGAAACTTCTTTTTTCGGGGTCATTAGCGTTTATTCCTTTTCCGGGTTTTAAATATCCGGGTGTAAATAATCCCATAGTTAATATCTCCTGAATTTATTGTATTTGTATATCACATGTAAGTTATTGTATCACAAATTGATATATATTTCAAGTGTATTAAGACTAAATATTTAAACTTTTTGTAAAAAATATTTAAATTAAATAATAAATTGACAAAGAGAAAAAAATATTGTATAATATAGTCAATGATTTCTTATGGAGGATAAAAATATGGGAAAAACATATAAATTTTTGGCATTCGATTTTGGTGCATCGTCAGGAAGAGCTATGCTTGCAAAATTTGATGGTGAAAAAATAACATTAGAGGAAAAACATCGTTTTTCAAACGACCCGGTTGATATAAACGGTAATTTTCACTGGGATGTTCTGAGGTTGTTTTTCGAAATTAAGCAAGGTATTTTAAAATGTGCCAATTCAGGAGACAGAGATATCGATTGTATTGGTATAGATACATGGGGCGTTGACTATGGCTTGCTTGATGAAAATGATAAGCTTTTAGGTAACCCGTACCATTATCGTGATACAAGAACAGAGGGAATGTACGAAGAAGCATTCAAGCTTGTTCCAAAAGCAGAAATATTCGAAAGAAGCGGCGGTGTCGCATTTAACTGGTTTAATACCATTTTCCAACTTCTTTCTGCAAAGCTTTCTAATGATTCTGCATTAAAGAATGCAAAAACAATGCTCATGATGCCTGACTTATTAAACTTCTTCCTAACAGGCGAGAAAAAAACAGAGTATACTGTTGCTTCAACAACACAGATGTTTAATAGCGTAAAACATGAGTGGGCATACGACTTGTTAGAAAAAATGGGTTTACCTACAGATATACTTACAGACGTTGTATATCCGGGAGAAATTGTTGGAAAAATCAAGCCGGAACTTGCAGAAGAACTTGGAATTGATGAGATTCCTGTTATTGCAGTAGCATCTCATGATACAGGTAGTGCGGTTGCATCTGTTCCTGTTGTTGATGAAAAAGACTTTATCTATATTTCTTCAGGTACATGGTCACTTATGGGTGTTGAGCTTGATAAGCCAAATGTCTGCAATGAGGCATTAGAACATAACTTCACAAATGAGGGCGGAGTAAATAAAACTATTCGTTTCCTTAAAAATATAATGGGTCTGTGGTTAATTCAGGAATCAAGACGTCAGTGGGACAGAGAGGGCGAGCTTTTAAGCTTTGATGAGCTTGAAAGACAGGCAAATGCTGCAGAGCCTTTTGCAAGCCTTATTGACCCTGACTATCCTGCATTCCAGACACCGGGAAATATGCCAAAGAGAATACGCGAATACTGTAAAAAAACAGGACAAAAAGTTCCCGAGACAAAGGGTGAGGTTGTTCGTTGTATTGCACAATCTCTTGCATTCAAGTATCGTGAGACGGTTGAGGGTATGGAAGAAGTTACAGGCAACAAGTATAATGTTGTAAATATTGTTGGCGGCGGTATTAAGGATAAGATGATTTGTCAGTTTACTGCAAATGCTACAAAGAGAAAGGTCAGCACAGGTCCTGTTGAGGCAACAAGTATCGGTAACGTTGTTGTTCAGGCAATGGCGATGGGTGCAATAAAAGACTTAAAAGAGGGCAGACAGGTTGTTAAAAACTCATTTGACATAACTGTGTATGAACCACAGGACAGCGATGCTTGGGATAAAGCATACGAAGAGTGGAAGAGAATTATAAAGAGCATATAACAGACGGGATTTTTGTGTATGAGTAAAACTGAAATAATAGCGCAGGCATTTGGAATTCTGGGACTTATTATTATAGTTTCGTCATTCCAATTCAAAGAAAACAAAAAATTCTTTACATTACAGGGCGTTGGAAGTGTATTGTTTTTCCTTAACTTTATAATGATAGGTGCAGTTGCGGGAGCACTGTTTAACCTGACCAATTTTGTGAGAGGAATGTTGTTTTCTAAAAACACGCATAAGCTGTGGAAGATTATTGTTGTAGAAATTTTATATACTGCATGTTTCATATTCGCCATTTTCTCGGGAGGTATAGATTATTTTCAGATATTTATAGCCTTTTTGCCATATGCGGCGCTTGTAGCTATGAGTGTATGTATGTGGAACGGTAATGGAAAGCATATAAGAATTTCGCAGATAACATACATGTCTCCATCATGGATTGTACATAATATATTTAACTTTTCGCTTGGAGGTCTTATTTGCGAAACAATAAATATGGTTTCTTCGTTTGTTGCACTTATGCGATATAAGAAAAATGGTTTTTAACAATAATTAAATATTCATATATCAAAAGAAATTCTCATAGTATATACTATGAGAATTTTTTGTTAATCAGAAAGGGATGGTTAAGAATATGAATATAGTTACTGAGGAGTTAAAACTAAACCAGATTATTGCCTCGTCAAAGGTGCAAAAGCTTGTTGAGGGCGACATAATTGTGCCTGATACAAAGCCTGATGTATTAAAACTTTTACAGACGGATGCACTATCGTATATTACGGACAAACATATAGCTGACGGATGTGTCGACATAAAAGGAAAAGTTGACCTTGCAATGTTGTATATTCCTGATTCGGAGTCGGAAAGAGTAAAAAGCATTACATCTTGTTTTGACTTTGATGAAAGTATTGTAAACAGAGAACTTAGTGGAACAGACAGTGCAATATTAAATGCTTATGTTGAAAGAGTAGAAGTAAACGTTGTTAATAGCAGAAAATTAAAAATCAAGGTTGTTGTGGCTATCGAATATGAGCTTATAAAAACTGCGCCTTTGTTGCTTGCAGTGGATACTCAGGATAGCGAGAATGTACAAATAAAAAGAGAAACAATTTCTGTGCAGAACAGTGTTGGTATAATGGAAAGTGTTTTCGACATACACGAAAAAGCAGAAATATCTCCCGGACAGGATAGTATAGCAGAGATTTTAAAGTATGATATAAAAATAGCCGATTACGAACATAAGCCCATGGGTGAAAAGGTTATACTAAAGGGTACACTGTGTGTTTGTGTTCTCTACATATCAAAATCCGCAAACATAGAATTCAGCGAGAGCGAAATTCCGTTTACAGAGATTGTTGAAATAGAAAATCTTTCGGAAAGCAGTTATTGTGATATGGATTTTTGGGTAGGCGCATGCAGTGTTGTGCCCGAGGAGGACTCGGACGGTGATATCCGTATAATGGATATAGAATGCAGTATAAATTCATGCATAAAAGCGGTTGAGGATATGGAAGTTGATATGATAGTAGATTGCTATGAACCATACAAAACCACATCAGTAGAGCGTAAAAATATTATGATAGATGAGATAGTCTCAAGACCGCAGACGCAAAACACAATAAGAGATATTATAGAAATAAATGGTGATATGCCATCAGTTACGGGTGTGTATGATGTTTTAGCACATCCCAATATGGTAAATGCATCAATAACAGGCGGCAGAGTGGTTTGTGAGGGTAAGATAGAGGCATTTGTTTTATGCATTTCTGACAGTGCACAAAGCCCGGTTTGCAGCATAAAAAAGGAAATACCGTTTAGTTATATGATAGATGACTGCCCTGATAGTGACTTAGTTAGTCCAAGGGTTAAGGCGGAAATAAAACACATTGGCTATAGTCTTAATGCGGCGGGAGAAATTGAGCTGAGGATAGTACTGTCGTTAAGTGCAAATATTGTAAAGCAACGCAGTATAGATATAATAAGCGATGTATGTGAGGATGATAATAATGACAAAGAATCAAGCGGTATAGTAATTTATTTTGTTCAGCAAAATGATACATTATGGAATATTGCAAAGAAGTATTCTGTTCCTACTCAGGCAATAATAGATTTTAACTCTTTAAAAGAAGAAACCTTAAAGGAGGGAACAAGACTTCTGATACCGGGAAGATGATAAAAATAAAATAGTTGACAATTCTGGAATTATGTTGTATAATATAGCGCGTATGTATTTTTAATAAACATATCATAATATTAGAGGAGGAACACAGGAATGAACGTTAAGGAATATGTCTTGACCGCAGAAGGTAAACAAAAGCTTGAAGCGGAGCTTGAACATTTAAAAAATGTTACAAGAAAAGAAGTATCTGAACAAATTAAAGAGGCGCGTTCTTATGGGGACCTTTCGGAGAACGCTGAATACGATGCAGCAAAAGATAAACAAGCAGAAGTTGAAGCACGCATAAGTGAGATAGAGCAAATGCTCAAATATGCTAAAATTATAGAGGCAACAGACATAAAAACAGACGTAGTTACACCGGGAGCAAAAATTGTACTCGAAATGTTTGGCGAGCAGGCAACATATACACTTGTCGGAACATCAGAGGCAGACCCGAACAAGAATATGATTTCTTATGAATCACCTGTAGGTGCAGCAGTGTTAAATCATTCGGCAGGGGAAGTTGTTCAGGCAGCAGCTCCGGCGGGAAGTATAGAAATCAAGATTATCAAAATAGGCGACTGATTGAACTAAGCAAAGGGACGGAGTTATTCGTCCTTTTGTTATCTTTTTTTAAGAAAGGCTCACAAATATGAAAAAAACATTGGAAAAGCTTAGCGATATGCGCGGAGTTTCGGGCTTTGAATATCGAATAACAGACGAAATAAAGAAAATATTTTACGAGTATGCAGACGAAGTATATACAGATGCATTAGGTAGTGTAATTGCTCATAAAAAGAGCAATAATGAAAATGCACCTAAAATTATGATAGAGGCACATTGCGATGAGATAGGACTCATTGTTACAGGTATAACAGACGAGGGGTATATCACATTCTCAAATGTCGGTGGGGTAGATAACAGAATTTTACCTTCACTTGAAGTTGTTGTTCATGGTAAAGATAATATAAATGGTGTTATTGGTATAAAGCCTGATAATTTACTGGAGAAGGACAAGACCGTCAAAATAAAGGATATGGCAGTTGATACCGGTCTTGATGTGAAAACTGTAAAAGAACTTGTAAGTATTGGCGATAGCATAACAATGGCACAATCCGTAGGTGTTTTGGGTAAAAATCAATGGAGCGGAAAATCGCTTGATGACAGAGCCGGAGTGGCAGTGCTTGTAAATGTTTTAAAAGAGCTTAAAAATGAAGATATAGACGCCCATATATACGCTGTTGCGGCAGTTCAGGAGGAAGTGGGTTGCCGAGGTGCAAAAACTGCAGCTTTCTTGGTAAATCCTGATATGGCGGTAGCTATAGATGTTACTCATGCAATAACACCTGATAATTCAGAGGGTGCATTTAAAACAGGCAGCGGAGTTGTTATTGCAACAGGGCCTAATATTCACCCAAAGCTTTATAACAGGCTTATTTCCTTGTGCGAAAAGCACAATATTAAACACGAAATAGAAGTAGAGGCGGGCGACACTGGAACTGACGCGTGGGAAATTCAGACCGCAAGAGCGGGAATTCCTACTGCATTGGTATCAATACCATTAAAATATATGCATACCTCTGTAGAAACAATGTCGCTTGCTGATATTAAAGCTACTGCAAAGCTTTTAAAGGAACTTATAAAAAGCATTAAGGAGGATATATCGTGGTTGAACTTATAAAAGAAATAAGCGAAGTCAATGCAATAAGCGGAAACGAGCATGCACTGCGCGAATATATCTTTAAATATGTCGGTAAAAAAGATGTAAGTGTTGATACTATGGGTAATATAATAGTATTTAAGAAAGGTACATCAAAACAAGATAAAAAACTTATGATAGTAACGCATATGGACGAGTGTGGTCTGATAGTTACAGATATAACAGACGATGGGTTTTTAAAATTTGAATGTGTAGGCAATGTTGAGCTTCGTTCACTTATATCAAAAAAAGTTATTATTGCAGATAAAGTAAATGGCGTGATTGGTATGAAGGCAATACATCTGCAAAAGAAAGAGGAACGCGAGACGGTAAAAAAAGCAAAGGAGCTCTTTATAGATATAGGTGCAAAGGATAAAAAAGAAGCACAAAAATATGTTAATAAAGGTGATTATATATCCTTTAATACAAAATTCTCCAAAACTCAGGACATACTAAAGGGTAAGGGCTTGGACAGAATATGTGTTGCACCGGTACTTGAACTTATTAAAACAGACCCTGAATATGACACATATTTTGTATTTACTGCCCAAAAGGAAGTTGGTATGAGAGGCGCAATGATTTGTGCATCAAAAATCAATCCTGATTTTGCTGTTATATTAGACTCAGTCGAAAGTGCAGATATGTTTGGGTGTAAAGACAATGATATTCAGACAAAACTTGGTAACGGAGTTCTAATTCAATATGCGGACAAGTATTCAATTTCGGATAGAGAATTATTGAGTGATGTAATAAAAATTGCAAATAAAAATCAAATACCATATCAGCAGGCGGGTTTAATAAGAGGATTTTCTGATGCGGGTGAGGTTATAACCTCGTATGGCGGAGTTAAGGGAGTAACTTTATCTGTCCCTGTAAGATATACACATACACCCGTACAGATAGTAAACCGAAAAGATGTACAGGCGCTGTTTGACTTAACAAAAGCAATTTTGAAAGGAAAGCATTTATGATGGAATTATTAAAAAAACTGACCCAGACAGATGGCGTGTCCGGTAATGAAAAGAATATAAGTAATTTAATATATGAAGATGCAAAAAAATACTGCGATGAAATAAAAACTGATGCAATGGGTAATCTTATAGTTCATAAAAAGGGCGGCTCTAAAAAAGTAATGATAAGCGCTCATATGGACGAAATAGGTATAATTGTATCTTTTATAGACGAAAAAGGATTTATAAGATTTTCAAACATAGGCGGATTATATACAAAGCAGCTTATAGGTCGCAGAGTTCGTTTTCAAAACGGAGTAGTGGGTGTTATAGGTTGTGAAGAGGAGGAATTCGATAAAAAGGCCGAAATCTCAAAGCTTTATATAGATATAGGCGCACAAAACAGGGATAGTGCACAAAAGCTTGTAAATATAGGTGATATGGGTGCTTTTTGCGGTGAATTTTACCAAAATGGCGATACTGTTGTATCAAAAGCACTCGATAACAGAGTAGGTTGCTATATACTTTTAGAAGTAATGAGGGACATAAAAACTGACAATGATTTATACTTTGTGTTTTCATCTCAGGAGGAAGTGGGCTTAAGGGGTGCAAAGGCTGCAACGTTTGATATTTCTCCCGATTATGCCATTGCGGTAGATGTTACCGATACTGGTGATTGTCCAAATGCTCCACACAATAGTGTCAAGCTTGGCGGCGGTGCTGCAATAAAGGTTATGGACCGTTCTGTTTTGTGTGATGCATCTGTGCGTTCTTTAATGATTGAGGTTGCAAAGGAAAATAATATACCGTATCAACTCGAAATTATGGCTGATGGCGGAACAGACGCAGGTGCAATGCATCTTTCAAGAGGTGGAGTAAAAACAGGTGGTATATCTGTTCCTACAAGACACATTCATTCTCCGTCGGAAATGGTTAATGAAAAGGATATTAAAAATTGTATTAGTCTTTTAAAAGCAGTATTGGAGAAACTATAAAATAACGGAGGAATAAAGTGAAAACATCTGATTTCTACTATGATTTACCACAAGAGCTTATTGCACAGACACCGCTAAAGGACAGAAGCTCCTCGCGTCTTATGGTTGTGGATAAAAATACGGGTGCACTTGAACATAAGCATTTTTACGATGTTGTTGAATATCTTAACGAGGGTGATACCCTTATCCTTAATGATACAAAGGTGCTCAGTGCAAGATTATATGGTCAAAAAGAGGATACTGGCGGCGCTATTGAATTTTTACTGTTGCATAAACATACTCTCGATACGTGGGAGGTTATACTAAAACCCGGCAAACGTGCAAAACCGGGTGCGCGATTTGTGTTTGGTAACGGAGAACTAAAGGCGGAGATTATAGATATTGTAAATGAGGGTAACCGCCTTGTTAAGTTTGAATATGAAGGGGTTTTTGAAGAAGTTTTAGACAGACTTGGCGAAATGCCCATACCGCCATATATTACGCAAAAATTAGAGGATAAGGACAGATACCAGACCGTATATGCAAAAAACCTTGGCTCTGCCGCTGCGCCAACGGCGGGACTTCATTTTACGCCGGAACTAATGCAAAAAATTAAAGATAAAGGTGTAAATATCGGGTTTGTAACATTGCATGTGGGTCTTGGTACATTCAGACCTGTTAAGGTTGAAGATGTAAATGAACATAAAATGCACTCGGAATTTTACATACTTCCACAAAAAACTGCAGACCTTATAAACGAAACAAAAAGAAATGGTAAAAGGGTAATTTCTGTGGGAACAACTGCAACAAGAGTGTTGGAAACTGCGGGTCTTACAGGCGAAATAAAGCAAATGACAGGCTGGACGGATATATTTATATATCCCGGTAAAAAGCTTAATGTTATTGATGCACTTATAACAAACTTCCATTTACCTGAGTCTACACTTATAATGCTTGTATCGGCCTTTGCGGGTAAGGAAAGTATTTTAAATGCATATAATGTTGCAGTTATGGAAAAATACAGATTTTTCTCTTTTGGAGACGCAATGTTCATTCAATAATGTAGGGGACGATGCCTACATCGTCCCGTTATGAAAAAGGATAGAAGTTTATCCTTTTTTTTTCTTGCGATTTTTTGCGAAAATTTTGTTTTTCTTATTGATTTTCTAAAAAAAGTGTGTTATAATGTTTGGTGAGATAGTGTTTCTACAATTAAAGAAACACAAAAACAAACAAAAACAAAACAAATTTTAATTTTATATAAAAGGGGAATAGCTATGAAGACTTTTAATACTACTGATATTCCAATGACAGACAGAATTAAAAAGCTAATCGAAAACACATTTTCTGCAACTCCGCAAATTGAAACAGACAGAGCGGCTCTCTTAACTGAAAGCTACAAAAATACTGAGTCTGAGCCAATGGTAAAAAGACGTGCTCTGGCATTTAAGCACATTTTGGAGAATATTCCTATTACAATAAGAGATTATGAGCTTGTTGTAGGTGCTGCAACAAAACGTCCAAGAAGTTGTCAGACATTTCCGGAGTTTTCGTTTGAATGGCTTGAAACTGAGTTTGACACTATCGAAAAGCGTGATGCAGACCCATTCTACATAAGTGAAGAAAGCAAAAAAATACTAAAAGAGGTTGGCGAGTATTGGAAAGGTAAAACTACAAGTGAGCTTGCTACTTCTTATATGGCTCCGGAAGCAATTCTTGCTATTGAGCATAATATTTTTACACCGGGTAACTATTTCTATAATGGTGTAGGTCATGTTACAGTTAATTATGATAAAGTACTTAAAATAGGATATAAGGGAATAATAGCAGAGGCTGCAAAAGAGCTTGCTTCTATGGATATATATGCTCCTGACTATTCTAAAAAGCATGAATTTTTAGAGGCTGTTATAATCACAAGCCAGGCCGCAATTGATTATGCAAAGAGATATGCTTCACTTGCAGCACAGATGGCACAAAAAGAAACAGATCAGGCAAGAAAGAGAGAACTTCTTACAATAGCTAAGAACTGTGAAAACGTTCCTGAAAATGGTGCAACATCATTCCATGAGGCTTGTCAGTCATTCTGGTTTGTACAAATGCTTATACAAACAGAGTCAAGCGGACACTCAATATCACCGGGACGTTTTGACCAGTATATGTACCCATACTATAAAGCTGATATAGAAAAGGGTGCAATAACAAGAGAATTTGCACAAGAGCTTTTAGACTGTGTATGGGTTAAGCTGAACGAAATGAGTAAGGTAAGAGACTCGGCGTCTGCCGAAGGCTTTGCCGGATATAGTATGTTCCAGAACCTTTGTGCAGGTGGTCAGGACAGAGAGGGTAGAGATGCTACAAACGATTTGTCGTTTATGTGTATACAAGCATCAATGCATACACTTTTACCGTCGCCATCATTCTCTGTAAGAGTATGGAATGGAACACCAAACGAATTCCTAATCAAGTGTGCAGAGCTTACAAGAACAGGTATAGGCTTGCCTGCTTACTATAACGACGAGGTAATTATCCCTGCTTTGATGAGCAGAGGTTTAACTCTCGAGGATGCAAGAGATTACAACATAATAGGTTGTGTTGAGCCACAGGTACGTGGTAAGACAGAGGGTTGGCACGATGCTGCATTCTTTAATATGTGTCGTCCAATCGAGCTTGTATTCACAAATGGTGTGGATAAGGGCGTTCAGGTAGGTCCAAGAACAGGTGAGGTTACGGAATTTAAAACATTTGATGATGTTTTAAAAGCATACACAATTCAAATGCACTACATGATTCGTCTTATGGTTAATTCAAATAATGCCATAGATATTGCACATGCTGAAAGAGCACCATTGCCATATCTTTCAAGTATGCTTGATGATTGTATAAAACGTGGTAAAACATCACAAGAGGGTGGCGCTGTATATAACTTTACAGGTCCTCAGGGCTTTGGTATAGCTAATATGGCAGATGCTCTTTATGCAATAAAGAAGCTTGTATTTGACGAAAAAATAGCAACACTTGCAGATTTTAAAGATGCAATGCTTAATAACTATGGCGAAGGTCTTACACCAAAGGCTGCAACTGCTGCAACAAAAGAGGTTGTGGACAATCTTGTTAAAATGGGCAAAAAGGTTGATTCTAACACAGTAGAAGAAATCTGTAAAATGTTCCTTGCCGGTGAAACAGATAAAGCTAAAAAGAGCAGCTACGATAACTTGCGTTCAATGATAGAAAGTGTTGATAAATACGGAAATGACGTAGAAGAAGTTGATATGCTTGCAAGAGAAGTTGCATATATATACACAAAAGAGGTAGAAAAATACAAAAACCCAAGAGGTGGAGTATTCCATGCAGGTCTATATCCTGTTTCGGCAAACGTGCCTTTGGGTGAGCAGACAGGTGCAACACCTGATGGCAGACTGGCAAACACACCTCTTGCAGATGGTGTTGGTCCAAGAAGCGGTTACGACAAATTAGGCCCGACAGCTGCAGCAAACTCTGTTGCAAAGCTTGACCATGGTATTGCTTCAAATGGTACTTTGTACAACCAAAAATTCCATCCGTCAGCACTAAGTGGTGTAGAAGGACTACAAAACTTTGCATCGTACATAAGAGCATTCTTCGACCAGAAGGGAATGCATATGCAATTTAACGTAGTAAGCAGAGATACCCTTTTAGACGCACAAAAACACCCCGAAAACTATAAATCCCTTGTTGTAAGAGTTGCGGGCTACAGTGCATTGTTTACAACACTTTCACGTTCGCTTCAGGATGATATAATAAACAGAACAGAGCAAACCTTCGGTTGCTGATGAGGAGAAATAAATTGTTGGATTATTACGATATAAAAGGCAGAATTTTTGATATTCAAAAATATTCCATACACGACGGACCCGGAATAAGAACTATTGTGTTCTTAAAGGGTTGTGCCCTGAGATGCAAATGGTGTTGTAATCCGGAATCCCAGAGCTTTGATATCGAAACAATGATGTTCGACGGAAAAGAAAAGGTTATGGGTAAGGACGTAACCGTTGCAGAAGTTATGGATATTGTGCGTAAGGATAGCTTTTATTATCAGAGAAGCGGTGGTGGAATGACACTCTCGGGTGGAGAATCACTGCTTCAGCCTGAATTTGCAATAGGTCTTTTAAGAGCATGTAAGGACTTTGGCATAAATACTGCAATAGAAACTACTGCCATTGCAAAGTGGGAGATAATAGAGAAATATCTGCCGCATCTTGACTATGTTTTAATGGATATAAAGCATATGGACAGTGCAAAGCATAAGGAATTTACACAACAACCAAACGAGCGTATTTTAGAAAACGCAAAAAAGATTGCGGAGTCGGGATTGGTGGACTTAACAATAAGAGTCCCTGTTATTCCTACATTTAATCATACACCTGAGGAAATAAGCGATATTGCACGATTTGCGCAAAGCCTAAAGGGTGTAAAGAGACTGCATCTTTTACCATATCACCGTTTGGGTCAGGGTAAATATGAGGGACTAAACAGAGAATATCTTATGAAGCATATAGAGCCAATGCCTAACGAATATATGAATAAATTACTAAAGGCAGCACAAGATGCTGCGCCGAACTTACATGTTCAAATAGGCGGATAAGAAATAATACGCGGTACAAACTGTACCGCGTATTTTTTATTTGCCGATTAGTCGCACATACAAGTAACAATAACGATTATGATAAGAACCCAAAGAATCATATCTAAATCGAAGTTACAACCATTGCCTCGGCCGCAAGCAGACATTCTGTTTTCACAACATTCACCCATTTTGATAAGCCTCCTTTCTTTGATTGTAATGTATATTATGAATTTTTAAAAAAAAAGAGCCTGTACCTATTGCATTTTTTGGAAAAATGATGTATTATATATAGTGGTTATTAGTGATTTTTAAAATGCGGGAGGTATGACATTGATTAAGGAAAAGATAGACCGTATCAATGAGCTTGCAAAGAAATCAAGGGGCGAGGGTCTTACTGATTTGGAAAAGGAAGAGCAGGCTAAACTAAGACGTGAATATATAGATGCAATAAAAAGTAATTTTAGAGCAACATTAGAAAATATAGAATTTGTAGATGAAAAAGGAGATAAATAATATGGCGCTGATTTTACCAAAGGATTATAAATCAAAGCTTGACAGTCGTACAACAGAGTTGGCAATCAAGTTCATTAAAGATACATTTCAGAACGAGTTAAAGAATGCACTTAATTTGCAACGCATTTCTGCACCGATGTTTGTAAATCCCAAAACAGGTTTAAATGATAATCTTAGCGGCGTCGAAAGACCTGTTTCGTTTGACGCACCTCACGTTTGTAAAGAAAATCTCGAAATTGTTCATTCACTTGCAAAGTGGAAGAGATATTCGTTGGGTAAATATGATTTTGGTGTAGGCGAGGGCTTATACACAGATATGAATGCTATAAGACGTGATGAGGAGGTAGATAATCTACATTCAATTTACGTTGACCAATGGGACTGGGAGCTTGTAATTGATAAAGAACAAAGAAATATGGCTACACTAAAAGATGTAGTTAACAAGATATATGGTGCTATTGTTTCTACAAGCTCAATTCTGTGTGAGAAATTCGAGGGTGTTGAAACAATATTCCCGGAGGAAATAACATTTGTTACAACACAGGAGCTTGAGGATATGTACCCTGACCTTACACCAAAGGAAAGAGAAAATACACTTTTAAGAGAAAAGAAAGCTGTATTTTTAATGCAGATAGGTAAAACTCTTAACTCGGGCGAAAAGCATGACGGCAGAGCACCTGACTATGATGACTGGGAGTTAAATGGTGATATTTTACTTTATTATCCGCTTCTTGATATATCCTTTGAGCTTTCAAGTATGGGTATAAGAGTTGATGAAGAAACACTAAAAAGACAGTGTGAGTTAGCAAACTGTGAGGACAGACTGTC
Organism: Clostridia bacterium; assembly: GCA_045612845.1. Classification (GTDB taxonomy): domain Bacteria; phylum Bacillota; class Clostridia; order UBA1381; family UBA1381; genus Ornithomonoglobus_A. Next base: position 139,833 of record JAZKZV010000025.1, read on the forward strand.
CATGGAATTCCATAAAGCTATTTTGGAGAAAAGACTTCCTTACACAGTGGGTGGCGGAATAGGTCAGTCAAGATTATGTATGATAATGCTTAATAAAGCGCATATAGGCGAAGTTCATGCATCAGTATGGCCACAGGAACAAATAGAAAAATGCAAGAGTGCGGGAATTACACTCATATAATTTAGGAGGAAATAACAATAATGAAAACAGTAATAAAAAAGCTTTTCAGAACGCCCGATGAATTTGCTCAAAAGACAATAACAGTTTCGGGTTGGATAAGAACAATAAGAGTATCAAAAAACTTTGGTTTTGTTGAGTTGAATGACGGTTCGTTCTTTAAAAATCTACAGATAATAGTAGAGGCAGATAAATTAGAAAACTTTGCACAAATTTCAAAGCTAAACGTTGGTGCATCGCTAACTGCAACAGGTGTACTTGTTATGACTCCCGAAGCACAGCAACCGTTTGAATTAAAGGCGGATGACGTAATTATAGAGGGTGAATCAACCCCCGATTATCCATTACAGAAAAAACGCCACACCTTCGAATATTTGCGTACAATTTCGCATCTAAGACCTCGAACAAACACATTTGCGGCAGTTTTCAGAATGAGATCTGTTATTGCATATGCAATTCATCAGTTCTTCCAGGAGAGAGGCTTTGTATATGTTCATACTCCAATTATAACTGCAAGCGACTGCGAGGGTGCAGGCGAAATGTTTAAGGTTTCAACTCTCGATTTCGAGAATATGCCAAAGGACGAAAATGGTAATGTAGACTACAGTAAAGACTTTTTTGGTAAAAGTGCAAATCTTACAGTAAGCGGACAGCTTAATGTAGAAACATATTGTATGGCATTTAGAAATGTATACACATTCGGTCCGACATTCAGAGCAGAAAACTCAAACCCAACACGTCATGCAGCAGAATCCTGGATGATTGAGCCCGAAATGGCATTTGCAGAACTTAGCGACGATATGGCTCTTGCAGAAGATATGCTAAAATATGTAATAAACTACTGTCTGGAAAATGCACCTGAGGAAATGGAATTCTTTAATAAGTTTGTTGATAAAACATTGCTTGACAGATTAAACAACGTAGTATCAAACGACTTTGGACACGTTACCTATACAGAAGCTATCGAAATTTTAGAAAAGCATAACGATAAATTTGCATATAAGGTAAGCTGGGGTTGTGATTTACAAACAGAGCACGAAAGATATTTAACAGAGGAAATCTTTAAAAAGCCTGTATTTGTAACTGACTATCCAAAAGAAATCAAGGCATTCTATATGAAGCTTAATGACGATAACAAAACTGTTGCCGCAATGGACCTTCTTGTACCAGGTGTTGGTGAGATAATAGGAGGCAGTCAGAGAGAAGAAAACTACGATACACTTGTTAGCAGAATGGAAGAATGTGGCCTTGAAGCTAAGGATTATGACTTCTATCTTGACTTAAGAAAGTATGGTACAAACAAGCATGCGGGATTCGGTCTTGGCTTTGAAAGAGCAGTAATGTATATAACAGGTATGTCAAACATAAGAGACGTAATTCCGTTCCCAAGAACTGTAGGAACTGTTGAATTCTAATTTTTTGTATATATAAGGAGTGGAGAAATAATGTCATCATTTGTTAAATTAGGTATAGCATTGGTTGCGCTTATTATAGTTTATAATATGGTAAGACCCTTGTTTTGGGTGGCTATTATTGCTCTTGTTATATATTGTATATATCTTGGTATACCAAACTACCATGTTATAAAAGCACAGGGAGCAATGGCAGACGGTGATTACAAAAAAGCAATCCGTTCATACAAAAAAGCCATTGCAACAAAAAGAGTAGGCGCAGATGTAAAAATCAACTATGCCTATACGTTAATGCGTGTTGGAGAATTTAAGCGGGCAGAGTCCGTTTTGGATGATGTAATCCGCCTTGATAACTCAAAGAATGATGATGTAAAAAATGCCGCAAAACAACAACTTTGTATGGTATATTATAAGCAGGGCAGAATGCGCGAGGCATTGGATGGTGCATATAAAATGTTTAATAGCGGTTATAAAAATTCCAATCTATATGCAATGCTTGGCTACTTTAAAATATTGAATAACGAGCCGATAGATGATGTTACGTGCTTTTGTGAAGAGGCATACGAATTTAACAGCGATAACAGAGATATAGTTGACAACTTATCAATTTGCTATTATAAGCAGGGACGTTATGAGGAGGCAAAGGAGCTTTCCGATATAATTCTCGAAAAAAATCCGCAGTTTGTTGAGGCATACTATCATGGCGCTCAAATAGCTATTAAGTGCAAGGATTTAGAGAGAGCAAAAGAGCTTGCATCAAAAATAGATGCTTGTAACCGCTCTGATATGACAACAATAAGCGAGAGTGAGGTTAATAAGCTTAAGAGAGAGGTTGGTTTAATATGAGTATATCGCCTCTTGCAGACAGGCTAAGACCCTCAACACTCGATGAGGTTGTTGGGCAAAAAAAGCTTTTGGGTGAGGGTAAGCTTCTCAGAAAGATTATAGAAAACAACCAAATCCCCAATATGATTTTCTATGGCCCAAGCGGAGTTGGGAAAACCACTGTTGCAAATATCATTGCCTCAAGGACGGGTAAAACACTTCATCGACTTAACGCAACGAATGCGAGTGTTTCGGATATAAAGGATATTGTGTCCACACTCGACTCGTTTTTGGCAATGGACGGAGTGCTTTTATATCTTGACGAAATACAACACTTTAATAAAAAACAGCAACAGTCATTGCTCGAATATATGGAAAACGGTAAAATTACTCTAATTGCAAGTACAACCGAAAATCCGTATTTTTATGTGTATAATGCAGTATTATCCCGAAGTGTCGTATTTGAGTTTGAGAGCGTTTTAGGTGAGGATATAGAACTTGCACTAAAAAGAGCAATATCATATCTTGAAGTGAATGACTACAAAGGCTACAAAATAAATGTACAAAAAGAAGCAATAACACATATGGCACAATGTGCAAACGGGGATGTAAGAAAAGCTCTTAACTCCTTAGAGGTTGCATGTATGTCGTGTGATATTAAAGAAAACACAATAAATATAGGTTTAGAAACTGCAGTTGAAGCTACACAGAAAAAGGCACTAAAGTACGATAAAGACGGTGATAGTCATTATGATATTTTGAGTGCATTCCAAAAATCTGTACGCGGCTCTGATGCAGACGCGGCAATTCACTACCTTGCACGTCTTGTGAGTGCGGGGGATTTGCAAAGTATATGCCGCAGGGTTCTTGTTATGGCATGTGAGGATATAGGCCTTGCATATCCACAAGCAATAAGTGTTGTAAAATCGTGTGTTGACAGTGCACTGCAATTAGGTTTTCCCGAAGCGAGAATACCTCTTGCGCAGGCGGTTATATTACTTGCAACTGCCCCAAAATCCAACAGTGCAATAAATGCAATAGATGCAGCGTTATCAGACCTTAGCACAAGAGACACAGGTGATATCCCTCCTCATCTTAAGGATGCACACTATGGTGGTGCAAAAAAGATGGGACGTGGAATAGAATATAAGTATCCGCATATGTTCGAAAACCATTATGTTGAGCAACAGTATCTTCCTGATAACATAAAAAATGCCATATATTATGAATATGGTGATAATAAGGCAGAAAACAGTGCAAAGCAATATTGGGAAAAAATAAAAAGAAAAAAAGAATAGTAATACCCTCAAAAGGAAAAGATAACTATATAAATTTATAGCTATAGCTTTTTGGGGGTGTTTTTTTGTTAAACAAAGGTAAAATGTATCTTTGTATTTCTGCATTTATATACGGACTCGCACCTATACTTGCAAAGTTTGCATATGATGGCGGTGTTAATGTGATTACAATTACTTTTTTACGTGCTGCGCTTGCTATACCCGTCCTTGTTGTAATTCTAAAAGCGGACAGGATTTCTCTTAAAATTACAAGAAAAGAATTAGTACAAATACTTCTGCTTGCAACACTTGGCGGTGCGCTGCCTATTTTGCTTTTATATATTTCGTACAATCATATTTCGGCAGGTCTTGCAACAACTCTACATTTTGTGTATCCCATTCTTATTATTTTTGCATCCTCTGTAATTTACCGCGAAAAAATATCAAAAACAACAATTTTATCTGCAATTATCGTAACTATCGGTATATTTATGTTTGCAGATATAAACAGCGCAGCTGATAAAATAGGAATTATACTTGCAATCTTGTCGGGCGTGTTGTACAGTTTTTATGTTATATATATGGATAAATCAGGACTCGATAAAATGCAATACTCTAAGTTTACCTTTTATCTTATGCTATTTATGAGTATATCGGTATTGCTTTTCGGAATTGCTACAGACAGTGTTTCATTTGCAATATCCTCAAAATCATGGGCATATTCAATTTTAATATCAATACTGATTACAATTTTTGCAACACCGCTCTTTCAGGTGGGAGTGAGATATGAGGGCGCTGCTACTGCGGGAATTATTTCTACCGTTGAGCCTATTACAACCATAATTCTTGGTGCGATTTTTTTGGGTGAGGCAATGCAACCGTCGCAGTATCTTGGCGGTGCACTTGTTATAATAGGTGTTGTGGCTGCAAATCATAGTATGAACAGGATGTAGGATTATAATTTTTTGGCTATATTAACACTTGATTATTTTTAAAAAATATGAGATAATAGTATAAATATATCTTTTATTGGTGAGGGGTTATATATATGCATATAGTTAATACAACAATTAAATATGTAGAAGAAGGCTCACTTGCCGAACAAGCAGGAATACAGTCTGGCGATAAATTGCTTAAAATAAATGACCATGATGTAAGGGATGTTTTAGAGTACAGATATCTCATGGCAGAATATGAGGTTACTCTGGAAATTAAAAAAGCAGATGGTACCATTGAGGTTATAACTATAGAAAACGACTATGACGATATAGGCATAGAATTCGAAGAAGAGCTTTTGGATACAGCACAAAGCTGTACAAACAAGTGTATATTCTGTTTTATTGACCAACTCCCTAAAGGGATGAGAGACACTGTCTATTTTAAAGATGATGATACAAGACTTTCATTTTTACAGGGTAATTATGTAACACTTACCAATATGAACGACGAAGAAATAGACAGACTTATTTCTATGCGTGTATCACCAATAAACATAAGTGTTCATACAACAAATCCCGAACTGAGATGCATGATGTTAAACAACAGATTTGCGGGTAAATGCTTTGATATAATGAAAAAGCTTTATAAAAATAAAATTATGATGAACTGTCAGATAGTGCTTTGCCCGGATGTGAATGATAAGGAAAATCTTGAACGTTCACTTGATGATATGGCGTCATTATACCCATATGTAAACAGTATATCTGTTGTGCCTGTGGGTTTAACAAAATATCGTGATGGGTTATATCCCTTAAAGCCATTTAATAAGGAAAGCTCAAAAGAAGTTGTAGAGCAGGTGGGAAAAATACAAGATGAGCTTTATGAAAAATTAGGAACAAGGCTTGTGTATTTATCCGATGAATTTTACATAAATGCAGATTTACCAATTCCGGATGCTGAGCATTATGAGGATTTTCCGCAGATAGAAAATGGTGTAGGTCTTGTTGCAAGTTTTCGCGAGGAATTTGAGCAAGCCATAACCTATGCAAAAAAAGGCGATAATAACAGACGTGTAATATTAGTAACAGGCGAGCTTGTTTATCCGTTTATTACGGAAATGGCACACAAGGTACAACAAAAGACAGGTGTACAAACAAAGGTGTATCCCATAAAAAACAACTTCTTTGGCGGCGGAGTAAATGTATCGGGTCTTGTTTGCGGTACTGATATAATAGAGCAAATGCGCCAAAAAACAAACGCAGATGTTTTGCTTATTCCTGATTCTATGCTAAGGGATAATGATGATATTTTCCTTGATGATGTCAGGGTGAGTGATATCGAAAAGGAATTGGGGATAAAGGTTATATCTGTTTTAAATGACGGATACGACTTTGTAGAAAAAATTACAGGCGAAGAATTGGAATTTTAAGAATATACGAAAGGGGACATAAAAAGCATGAAACCTCTGGTTGCGATAGTTGGAAGACCAAACGTAGGTAAATCAACACTTTTTAATAAAATTACAGGTCAGCGTATAAGTATTGTGGAGGATACTCCCGGTGTTACGCGAGACAGAATATATGCGGATGCATCCTGGCTTGATAAACACTTTACTCTTGTGGATACAGGCGGTATTGAGCCCGCATCAAAAGACGAAATACTTGTGCAGATGCGAAGACAGGCTCAGCTTGCAATAGAAATGGCAGATGTTGTTATTCTTATGACCAATGTTCATGACGGAGTTACTGCAAACGACCAGGATGTTGCATCAATGCTTTTAAAGGCACAAAAAAGAATAGTTCTTGCGGTAAATAAGGTGGATAATGTAGGCGACCCGCCATTTGAATTTTACGAATTTTATAATTTAGGTCTCGGCGACCCCATTGCAATTTCATCAACCCATGGTCTTGGTGTGGGTGATTTGTTAGACGAGGTTACAGGTTTATTTGACGAAAATGCCGATACTGAGGAAGATGAAGACGAAATAAAGGTAGCAGTAATTGGCAAGCCTAACGCAGGAAAGTCATCGCTTATAAATAAAATTCTTGGTGAGGACAGAGTAATAGTTTCAAATATTGCCGGCACAACCCGTGATGCAATAGACTCCCATTATGAAAAGGACGGAGAAAAATATCTCTTTATTGATACTGCAGGTATGAGAAAACGCGGTAAAATAGAAGAAAACGTTGAGCATTACAGTGTTGTACGTTCGCTTGCTGCAATAGACAGAAGCGATGTTTGCGTAATAATGATTGATGCTACCGAGGGTATAACAGAGCAGGATACTAAAATTGCAGGCTATGCTCACGAACAGGGTAAGGCTTGTATATTTGCGGTCAATAAATGGGATATTGTTGATAAGGATAATAGCACAGTTAAGAATTTTACAACAAGAATCCGTGAAGAATTTGCATTTATGTCTTATGCAAAACTTGTGTTTATAAGTGCAAAAACGGGTCAGAGAGTGGATAAGCTTTTTGAAGAAATTAAGCTTGTTAATGAACAACATAAGCGCAGAATTACAACAGGTATGCTAAATGATGTTCTAAACGAGGCAATTCACAAGCAACAACCCCCATCAGATAAGGGCAGACGTCTTAAAATATACTATGGAACACAGGTTGCAACAGCACCGCCTGCGTTTGTTATATTTGCAAACTCAAAGGATTTGTTCCACTATTCATACCTGAGATTTATAGAAAATCAAATCAGAGAGAACTTTGGTTTTGAGGGTACTCCGCTTAAGTTTATGGTAAGAGAAAAGGGAGGAAAAAAAGATGACGAATAAGATTATTCTGGCAATAGTTGCATATCTTATAGGCTCAATTAACTTTTCTATACTGTTGTCTAAACTTGTCGGTGGAAAAGACATAAGAAAAAGTGGCTCAGGAAACGCCGGGGCAACAAATATGCTCCGTACATATGGCAAAAAAATGGGTATAATAACACTTTTGTTAGATGTGTTAAAAGGTATAGCAGTTATACTGATTTGCCGACTTGTACATGTTGGTAGTGAGTGGGAATACATAAGCGCAGTATGTGTGGTATTAGGCCATAATTTTCCGCTTTATTTTGGATTCAAGGGCGGTAAGGGAGTTGCTACAAGTCTTGGTGCGGCACTTATGCTTGATTGGAAAGTCGGACTTGTTGTTGCAGTTATTGCAATAGGAATTATGGCAATTACAAGGTATGTTTCGTTAGGTTCAATAGTGGGTGGTATTATATATATCATAGCTCACTTAATATCTATGTATATATTTAATGAATTCAATTTAATAATACTTACATGTGTAATTGTTATGGGAGGCTTGCTCGTCGCAAGACACCATGCAAATATAAAAAGATTACTTACAGGAGTAGAGAGTAAGCTTGGGGCAAAATAAACGCAGAAAGGGAGATTTTGGATATGAAAACTGCAGTTATAGGCTCAGGTGGCTGGGGAACAGCTATTTCGCTTTTATTGGCATCAAAGGGTAATGACGTTTATTTGTGGTCATGGCAACAGGAAGAAACGGACAGACTAAACAAAGACAGAGAAAACAAAGAGTTTTTACCGGGTATATCATTCCCGGACAATATATTCTGTACACATAATATGTGCGAATGTGTAGAAGATGCAGAGGTGATTGTTACCGCAGTACCATCGCCTGCAACAAGAACAACTGCCAAAGAACTGTCAAAGTATGTAAAAAAGGGACAAAGAATAGTTAATATTTCAAAAGGTCTTGAGGGGTCTTTAAGGCTATCAGAGGTGTATGCAGAAGAAATTCCTCAGGCAAATATTTCTGTAATGAGCGGACCGTCTCATGCAGAGGAGGTATCGAGAGGTTTACCTACAACAAATGTTATTGCCTCAAAAGATTCAGAAACAGCAAAAGAATTACAAGAAATATTTATGAAAGATAATTTCCGTGTATATACTGCTGATGATATTATAGGCGTAGAGCTTGGCGGTTCTCTTAAAAATGTTATTGCACTTTGTGCAGGTATATCGGACGGATTGGGTTATGGCGACAATACCAAGGCGGCACTTATGACAAGAGGGCTTGCTGAAATTGCAAGATTAGGTATTGCAATGGGTGCAAAAGAAGAAACCTTTATGGGACTTAGCGGTATAGGTGATTTAATAGTTACATGTACAAGTATGCACTCGCGTAACAGACGTGCAGGAATACTTATAGGTCAGGGTAAAACATTAAAGCAAACACTTGATGAGGTACATATGGTGGTTGAGGGTGTAAATACCGCAACTGCGGCATATGAGCTCGGTAAAAAATACAATGTAGAAATGCCAATTGTAGAAGCGGCATATAAAGTTCTCTTTGAAGATAAAAACCCGCGTGATGCAGTGAATATGCTTATGACAAGAGAGAAAAAGGGCGAAAGATAAAAAACAGCTGTTGCATTTTGTGCAACAGCTGTTTTTTAAAATTTTTTAAAAAATTTTAAAAAAAGTATGTTCTTTTCTTAAAAAGTATGGTATAATAAAAAATAATGGGTAAATATGCTTAAATGCGTATAATATAATGCCAAAAAACCAATACGGAGGGTATTAAAATGTTAAAAAGTATGACCGGCTATGGCAGATGCGAGCGCATAGTTGAGGGTAAAAAAATACTTGCAGAAATCAAATCGGTAAATCAGCGTTTTTCCGATTACAATATAAGAGTGCCAAGGCATTTGGGATATTTGGAGGAGGATGTAAGAAAGTTTGTTTCAAAGCGCATGTACAGAGGTAAGGTTGATATTTACATCTCTGTAGAAAATTTTGAAGATGCAGATACACAAATTTCTCTTAACGAGCCATTGGCAAAAAACTACATAGATGTCTTAAAGCAGCTAAAAAATGAATTTAATCTTGAGGGTGAGGTAACAGTCGGACTTGTTTCGAGATTTTCTGATGTATTCAGGGCGGAACGCAGAGAAGACGATAAGGATGTTATATCAAAGCTTGTATTATCAGTTGTAAATGATGCATTAGACGAATTTATTGCAATGCGTGAGCGTGAGGGCGAAAGAATAGAAAAGGACCTTACCCAGAGAGTTGAATATATGCGCACTCTGGCTAAAAAGGTTGAGGAGCGTTCACCTCAGACTGTAGAGGAATACAGAAACCGTCTATATTCAAAGCTTAAGGAGTTGCTTGAGGATAAGGATATAGACGATGCAAGAATATTAACAGAAACTGCAATATTTGCAGATAAGGTTGCAGTTAACGAAGAAACTGTACGTCTTTCGAGCCATTTTGATGAATATTACCAGATTATAGGAGATGGCGAAAGCGCAGGCAGACGATTGGATTTCTTGATTCAGGAAATAAACCGTGAAGTAAATACAATAGGCTCAAAGTGTCAGGATATTGAAATCTCAAAGGTTGTTGTTGAGCTTAAAGGCGAAATAGAAAAACTAAGAGAACAAATACAAAATATAGAATAAAGTAATTGGAGGTCAGGTAATGAAGCTTATAAATATAGGATTTGGAAACCTTGTTGCATCTGAACGTATAATATCAGTTGTCAGTCCCGAATCTGCACCTATAAAGCGTATTATACACGAGGCAGAGGATGAGGGTAAACTTGTAAATGCTACATACGGAAGACGTACAAGAGCAGTTGTTATAATGGATTCTGACCATGTTATATTATCTGCAATCCAACCCGAAACTATCGGAAGCAGAATATCTCAGGAGGATGATGGCAGTGCACAGTAATTCATTAAACAGAGGAATGTTGTTTGTAGTGTCAGGACCGTCCGGTACAGGTAAGGGTACAGTATGTAAAGAACTTTTAAAAAATGATAACATATACCTTTCAGTTTCTGCAACAACACGCGATATACGTCCCGGAGAGGTTGATGGTGTAACATACACATATCTCTCAAAAGAGGAGTTTGAAAATCTTATAAAGAATGATGATATGCTCGAATATGCACAGTTTGACGGTAATTACTACGGAACACCAAAAAAGAACGTACAAAAATCCTTGGCTGAGGGTAAAAACGTACTTTTAGAAATAGAAATTCAGGGTGCTCTTAAGGTGAAAGAGCAATTTCCTGAGGCGGTTATGATTTATCTCATACCACCGTCTATGAAAATTCTCTATGACCGTCTTGTATCAAGAGGCAGAGAAACCGAAAGCCAAATAAGAGCAAGGATGCAAATAACAAAGAGTGAGCTTCCAAGTGCAATAAAATATGACCATATTATTGTAAATGATGATTTACAAACATGTGTGGCTGATGTAGAAACACTCATAAGTCAGCAACTCAATAATAAACAAAAAATAATAAATTTATTAAACGAAAATTATTAAAATAAAAGGAGAATAAATATCATGATGATTAAACCGGGAATAACAGAACTTTCAAAGTATGCAGACAGCAGATATACATTAGTTTCAATGGCTGCTAAAAGAGCAAGAATGGTTGGATACGAACAAAATAATGCTGAAGTTTATAAGGCTGATGCAGATAAACCCGTAACAGTTGCAGTGAGCGAAATTTCGTCAGGACGTGTAGGATATGTGCGTTCTAATGATATAAAAAGAGCAAAGGAACTTCAGGAAGAAAAAATTGCGGCAATAAATGCAATAACTGAAAATGCACAAGAAACAGAGGAAGAGGTTATTTTTGAGTAAAATATAAAAGGGGAACAAAATTGATTGCAAAGATAATTGTTGACAACCGTTCGAGGCATACAGACAGAATATTTGATTATGATATTCCAAAGGAGTTTGAGGACAAGATTGATGTCGGCTCAAGAGTTTTGGTGCCTTTTTCGGGAGCAAACAAGGAGATAGAGGGCTTTTGTGTGGGTGTTACACCAACAAGTGATGCACCAAGATTAAAGAAAATCATTAAAATTGCCAATGATATAAAGGCATATGACGAAAAAATGCTCGAAGTTATCGAATTTATGCATAACACTTATCTTGCCCCTTATATAGACATAATCCATTCTATTGTACCGTCAGGTACATCACTAAAGAGTGAAGAATGGCTTACAATAGGTAATATCGAACCACAAAGAAGCGCAAACAGAGAAAGAGTAATACAAATAATACTCGATAATGGCGGTGCTATAATGTCGAGCGTGTTGTATTCAATGTTTGAAACAGATGTAAAAACTGCAGTTCGTGATATGATAAAAAAAGGTATTCTAAAAAAGGAATACCGCTCCTCATATGATGTTGGCGAAAAAAAGATACGTGCAGTCAGGCTTAAAATAAGCACCGATGACGCACAAAGGATAGCGCAGGAATCAGAAAAAAAAGCACCTGTACAAGCGCGTATGATAGAAATACTTATATCTAACGAATTTGTTGCAACTGCTGACCTTTCCCGATTTGCACAAGGTAGTGCATCAGCACTTATGGCGCTTTGCAAAAAGGGAATTGCCGAGATTTTTGAACTTGAGGTAGTACGCGATGCATTTTTAAAAAATAAAAGCGAAAGAACCCAAGCCAAGACACCAACAAAGGAGCAATCAGAGGCAATTTGTGAGATAAATAAAGCAATAGATAATGGCGAAAAAACTTCATTTCTCCTCCATGGTGTTACAGGAAGCGGAAAAACAGAAGTATTTATGCAATCTATCGAATATGCTCTTAAAAAAGGTAAAACCGCCATTGTACTTGTTCCTGAAATTTCACTGACATCCCAAATGGTTGGAAGATTTGTATCCCGATTTGGTAGTGAGGTTGCGGTTTTTCACAGTCGTTTATCTCAGGGTGAGAGATACGACCAATGGCGGCGTATAAAAAACGGTGATGCAAAAATAGTTGTAGGTGCAAGAAGTGCTATATTTGCACCACTTAAGGATATTGGTATTATTATTATGGACGAGGAGCATTCCGAAACATATAAATCGGAGATGTCGCCAAGATACCATGCACGCGAAATTGCAGATTTCAGAGCAAAGCAGTGGGGTGCGCCTGTTATTTTGGCATCTGCAACCCCGAGTATTGAAAGCTTTTACAAAGCAAGACGCGGTATATATAAGTTACTTACCATGCAATACAGGTATAATAACAATGAATTACCTGATATAACAGTTACAGATATGAGGAATGAGCTAAGAAACGGAAACAGAAGTATGTTTTCCAAAAAGCTTATTTCTGAGATTGATGCAAATATAAAAAATGGTGAGCAGACAATACTTTTAATGAACAGACGTGGATTTTCAACATTTGTTTCGTGCAGAAGTTGCGGATATACTGCACATTGTCCAAACTGTAATATATCGCTTACCTATCATAAATACGATAACAATTTAAAATGTCATTATTGCGGATACAATATACCAAACTATACAACGTGTCCTGCATGTGAGAGCAAATATATAAGATATTTTGGCGGCGGCACACAAAGAGTTGAGGATGAGCTGAAATCATTATTTCCGCATGCATCAACAATAAGAATGGATGTTGATACAACAAGCAAAAAACAGGGACACGAAAAAATACTCGAAAAATTCGAAAAAGAAAAGACAGATATTCTCATAGGTACGCAAATGGTCTCAAAGGGACTGGATTTTGAAAATGTAACACTTGTTGGAGTAGTTAGTGCCGATACAATGCTGCATCTTAATGATTATAGAAGTGCCGAAAAAACTTTTGCAATGCTTGAGCAGGTATGCGGAAGAGCAGGCAGGGGTAAAAAAAAGGGACGTGCTATAATTCAAACCTATAACCCCGAAAGTAATGCAGTTTCATTAGTTAAGGAACATAACTATAATGCATTCTTTGAGGATGAAATAAAAGAGAGAAAAATGATGTGGTACCCACCTTTTTCGAAGATAAGTGCGGTATGCTTTTCAAATGAAGATTTAGAAAAGACTTCGTATTGCGCATCACTTTTTAAAAATTCGCTTGGCGATATAACAATGATAGAGCAAAATATACAGATTCTGGGTCCTATACCTGCATCTGTATCTAAAATAAAAAATAAATACCGTTATCAATTACTTATAAAGTATAATAATGATGAGGGTATAAACGAGATGCTTATTAACGCAAGAGAAGCATGTATAAATGACGAAAAATGCAAAGATGTCGGAATAGTAATAGATAAAAATCCAAATCTTCTGTTCTGACTTTGAAAGGAGTAGACATTTAAAAATGGCAATAAGAGAGCTACGTTTTAAAGATGATGAGGTGCTTTACAAACAATGTAAAGAAGTAAAGAATTTTGATAAAAGATTGCATATACTTTTAGATGATATGTACGATACAATGAAAAAATATGATGGTGTAGGTCTTGCTGCGCCGCAAATTGGTATTTTAAAGCGTGTTGCAGTGATAGATGTCGGGGACGGTAAAATAGAACTTATAAATCCTCAGATAACAGAAACTGCGGGGACACAAACAGGTCAGGAAGGCTGTCTTAGTGTACCTCAGGTATTTGGCGAGGTAGAACGTCCGGATTATGTAAAGGTAAAAGCACAGGATAGAGATGGTAACTGGGTTGAATATGAGGGTGAGGAATTACTCGCAAGAGCAATTTGTCATGAGTGTGAGCACCTTGACGGACACTTATTTTTAGAAAAGGTTATTAAATTTATAGAAAACTGATTATTAAGGAAAATGAATATGCGAATTTTATTTATGGGAACACCCGATTTTGCGGCTAAGTCTCTGGAGGCTTTAATAAACGCAAAGCTTAATGTTGTGGGTGTTATATCACAACCGGATAAGCCAAAGGGCAGAGGACACAAATTAGTGCCTACAGATGTAAAGGTTGTTGCACAAGAGAATAATATTGCGGTATATCAACCAACAAAATTAAAAAATGATGCTCTTATGCCACTTTTGGATGAATTAAAGCCTGATTTGATTGTTGTTACTGCTTACGGAAGAATTTTGCCTGAGTATATTATAAACTATCCCAAGTATGGTTGTATAAATGTACATGCATCACTGCTGCCAAAACTAAGAGGTGCAGCACCAATACAATGGTCGATAATAAATGGTGATGATATAACAGGTATAACAACTATGAAGATGGATGAGGATCTTGATACAGGCGATATATTGCTTGTCAGAGAAACTAATATAGGCGAGTATGAGACCGCTGAGGAGTTGTTTGACCGTCTTGCAATAATGGGCGGTGAGTTGTTGATAGAAACAATACAGAACATTGATAATATAACACCGACTCCGCAAAATCATGATGAACACACATACGCGCCAATGATTTCGAAAGAAACAGGTAAAATTGACTGGAATAAAAGTGCGAGAGAAATTTCCAAGCTTATATGTGGTTTAAATTCATGGCCTTTATCATACACTACCTACAAAGGAAGTATACTAAAGATTGCACAGGCAAAGGTCTGTGATGGTAAAGGTACACCGGGTATGATTTTAGGATTGGAAAAAAACAAAGGATTAAAGGTGGCTTGCGGAGACGGAGCGTTGTATATAGAAGTTGCTCAGTTTGAGGGCAGCCGAAAAATGAATGTTGAGGACTACGCAAGAGGACACGAAATAGAAGTTGGAACAATTCTTGTATAAAAGAAAGGAAATATAATATGTTTTACGGTTATCCATTTTTGTATGACCCAACGTATGTTTTGGTTTTAATAGCATTTGCACTTACGCTCTTTGCATCGTTTGGTGTAAAGGGTACATTCGCCAAATACGATAAAATCAAAAGTTCAAACGGTATAACTGCATTTGATGCAGCACGAAGAATTCTTGATGCAAACGGACTTAATAATATAAAAATCGAAAGAATAAGCGGAAATTTAACTGACCACTTCAGTCCAAAGGAAAATATTATAAGACTATCAGACACAACGTATAACTCAACATCGGTTGCTGCAATAGGTGTTGCGGCACATGAGTGCGGTCATGCCATTCAACATCAATTAGGTTATGCACCAATAAAGTTAAGAAACTCTATAGTACCTGTTGTAAATATATCAAATGCATTGTCAATGCCTTTATTTATAATAGGACTAATACTGGGAAGACCAAACCTTGCACTTATAGGTGCATTGTTGTTTAGTGTTGTATTACTTTTTCAGCTTATAACTCTTCCTGTGGAGTTTAATGCGTCAAGTCGCGCACTTGCGACACTTTCATCTATGAATTTGTTGTACGATAATGAGCTTACGGGTGCAAAAAAGACACTAAGAGCTGCGGCTTTAACATACGTTGCCTCAGTTGCGGCAACTGCATTACAGTTACTAAGATTACTTTTAATAGCAAACAGCAGAAGGCGTGATTGATGAAGAGTGCAAGAGAAGTTGCTCTGCTTATTTTATACAGAGTGGAAAATGGCGGTGCATATCCCAACATTCTATTAAAGGAAATGATAGATAAGGATATGTCAAAACAAGACCGTGCCCTGGTTACAAACCTGGTTTACGGTGTAATAAACAGACAGATAACACTTGATTATATTATATCCCAAAAGTCAAAAATTAAGCTAAAAAAACTTTCGAAATATATACTGCTTATATTAAGAATGGGTATATATCAGTTAATGTTTATGGATAAAATTCCGCAAAGTGCTGCAGTAAACGAAAGTGTAAAGCTTGCCAAAAGATATGGGCATAGTGCCTCATCAGGCTATGTGAACGGAGTTTTAAGAAATGTTGCAAAGAACGGATTTGAATATCCGAAGGATAAAACACAAGAGTTGTCTGTAAAATATTCGTTTCCGTTATGGGTATGTAAAAAGTGGATTTGCGAGTTCGGTTTTAATTTTACAAACGAGCTTATGGAAGCCTTTTTGGAGGAACCAAAGCTTGTATTAAGACCAAATACATTAAAAACAGATATTGATGCACTTTCTAAAATGTTAGCACATAACGGTATTGAACTATGCATACAGGATGATGCAATTATCTGTAGTGGATTAGATGTTTCAAATGATACACTGTATCAAAATGGTTTTTATACTGTTCAGGATATTGCCGCAATGCAGACAGCAAAGGTGTTAGCACCGCAAATGGGCGAAACAATAATAGACATGTGCTCAGCTCCGGGCGGAAAGACCACGCATATTGCAGAGCTTATGCAAAATAGCGGAAAAATATATGCGTTTGATGTGTATGAGCATAAAATAGAGCTTGTTAAAAATAATGCAAAGAGATTGGGTATAGACATCATAGACGCAATCCTTTGCGATGCAACAACGTATAATGAAAAACTTGCAGATGTTGCTGACAGGGTGCTTTGTGATGTTCCGTGCTCCGGTACAGGCATAATACGAAGAAAACCCGATATAAAGTTTAACAGAAAAGAAGATGACAGCTTTTATGAGGTACAAAGCGCTATTTTAAATAATGGTGCAAAATATGTAAAGCATGGCGGAGTATTGGTATACTCAACGTGCAGTATAGAAAAAGAAGAGAACGGGGCAGTTACAAGCTCGTTTTTAGACAATAACAAGGAGTTTGAAAGGCTGTATGAAAAAACATACTACCCTAATAAAGATGGTACGGACGGTTTTTATATATGCAAAATGAAAAGGAACTAATTGACTTAAAAAATTTTGAATATGATGAGCTTATAGACTTTTTGCTATCCATAGGCGAAAAGAAATTTCGTGCCGAGCAGATATTCTCGTGGCTTTTAAAGGGTGTTACTTCGTATGACGAAATGACAAACATCAGTAACGAAACAAAGAAAAAGCTAAAAGAGGTAAGCTTTGTTTCAACTATGAAGATACAACAAAAGCTTGTATCAAAGATTGATGGCACAGTAAAATATCTGTTTGAGCTTGATGACGGCAACTGCATAGAAAGTGTTGTTATGCGCTATCACCACGGGATAACAATATGCATATCAAGCCAGGTCGGTTGCAGGATGGGTTGTAAATTCTGTGCATCAACAATAGGCGGACTGTATAGAAACCTTAGTGCCGGAGAAATCTTAAACCAGATTATATTTGCGCAAAAGGACCTGGGAGAAAGAATAAGCAATGTTGTTATAATGGGCATAGGCGAGCCTATGGATAATTACAGTAACGTAATTACATTTTTACATAATGTAAATAACGAAAAGGGCTTAAATATAGGGTATCGTCATATAACACTTTCCACTTGCGGACTTGTCGGCGGAATTTTAAAATTAGCGGATGAGGGGTTGCCTGTAAACTTAGCAATATCACTTCATGCGCCAAATGACGAAATACGAGATAAAATAATGCCAATAAATCACGCGCATAAAATAAATGAGCTTATTGATGCGTGTAAGCTTTACTTTAAAAAGACAAAAAGACGTATCAGCTTTGAATATTCACTTATACATGGTGTAAATGACAGCGAAAATGACGCATATGAGCTTGCAGAGCTTATTGCGCCATTAGGTGCACATATAAATCTTATTCCCGTAAACAAGGTAGAAGAAAGCGGTTTTGAAAAGGGAACTCAAAGTGATATAAATAAATTTTTAAAACTCTTAACCAAGCAGGGCATAAATGCTACAATAAGGCGTGAATTGGGCGCGGACATAAGCGCATCTTGCGGTCAGTTAAGAAAGAAAACATTAAGAAAGGGGTAAAAAAGGCTATATGAATTATGCAACGGTTACAGATATCGGCAGAGTCAGAAAGCTCAACGAGGACAGCTGTTACTATAATGACAGTCAGGTTTTCCCTTATGGAATAGTAGCAGACGGTATGGGCGGTCATGCTGCGGGTGAGGTTGCAAGCAGTATGCTTGTGGATATTATGCAAAATCACCTTGCAAATAAGCTTGGACAAAAGCTTGACTATGTAGAAGCAAGCGAAGAAGTACGTCAGGCGGTTATTGCCGCGAACGGAATAATATACAATTATTCCAAGGAACATTACAAGGTTATGGGAATGGGTACTACAGTATCATTTGCCATGATTTATAAAAAGAAACTTATTACTGCTCAGGTAGGAGATTCGAGAGTATATCTTATAAAGGGCAATAAAATTGAACAGATAACAAAAGACCATTCGTACGTTCAGGAGCTTTTATCACGAGGAGAAATAACTCCCGAAGAAGCAAAAAATCACCCTAAAAAGAACTATATAACACGTGCTATAGGTGTTGAGGATTATATTAAGGTTGATATTTCAATAAACGATTATAAGGGTGGAATTGTCTTTATATGCAGCGACGGATTGACTAATCTTGTTGATGATAATGAAATTTTGGAACATATAAAAAATGGTAAGGACATACAAAAAATAGCCCAGGAGCTTGTGGATTTAGCTAACGAGCGCGGCGGAAAAGACAATATTTCGATAGTAGTATTTGGAGAGGAGTGTAAATGATATGAATATAGATAATATAGTGGGAAGCACACTTAGTGATAGATATAATATTTTAGAAAAAATCGGCAGTGGCGGAATGGCAAGTGTTTTTAAGGCGAAGGATACACTTTTAAACAGACTTGTTGCAATAAAAATTCTTAACGAAGCACTCGAAAAAGAAGAAAACATTACTGCAAACTTCATAAAAGAGGCACAGGCAGCTGCTGCTCTTGTACACAACAATGTAGTATCAGTATATGATGTTGGTGAAGATGACGGTGTAAGCTATATGGTTATGGAGCTTGTCGACGGTATTACCTTAAAGGAATACATAAAGAAGACGGGTGTGTTAGAATGGCAGGAAGCATGTGATTTTATATTGCAGATGGCACAGGGTATAGGTGTGGCACATGCAAGCGGTATTGTTCACCGTGATGTAAAACCGCAAAACATTATAATGACAAAGGACAGAACACTCAAGGTAACAGACTTTGGTATAGCCAGAGCAGCAACAAGTGATACGACAATAGTAGGCAAAACTGCACTTGGCTCAGTGCATTATATTTCACCTGAGCAGGCAAGGGGCGGCCATACAGATGCAAGAAGTGATATATATTCGTTAGGTATTGTTCTTTACGAAATGCTTACGGGTAAAGTTCCGTTTACGGGCGAAACACCTGTTTCTGTTGCACTTATGCATCTTGAAAAAGAGCCTGTTAATGTAAGATGCTCAAATATGGACATACCTCCATCACTTGCATACGTAACAATGAAAGCAATCAAAAAAGACCCAAGCGACAGATATGCAAGTGTACAGGAATTGATTGATGATGTACATGCAGTTCTTGCAGAAGAGCCGCTTCCGTCAATGGAGGGTGAGGATGTTGATTCTTTAATATATCCCGACATTGATACTAAGGATATTGACGTAAGGGAAGATGATTTCGGTATTGACGAAGAAGAACCTAAAAAAGAGAAGAAACGTAAGCAAAAGATAAAAAAGAGCGCAAAGCAGAAAAAAGAGGACAGACTTGCAACAATTCTTGCGTTTGGAACAATATTGGCTATTTTTCTCCTTATCTGGTTCGGATATAACATTATAAAGGGAATAAAAGGTTCAAGTGTACCTGATTTGACTAATATGACTATAGAAGAGGCGCAAATAGAACTTGAGAAGTCAAATCTCAGAATGAGTGAGGAAATAGAATATACTATATCTGATGATGTCGAAGATGGCAGAGTTGTAATGCAGGATCCTGAGCCCGACACAGTTGTCAGCAAGGGTGAAAGAGTAAAGCTTATTGTATCTATTGGTGCTTCGGGCGGTAATATTGCAGTTCCCGGTGTAGAGGGTAAAGAATTTAACGAGGCAATCACAAAAATTCTTGATGCGGGACTAAACTATGTCGTTATAGAAGAAACATCAGAAACTGTTGAAGAGGGCAGAGTAATAAGACAGCTGCCAATGAAGGGTACAAAGCTCAATGCCGATGATATTGTAACACTTCATATAAGTCAGGGTGTTGGCGAAAGAGTAACCGAGCCGCCTGCACTTACAACAAAAGTACCTGTACCTGATCTTGTTGGAATGGGACGTCAGGACGCAATAAATGCAATAGAGGCGGCAGGTCTTAGTGTTGGCTCCGTTACAAAGAGAGTATCCGACTCTCTTGAGGATTTGGTTATAGCACAAAGCCCCCAATATCCGTCAACAGTAAATTCAGATTCAAGCATAAGTATTATTGTTTCGAGCGGACCTCAGCAAGAACAGGAGGAACCTACTCCTGAGCCTACACAGAACAATCAGGTTGTTCAAAATCCAGGCAATGATAATACACCCAAAAAGACAAAGACATTTACTGTAAAGATTCCCGAAAGCTCAGGAGACAGAGTAAGAATAGAAATAACTGCAAACGGACAGGTTGTACACTCTGATGAGCATAGTAAATCGGAGGGATATGTTTCAGTAGAAATAGAGGGAACAGGTTCAGTAAGCGTTCAGGCTATAATAGACGGTTCGCTTGCAGCACAGAGGACGTTGAATTTTGATTAAAGGAATTATTGTAAAAGGAATTGGCGGTTTTTATTACGTAAAAGCGGAGGATGGAAACATCTACGAGTGTAAAGCAAGGGGTGTCTTTCGTAAGGAAAAAATTACGCCAACAATAGGCGACAGAGTCGAAATTGATGTTAAAAACAATAAAGGCTCAATCACAAAAATAGAAGAGCGCACCACATGCCTTGTAAGGCCGAGCGTTGCAAATATAGATAATATTGTTATTGTTGTTGCTGCAACCTCGCCTGAGCCTAACTTGTTTTTGATAGATAAAATGCTCATAAATGCACACATTAACAAAATAGAACCTGTCATATGCATAAATAAAACTGACCTTGCAAAGCGTGATGATATTGTAAAAATATATACAGATGTCGGCTATAAGGTTTTAGAAACAAGCATTGAGGATAAGGACTCGCTTGAAATACTTATGCCATACTTAAAGGGTAAGGTAACTGCATTTGCGGGTCTTAGCGGAGTGGGTAAGTCTAGCCTGTTAAGTATAATAACTGATTTTTCACTCGAAACGGGAAGTGTAAGTGAAAAAATCCAAAGAGGTAAACACACAACAAGACATATTGAACTTTTTGAAATAGGGGAAAACTCATATGTATTGGATACTCCCGGTTTTGGCTCGTTAGAGGTGGAGGATATAAAGGCAGAGGAGTTATCGGACTTTTTCCCCGAAATGCAAAATGTAAAATCACAGTGCAGATTCAGAGGTTGTTCACATATAAATGAGCCTGACTGCGCAGTTAAGGAGCTTTTAAATACAGGTGAGTTATCCAAGACCAGATACGAAACCTACACACAACTTTATACACAGTTAAAAAGCATTAAGCAATGGTAAAGAAAGGAAAAAATAACTATGATTTTAGCACCGTCAATACTATCGGCAGATTTTGGCATATTGGCAAAACAACTTAAAGAGTTGGAAGATGCAGGGGTAAAATGGCTTCATATTGATGTTATGGACGGACATTTTGTGCCTAATATAAGCTTTGCAATGCCTGTAATAGAATCTATCAGAAAGTATACAGATATGTTCTTTGATGTACATCTTATGATAGATAAGCCCGAAAGATATATAAAGGAGTTTGCACAATCGGGCGCAGATGGAATTACAATACATATTGAGGCTACCGACTGCGTAGAAAAATGTATTGATATGATTAAAGAATGTGGAAAAAAAGCCGCAATAGCAATCAATCCGGATACACCTGTTTCTAAAATAGAAAAATATATAAATGATGTTGATATGATTCTTTGCATGAGTGTTTTCCCGGGTTATGGCGGACAAAAATACATAGACGAGGTCAGTGATAAAATAAAAGAGCTAAGAGGTATTGTCGGAGATGATTATAACATTCAGGTGGATGGCGGAGTGAATGCAAAAAATATTGACCATGTAATAGAAATGGGCGCTAATATTATAGTTGCCGGCTCTGCTGTTTTTAATGATAATATCACAAAATCAGTCAAGGAGCTTACAAGATAATAATGAGAGCGGTAATTATAGGCAACGGAAGTATATCCAATATTGATTCTATTCGCCTCAAAATTAAAAATGACGATTATATTATATGTGCTGACGGTGGTTATAATATAGCAAAGCGTATGGGTATTAAACCTGATATTCTTATAGGTGATTTAGACAGTATCAGCGAACTTGATGAGGATATTAAAACTATACAATACCCGTCAAAGAAAGACGTTACAGATGGTGAGCTATGTCTTAACTATGCCATAGAAAAAGGCTTTGACGATATTTTACTCTTATGTATGACATCAACAAGACTTGACCATACAATAAATAATATTCTGATGCTTTCAAGGTGTAATAGTGCAGTAATAGCAGACGAAAAAAATGAGATTTACATTTTAAAAGATGTTTTAAAAATAGAAAACAGAAAAGGAAAAACACTTTCTATATTACCTATAAAGGGTGATTTAGAGGGAATAATAACAGAGGGGCTTATGTATCCGCTCTGTGATGAAACTCTGTATTTTGGTGAATGCAGAGGAAACAGTAATGTAATTTTAGATGATGCTTTAAAAATTACAGTAAAAAAAGGAATGGGTATAGTGGTGATAACTGATGGAGAATAAAATACTTTATCTTGACAATGCAGCAACAACAAAGCCATGCAAGAGTGCAATAGATGCTTTTATTAAAAGTGCGCAAATTTTTGGTAACCCTTCATCATTACATTCAATAGGTCTTGATGCAGAAAAAATGGTAGAAGAGAGCAGAAAAACCATAGCAAATATGCTTGGTGTAAAGGCTTTAGATGTATATTTTACCTCAGGCGGTACAGAGGCTAATAATATGGCGATTTTTGGTGTTGCTTACGGACTTTCTAAAATTGGTAAATCGCTTATAACTACTCAGATTGAACATCCATCAGTTCTTGAATGTTTTAAAAGGCTCGAAAAAGAAGGCTTTGAAGTTACATACCTAAAACCGGGTAAAGACGGAATAATAAGTCTTGATGAACTCGAAAAAGCCATAAATCCCAAAACAACACTTGTAAGTATAATGCATGTAAATAACGAAACAGGTGTTATACAACCAGTAAATAAGGTAAAAGAAATACTTGCAAAAAAAGCACCACGTGCATTTTTTCATTGTGATTGTGTTCAGTCATTTGGCAAAATACCTGTTTGCCCTGTTGAGTGGGGTGCGGATATGGTTAGTATATCATCACATAAAATAGGCGGATTTAAAGGCTCAGGGGCACTCTATATTGCAAAGCCGCAGCTTATAAAAACACTTATTGTAGGTGGTGAACAACAAAAAGAAGTAAGACCGGGTACAGAAAATACGTCAGGTATTGCAGCATTTGGTAAGGCTTGCGAAAATTGCAATCCCAATAATAGCTTAAAAGAGTTTCGAAACAAATTGGCAAATAAAATTCAAGCTGCAATTTCTGATACAATAATAAATGGCTCAAGTGAGCAAAACAGCGGGAGTGTTTTAAATATGTCTTTTTTGGGTGTAAAGGCAGAAATTTTACTCCATGCACTCGAAAATCATAATATATACGTTTCAACCGGTTCTGCGTGCTCTTCGCATAAACCACAGCCAAGCCATGTTTTGCAGGCTATGGACTGCGATAAAAAGGCAATAGACAGTGCAATAAGAATGAGCTTTATAAGAGAGCTTGATGAAGAAGAAGTAGCAATACTGATAGATGCACTAAAAAAAGAAACGGATACAATACGAAGATACATGTAACAGAAGTCTGAATTAAATTGCCCATCTTATTATTTTCAAAAGCTTGACGTATCAACATACGCCGTCGCTTTTTCAAACGGCAATCTGAACAACTTTCTTTCAGACTTATAGTGAGAAAGGAATAACTACAAAATGAAAGAAATCTTACTTGCAAAATACGGAGAAATCATACTAAAAGGAGGTAACAGACCTCGTTTTGAGAGTATTTTGATAAACAACATAAACAATGCAATAAAGAATGTTGCAAAAGCAAAGGTAAGACTTGCTCAGGCAACAATATATATAGATGTCGAAGACGAAACAAAACTCGATTTGGTGTTAGAAAGACTAACCAAGGTTTTTGGTATTGTTTCGGTAGTAAAGGCCGCAGTATGTGAAAAAACAATTGAGTCAATAAAGGAAGTTGCAAAGGAATATCTCAAAAATGATTTGGACAAGCCTTTGAAGTTTAAGGTAGAGTCAAAGCGTTCCGATAAAAGCTTTCCGCTAAATTCAGTAGAGCTTAGTCAGAATATCGGAAGCTTCCTAAACGGAGAGTTCTCAAAAATCCGTTGTGATGTGCATGAACCTGATGTAACTGTAAAAGTAGAAATAAGAGACTTTGGTGCGTATGTGTACTGTGCAGAAAATAAAAGAGCGGGTCAGGGCGGTATGCCTATAGGTACAGGCTCAAAGGCTACACTTTTGCTGTCAGGCGGTATAGACAGCCCCGTCGCGGGTCATATGATTGCAAAAAGAGGTGTAACAATAGACGCAATTAACTTTTTCTCATATCCGTATACATCGCAAAGAGCAAAAGAAAAGGTTATAGAGCTTGCATCAATAATAGCGCAATATACTTCAAAGATAAATCTGTATATTGTACCATTTACCGAAATTCAATTACAAATAAGAGATAACTGTCCCGAAGAGCATATGACACTCCTGATGCGCAGATTTATGATGAAGATAGCCGAAAAAATTGCAAGAAATAATAAGTCCCTTGCGCTTATTACAGGTGAAAGTGTTGGTCAGGTTGCAAGCCAGACACTCAGTGCGCTTGATGTTACAAATGCAGTTGTAGATATGCCAATATTACAACCGCTTATAGGCATGGACAAGATAGAGGTTATAAACCGCGCACGGGAAATAGGTACTTACGATACTTCAATACTTCCTTATGAGGATTGTTGTACAGTATTTACGCCAAAGCATCCAACAGTTAATCCCAAGAGAGAAAAAATTGAACTTTCTGAGAAAAAGCTTGATATGGATAAGCTTATAGAAGAGGCGCTAAGCGGTGTTGAGGTTATAGAGGTATATCCTGAATAAAACAGAAAGGGTTTATATATGTCAATTACAGTAGTTAAGGGTGGAATTTCGTCAGGAAAGACTGCCCTTTGTATGAATATGATAGAAAAACTTCATACAACAAACCGATGTGTAATACTTGTCAACGACAAGTATTCTTTTGAGACGGAAAAAAGCTTTATAAACCAATTCGGCGGAACAGGACTTAATAATATAGAGGTTATGACTTTCCGTAAGCTTGCCGACAAGTTAGTTGATGACCAAAATACTACTTATATGACAGAGGCGGGTAAGCAGATGCTTGTATATCGTGCAATAAAAGCATATATCACATCAAATCCTGATATAAGCACAAATTTATTGCGCTCTGTAGGTAAAGACGGTTTTGCCGATATTATGACATCGTTTATTAACGAGCTTGGGAACTATCGTACAACAAGTGATGAATTAAGAGAGCAATCACAAAATACAGACGATAAAATGCTAAAAGAAAAGCTTGTTGTAATTGCAGATATATACGACAGATATCAGGAAATTGCCAATAAAATGAACTATACTGATACAAATAGCTTTCTTGATTTATTGGCACAAAAAATTAACTCGGACAAGAATTTATTTGAAGGTGCAAGTGTTTTTATAGAATGCTTCAATGATTTTTTGCCACCAAGATGGAATGTTATTAAGGCAATAAACTCACAGGCAGAACGTGTAGTTATAACATTGCGTGTTTCAGAACGTGATGGCGAAAAACAACTGTACCAAATAAACGAAGATACACTTAGAAAAATAGAAGAAGAATACACTATAGAACATATAGAATGTGGGGAGCATCTAAAACACACAAAAGGCAAAAATAATGAATTATATCACCTAATAAACTCATGGAATACTGATGAGGTTTATGAGGGTAAAACAGATAAAATACGTATGTTTAAGAGTGCAGATACGTATATGGAGGCAGAAAGGGTAGCATGCAAAATAACCGAGCTTGTACGTGAGGAGGGGTATCGTTATCGCGATATTGCAATAGTGTACAGTAATGAGGATATGTATGCACCTATCATAGAGCCTGTATTTAACGAGTATGAAATACCATATTTCTCGGATAATACAGAGCTTTTGGCTAACCACCCTGTTGCTATACAAATCACCTCTGTTTTTGATATGTTTAAAAACGGTTTTGATTATGAGTCTGTTTTTATGTATTTAAAATCGGGATATATATTCAAAAAGGAAAAATCTAAAAACGGATATTATTATACTCCATTTTCCTTTGAGGAAATCGACGAGCTTGATAACTATGCTGTAAAATACGGCATAAGAGGTAAGAGAAGATGGCTTGATGATGATGGCTTTGCAAAAGAGCTCACCATTATGCAGGCAGCTTTTGAAGATGGCAAAGATAGTGCGTTTTTAGAGGAAAATCAGTCAAAGGTCGAAAAAATCAATGCGCTGCATAAAGAGCTTATGGGTCCCGTAATTGAATTTAACAAAAAAGTGCTAAAGTCAAAAACGGGTAAAGATTATGCAAAGGCATTGTTTGACCTGCTTGATAATATAAACATAGCTGATGGTTTAGAAAGTGAAATATATAACCTCGAAAAAGAAAATAAAATAGACGAGGCACAACAATTCGAAAGAATATGGGAATTATTACTTGAGGTAATAGAGCAGATTGTACTTACCATGGGTGATGAGGAAATGGAATTAGATGAATTTGGCGAGTACGTAAAGCAAGGTATTTCAACTTGCCAGATACGTCTTGTACCATCGGGTATAGACAGAGTATATGTTGGCTTGGCAGATAACAACAATGTTGTTGATGTAAAAGTCCTTTTTGCTATGGGTGCAATGGAGGGAACATATCCGAATATATCCCAGGACGAGGGTTTTTTGTCAGATAAGGAAAGGGATATGATAAATGCCTCAAAGGGTAAAAAAATGCTTGCAGATACAACAAAGGAACGTATAAGACGTCAGAATTATTCTATATTTGAACTGTTTGCACAAGTGAGCGATTACTTGTTTATAAGCATGCCCTTATTTGATTTTTCGGGTGCGGAGCATGGTGTGGCAACAATAGTAAATGATATTATAAGAAAATTCCCCGATGTAAAAATAAGTGATAACTTTTCGTACAATAATAGTGAGGAGAAGTTTTATATCAGCTCACCCCAGGCAACGTTCCATAAAATGCTTATAAATAAATCATCAAACAGAAAGGGAACATCTCAAATCTGGGATGCAGTAAAGGAATACTATGCCTCAAATGAGGATTATTTAGCAAAGATGAAGCTCCTTGATGGCGAAAATGAATTTTTTAACGTTCAGGACAGTATAGACAGCAGTTACGCAATAAAATTATATGGTGAGAAGATAAATTACAGTAAGTCTAAAATAGACACATACGCAAAATGTCCCTATAGCTTTTTTATGCAATACGGTCTTGGCGTAAAAGAACGTGAGGAATGGGAAATTTCAAAGGCAGATTTAGGCTCATATGCACATGAAATAATAGAAAAGTTCTGTACACGTGTAGAGGATGGTGCAGTAACTGCCGAGGAAAAGCTCAGGAAATGGCGCGAGCTTGGCGAAGAATCGCGAAAAACTATACTATACGACATTTTTAATAAGGTGAGCGAACGTATGATGAGTGCAAATCTTACGCGTCAGGCTAAAATTGAGCATATTTTAGGTAGAATGAACAGAGTAATTGACAAGGCAACAAAAACCATAACTGATTGCTTTGTGCATGGTAAATACACTATAAAGAGCATGGAAAACGAAATAACTGTATCTATAAGCGACAGCGTTTTTATAAATGGCTTTATAGACCGTCTTGACGAGTTAAAAGAGAATGGTAAAAATTCAATACGTGTAATAGATTATAAAACAGGTTCAAGTGAATTTAATATTAAAAATATATATAACGGTATTGATATGCAAATGGTTATATATGCACTTGCCGCAAAGTTAAAATGCGAGGATGATTACAAAGAACCCTATACTGTAACAGGAATGTACTATACAAAGCTGAGAGGCGAATTAAAGGGCAGTGTTTCGGATGTGGAAAAATTAAGAAAGCTTGACGGAATAACATTCGAAGAAGGTCAGGATATGCAGGTAAAAAAAGTACTATCAGATATGGATGATAGCACAAAAGAGGGCTACAGTAAAATTCTACCCATAAAATTTAAAAGCAACGGAGACCTCGACCATTGGAGTACAGAAAAAGTACGAACACAGTATGAGGGCGAAAAGCTTATGGGCTTTGTTCGGGATAAAATACTGGAATTTGACGATAATATAAGAAACAAAGGTGATATCAGAATTATGCCTTATGAGGGCGCGTGTGATTATTGCGATTATTCTAAAATATGCTCAATTTCGGGGGGTGTCAAAAAACGACCTCAGGAGGGTAAGGATTTAAAGACAGACGAAATCTGGAAGAGTATTGTTGATGAGCAGGAAAAGAAAGGGTAAGTATGAGCAGAAATTGGACAGATGAACAACACAGTGCTATCTATGCACCTGTGGGTAAATATAATATTTTAGTTTCTGCTGATGCGGGAAGCGGAAAAACATCTGTATTGGTAGAGCGAATTTGTAATATGATAATAAATTATGGAATATCCATAGAGAATTTATTGGTTGTTACATTTACAAATGCGGCTGCTGCCGCTATGAAAGAAAAAATAATAGCACGTCTGCAGGAGTTTATGTATAATTGTGAAGATAGTGTGCAAAAGAGCAGACTAAAAGAACAAACATATCTGTGTGCCACTGCGGATATATTAACAATAGATGCATTTTGTCTTAATATTTTAAAGAATAATTTCCACCTTGCAGGTATTGCACCTAATTTTTACATAATAGATAAAACAGAGGAGGAAATCTTAAAAGAAAAGGCATTAGAAGATGTATTCGACAAACTCTACACAAGTGAGGATGAAGAAGAAAGGTATAAGCTCAATAAGCTTATTACATCCTTTGCCGATAACAGAAGTGATGATAAGCTCTTAAGGCTTATAACAGATGTATACAGATTTTCGCAGAATTTTGACATACCAATAGAGTGGGTAAGGCATGTATGCTCATACTACGATATAAATAATGGTTCAAAGATATGGTTCAACGAACTGTATCTTCCGTTTGTGTATAAAAAGAATATACTAAGAATACTTAATGAGTTAGAGCAAAAAACAGATTTTACACTGACAGATGGCGGCGAATTTAATATTGATATCTCAGACTCAAATACAGCAGCAAGGTCAGTGGAGAGATATAATGAACTGATGGTGTTTGTTATAGATGTTGTTGCAAAAGCAAAGAAGCTTTTACAATGTAAAGATATATCAGAGCTGTTCCAAAAAAACAGCGAAATTCAATTTGGCGAACAACCAAAAAAATATTCAGGAATGTCTAAATTCCCTCAAATTAACAGTGAGTATGAATATTTATCGGGTGCAATAAGCGAGATACTTACGCAAATAAATGAATTTGCCTATAAGTCCAAGGAGGAGCTGACCGAGGCAATACATCTTGAGGAACTCAGCGATACTGCAAAAGCACTTGCGTGGATTATAGAAAAGTATGATATTGCATTAGAAAACCTAAAGGAAAGACAAAATGCATGGTCCTTTTCGGATATTGAACATAAGGTTTTTGAGCTTTTTAATGATAATGAAAACGGACTTTGCAATAAATACCGCGAAAAATATACAGAAATTCTTATTGATGAGTATCAGGACACAAATGGACTGCAGGATGCTATCTTTAGGAGTATTTCAAAGGAAAACAAAAATATATTCATGGTGGGCGACCTAAAGCAAAGTATCTATCTTTTCAGAGGCGGAGACCCGTATATTTTTAAAAAGAAATTTAATGAGTATACCGAATGTGTTAATGATGATAACGAAAACGATATAAGTGGAAGACTTATAAAGCTTTCTAAAAACTTCAGAAGCAGCAGGGAGGTTTTAAAAAGTGTTGACGCGCTTTTTTCGCGTGTGATGACAGACGAAGTCGGCGATGTAAAATATGTATGCAACACTTATGATGGCGAAGATAAGAATGAAAATCTTGTAACAGAACTAAACACTATTGCTTGCGTAAAGGGTAATTATAGTGATGAAGAAAAAATACTAAGTCGTGCTGAGGCTCAGTATATGGCAAAAAAGGCAAAGGAGCTTGTAGGTACAACTATTACGCTTTCTGACGGTAAAACAAAAACCATAGGCTATGGTGATATAACAATACTTATAAGAGCAATACGCTCTCATGCAGAGGTTTATACTGATGAATTTAAAAAGGCAGGGGTGCCTTTGAGGGTTACACTTTCGGATTTCTTTGATAGAAGAGAAGTTCATGTTATGGTATCGCTTTTGTCAGTTATTTCAAACTTTAAGCAGGATATAACTCTTGTAAGTGTACTGCTCTCGCCGATATTTGCTTTTTCGGGTAATGAACTTGCGCAGATTAAATGTATATATCGCGAAAACAGACCCAATAACGAAAAGGCAAGTGTTTTTGACATGCTTGCATTTATCGGCGGGAATTGCGCAGATTATGATATTTCTATAAAATGCAAAAATGCAGTAGAAAAATTAAGAAAATGGAGAAAATATACCCGTATAATGACTGTTGCAAAGCTTATATGGACAATTTATGAAGAAAGTGGATTTTACGATTTTATGGGCGCACTGGAGGGCAGCGAGGAATCCCAGAAAAATCTGCGTTTGCTATATCAAAGAGCCCAATCCTATGAGCAGAGCGGGTCAAGAGGCTTGTTTAATTTTGTAAATTATATGGAAAACCTAAGAGAGAGCGGAGAGGGAATAAGCAGTGCAAAATCAGTTTCCACAGACACAGTTTCTATGATGACAATTCATGCAAGTAAGGGTCTGGAATTTCCGGTTGTATTCCTTGGCGGACTTGGTCAAAAACTACAAAATCCTCTTGCGGATGGTGGTTTAAAAATTCATGGCGATTACGGAATTGGTATAACATATGCCGATATTGATGCACAAACATATGAAAAAAATATATATACAGATACAATAAGCTATGTCAGAAACCGCGAGGAAATGTCTGAGTATGTAAGACTTTTATATGTTGCCATGACAAGGGCACAATATATGCTTATAAATTTTGCTCCGTTTAAGGCTTCAAGTGAGGAGAAGGCATTAGAAATAATAGATAAATGGCGATATAAAAAGCTTACAGATACAAACAATATCCATGCAAAATGTTTTGAAGACTGGATTATGCCTGTGGCAATGAATTCTGATGAATTTTATTGCACGGATATTCAGGAATTTAGCGATTATGAGGAAGAAACAGAAGAAAATAAAGAGGAACAAATACAATTATCAGACGAGGGTAAGGAAAGCGTTAAAGAACTACTGGATTATAAGTATAAATATATAAGCAGCACGGATATTCCGTCAAGAACATCAGCCACAGAACTGAAGAAGGCAGAAAACGTGCGTCGCAAATCACAGATAACTATACGTAAAAAACCCCGATTTATAATTAACGAAGCAGACGGGGCAATAAGAGGTATTGCATATCACAACGCAATGGCGTTTATTGATTTGGATGTTCTAAGAACAGATTTAAGCAAAAAAACTGTTGATAATGAGCTTAAAAAACTATGTGATGAGGGTAAAATAAATTGCGAGGTATATGAAAAAGACACTAACATGGCAGAAAATATATTTAACTTCTTCAACAGTAAGCTTGGTGGTGAAATGCTTGGTGCTGGTAATGTATACAGGGAACGTGATTTCCAGATGAATATTGACGCTTCGTATTATAAACCCGGCAGAGATATACAAAAAGGCGAAGAGATGATACTCCAGGGTGTTATAGACTGTTTTTTTGAAGATAAAGAAGGTAATATTATACTGCTCGATTTCAAGACGGATAATATGAAAAATAAAACTAAAGAAGACATGCTCGATTTATACGGTCTGCAACTTGACCTTTACTCGCGGGCTATAGAGAAGATAACAAAAAAGAGAGTATTATACAAATATCTGTATCTTTTTGATATAAATGAGGAAGTACAATATTTAAAAACAAATGTGAAAGGGAATGATGATAATGGCTTATTATAACAGACAGTATACATTTAACACTAAATATAAGAAAACAAAAAAGCTGATTGTTGCTTTATGTGTTGTTTTAGTTTTGTGTTTTGTAATAATATCAGTTATTGGTCTTATTGCAAATTCTGACAGTATACAAAGTAATAATATAAACAATGCTATCTTGGAGAATACACAGTTAAAATATACGATTGAAGAGCAAAATGAAAAGATAGCCGAACTTAATGCACAAATCGATTCTCTTAAAATGCAGTTAGAAAATGGTGCCCAGTTGCAAGAAGAAGAGCCATATCAACCTAATCAGGAGCAAGACGATGGCCAAACACCGCAGGCTTTTAATAATAATCCGACAACACCAAGAGATGAAATTGAGAATTAAGAAATAGGAGGTATAATTTATGAAGTCGATTATCAGAAATCTGATTATTACAATAATAGTGGGATTTGTATACTTTTATGTATCGCTTCCCGCACTAAACTTTGCATCAGTTGACTTTTATGCGTTAATAATTATGTTATGCATAGTATATATTTTACTTGCATTATTAAGCGCCGGAACAATAAGAAAAGCCAACGGAGTAATTGAGTATATAAAGCTTATTGTCAAGCAGTGTAAAGTGCCTGCTATAATTATAGCAGTTGTTGCGCTTGTTGGAGTTATAGGCAGTGTGCTTTCGTGTGAGATTTTCCGTGCAAATGATTACAAGAATCTAATAAGTGTACAAAACGGTGATTTTGCAGAGGAGGTAACAGAAATATCCTACGATAAAATCCCGATGCTCGATAAAGAGAGTGCTGAACGTTTAGGCGATAGAAAGCTTGGCGAATTGTCCGATATGGTAAGTCAGTTTGAAGTTTCAGACGATTATGCGCAAATCAATCTTCACGGAAGACCCGTAAGAGTAACAACTCTTGAATATGCAGATGTTATTAAGTGGTTCACCAACACATCAAAGGGCTTGCCGGCATATATAGTTGTTGATATGGCAGACCAGAGTGCTGAGGTTGTCCGTGTAGAAGAGGGAATAAAGTATTCACCATCTGAGTATTTTAACCGAAATATATACCGTCATTTGCGATTTAATTATCCCACATATATGTTCAGTGAGCCGACCTTTGAGGTGGATGAAAATGACAATCCGTATTGGGTATGCCCGAGAGTTGTAAAGAGAATTGGACTTTTTGGCGGAGTAGACATCGAGGGCGGTGTGCTTGTTAATGCTATAACGGGTGAGTGTGAATATTATGAGGATGTACCTACATGGGTAGATAGACTTTATCCTGCCGACCTTATTGTGGAGCAATATGACTATTACGGAGCATATATAAACGGATTCTGGAACTATATATTTGGTCAGAGAGGTGTAACACAAACAACCTCAGGCTACAACTATATTGCCTTAAATGATGATGTATACTTGTATACAGGTGTAACATCAACGGGTTCTGACCAGTCTAATGTGGGTTTCTTACTGTCAAATCAGCGAACAAAAGAAACAAGATATTATGTATGTGCGGGTGCAACAGAAAACTCTGCGATGTCGAGTGCAGAGGGTGTTGTTCAACATTTGGGATACAGGTCTACATTCCCGCTTTTATTGAATGTTTCGGGGCATCCTACGTATTTTATGGCGCTTAAGGATAATGCAAGGCTTGTTAAAATGTATGCAATGGTAAATGTAGAGCAGTATCAGGTAGTTGCGACAGGTACAACTGTTGCAGAATGTGAGAGAGCATATACAAAATTACTCTCATCAAACAATATGACAGATAACACTCTAATAAATGATGGCAATACAATAAGCGGTAAAATAGTTCAGATAAAGAGTGCGGTTGTAAACGGTAATACAAAATATTATTTAAAAATCGAGGGTAGCGAAAACTACTACTCAATAAATATTTCCGAAATGGAAGAGGCTATAACTTTAAATGAGGGCGATACTGTTACACTCGAGTATTCCGGTAGCAGTAATATACTAAGGATTGAAGAAATCAGATAAAAATATGGGGAATAGGTATGTATAAGGTTAAAGAGTGTATAATTGTCGAGGGTATGCACGACAAGGTTAAGCTTTCTAATTTCATAGACGGCGTTATACTTGTATTGCATGGATTTGCAATATACAATAACGAGGATATGCAAAGGACCATACGAAAACTTGCGCAGGAAATGGGTATAGTTATATTAACCGACAGCGACAGTGCGGGATTTCGAATACGTAATTTTATTAAGCAAAATATAGACGGAGGATACGTTAAGCATGCCTATATTCCGGATATTAAAGGTAAGGAAAGAAGAAAAAGAACACCGGGCAAGGAGGGGCTTTTAGGAGTTGAGGGTATTGATGAGGAAACAATAATAAAAGCTCTCTTTGATGCCGGTTGTGAAATAAATGGCGAAAAACATACACCAAAGCAAAAAAAGCATATAACAAAGGCGGATTTGATGCGTCTTGGCCTTTCGGGGACGGGCGATAGCCGAAAAAAACGTGCAGAACTCTTGCAAAAAATGGGTTTACCGGCAAAGCTTTCTACAAATATGCTCCTTGATGTTTTAAATGAATTAACTACGATTGAGGAATTGGAAAAAACATGTAACACATTATGAATTTATTGCATATAATAGTATATAACTCAATAAAAATATATTAAGAGGTGCTATTATGGATATGCAAAATATAAATAATATTTTAAAAAATTTAAATCAAAATCAATTAGACGAAATAAATCAGTTTTTAAACTCGTCAAAGGGACAAAACATAAAAAATAAGCTTAATTCATCAAGTAAAGAGCAACTGATGAGAGAACTGTCAAAGCTTGACCCAAATACTTTAAATAATAAGCTTAAAAATATATCATCACAGGATATAATCAGGTTAATGAAAAATCTATAATATTTTTGTGGAGGTGATATAATGGCAGATGCAATGGACGCTCTAAAGGGTATATTGGGAGATGGCGCAGAGGATAAAATAAAAAATGTGATGTCCTCGTTGTCGGGTGGCTCATCTGATATATCTGATGTAATCGGTAATGATAACAGTATGGAATATCTTATGCAGATAAAAGATATGGCATCAAGACTTGGTAACAGTAATTCTGACCCGAGAACAAACTTACTTATGTCATTAAAACCATATATGCGTTCAAAAAGACAAGGCTCTATAGATTCAGCAGTAAAGCTGTTGAATCTTGCTAAGCTTGCAGTGTTATTTAAGTGATTTTTTTGACGGAGGGGTAGTATGTATCGAAGCTATAGCTATAACGATATGCCAAAGCCGATTATGCACACATACGAAAAGAAACCCGTAAAGAATGAATGTAAGGAAGAAAATAATCAAAAACCAATAAAGAAAAAAGAAGAGAAAAAAGATGGCTTTCTTGCTAATCTTGAAACAGATGATATAATATTACTGATTGTAATATTAGCGTTGATTATAGATGATTGCGACGATAAGATACTTCTTATTGCACTTGGATTTATATTTATATGCCAGTTTTTAGATTAAACAGGCTATCAGTAAGGGCTGAACAAGGTTAATTGTTTGGCCCTTTTTTTGTTGTTGCAGTAAATATTTTGGTTTTTAATGGTAAATAATTAAGTTAAAGGAAAAAAATTTGCCTAAAAAATAAAAAAAAGAAAAATACACGATTTTTTTTCGTTAGTGTTTACATTTCTTTTTAAATCTTATATAATTTAATAAACGGAGGGTGGAAAATGGATATTTTAGATTATGAGATTTTAGAAGCGTTAAAAGATAATGCCAGAGAAAATGCAACCAATATAGGTGCGAAAATAAATCTTTCTACATCAGCGGTGATTGAGAGAATTAAAAAACTTGAAAATTCAGGTGTTATTGAGGGATATACAGCTATTATAAATCAGAATGCTGTTGGCAGAGAACTTGTGGCATTTATGTATGTTAGCCTCGAGCATCCTAAATATAATGAGGGATTTATAAAACAAATCAACAAAAACAGTTCTGTAGTTGAGTGTCATTATATAGCAGGCGATTTTGATTTTATTTTAAAAGTTGCTACAAGGTCAGGCAAATCGCTGGAGGAATTTTTAAATTTTGTAAAATCAATAGGCGGTGTATCGCTTACCCGTACATCGGTTGTGCTTTCTACAAATAAGTATGAGTCTTGTTTGCTTCCTGATAAAGGGGATTTTGTTTCAATTTGATTTTAGGCATCGGAGGTATTTTATAAATTATGGAGTTAGTCAATTTAATTGTTGATAAAGTAAATGATGTTGTATGGGGACCTGTTATGCTTACATTGCTAATAGGTACAGGAATATTTCTATCTGTTAGGACAGGTTTTTTACAGTTTAAAAAATTCACCTATATGATGAAAAACACTGTCTTGGGTATTTTCTCGAAAAAACAACATCAAAAAGATTCATCAGGAGTTACGCCTTTTCAGGCAGTAGCTACCGCAATGGCGGGAACAATAGGAACAGGCAGTATTGCAGGGTTGGCTACAGCCATTGTTTCGGGAGGTCCCGGAGCGGTTTTCTGGATGTGGATTAGTGCGCTGCTTGGTATGGTAACAAAATATGCCGAGATAGTTCTTTCACTAAAATACAGAGAAAAGAACGAGCAGGGGCAGTGGGTTGGCGGACCTATGTATTACATAAAAAACGGTCTTAATTTAAAGTGGCTTGCGGTTTTGTTCGCACTGTTTGCTATGATGGCATGTCTCGGTACAGGAAATGCAACACAGTCTAATTCTATTGCAGTTGCATTAGAAAGTACGATTGGTATAAATCCGTTGATTACAGGCACAATACTTACAATAACCGTTGCGGCAGTTATTTTGGGTGGTATGCGCAGAATAGCCTCTGTAAATGAAAAATTGGTTCCATTTATGGCTATGTTCTATGTTATATGTTCAATAATAGCTTTGGCAATAAATTTTGAAAAAATACCGGGTGCATTTGCTTTGATTTTTAAAGAAGCCTTTAATTTTAAAGCGGCAACAGGCGGCGCGGCGGGATACGGTGTAATACTTGCTATGCATTATGGTTTTTCGCGTGGTGTTTTTTCAAACGAAGCGGGACTCGGAAGTGCACCTATTGCCCATGCAGCGTCAAGTACAAAAAGTCCTGTTCAGCAAGGACTCTGGGGTATGTTTGAGGTATTCTTTACAACCCTTATTATATGTACAATTTCGGCAATAGTTATCTTAACAACAGGACTGTGGAATACAGGGGATTATCAGGGTGCGGCATTAAGTATTGCATCATTTAATAAAATTATTCCGGGTTTTGGAGGGTTTGTTGTAACACTGTCTACTATCTTTTTTGCCTTATCTACAATTCTTGGTTGGGCATATTACGGAGAAGTGTGTATTGAGTTTTTGTCGGATAAATCCAAAAAAGCTGTATTTGTTTACAGGTGCATTTATGTTGCATTTGTATTTGTAGGTACAGTAGGTAGCTTGGACTTAATCTGGAGTATATCAGAGGCAATGAACGGACTGATGGCTATTCCTAATCTGATTGGTATAATCGGCTTGTGTAAAGTAGTAAGCTCGGCATCTAAAGAATATTTTAATAGAAAAATAAATAAGATGGATGTTTAAACACCCATCTTATTTATTTTTGTTTGCTTAAAATTTTACTTGCTTCTACAATAACGAGCGGTAAAAGTGATAGTGTCGAAACAATAAACCACTGCAGTGCTGACAGAGGAACTGCATCAAATATGCGTGCTATTGACGGAACAGAAATAACACCTACCTCTAAAACAACTCCGATAATAAGGGAGAGTATAAGGTACTTGTTCTTAAAAATTCCTGCTTTTATAACAGAACCATCACTCCGCATATTAAATGCATGAACTAACTGAGACATAGAGAGAACTGCAAATGCCATTGTTTTACCAACAAGAATGTTTCTGAATATATTTGTACCTATAGAAAACGCAAGAAGTGCAAGTGCACCAATCATAAGCCCTTCAAAAATTATATCGCGCCATAGACCGCCTGAGAACAGACTGTTTTTTGATGGGTTTGGCGGACGTTGCATTATACTATCATCATCAGGGTCAAGACCCAATGCAATTGCAGGCAAAGAGTCTGTTACAAGATTTACCCATAGGAGTGAAATTGCATTAAGCGGTGAAGAGTATCCAAAAACGATTCCCGAAAATACAGTTAATATTTCACCAATATTACTTGACAGTAAGAACTTAACAGATTTTTTTATATTATCAAAAATTCCTCTGCCTACTCTTATTGCATCTACAATAGTTGCAAAATTATCATCTGTTAAAATTATATCTGAGGCATTTTTGGCAACCTCCGTTCCGCATTTACCCATACTGCAGCCTATATCTGCGCAAGATAGTGCGGGTGCATCATTTACGCCGTCACCCGTCATAGCAACAACTGCACCGTTCTGTTGCCATGCTTTTACAATACGCACTTTATGAGCAGGGGTAACCCTTGCAAAAACTCTGTAATCCTTTATGCAGTCTTTTAATTCGTTATCTGGTAATTTGTCAAGCTCATTGCCGCTCATTACCTTTTCGTTCTTGAGTATTCCTGTCTGTTTTGCAATAGATATTGCAGTACCTATGTTATCGCCTGTTATCATAACAGGTGTTATACTTGCGCTTGTGCAAATTTCCACAGCATGTTTTGCCTCATCTCGCGGTGGATCTTCTATTCCTAAAAGACCTAAGAATGTCATATTATCCGTATTCATTTTTTCGGTAGCAATGTCTTTGTATGCAACTGCAATAACACGTAATGCACGTGATGTCATATCCTTATTCTGAGACAGAATGTTTTTTCGCTCCTGAGGAGATAGAGGAGTCAGTTTTCCGTTTTTAAAAATATTTGAGCATTCGGGAAGAATGTATTCCAAGGCTCCTTTTAATATAAACCTGTTATTTGTGCCTTTGCGGCATAACACGCTCATTGTTTTTGTTTCGGAGGAAAAAGGTATTTCTTTAATTCTTTTAAATTTGTTGTTTAGTTCGGCTATATCTACCTCGTTCTCCTTTGCCCATTCTATAATGGCTAAATCGGTCGGATTGCCTGAAATGTCACTGCAAAGTGCAGCGCAGTTAACAAGCAGCGGCTTGTCGTTTGTGTAATGTGCAGTTATATGCATCTGATTTTTTGTTAGTGTTCCTGTTTTATCTGTGCATATTACAGATGCAGAGCCGAGTGTTTCAACAGATGGCAAGGTTCTGACAATAGCATTCTGAGATGACATCTTTAAAACACCTATAGCAAGCATAATTGTAACTATTGCAGGTAATCCCTCGGGTATTGCCGCAACTGCAAGGGACACAGAAGTCATAAACATTTCCAGAGGATTAAGATGCTCAAGAACTCCTATTATAAAGATTATTACACATATAATAAGCGCTGATATACCTAAAATCCTGCCTGTATTATTAAGACGTTTCTGGAGCGGAGTTTCTGTTGTGTCTTCATGGGATAGCATTGCTGCAATTTCGCCAACCTCGGTTGCCATACCTGTTTTTACGACAATGCCTTTGCCGTTTCCGCCAACAACATCAGTAGATGAATACACCATATTAACTCTGTCTGCTAATGGTGTAAATTCGGACATGGTTTTAGTACAATCCTTGGTTCGGGGTATTGATTCGCCGGTAAGAGAGGCTTCGCCTAAAAGCAAGGAATTGTTTTCAATTATTCTGCAATCTGCACATATAATATCGCCTGTTTTAAAGAGCAGAATATCTCCGCATACTATTTGTGAACTGTCAATTACAATTTCTTTTCCATCTCGTATAACATGTGCTTTGGGTGAAGATAATTTTTTTAGTGCATCAATGCTTTTTTGAGCACGTGTCTCCTGTGTCAGACCTAATATGGCATTTATTGTTACTATTGCAAGAATAATTAGAGGTTCGGTTATATCCGGATTTTTGCTTATTAGTGAAGTTATGTACGAAAGGACAGCTGCGCCTATAAGCAGTAAAATCATAAAATCATTAAACTGTACAAAAAATCTTAATATAATGGGCTTTTTCTTTTTCGATGTTATTACATTCTCGCCGTTTTTTATAAGACGCTCTCTTGCCTCGGCACTCGTTAGTCCGTCCTTGGTGCTTGTGTTAAAATGTTTTTGAGTTTCTGCTATACTCATTGTGTGAAAACTTTTCATTACATTTCTCCTCTTTATAGCTTGTTTTATAGATAAATATTCGAACTAAAAAAGTAATATTACTCATTTGTATTTAAAATGTAAACAAATTGTTTTTGAATATTAAAATATAGTGTGGTATAATCAAGTTGTAAGATATATGTGTCCCCAATAAATCGGGGGACATAAAATGTATATTAAAAAGGAGGCTCATTATGGCACGAAAGGCAAGAGAAAAAAGCGCTACAGGAATGTATAATGTAATAATAAAAGGCTCGGCACCGTTATTTAATAATGATGAGGATTATGACTTCTTTATAGAAATTTTGCAAGACTATATAGATGAAATTTATGCCTTTGCTATTACACCGTCAGTAATGGCTATTGCGATGAAGGAAACTGATAAGGGAATAGGTATGGACCTTAAACCTCTTATGACGAAATATGCACGATACTACAACAAAAACAATAATCTTGAAGGTAAGCTTTTTGCAGACAGATTTAAGAGTGAGCCTATTTTAGGTGATAAAGAATTAAAGAACAGTATTGCTTTAATTGAAGATTTGTTGGTGATTACAAATTCGGACGGATACACAAGTGTGAATGGCGACGGTAAATATGAAATGATTGAATTCTATGCTTCGCTTATGGGTAAAAAAGAAACACTAAAGAAGAAAGCACAACCCAAAAAGAAGACAGAAGCAGTTAAAAAGCCGACTCCTGCCAAGAAAACATCTGCGCCTGTTAAAAAGACAACCACACCTAAGAAAACTGCAGCTCCAAAGCCTGCAAAGGTTGAAAAGAGTACAGTTAAGAAAACAGAAGAAACAGTACAAAAACCTGTTGAAAAGAAAAGAAATAACTCACTTCCAACATGGCTTTTGTAAATTTGTTCTAATTAGTAAAAATAATACATATAATAGTAGTACAGGCTTTTGGTCTGTACTATTTTTATAGGAGTGATTATATTTGAGCTTTGTTGTAATACGTGTCAGACGCATAATTCCGTATCTGGTAATTCTGGTGCTTATTCCGATTATTATTTCATTTTTTACCAAAACAGTACAGGTTTTTAATGTAAACGGACGCGAAATACCAATATATTGTGTTGACAGGGATGATAAAAAAATAGCACTTACTTTTGATTGTGCATGGAATGATGAAGATATTGACCTGATTTTAGACACTCTGGATGAATATGATTGCAGAGCAACATTTTTTGTTGTAGGTGATTGGGTGGAAAAATATAGCGAGAGTCTTGTAAAAATACATAACCGTGGACACGAAATAGGTAATCATTCGTATAATCACAAGGATTATACAAAGCTTTCGAGTGATGAAATATCCCATGATTTGGAAATATGCGATAATGTTATAGAAAATACAATAGGTGTTAAACCGTCGCTTGTACGTGCTCCGTCGGGCGGATATAATAATACAGTTATAAAAACTTGTGAAGATAGGGGAAATACGTATATTCAGTGGTCGGTAGACTCAATAGACTATGGGGAAACTACCGTGTCGGGAATTGTTGAACGTGCAACGCGAAATGTAAAATCGGGTGATATAATTTTATTACATAATGGTACGGAACATACTGCAGAGGCACTTCCTCAGATTTTAGAGAAATTATCTAATCAGTTTGAATTTGCGACAGTTTCAAATATAATATATAAAAACAATTATAAAATTGACCATACAGGTAAGCAAATAAAAGTCAAATAAAAAAGGGCATATGCCCTTTTTTATTTGAGTAATTTATATATTAGGCTCGAAACCTCTGCTCTTGTTATTAAGCCTTGCGGTTTTATGGTATCGTCCTCATACCCGCTTACAATTTTATTGTGAACAAGCTTATATATTTCATCTTGTGCCCATTCGGGAATTTCGTTTGAATCAGCGAATGTATAGTTGTATTTGCCGCTATCCTTTATAGTTCTTCCCAGAACAGTCATTGCCTCAGCTCTTGTTATATGGTCGGACGATGCAAATGATATTGTATCAGTGCTGCCACGTCCGTTCATTATGCCATTTTCAACAACTGCATTTATTGCGTTCTTTGCCCATTCGGGAATTTCGTTTGCGTCAGCAAATTGCGTTTTTGAAGAGGAATACCTGTCTAAATCAAAACCCATGTATCTCGAAATTGTCATGGCGAATTCTGCTCTTGTCATATTGTTATCGGGGAAGAATGCCATGCCATTCTCTGTTTCTATACCACTAAAAATTTTATCCTCACTAAGGGATATAATCATATCGTTTGCCCAATGTCTTTTTGTATCGTAAAACGCGGATACTGCGCTTATTGTAACATCTATTTCCTTTGTGATATTTCCGACAGTTATTCTGATTTTTCCTTTAGCATCTTTAGTTGCAGGGTTAGGTGTAAATATACCTGTGTCTGTGATTGTACCGATATTTGTATCGACATCCCATTTTATATTATCGCCTGATATATATATTTCTCTCTCATCTGCGTATGCAACGGGGCGTAGTTGTATTTGAATATTATCACCTGCATTGAATGATAGCTCACTAATCTTCTCCCATGTTGTGATGTCAAAGACTGCCATATCATCAATCTTGTCGTAAACATTAAACGTTATTGGTAACGTTGTATCATTAACATGTGCAAGTATTTTGGATTTACCGCTTTTATCGAATGTAACTACATTGTTGTTTACTTGCGCATCGTCAGAGGAATAGTTTAATTTATAATCTGTTATCTCATAATCTGATGTATCAAAAATTCTTCCGACGCTAAGTACTTGTGTTGAATTTAACAAAACATTTTCATTTAAGTCTACAAATCTGATGTAACCGGGAGTGTTTGTCTTTTCTCTTTTATCTAACAAAAATATAAAATTAGCAACATTACGCGGTGCTCCGTTTGATGGCTTGTTTACAATGCCGAATGTGGGATTTTGTGGCAGCCACATACCCATCGTTGTTGAACCTCCGCCATCAAAATTTATTGCATCAACACAGCCTAATTCCTGCATTCGTTTTGCAAGCTCCGTAAGTGATGCGCCGCTGCTGTATCCGCTTTGTCTTCCGTCAAGCGTATAGAAAATCACATTACCATCAGATTTTATACCTGCTGCAGTTCTCGGATGAACACCTGCCTCAAAGCCTGAACCAATATTCCCGTACTTTAAAAGACGACCGCCTACAGAACTTGTCGCCTCGACCGCCTCGCTCCAAAGATTTTTCTCTGAATTTATAGCAGTATTCGTTATTGTAAGTGAATCGCCGACTTTAATTTGTCGCATAAATTCCATTAAATCTTCTCTGCCGCCTGCAATATCAATCTGCAGAAGGATTTTTCCGTCGGGAATTTTAATCTCTCCGTTATATTCGAAAATTTCTTCTGCGGTTACTGTTGCTTTTTTATCTATACTTATTGACCCGTCCGTAATTGAACATAACACATAAAGACAGTCAGATGTTGTTTTTGTTGTTTCGCCGAATTTATCTGTGAGTAAATATATCGGGTCAAATCCGGGTTGACACCATTTGTTTATAAACATTATTTCTGCTTCATTTTCACCATTGGAAATTGTAGTTTTAATTTGAAGAGTATCAATAAATGCACTTCCGTCTTCTCTGAAACCTATTGCATCTTGTGCATCGTATTCTTTGGATACGATTTCTCCGCCTGATATTGTATATCCCATCTGCAGACCTGTCTGGAATGAAAAATAGTCCGCATTTATGCCCATTCTGCTCCTTAAACCGTTTTTTTCAACAAACTGGTTTGCACCATGTATATTTATAGTACCCCATAAAGAATCACCATTAACCATAACGGGAACAATATCCTCATTGGGAGTGTATTCTACATAGTATTCGCTTTGATTGCCGCGTAACCCGTCTTTAAAACTGTTCTGATAGAAGGTATGAGAGTGCATTACTTCGCTGTTGCTGTTATAAATATTGCCAAGTATGCCGG
Source organism: Clostridia bacterium (assembly GCA_045612845.1). Taxonomy (GTDB): domain Bacteria; phylum Bacillota; class Clostridia; order UBA1381; family UBA1381; genus Ornithomonoglobus_A. The sequence continues at coordinate 184,475 of JAZKZV010000025.1, forward strand.
CATATACAGATGTATTAACAAAAATCGCGAAAGCAACAACGGATACTATTAACTTTTTCACATTTAACACCCCGCAGTCCTTTTTTAAATACTAATATTTTTATATGAATTTATTTTATCACAAATGCGTCAAATAATCAACAATATAAGTAATAAATTTAATGTTAATTTATGCTTTATATGTAAAAAAACTTATAGATATAAAATAATGCAAAAATACTTGTAATTATAAAAAAAATATAGTATAATGGATATATGTGGTATATAATAGAGGAGGTGTTGTATGAGTAAGATAGTGTATGTGGTTATTCCGTGCTATAACGAAGAAGAAGTTTTACATGAGGCATCAAGGCAAATGTTACAACTTTTAAAGGAAATGAAGAGGAACGAACTTGTTGATAATAAAAGTCGCATAGTTTTTGTGGACGACGGTTCAAAGGATAAGACGTGGGATATTATAGACAGACTTTCAAATGATTACGAAGAAATTTGTGGTATAAAACTTGCTCATAATGTGGGACACCAGAATGCGTTGTTTGCGGGTCTTATGAGCGTGAGGGATGAGTGTGATTGTGCAATTTCCATTGATGCTGACTTGCAGGACGATATACGAGTAATACCCGAAATGCTCCAACATTTTAATAATGGGTGTGATGTGGTATATGGTGTGCGTAAGGAACGTAAAACCGATACGTTCTTTAAACGCACAACCGCAGTTATGTTTTATAAGCTCATGAAAGCTATGGGCGTAAATATAGTGTTTAACCATGCGGATTACAGACTGATGAGTAAACGAGCCCTTAAGGCTTTTTCTGAGTTTGAGGAAAGAAATCTGTTCCTCAGGGGAATGGTGCCTTTAGTTGGATTTAATTCCGAGAATGTGTATTATGACAGAAAAGAGCGATTTGCGGGTGAATCGAAATATCCGCTTAAAAAAATGCTTTCATTTGCGTTTGACGGTATAACCTCGTTTAGTATAAGTCCTATAAGACTTATAAGCTCATTCGGTATTATTGTATGTATATTTTCGTTTATTATGGCACTGTATGCATTTATACAAAAGCTTATGGGCAACACGAGTGATGGTTGGGCTTCGCTGATGGTATCAATATGGTTTATCGGCGGTGTTCAGCTTCTGTCAGTAGGCTTGGTTGGTGAATATATAGGCAAGATATATAAAGAGGTTAAAAGAAGACCAAGATATATAATCGAAGAATATAAGAAATAATTAAAATGCAGAAAGGCTGTATAAATATGTATGATATAATTATAATAGGTGCAGGACCTGCGGGTCTTAGTGCGGCAATATATGCGCAAAGAGCTAATATGAAGACGCTTGTCATAGAGAAATTATCAAGCGGTGGTCAAATTATGAAGACCAGTGAAGTGGATAATTATCCGGGATTTTATAATGTACCGTCAGGTAATGAGCTTAGCGAGGCATTCTTAAAGCATGCACAGAAATTCGGTACAACTATTGTATCCGAAAGCGTTAAATCGATAGAAAATGCACCGTATGATGTCAAGGTGGTTCATACAAAACGCCATACCTATATGACAAAAACAATTATATTTGCAATGGGTGCAAATCCTAAAAAGCTTGGTGTTGACGGAGAAATGGAGCTTGGCGGAAGTGGTGTGTCATATTGTGCGCATTGCGACGGTGCATTCTTTAAAGGTAAGGATGTTGCGGTAATAGGTGGCGGTAATACTGCCTGTGAGGATGCAATATATTTATCTAAGCTGTGTAACCGTGTCTATCTTATAAATCGTTCCAAAAAATTCAGAGCAGCAGCGTCTATTTTAGATAATGTTAAAAGACAGAGTAATATTATGATTATAACTGATGCTGTATGTGAGAGGTTTAATGGTGAGGGACGTCTTCATAGTATAGATATTAAAAACACCATAACGCAGGAAAAAGCTGTTTTAAATGTAAGCGGAGCTATTGTTGCAATAGGCGTAACTCCCGACTCGAAGCTTGCAAGTGATTGCGGAGTTGAGGTTTGTGATTATGGCTTTATAAAAACAGATATTTATATGAAAACAAATATAAACGGTATTTACGCGGCGGGTGATGTAAGAACAACACCATTAAGACAAATTGTAACTGCTGCATCAGATGGTGCGATTGCAGCAACCAGTGCAGCTTCATATGTTAATGAGCTTGGTGTAAAAACTGTTTAAAATTCCCAATACAAAGCTATTGCGTTTATTGTAGTTAGATGTTATAATTACTTATGTTTGATAAATATACACGAGAGGCGGGTGCATATATGAAAGATAAAATAAGTCTTTACGGATTTAATAATCTTACAAAAACACTTAGTTTTAATATTTACGACGTTTGCTACGCAAAAGGTGAGCGTGAGCAAAAGGATTACATTGCATATATAGATGAACAATACAACAGTGATCGTTTGACAGGTATTCTTACAAAGGTTACCGAAATGATTGGTGCTACGGTTTTAAATATATCAAAGCAGGACTATGAGCCCCAGGGTGCTTCAGTTAATATTCTTATTGCCGAAAAGGACCTTGATGATGATAAAATTGATGTATCATGCAATAAGGGTGTTCTATCACCTCAGACGGTGCATGCACATCTTGATAAGAGCCATGTAACTGTACATACATTCCCGGAATATCATCCCGATAATTCAATATCGACATTCCGTGTCGATATTGATGTATCAACCTGCGGTACAATTTCGCCGCTTAATGCGTTGGACTTTCTTATAAGCAGCTTTGATTCGGATATTATTACAATAGACTATCGTGTAAGAGGATTTACAAGAGATGTTGAGGGTAAGAAATATTTTATTGACCACGACATAAAATCCATTCAGGACTATATAAATGATGAAACACTTACTAAGTATGACGCTATTGATGTAAATGTATATCAGTCAAATATTTTCCATACGAAAATGCTTATAAAGGATATCGAACTGCAAAACTATCTCTTTAATAAGGATGTATACGAAATTCCGCCCAAAAGACGTCTTATGATAACAGATAGTCTAAGACAGGAAATGATAGAAATTTTCAGCGGACAGAATGTATATTCTAAAAAATGAAGAGATTAAGTCAGAGAAATGCGCCAATATATGAGGCGCTTATAGAGCATACAAAAAACAGAGTAGTAAGAATGGATGTTCCCGGGCATAAGGGCGGCAGGGGTAACAAAGAGCTACGCGATTTTTTGGGTGAACAGTGCCTTAATATTGATGTAAACTCAATGAAAGCACTCGACAATCTTTGCCATCCTGTAAGTGTTATACGAGATGCAGAGCGTCTTGCGGCACAAGCCTGTAATGCAGAACATGCATTTTTAATTGTAAATGGTAATACATTCGCTGTACAGGTTATGATAATGTCGGTATGTAAAGCGGGCGAAAAGATAATTATGCCGCGTAACGTACACAGAAGTGCCATAAATGCTCTTGTAATATGCGGTGCAGTGCCGGTTTATGTAAATCCCGGAATAAGCCGCGAGCTTGGTATACCTTTGGGAATGTCTGTTGAAGATGTAGAAAAAGCAATAAAAGAAAATCCTGATGCTAAGGCGGTATTGGTAAATAACCCTACATACTATGGAATATGCTCGGATTTAAGAAGGATAGTATCTCTTGCGCATAAGCATGGTATGAAGGTTATCGTTGACGAGGCGCATGGTACACATTTTTATTTTGGGGATAACTTGCCTGTATCTGCAATGAATGCCGGCGCAGATATGGCTGCGCTCAGTGTTCATAAAACAGGCGGCTCTTTAACACAGAGTGCTATTTTGCTTTGTGCAAAATCTATGCAAGAGGGATATGTAAGACAGGTAATAAATCTTTCACAAACCACAAGCGGTTCGTATTTGTTATTGTCCTCTCTTGATTTAGCTCGTAAAAATCTTAGCATAAATGGTATGCAAATGATAAGAAAAACCATAGCATATGCTGACTATGCAAGAAATGAAATAAACAAGCTTGGTGGTTACTATGCATTTGGCAGAGAAATTATAAACGGAAAAGATATTTATGATTTTGACTCTACTAAGCTATCGGTACATACACGTAACATTGGTCTTGCAGGCATAGAGGTTTATGATATTTTACGTGATGAATATGATATACAAATAGAATTTGGCGATATTGGCAATATTCTTGCAATATTAAGTGCAGGGGACAGAGCGCTTGATATAGAACGTCTTATTTCCTCGCTTTCCGATATAAAGCGTATATATGAAAAGGATAAGGCAGGAATGTTGGACCATGAGTACATAAATCCTCATGTAAAAATGCTCCCTCAGGAAGCTTTTTATTCGGAAAAAAAACAAATCCCCATAAAAGAAAGTGTGGGAAGTATATGCGGAGAGTTTGTTATGTGCTATCCGCCCGGAATTCCTATCCTTGCACCTGGAGAGTTAATAACATCCGAGATACTTGACTATATTTTATATGCCAAGGAAAAAGGCTGTTTTATGACAGGTACAGAGGATATGGAAATGAACTTGATAAATGTTGTTTTGTGAGGTGAAACTTAATGGGAATATGGTTTTCGGAGCAACACACAAAAAATCTTAAGCTTTCGGTTAAAATAAAGGAACAATTATATAGCAAAAAAAGCTATTATCAGCTCATAGAAGTTTTTGATACAGAGGAATTCGGCAGAATGCTTGTTCTTGATGAATGTGTTATGATAACCGAAAAAGATGAGTTTATGTATCACGAAATGATTACCCACGTGCCAATGGCAGTTAATCCTGATACTAAAAATGTTCTCATAATAGGCGGCGGCGACGGTGGTGTTGTAAGAGAGCTTTTGAGATACGAAACTATAGAGCATATAGATATGGTAGAAATTGATAGTGAGGTTGTTGATGTTTGTTGCAAATATATACCCCAGACTGCCAATATGCTTGATGATGCGCGTCTTAGTATACATTACGAGGATGGACTTGCATTTGTCAGAAAAACAAAGAACACATACGACCTCATAATTGTAGATTCTACAGACCCATTCGGACCGGGTGAGGGGTTGTTTACGAGAGAGTTTTACGGAAATTGCTACAAGGCACTTTCGGATAATGGAATACTGATAAATCAGCACGAATCAACTTTTTACGATGAATATGCCCAGGCATTTAAAAATACACATAAAAAGCTATCAAAAGTATTCCCAAATGCTTCGGTATACAGTTTCCAGATGCCTACGTATCCGTCGGGAGTCTGGTATTTTGGCTTTGCATCAAAGGGTATTGACCCTGTAAAAGACCTTAATGAAGATGTGTGGAACAATTTAGGAATAAAAACAAGATACTACAATACTGATATTCATAAAGCGGCATTTGTCTTGCCGAATTATGTAAAGGAGTTATTAGATGAATAAAAACATTTTCACCTTTATTGGTTGTGATAACGAGTATAACGAAAGCAAAATAGCAATTTTTGGTGCGCCGTTCGACTCTACGACATCATTCAGACCAGGTACAAGATTTGCATCATCAGCAATGCGCAACGAAAGCTTTGGTATAGAAACATACAGTCCGTATCTTGATAAAGATTTAGAGGATATTTGTGTGTTTGACTGCGGTGATTTGGAGTTGCGGTTTGGCTCGCCTGAGAGTGCACTTTCTGACATCGGGGACTTAACAAAAAAAATTATAGATGATAATAAAATACCATGTATGATAGGTGGCGAACACCTTGTAACCCTTGGTGCGTTTAAGGCAGTGTACGAAAAATATAAAGATGTATATATTCTGCATCTTGATGCTCATGCTGATTTAAGAGATGAATATCTTGGACAGAAACTATCTCATGCATGTGTAATAAGACGTTGTTATGACCTTGTAGGTGATGATAGAATTTATCAATTCGGAATAAGGAGCGGCGACAAAAAGGAATTTGAATTTGCAAAGGACCATGTAATACAAAATAAATTTAACTTAGATGGTTTTAACAAGGTAATTAAAAAGCTTAAAGGTAAAAAAGTGTATTTCACACTTGACCTTGATGTTTTAGACCCATCCGTATTTCCCGGCACCGGTACACCCGAAGCAGGGGGAATAAGCTTTAATGAGCTTTTGGATGCTATCCATTCTTTAAATGAGTTGGATATTGTGGGATGCGATATAAATGAACTTTCGCCGCATTATGATACAAGCGGTGCTTCTACTGCGGTTGCATGTAAATTATTACGTGAATTGCTGCTGACGATATATCGTTAAATGTAACAATACAACAAGCCTCGCTTTTATGGTGAGGCTTGTTTTGTTTTATGAATATTGCGTGTTCGTAAATTTTTTAATGTCGTTATAGACACTTATGGAAAGTTTTGTAACAAAATCGTTACAGAGTGATTTGTTTCGCATAATTAACAAATCAGTTGTAATATTTAAAATAAACCGCTTGAAATCAATAATAAAAGCAGATATTAAGAGTTTAAAAGATTTTTTTATTTTTTTCATTTATGGTTCCTTTCGGATGTAGTGTAATTTTAAGAAAACATACAAAAATGCTTGATATATAATATGTTTATCACAAACTGATATAAAGATACAAGGTAAAGTTTTACATAGATAAAGTAAAAATATTTATGTAACATAACTGTAAAAAATGAAAGAAATATGTAATTGATAATAAATGGTTATGTAATTGATTTTTGGTATATATTGTGTTAAAATACAAAATACAGGATATAAACCACAATATATTGTGGTTGTGAAATAAATGAGAATGCCCAAAAAAGGAGTGATAGGTTATGATGATTATAAAAAAAGACAACACCATAGAGGCGTTTAACGTTCAAAAGGTAGTTGCCGCGGTTAACAAATCAGCTTTTCGTGCATTGGTTAAATTTACAGAGGAAGAAACCGAATTTATATGCAGATTCGTTACAGAAGAAGCAGAGAAGATGGATAAAGAGTATATACGAATTGCAGAGATGCACAATATTGTTGAGGGTGCATTGGAAAGAGTTAATCCTAAGGTTGCAAAAAGTTACCGCGATTATCGAAACTATAAGCAAGACTTTGTTCAGATGCTTGATGAAGTTTATAAAAAGAGTCAGTCTATAATGTATATAGGCGATAAAGAGAACTCAAATACAGATAGTGCGCTTGTATCTACAAAGAGAAGTCTTATCTTTAATCAGTTAAATAAGGAATTATATAAGAAATTTTTCTTAACAACAGAAGAACTTCAGGCTTGTCGTGATGGATATATCTATATTCATGATATGTCTGCAAGACGTGATACTATGAACTGTTGTCTGTTCGACGTGGAAAATGTGTTAAGAGGCGGCTTTGAGATGGGTAACTTGTGGTACAATGAGCCAAAGTCTCTTGACGTTGCATTCGACGTTATAGGTGATATTGTGCTTTCTGCAGCAAGTCAGCAGTATGGTGGCTTCACAGTTCCGTCAGCTGACCTTATACTTGAACCATATGCAGAAAAGTCATATAAGAGAAATGTAGAAAAATACCTCAAGCTTGGTTTGGACGAAAAGAAATCTGCAAAGATTGCACTTCGTGATGTTCAGACAGAATTTGAACAGGGTTTCCAGGGATGGGAGTATAAATTCAATTCCGTATCATCATCAAGAGGCGACTATCCGTTTATAACTGTTACTATAGGTACAGGTACAGGCAGATTTGCTAAAATGGCATCTAAGGCAATGCTAAAGGTAAGAATGAACGGACAAGGTAAAAAAGGACATAAAAAACCTGTATTGTTCCCTAAAATTGTTTTCTTGTACGACGAAAATCTTCATGGTGAGGGTAAAGCTCTCGAAGATGTATTTGAGGCAGGTATTGAGTGTTCATCAAAGACAATGTACCCAGACTGGCTAAGTCTTACAGGTGAGGGATACGTTCCGTCTATGTACAAAAAATACGGAAGAATTATATCTCCAATGGGATGTCGTGCATTCCTTTCACCATGGTTTGAAAGAGGTGGAATGACACCTGCGGATGATGATGATAAGCCGGTATTTGTTGGAAGATGGAATATAGGTGCTGTTTCGTTACACTTGCCGATGATTCTTGCAAAAGCAAGACAAGAGTCAAAGGATTTTTATGAGGTTTTGGATTATTATTTAAATCTTATACGTAATCTTCATATAAGAACATACGATTATCTTGGCGAAATGCGTGCATCAACAAATCCGCTTGCATACTGCGAGGGTGGTTTCTATGGCGGAAAATTAGGCTTGCACGATAAAATTAAGCCTATAATGCATACCGCTACAGCTTCGTTTGGTATAACTGCACTAAACGAATTGCAACAGCTATATAATAAAAAATCAATAGCAGAAGATGGTCAGTTTGCTTTAGAGGTTCTTAATTATATAAATAAGAAGGTTGATGAGTTCAAAAAAGAGGATGGCAATCTGTATGCAATATATGGTACACCTGCAGAATCTCTTTGCGGACTTCAGGTAAAACAATTCAGAGCTAAATATGGTGTTGTTGAAAATGTTTCTGACAGAGAATATGTATCAAATAGCTTCCATTGTCATGTCAGCGAAGAAATTACACCAATTCAAAAGCAGAATTTAGAGGGACGTTTCTGGAATTTATCAAATGGTGGTAAAATACAATACGTAAAATACCCCATAAGCTATAACAAAGAAGCAATAAAAACACTTATAAGAAGAGCTATGCAGCTTGGATATTATGAGGGTGTAAATCTGTCATTGGCTTATTGTGATGATTGCGGATATGAAGAGCTTGAAATGGATGTATGTCCAAAGTGCGGTTCGAGCAATCTTACAAAAATTGACAGAATGAACGGATATCTCTCATACTCAAGAGTAAAAGGCGATACAAGATTGAACGAAGCTAAAATGGCAGAAATCAAAGAAAGGGTTAGTATGTAATAATGCGTTATCATAATATTACAAAGGACGATATGCTAAATGGCGACGGACTCAGAGTTGTTTTATGGGTTGCCGGTTGTGAGCATGGTTGCAAGGGCTGTCAGAATCCTGTTACATGGGATGTAAACGGTGGACTTGAGTTTGATGAAAATGCAAAAAAAGAGATATTTGAAGAACTCGAAAAAGACTATGTTTCGGGTGTTACCATAAGCGGCGGAGACCCCTTGCACTGCAAAAACAGACGCGATGTTGGCGAACTTATAGATGAAGTTTCAAAAAAATACCCCAATAAATCAATATGGCTATATACGGGTTACAAATGGGAAGACATTTGCACACTTGATTTTATAAATAAGGTTGATGTTCTTGTTGATGATGTGTATGTAGAAGAATTAAGGGATGTTAATTTAGCATGGCGCGGCAGTGCAAATCAGAGTGTAATAGACGTAAAATTAAGTATAATCTGCGGAAAAAAAGTTTTACACTGCAAATAAAAACTGTTTGAAAGGGAATGACTACAACTATGAAGAAAGTTGCAAGCTTTGAAAAAGTAAGTGAAGAACAATTTAAAAAAGATTGGGATTTATCTGATGATTTTAAAACAGTGTACGATAAAATAAAACTTCCCAGACGTGCAACAAAAGGCTCTGCGGGATACGATTTTTTTGCACCTGCAGATATTACTCTTAACCCCGGCGAAACAATAAAGATACCAACAGGAATAAGAGTAAAAATAAATGACGGATGGGTTCTAAAGATATATCCAAGAAGTGGCCTGGGCTTTAAGTTCAGACTACAACTAAATAACACTGTTGGAATTATTGATAGCGACTATTATAACAGTGATAATGAGGGTCATATCTTTTGTAAAATCACAAACGACTCAAATGAAGGAAAAACCGTATCAGTAAAAGAGGGCGATGGATTTTGTCAGGGAATTTTTGTTGAATATGGAATTACGTTTGATGATGATGCTTGCGAAGAAAGAAATGGTGGATTTGGCTCGACAACAAAATAAATAAAAAAGGGATACAGGCTTAAAATGAGCTTGTATCCCTTATATTTTGTTATAATCTTATTTTTCGTACTTTATCGCGTAGCTTTAATACTAATCCCGGTGATACGGAGAGTTCATCAATGCCCATTTTTAAAAAAGCCTCAGTAAGAGATGTGTCGCCTGCTAATTCGCCGCATATACCCACCCATATTCCGTGGTTGTGAGCATTTTTTGTAACTGTATCAATAAGACGCATTATTGCCTCGTGGTGTATATCACAAAAGTCATCTAAGTTAGAATTTTGCCTGTCCATAGCGAGGGTATATTGAGTTAAATCATTTGTACCAATACTGAAAAAGTCTACCATAGGAGCAAGTAAATCACTTATGATTGCTGCTGCTGGAGTTTCTATCATTATACCAATTTCTATGCCCTCATTAAAACTAATTTCGTGTTCTTTTAATTCGCTCTTAACCTCGTCAATTATGTTTTTTATTTGAATAACTTCATTTACAGAAGTTATCATAGGAAACATTATTGATAAATTGCCATATACAGAGGCTCTTAAAAGTGCCCTCAGCTGTGTTTTAAATATTTCAGGACGTTTTAAACAAATTCGTATTGCTCTGAATCCAAGTGCGGGATTTTCCTCTTTTTCTATATTAAAATAGTCTGCTTGCTTGTCTGCACCAATATCCAGTGTGCGTATAATTACCTTTTTTCCTGCCATACTTTCGAGTACTTTTTTGTAAGTTTGAAACTGAAATTCTTCACTCGGATAATCATCATTTTCAAGATATAAAAACTCGCTTCTGAACAAACCTATTCCGGAGGCATCGTTTGTGATAGCAGCACCTATATTTGCAAGACTCCCGATATTTGCAAAAATATTAACCTTTGTACCATCAAGAGTAATATTATCCTTGCCTTTTAAATCAAGCAGGAGCTCTTTTTGTTTTCTGTCTTCTTCTTGCCTCTTTTTCATTTTATTTAACATAGTATCGTCGGGGGAAAGGTACATTTTACCACTGTATCCGTCTACGATTGCAACTTCGCCATCCTTAATTTTACTTAAAAACTCACTTCCGGCACCGATTATTGCGGGAATGTTCATTGTTCTTGCTAAAATGGCAGTATGCGAGTTTAAAGAACCGTATGCAGTAACAAAAGCTACTACCTTATCCTTGTCCAATGCTACAGTTTCGCTCGGAGCTAAATCATCAGCGCATATTATTACACTATGGTTATCTGTTTTAATTTCGCACTCTGTTTGTGTAAGATTTTTTATAATTCTGTCCGATATATCCTTTATATCAGCTGCACGTGCCTGCATATACGAGTCATCCATAAGAGAAAACATGGACGATAAATTGTCAGAAGTGATTGCAACTGCATATTCAGCAATAACATTTTGAGTTTCTATGATATTTATTACAGATTCGTTAAAGTCCTCATCATCAAGCATCATTTTATGAATTTCAAAAATCTGTGCATTGGCACTTCCTACTTCGTCTAATGCTTTTTTATATATGTCATCAAGTTCATTTGTTGCCGATATCTTAGCCTTTTCAAAACGCTCTTTTTCCTTATCTACATTATCTGTACGCTCACGCTTTACAGAAATTTCTTTTTTTTCAAATACAGATACCTTGCCTATAGCAATTCCATCATATACACTTCTGCCAGAAATTGTAAGCATTTTTATTTCCTCCGCACCTGTTATAGATTTTCGTTTAAAAATTTCTTAAGTTCTTCTTCTGCAGCACCTTCGTCTGTACCCTCAATAACAATTTTTATTGTATCACCTTGCTTTATACCTAAGCCCATAAGAGCAATGAGCTTAGTTGCACCCACAGATGTATTGTCCTTTTGGATTGTAATGTTACTTTCAAACTTCTTTGCTGTATTTACCAATAAGCCGGCAGGTCTTGCATGAATACCTAACTCATCCTTTATTGTATACTCAAAAACTTTCATATTTTACCTCCTTAAAATCAAATAATTGCCAAGCCTATATGCCGGGCAATTATTTGTTGTAGTTTATACAGTTAAAATTCCCTCATCACTTTCTATCAGAAGAAGAATTTGCTCCTCATGGCCATTTTGGGCATTTATATATATTATAAAGTTTCTATCGTGAAAATTACCCTTAAACTCGTAGCATAACACCTCATCTAAATTGTCTTTTGGTATAAGCGCAAGGCGGGGAGAGGCATCAACCGCCAGGGAGGTTGAGATATAATTTTTAGCGTCATCCTGACTAATCTTAACTTCCTCTAACTGTCGTTCTCTATGATTTGTCAGATATCCTTTTGATTCAAAACCTACAATTTCGCCATTATCTAATGCTACTTTAACTTTTATAAGGTCGCTATAGCATATTACACCGTCTTGTGAATATGCAAAGTTAATGGTTGCAATATTATTGGACTTATCATAGTAGTTAGAAACCATATCGTAAATTCCTCTGTCTTCGAGAAATTTTATTGCTTTCTCCGTTGCGGTTGCTACATCAATTACTTCATTTTGAACATTTACATTGTCAAGAAAATATAATATATATCCACCCTTTTTTGTTATGCTTATAGAAATCTGCTCCGACTTTGTTGAAACTCCAAAAGTATAAGTGGGTATATCATTGTTGTTTGATTCATTTGAAAAATTCAAATTGCGTCCGCGGTCGCCAAGGAATTCCTTTGCTATTGAGAGAGCCTCTTCTTTTGATATCTCACTGGCGTTTTCAAGCATTTTTGGTTTTTGGTTTGCAATATGCTCCGAAAATGGACCATCATAGATTAGGGAGGGGTACTCATCAAACGATTTTTCTACACCTTCAAGGCTCGATAATATACCGCCCTCGTCGGCGTGTACAACATTTTTTGAGTCCTTTTGGTTATTTAAATCTGAAATTTTAATTTCACCTGAGTACAGCTTATCTTGTATTTGTCTTAATTTATCTTTTAATGAAGTTGAAAAAGTATTTAATTCATTTAGTGTTTTATATTCGTCCTCGGATATTTCTTTCCCTTTTATCATGGATTGTGATAGTACGTAAGTATAATCACCAACCTGAGAAAGAAATTTTGATGTGTTTTCCAAAGACACCTGTGATGTGGGGAGTTGTCCCAAACAAGACTTTGCCTCTGCCGCCTCGCTGAAAATATCATTTGATATAGATGCAAGTTGCGCCGGAGTTTTTGCAAGCTGTGCCTTTGTAAGTTGAACGTCTATATTATCTATATAATCTGCAAGTTCAAAAAAAGCCCTGTTATAACTGTTTTCAACATTATTTTCGAGTGCTAAGGCAGTTTTTCTTGAATTGAGTGCCCATAAAAAACAACTCACAAGGGCGGCTATAAGAATAGTGTATAGCCAGAAGTGTATATTTTTTGTTCTTTCCATTTACTTGTCTCCTTTATCTGCAAAATCTGTGTTTTCCGATTTGAACAATAAGCGGTCTTGACCATATCCATGAATTTGTTGCTGTGTCGGGGTTAAAATAGTATATTGCACCTGATGTTGGGTCCCAGCCATTCATTGCGTCCTTGCACGCCTTGTATACAGTTGAATTTTCGCTTATAGGTACATTTATTTGCCCGTCAGATACTGCAGTAAATGCACCGGGTTGATATATAACACCTGATATAGTATTCGGAAATGATGAGTGTTTTACACGGTTTAATATAACTGCTGCCACAGCAACCTGTCCCTCGTATGGCTCACCTCGTGCTTCGCCATTTACTGCTCTTGCAAGTATTTGCACGTCGCTTGATGAGGTTTGTGCAGTAACAGAGCTATATCTTGTCAAAAAAGTTGAAAGTGTTATTATTGTTAGCATTATTGATGTAAATTTTTTCATAATCGACCTCCTGTTCATTATTTCTATCATTTCAAATAATTTTAGATTTTATGTATAATAAAGTATAATAGTTGTCAATTATTTATATAGAAATTTATTTGTAAAGGGGAACTAAAATGAAAAATATTATAAATGCATTTGTTTTGACTTTTGTCATGGCAGTATCGGTACAGTTTTTTGTTAATGAAGTTGATGACGAACTTAAAGACAGTCTTGTAAGATTACATATAGTAGCAAACAGTAACAGTAAAGATGACCAGAAAATAAAATTAAGAATAAGAGACGAAATATTAAAGAGCGTATCATTAACTGATAAGAATTTTATAGAAAAAGCGGAGACTATAGCAAATAATGAGTTGATAAATATGGGTTATAGCGCAAAAGCAGAGTATGGTGAATTTTACTTTCCGAATAAAAAGTACCAGAATATAACCTTGCCATGTGGCGAATACAGAGGTGTAAAAATTGTATTAGGAGAGGGGAAGGGAGAAAATTGGTGGTGTGTGCTTTATCCTCCTATGTGTGTTAGCCAGGAAAGTGTTAAAATGGATACAAGCAGCAAAAATTTATTAAAAGAGGAATTAAATAACTCTGTTTTTGATATAATAACTAATAGTGATGAAAAAGTAATCGTAAAATTCAAAGTTGTTGAGGCTTTTAATTATATTACTAAAAAGTTGAATAAATAAAAAAATAAAAACATTTTATTTATAGCTAAAATAACAAAATTACCAAAATCTATTGACAAAAATATACGAATATGATATTATATATTAGTAGTTGAGATTAAACTCAATTTCTTATATATCGCGGGATAGAGCAGTTGGTAGCTCGTCGGGCTCATAACCCGAAGGTCGTTGGTTCAAGTCCTTCTCCCGCAACTATAGCGGAACAAGTTATACTTGTTCCGTTTTTTTTTGTTAAGAGAAAAGGTAAATGTGAGTACGACGAGCGTAGCTCGTTTGTGGTTTTTTTATTGCTATGAGCGGTATTTCTTTCTGTATGTATTAGGTGATATACTGTTTGTTTTCTTAAAAATAGTCGAAAAATAATTACTATCGTTAAAACCGCATAAAAATGCAATGTTGCTTATTGTTTCGTTTGTTGATGATAAAAGCTTTTTTGCCTCTTTCATGCGTATCATAAGTAAATATTCCTTATAACCCAACCCTGTTGATTTTTTAAAAAATTTGGAAAAATAAAACTTGCTAAATCCTGTTTTCTCGCTCATGGTATCAAGAGTAAGTTGTGAGGAAAAATTTTTGTTTATATAGATTATAATATCTTCGATAACTAAGTTGTTATTTTGCTCATCATTTGTCATATAGCATGATTCATTTCTTATAATATACGAAAATAATTCGGTAAGATGACATTTAATCAATTCCTCAGAAACCATATCATTTTTTTTGTATTCAAATTCTATTTTATCTAATATTTCCTCTATTTCTTTATAATTTCCTGGTCTGTATATATGTTGTTTTAATAAATTCTGTAACATAGAGAAAAGCTCTGTATTTATAAATTCATTATCAAATTGCAGAAGAAGTCTCTCATAATCGTAATCCTGATATGTTGCATTATGAATTACACCGTTTGGTATTACAATTATATCGTGTGTTGCTACATTATATATTTTATTATCTATAAAATAACAACAGCTACCTTTTTTCATATAATATATTTCAAAATAATTGTGGTAGTGATTCCCTGTGTGTTTATAGTTCTTGTTACCTATTCTTTTTTCGAACAAAAATTTATTTGTCTTTTCCTTTTTTTCCATATCCATCACCCCCGATGTTATTATATATAAATAGGACAAAAAAGTCAAGAAAATATATAAAAATGTGCAAAAATTCTAAGGAAAAGTTTAAAAAAATGTTGTATAATAAACATAGTAAAAATTTTATTTATAAAGAGAGGTATTTTACTATGTTTAAAAATGTTGCTCCCGAAAGTGTCGGAATTTCTTCAAAAGAAGTTCTTGGATTTTTAAAACGATATAGTGCGTACAATTTTACCACTCATTCAATAATTATGGCAAGAGGTAATAATATTTTTGCCGAGTGTTATTATGCACCATTCAATAAAGATTTTAAACACAGAATGTATTCTGTATCAAAAAGCTTTGTTGGAGCTGCAATAGGTATTTGCGAGCAGGAGGGATACATTTCTATTGAAGATAAGCTTATAAAATACTTCCCTGAATACGAAGAACAGGTAAACGATAGATTTCGCGAAACTACAATTCGAGATATGCTTTGTATGTCTACAAGCATAGAAGAAAATATATATTGGTTTACAAGTGGTACAACAGACAGAACATCAGTCTATTTTGATTTAAATGCCACACGTATTCCCGGTACTACATTCAAATACGATAGCCCCGGTTCATATATTCTGGGTGTTATTGTAGAAAAAGTTACAGGCATGTCATTTTTGGAATATCTAAAAGAAAAAGCGCTAAAACATGGTGGATTTTCTGAGGATTCATATACACTTAAATGCCCGGGCGGATACGCATGGGCAGACTCGGCGATACTGTGTACTTCGAGAGATTTGCTTATTTTTGCTCGTTTTATGATGGATAAGGGATATATAAACGGTGTTAATTACCTGAATAGCGAATATGTTGAACAGGCAATAGCCAGACAGGTAGATAATGATTGCTCCGAAACCGGACGTCATTTTGATACCAATGGCTATGGCTATCAGATTTGGAAAGCGCCAAATGATGGATTTATGTTTTTGGGCATGGGCGACCAGCTTGCAATATGTGATCCTAAAACTGATTTTGTTTTTGTAATCAATTCGGATAACCAATTTACACAAAATTCAAGAGCTATACTTTTTCATGAACTATATAACTTTATAATTCCTGCATTTGTTGATAGAGAACTTGCAGAGGACCAAAAATCATATGCTGAGCTTAGTGAATTTCTATCTACAAGAAAGCTTATGGCTCTTGAGGGAGCGACTTATACAAAAACTCAGGATAAAATAAATAATTGTACATATAAGCTTGATGAAAACTCAATGAATATAGAGTATGTTAAGTTTAATTTTGAAGGAAACAAAGGTACACTTTCATACAAGAATCTTCAGGGTGAGAAAAAGCTATATTTTAAAATGTGCGAAAATGAATTCTTTAAATTCCCACAAGAGGGGTATTCTGATATGATAGGAACATTTCCAGAACCAGAGAATATGTATGACTGTGCGTGTTCGGCTGCTTGGACTGAGGAGAGTAAGCTAAAACTTAAGGTACAGATTATAGATAAATACTTTGGAACAATATGTATGACATTTGGATTTAAGGATGACAGAGTAGGAATATATATGACAAAGAGGGCAGAAGCATTTTTGGATGAATACGAAGGCTATGCAAATGGTAAAAGAATTTAGGAGAAAATTATGAGAGAGCAAATTATACAATTCGGTGAGGGTGGATTTCTAAGAGGTTTTTTTGACTGGATGCTTCAAAAGATGAACGATAAAGGTCTTACTGATGCAGGTATTGTTGTTGTACAACCAATAGAAGAGGGAATGTGTGATGTACTTGCAAAGCAAAACAACACATATACACACATAATACGAGGTGTAGAGGGTGTTGAGAGCACAGTAGTAAATTGCATTACCCGTTGCATAAAACCGTATGATGATTATGAGAGCTATCTTTCGCTTGCAGAAAATGAAGATTTTAAATATATAATTTCAAACACAACAGAGTCTGGAATTGTATATTGTGAGGGCGATAAATTAACAGATATGCCGCCCGTATCATTTCCGGCTAAAGTTACAGCGCTTCTGCATAGAAGATTCAAGCTTGGTCTTCCGGGATTTATTTTCTTGCCCTGTGAGCTGATAGATAAAAATGGCTCTGTACTTCGTGAAATTATTTTAAAATATGCTGAGGAATGGGAGCTTGGCAGGGAGTTTATAGAATGGATACAAAATGAAAACTCATTCTGTAATACACTTGTTGATAGAATTAACACAGGCTACCCTAAAGATGAGAAAATGGATTTAGGATATACGGATAATTTAATTAACACTTCTGAGTATTTTCATTTATGGGTAATTGAGGGTAAAAAAGAAGACTTTTCTGATTTGCCATTTGAACAAGCCGGTCTTAATGTTATAATATGCGACAGTATGGAAATGTATAGAACACGAAAAGTTCGTATTTTAAATGGTGCGCATACAGCACTTGTTCCGTATGCGCTTTTATCGGGCTTTGATACTGTAAAGAGTTGTGTAGATGATGAGAAGATGCTTGCATATATAAAAAAATGCGTGTTTGATGAAATAATCCCGACACTTGATTTGCCAATAGATAAGTTGACACAATATGCCAATGATGTTATAGAAAGATTTAAAAACCCATACATAAAGCATTACCTTGCATCTATTTCTTTAAATTCAGTAAGTAAATTCAAGGTAAGGGTTTTACCGTCAATTCTTGAATATATAGGACGCTTTAATAAAATGCCGGAGACTTTGTTATTCTCGTTTGCTATGCTTATAAAATTCTATAAAGAGGGAACGCCGGATGATGATAATAATATTATTACATTCATGAGAGAAAAATCAGTTCTGGAAATCCTTTCTAACGAGATGTTCTGGGGTTGTAATCTTGACTATTTATATGATGAAATTGCAAAATATTTATAATTACAAAAAGGGAGGCAAAGTGATATGAAATATATCGAAGAATATGGCATTGTTGCAAATACAGACAACGTGATAACAAAAGAAATCCAATATGCAATAGATGAGTGTGCAAAAGAGGGTATGACGCTATACTTCAGAAAGGGTGTTTACAAAACCGGTACACTTAATTTTAAGAGCAATCTTAAAATTCATCTCGAGAAGGGTGCATGTATACTTGGTTCCGAAAATATTGATGATTATTCTGATAATAATGCTTCGTTTGTTGACGGTGTTGATGTTAAGAGGGGTAAAGCGCTTGTTCTGTGTTATGAGTGTAGAGATGTAGAAATAAGCGGTGAGGGTGAAATTTGCGGAAATGGTGATAAATTTAATGAGTTGGACAGACCATTTCTATTCAGGGTTGTCAGCTCGGAGGGTATAAGTCTAGACGGCATCACACTTAAAAATTCGGCAGCATGGTGTCTGCATATCAACAAAAGTACAGATATATGTGTAAAGAATATACATATTGACAGTAAGGTCAATGCCAATAATGATGGTATTGATATTGATTCTTCAAGAAACGTGTTAATTGAAAACTGCAATATTAAATCAGGTGATGATGCAGTATGCATAAAGGCAACCTCAATGCTTCCATCGTGTAATATTACTGTCAGAAGTTGTAATATATCAAGTGGATGGGCAGGGTTTAAAATAGGCACAGAAACAGTTGGAGATATTTACAATATTAAAGTAATAGATTGTTATATGTGTGATGTGCAGGGCGGAGGTATAAAAATGGTACCTACCGATGGTTCTAATGTAAGTGATATTTATATTTCTGACATCAAAATGAAAAATTGTACTGGTCCTGTATTTATTACACTTGGTGAGAGATTAAGAAAGTACGATGGTATAGGCAGGGATACATTCAGTACAATAAAAAATATTACAATAAAGAATATTGACGCAGATGTAAACAAAGCACAAGAGCGGGGTATTGTATTTAATGAGGTGTGGGGAAATTCCATAGGCGGAATTATAATTTCGGGTACACAGAAGAATATGATAGAAAATATTACGCTCGAAAATATATCAGCATCTCTGCCCGGCGGTATAGAGGAGTATTCGAAACATGGTGTTAAATATATTGGTAAGGAATACCCCGAATTTCATCGCATGGATGTTGTCCCTGCAAAGGGTATCTATATGCGCGATGCAATAAATGTCAAAGTAGAAAACCTAAACTTTACATACAAGGAAGAAGATATAAGAGAAGAAATAATATTTGAAAATGTATTATAATGAGGTTTAATATGATAATCAATAAAATTGATAATGTAGAGGTTAATCTCGAAAATGGACATAAATATGCGCTTGTTGATATAAATGCCGGAGAAAATATTATAAAATATGGAAATCCGATAGGGCATGCTATATGTGATATAAAAAGAGGTGAACATGTTCATACGCATAATCTTAAAACAAATCTCAAAGGATGTCTTGAATACACATATCAACCCGAATTTACACATATACCGCCAAGTTCCAACAATAAGACTTTTATGGGTTACCTGAGGGAAAATGGCGATGTAGGTGTACGAAACGAAATCTGGATTATAAACACTGTTGGCTGTGTAAATGAGATTTCAAGAGAGCTTTCTAAGATTACGGGTGCTATTTGTTATGAGCATCCGTTTGGTTGCTCACAGCTTGGTGATGACCAAAAGATTACACAGTTAATTTTAAAAGGTCTTGTTAATCATCCCAATGCGGGTGGAGTTCTCGTTCTCGGACTTGGATGTGAAAATAACAATATACATGAGTTTAAGAAAATACTCGGCGATTGGAACAATAAAAGAGTTAAATTTCTTAATTGTCAGGATGTTGAGGATGAAATTGAAGAGGGAATAAAGCTCATTGATGAATTAAAGGCATATTGCGATACATTTGAACGTGTTGAATTACCTTTATCAAAACTAAAAATTGGCTTAAAATGCGGTGGCAGTGATGGCTACTCGGGAATTACCGCAAATCCCCTTGTTGGAAGATTGTCAGATAAAATAATTTCATACGGTGGAAGTTGTGTGCTTACCGAGGTGCCTGAAATGTTTGGTGCTGAACATCTTCTTATGAAAAGATGTAAGACAAAAGAATTGTTTGAAAAAACAGTAAATCTTATAAATGATTTTAAGGATTATTTTACAAGACATAATCAGGTTGTTTACGAAAATCCGTCTCCCGGTAATAAAGAGGGGGGAATTACAACGTTAGAAGAAAAATCTCTTGGTTGCGTTCAAAAGGGCGGAATGAGTGTAATTACGGATGTTCTTGATTACGGTGATACTCTTAATAAAAGTGGTCTTTCGCTCCTTAACGGACCGGGAAATGATATTGTTGCAATAACCAATCTTGCGGCGGCAGGCGTGCACATAATCCTTTTTACAACGGGTCGTGGAACGCCGATTGGTGCACCTGTACCTACCGTTAAAATTTCAACAAATCAAAATCTTGTCAAGAAGAAAGAAAGGTGGATTGATTTTGATGCATCACCTGTTCTTATGGGTAATGATTTAACTGATGAGCTGTTAAATTATATTATTGATGTTGCCTCGGGTAAAGAAACTAAAAATGAAGTTAATAACTACAGAGAAATATCAATATTTAAAGACGGAATTGTTCTTTAGTATAAAAGAGGCTGTTGCATTAGATGCAACAGCCTCTTTTGTTACTTTTACCATTGTTTTAAGCTTTCGAGAACTTTTTCGAGCATTTCTTTATATTTTTCGCCCTTTGCACGTTCCTCATCAACAACCTTTTGAGGTGCTTTTGCAGTAAAGCCAGGGTTATTCAATTTGCCCTCAACTCTCTTAATTTCACCCTCAAGATTTTTCTTTTCGGCATTTAGTCGTTCAATTTCCTTTTCTCTGTCAACTAAATCATCAAGTGGCAAGAATATTTCTGCACTTGGTACGACGATATTTACTGCATTTGCATTTATATATGCTTTATCGCTTTGTACCACTGTTTCACTTGCAGATGCAAGCTTTTCGAAGAAAATTTTACCATTTGAGAAAATTTCGGTCTTATCAGTTACAATTATAACTTTTGCTTTCTTTGATGGAGGTACATTCATTTCTGCACGTCTGTTTCTTATTGCAGTAATTGATGACATTATAAGCTCCATTGCTTTTTCATCATCTTCAAAAACAAGTTCACTGTTATATTCGGGATAATCGCTTATCATAATGCTTTCACCATTGTGGGGAAGATGTTGCCATATTTCCTCTGTAATAAATGGCATAAACGGATGAAGAAGCTTCATAGTATTTGATAAAACATAAGTTAAAACATGCTGCGCAGTTTTTCCTGTTGGATTTTCTTTATCAAATAGTCTTGGTTTAACAAGCTCGATATACCAGTCGCAGAAATTATCCCAAATAAAGTCGTAAAGCTTTGATACTGCAACACCGAGCTCAAAATTGTCTATATTCTCGGTAACAGATTTTACAACCCCGTTATATTTAGAAAGTATCCACTTGTCTTCAATCTGAAGTTCGTCTGTAGCCGGCAGCTTGTTTTCGGTAATATCAAGGTTCATAAGAGTAAATCTTGATGCATTCCAAATCTTGTTTGCAAAGTTTCGGCTTGCCTCTACTCTCTCAATATAGAAACGCATATCATTTCCCGGTGCATTACCTGTTGCAAGTGTGAATCTTAGTGCATCTGCACCGTATTTTTCTACAATCTCCAATGGGTCTATGCCGTTGCCAAGCGATTTTGACATTTTTCTACCCTGAGAATCACGTACAAGACCGTGTATGAATACATGGTCAAATGGAACTTCGCCTGTGTGCTCAATGGCGGAGAACATCATTCTCATTACCCAGAATGGAATAATATCATATCCTGTTACAAGTACGCTTGTTGGATAGAAATAATCAA
Organism: Clostridia bacterium; assembly: GCA_045612845.1. Lineage (GTDB taxonomy): Bacteria > Bacillota > Clostridia > UBA1381 > UBA1381 > Ornithomonoglobus_A. The sequence continues at coordinate 206,803 of JAZKZV010000025.1, forward strand.
GCTCTTCTGTCTTTTCGGGCCAGCCGAGAGTTGAGAATGGCCAAAGTGCGGATGAGAACCATGTATCAAGCGTATCAGGGTCCTGGCGCATCTCCTTGCCGCATTTTGGACATGTTGCATGGTCATCTTTTGTAACAACCATCTCGTTACAATCATCACAATAAAAAGCCGGTATTCTGTGTCCCCACCATAATTGACGTGATATACACCAATCTCTTATATTCTCTAACCAATGGAAATATACCTTTTCAAAATGTTCAGGAACAAATTTTGTTTCGCCATTTTTTACTGCATCTATGGCAGGTTTTGCAAGTGGCTTCATCTTGACAAACCATTGCTTTGATATAATAGGTTCAACAACTGTTGAGCAACGGTAACATTCACCAACGTTGTGTGTATGGTCCTCTACCTTTACAAGTAAGCCTAAATCCTCGAGATCTTTAATCATTGCTTTTCTTGCGTCGTAGCGGTCCATGCCTTCGTATTTGCCGCCATGGGGGTTAATTGTTGCATCGTCATTCATGACCTTTATCTGCTCAAGGTTATGTCTTTGACCTACTTCGAAGTCGTTAGGGTCATGAGCAGGTGTTATTTTAACGCAACCTGTACCAAAGTCCTTATCAACATACGCATCAGCGATAACAGGTATTTCTCTGCCAACTAATGGAAGTACAAGCTTTTTACCAACTAAGTCTTTGTATCTTTCATCCTCAGGGTTTACAGCAACAGCTACATCACCCAAAAGAGTTTCGGGACGTGTTGTTGCAATTATAACAAATTCATTGCTGTCCTTAATTGGATATTTAATGTGCCAGAAATGTCCTGCATGTTCTTTATGCTCAACCTCAGCGTCAGAAAGAGCGGTTATACAATGCGGACACCAGTTTATTATTCTTGAACCCTGATAGATAAGGTCTTTGTTATAAAGGTTAACAAAAACTTCCTTAACAGCCTTTGAACAACCCTCGTCCATTGTGAAGCGTTCTCTGTCCCAATCGCAGGAAGAACCAATCTTTTTTAGTTGGTTAATTATTCTTCCGCCATATTGATTTTTCCAATCCCATACACGCTCTAAAAACTTTTCGCGACCTAAATCGTAACGGGTAAGACTCTCATTTATTCTAAGACTCTCTTCTACCTTAATTTGTGTGGCAATTCCTGCATGGTCTGTGCCGGGTACCCATAAGGCCTCAAAGCCCTTCATTCTCTTGTAACGGATAAGAATATCCTGTAAGGTTTCGTCAAGCGCATGTCCCATATGAAGCTGACCTGTTACATTTGGGGGAGGGATAACTATTGTAAAAGGCTTTTTGTCCTTATTAACTTTTGCGTGGAAGTATTTTTTATCTACCCACGTATTATATATTCTTTCCTCAAATGACGCAGGGTCATAAGTTTTTGCGATGTTGTTTGCATCTTCCATTTATATATTCATCCTTTCAGTTATTATACATTAAATTTTAGTTAAAAACACAAGCAAAAATGCTGCAACAGCAATGGCGAGTGCAACTAATTTTGTTCTCAGAATTGTATCCTGGGAAGGGGAGTCTGTTTTAAAAACAGTTGTTAAAAACCATTTGACTCGAAAATTCAGTACAATAGCAATAAATGCTAAAACTATGGCAATTATCTTAATTATCAAGGTTATCGCTCCTTAAAAATTTATATACTTATACATTATATTATTATATCATAGAACTCCTGTTTTTTCAATATGTAATTTACATATTTTTGTCGATAATACAAAAAATGTAAAAAGAGGACGTTAAAAACATATTTTAACGTCCTCTATATTTTGATGTACAAAACTATAATATTAACAGCCGCCCAGACCAAAGCTTATAGAAAGCGCTTCGTTGACATTTCCCATAAGCTCATCGTCCAGGCAACCGATTTTTTCTCTTAACCGTTTTTTATCTATTGTCCTGATTTGCTCTAATAATATCACAGAATCCTTATTAAGTCCGTACTCTTTTGCGCATAGCTCGATATGCGTAGGCATTTTTGCTTTGTTTATGCGGCTTGTAATAGCTGCCGCAATAACTGTTGGACTGTATTTGTTTCCAATGTCATTTTGAATTATGAGCACCGGTCGTATACCGCCTTGTTCACTGCCTATAACGGGACTTAAATCAGCGTAATAAATATCTCCTCGTTTTACTATCACAATTTACTCACACTCCGTCAGTTTTTCTTCACAATGCTTCAAACAATCATTGTCAGCATCCAAACAAGTTTGTGCTAATTCAAGATTTATATCCGCCATTTCTTTATAACCGTTTTTGAGAGCATTTATAAGCTCTTTATCGGCTTTTTTGTTTTGTGACAAAGCAATCAGGCTCCTTTCTTGTTTTCCGTTAAACTATACAAGATAGTTTAGTGTCTTCACCGTCCTTTCGTTTTTGATATAAACTCTCGGAATACGTTTAGAAACTATACAAACAATTTCGTAATTGATTGTGTCAAGTCTTTTTGCACAATCATCGGTTGTTATACCCTCATGTCCAAAAAGGATTACTTCATCACCCTTATGAATATTATGGACATTTGTTGCATCAATCATACATTGGTCCATACAAATTCTGCCAATGATGGGAGCGAATTCTCCACTTTCTAACATAACCATGCCATTATCTGCATATTTTCTGATATATCCGTCTGCATAACCGATCGAAATAGTAGCTACTTTTGTCTTTGCATCGGTTATGTACTCTTTACCGTAGCTTACACCTCTGCCGGCTTCAACTTCTTTTATCATTGTAATTCGTGATTTTAGTGTCATGACAGGTTTTAGGGGGAGTTTAAATCTATCAACCTCATCGGAGGGGTATAAACCATATAAGATAACACCCGGTCTTACCATGTCAAGATGCATATTTGGATATTTAACTATTGCAGCACTGTTACAAATATGCTTAATTGGAATATGAATTCCTTTTGAACTCAGTGCGTCTGCAACAGACATAAAACGTTCAAATTGAAGCTCTGTATAACTCGAATCAACCTCATCAGAGGTAGAAAGATGAGAAAATATTCCCTCTGTAACAATGTTTGGGAGAGAATGAATCATAGCAATTTCTTCAATTATTTTTTCGTTGTTTTTAGTAACAACAAAACCGATACGGGTCATACCTGTATCAAGCTTTATGTGGATTGTTGCTTTTTTATTTAGTTTTAATGCTGTCTGGGATAATTTCTTCGCAAAATCGAAATCTGATACAGTGGATATTATGTTATAATTTATTATATCCTCAACATCATCAAAATCACAAATACCAAGTATCATAATAGGAACATCTATACCCTCATGACGTAGCTGTATTGCCTCGTCGAGAGTTGCCACTGCCAATCTGTCAGCACCATTTTTTAAAAATATTTTAGACATTTCCAAAAATCCATGTCCATAAGCATCTGCTTTCACAGTTGCCATAATTTGGGCATGTTTGTTTGTTATGGCACGTATGTTTTGCATATTCTTTGCTGCTGCATCAATATCAATTTCTGCCCATGCACGATATTTTTTATTTACTATACTTATAATAACACACTTTCTTTCATTTTTCCAGCTGTAATATTTGGTTATAGGCTTTGGGAATGCAGTTAAGTATACTGCTCGCAATAACACTTTCCTCACCATATCTGCCACTTGCAATATCTCCGCATATACCATGAAGATATACAGCCATAGCACAAGCGATGTGAGAATCTACACCTCTTGATATGAATGAAGCAACCATTCCTGCAAGTACGTCGCCGCTGCCTCCTGTAGCTAAGCCCGGATTGCCTGTAATATTAATATATTGCATTCCGTCTTTTGAGGTTACAATGGTACGACTTCCTTTTAGAATTAAAGTTACCCCATAGTTTGTTGCAAAGTCATATGATGTCTTGACTCTGTTTTTTTCAACTTCATCTAAAGTCAGTCCTGTTAGTCTCGAAAATTCAACAGAGTGGGGTGTTAATGTGATACTACATTTGGAATTATTTAATATATTTATATTTTTCGCAATACAATTTATTGCATCGGCATCTAATACCAAGGGTATAGCAGATGTTAAAATCAGCTTTTCGACTAATTTTTGTACATCATCACTTGTGCCCATGCCGGGACCAATAAGAATTGCATCGCAATTTTTTGCTTTTTCTAAAATGTTATCGACACAATCAAATGCGATATGACCGTCAATGGATTTTAATGGTAATGTCATGCTTTCGGTTGTTTTAACCTCGAGTATATCATTTACACAATCGGGTATAGCCAAAGTTACAAGTCCATTGCCGCAAAGCAGTGCGGCCTGTGAGGAAAGATATGCGGCGCCTGTCATGCCTCGTGATGCACCTACAATGAGGAGCTTTCCATAATCGCCTTTGTGTGAGTTCTTTCTTCTCTTTGGCATGTTTTGTGTAAAGAGTTCGTTATCGATTATATCTATTGTCGTGCCTGCATAATCTAAAATATAATCTGGTATTGATATATCAACACACTTTATTTCGCCTGTGAAATCCGCTGCAGGATACATTAGTAAACCAAGCTTGTAGTGAGCGAATGTAACAGTCTTATCAGCTCTTATACATGTGGTACACACTTCCCCGGTATCGGAATTTATGCCGCTTGGTACATCTACTGATAATGTATATTTCGAGTATGTGTTTATATTGTTTATGATATATGCATACTCGTCTTTTAAATCTCCCTTTATTCCTGTACCTAATATAGCATCAATAACCATATCGTAAAGGGGTAGGGTGGTGGAGAAATTAAGGGCATCATCAACAGTAATAATATGTGCATTCATATTTTTCAGAATTTTAAAATTAGTAAGTGCATCGCCCTTAAAGGCGTTTTCGCTTAAAATATATACGTCTGTTAATGCACCGTTGTTAATTAAATGTCTTGCAATAGCAAAGCCATCTCCGCCATTATTCCCATTTCCGCAAAATACAGAAAATCTTTTACCTTTGATGGTTATAAGTGTGTCTTTTATTTCGTTTATGCAAGCTATAGCGGCATTTTCCATAAGGACAATCCCGGGTATGCCGCATATATTTATTGTTGCTTCATCAATTTGTCGCATCTGATGCGCAAAACATGCTTTCATTTATAATACCTTCCTGTTTAAATAAAAACATTTCTTGGGTTAAATTTATATATATTTTCTAACATTCTTGATGTTGGCTCAAATAATATAATCTGTCTTTCGCCCTCTGACATTACAACAACAAAATATACATTTGATTTGTCAGCAGTGTTTGATGTATAATCAAGTGTTTTGGCAGACGTGTCCTTCAATGCGCTATTATGTTCTTTATCGTTTATATTAGCAACTATTTCAGATTTCTTAAAATCAAAGCTTGCAACACGGGTTCTTTTCTTCTTTGCAGTAATTTTATCTATATCAAATTCACTGTTTGTAAGAATGTATTCAAATTCCACATTTCTCTGAGATATGAAAATGTATGCAAAATACCAAACAACTGCAAAAAGCAAAGACCAAACCCCCATAAAATCGGGAATAATCATAGCTCCTATAAAAAAGCAAGCAAAGGATAATATAAATGCTGCAATAATAAGCAATGCAGTGATTATAAAATCTTTTGTATCTTTTTTTCTTTTAATTAAGTATTCTATAAAGACATCAGAAATCATAGTAGTTCAATCTCCTTTATTTTATCAAACATTGCCCTTAGTGCCCTGCCACGGTGGCTTATTGAATTTTTCTCCTCAGCAGTAGCAATCGCAAAGCTTTTTTGTAGTTCATCGGAGAAGAATACAGGGTCATAACCAAATCCGTTTTCGCCTTCGGGAGTATACAGGATTTTTCCTAATACTTCGCCATGAGATACAAACTCACGACCGTCGGGAGTAACAAGCGCCACACAACACATGAATTTGGCAGAGCGGTTTTGTATATTTTCCATTTCTGATAACAGTTTTTCAATTTTTTGCGAATCATCTGCATCAGGGCCGGCATATCTGGCACTGTATACGCCAGGTCTGCCATCAAGCGCATCAACGCACAAACCGCTATCATCTGCAATTACAATATCATCACACAACATAGAAACTGCTCTTGCCTTTATAAGTGCATTTTTTTCGAAAGTATCGCCTGTTTCTTCAACATCAATATCTATGTTGGCTTCTTCTTGAGTAATTACTTCTAAACCAAGCTCGGCAAAGATTTTTGCAATTTCTTTTACCTTGCCTTGATTTTTGGTTGCAACTATAATTTTCATATTAAGATTCATAGCCTTTCTGCATTTAAATTTCGCAATTATAACCCAAATCAAATGCTTTAATATTTACATCTAAAAACTTTGCAGGAACAGTATTCTTTAAAACATTTAACCATGTTTCTTTGGAGATTGACATGGATTTTGCCAACACGCCAATAAGAACAACATTAACAGCCTTTATATTTCCTGCTTCTTTTGCAAGTGAAAGTGCATCAACTGCAACTAAGTTAATTTTGCTGTTTAGTTTTTCTACAATGTTTTTTGGATACTCCATTGCGCCTGTAATAACAGGCATTGGATTCATTTGTTGGGTATTTGCAATCATTTTACCGTCTTTCTTTAGAAATGGCATTGCTCTGTAAGCCTCAAGCTCTTCAAAAGCAAGTATTAAATCTGCCTCGCCTTTGTCGATAATTGGGGAGTATACCTTTTCGCCATACTTAACATATGTAACAACACTTCCGCCTCTCTGGCTCATTCCGTGAACTTCACTTACTTTAACATCAAAGCCTTCTTCTATTGCAACATTACCTAAAATTCTGCTTGCAAGGAGAGTACCCTGACCGCCTACACCTACTATCATTATATTCATTGCCATCAGTCCTCCTTTTTAATTGCACCAAACGGACATACATTTATACATAATCCGCAACCGTTACATTGTGTTGTGTCAATTTTTATGTTTTCGCCATCAAATGATATTGCAGGACATCCGAGTTTCATACACATTTTACATTTTTTGCAATCTTCTGTGATTGTACAGTGTCCGCTGTATTTTACACTCTTTAAAAGTGCGCAAGGTCTTTGAGCTATAATAACTGATACTTCATCAGCCTCAAGTTCTGTTTTTACAACCTCCTCAAAGTTCTTAACATCAAACGGGTCTGCAACAACAACACGTTCAACACCAACTGCCTTACATAGTGTTATAAGGTTAACTTGTTTTGTTTCTTCGCCTCTTATGGTGTAGCCTGTTGTTGGATTATCCTGATGACCGGTCATGCCTGTTATTGAGTTGTCGAGTATCAAAACAGTGTTGTTGCTTTTGTTGTATACCATATCTACAAGCCCTGTTATACCACTGTGCATAAAGGTAGAATCGCCTATTACCGAAACAATCTTTTTAGAGAAGTCTTTGCCTCTTGCCTTTACCATTCCGTGAGCTGCACTTACTGATGCACCCATACAGATTGTAGTATCAACGCTCTGCAATGGTGCTGTAGCACCTAAAGTGTAACAACCTATATCACCTGAAACCACAACACCAAGCTTTTTAAGTACATAGAATGTACCTCTGTGAGGACAACCTGCACACATTACAGGTGGACGCACAGGGATAGCTTCTTCGGGAGAAGAGAATTCTGCCGCGTCTTTTCTCAAAACAACACTTGAAATCATTGACGGTGTATATTCACCAAGCAATGTAAATTTATCTTTACCAATAACATTTACGCCAAGGGCTTTACAGTGGTCTTCAATTATGGGGTCGAGTTCTTCAACTACGTATACTGTATCATATTTTTTAGCAAACTCAATAATTTTTTTCTCAGGTAGGGGATATACCATACCAAGCTTTAAATAGTCAACATTGTTTCCTAATGCCTCTTTTGCGTATATGTATGAAATTCCGGCAGAAATAATACCGATTTTAGAACCGTTATTTTCTACGGTATTTAATTCGTCTGTTTCGGCAAGCTCTTTTAGTGCCAAAATTCTTTCTTCAACTACAACGTGTCTGCCACGTGCATTGCCAGGCATCATTACGTATTTTTGCGGGTTTTTATCGTAATCCTTTATTTTGTAGTCTACCTTTTCGTTTTCTTCTACAAGGCTTTGTGAGTGTGATACTCTTGTAGAAAGTCTTAAGAAAACAGGTGTATCATACTTTTCTGAAATTTCGTATGCTTTTTTTGTATATTCCTTACATTCGCCACTGTCGCAAGGTTCAAGCATTGCAATTTTTGATGCTTTTGCATAGTGTCTTGAATCCTGCTCATTCTGTGATGAGTGCATTCCCGGGTCGTCAGCGACACACAAAACAAGGCCACCGTTTACTCCTGTATAGCTGGCTGTAAAAACGGGGTCTGCCATTACATTAAGACCAACGTGTTTCATGCACGACATTGCTCTTGCACCTGCAATAGAAGCACCTATTGCAACCTCGCATGATACCTTTTCATTTGGGGCCCATTCAACATAAATATCTTCATATTTTACAATATTTTCGGTTATTTCAGTACTTGGTGTACCGGGATATGATGAAACTACTGTTACACCTGCTTCATAAGCGCCTCTTGCAACAGCTTCATTTCCAAGCATAAGCTTTTTCATAGAAATTCTTCCTTTCGTAGTATATTGATATAATTTTATCAAAATATAGCAAAAAAGTCAATAGTATTGCAAAAACATATTGGATTTGTGCCTAAAATATTGCAAAAAAATATGCATTCTTTTTTTAAGAATGCATATACTGTTTTTTATTTGTTGTAGTTATGAAATAATCAATTTAAATGCAATATTTCCATTTACAATACCGCCCAAGGAACTGTCAAATTTAATTCCTTCGTTTGACAAAATAGCAAAGAACTCTCTGGCATCTTCTTCTGTCATAAGGTAGACGTCGCCTTTAGTTTCTTTTGAATATTCGATTATAAGACCTTTAACGCGTTCAATATCCGTTTGAGAAAGCTTCAGGTAGTTAGAAGTGTTCTCAAAATTATAATCTGATGAAAAATTAGTGTTTTGTGAATTTTTTGTATCCTTGCTCGGAAGCTCATAGTTGCTTGCCGGCATAACGTAATTTTGTTCATCAGACTTGGACGCGGGGGAAATAGTTTCAGTAGTATCTGGTTCAACAGGTGCAGCAGATGCAGCAGGTATCTGTTGACTTACAGGCTCCGTTACGGGAGCGGGAGCTACTGTGGCGCGGTTGTTGACCGGAGCAGATGTTGCATTTGCAACATTTTGCACTGTGGCGGGTGCTGCAGTCGGTTCAACAGACGGTGCAGGTGATTGAGTCGGCGATATTGTAGAAGTAATTATAATCCCGGCAGAAGTATTGTTTTGTTTAAATTCCGGCGAGGTCGACACAATCGGTACTATATCCTGGTCTTGATACGGATTCATTACATCATATAACAAATCCGAATTGTTTACACCAATAACAGCAAGCAGTGCCACACAAGCGGCAGCAACACTATATCGGTGTGCGTTAAGCTTCATATGCTCCCATACATTTGCGCGGATAGGAGCATTGACAACCTCTTTATCAATTCTTGCATTAAGATTTTGTAAAAAGCTGTCGTCAACCTTTAGCGGGGGAATGGATTTGGTTGCATTGAGCATTGACATGAAAAGCTCGTATTCCTTGCGGCAATTTTCACACTCATTTGTATGCGCAATAAGCTCTGCTTTTTGCATTGCACAAAGGTTTTCGTATTCATCAAGATAAATACCAAACTGCTTACAGTTCATATCACAAATCCCCCTTTCTTAACTATTTCACTTTATTAGACGTTAGTATTTTAAAATTGTTCCTTGTTTTGGTATAAAATTTTTTTAAGAGCACATCTTGCGCGATTAAGACGTGATTTTACCGTTCCTATAGGAATGCCCAAAGCAGCACTCACTTCTTCATACGAAAGACCCTGCATATCAAAATATACTATAATTTCGCGGTATTCGGACTTAAGCTCCTGAAGTGCACTCCATACCTGATGATGTAATTCGTTTCTTTCTACAGTTTCTTCCGGTGTAGGATTAGTATCAGGTATATCGTGAGGCTTTTCGTCGTCATCCTCGCCATGTATGCTTATTATTTTTACACTTCTTTGGCGTTTTCTGAGCATATCCTTACATACATTTGAAAGTATTCTGTAAATCCATGTGTTAAATGAGGATTTTTCGGCAAATGAGTTTATTGAACGGTATACTTTAATGAACGTTTCCTGTGCTGCATCATACGCGTCTTCTTTGTTGGAAAGCAGACCATATGCAATGTTTACAACACGTTCCTGGTATTTTTCCACAAGCTGATTAAAAGCTTGTCTGTCTCCTTGTTTACAAAGTTTTATTAACTCCTGATCAGTCAAAAAGTCCTCACCTCACTTTCGCTTTGCTGATTTATTTTAATAATTTGATATTCTTTCTTTGTAGTCTTCAAAAGATGAGACTAAATCACTCATACAATCAGAACTGAACTTCTCTAAAAATGCCTTGGCAATTTCAAAAGCAACAACAGATTCAATAACTACACTGCATGCAGGGACCGCACACACATCACTTCGCTCCACAGATGCACTGACTACTGTTTTATCCTTTAAATTAACAGTGTAAAGCGGATTGTATAGTGTGGGGATAGGCTTCATTGCGGCACGGACTATTATATCCTCGCCATTTGACATTCCGCCCTCTATTCCGCCTGCGTTATTTGTTTTGCGTTTGAATTCGTCGTTATAAATAATCTCGTCATGTACAAGAGAACCTTTTTTTGCGGCACAATCGAAGCCCATGCCGAATTCAACACCCTTAATAGCCTGTACACTCATAACAGAGAATGCAATATTTGCATCCAGTTTTCTGTCGTAGTGTGTGTAAGAACCAAGACCCGGTATAACACCTTTGACATTAACCTCAACAACTCCGCCAATGCTTTCGCCATCGGCTTTTATTTTATCTATATACTCCATAGCTGCTTTTTCGCAGTCTTTATCGCCAAATCCGACGGGGGAAGAGTAAGCACGTTTATAAAAATCAAGGTCCAGCACCTTTGATGTGTCAGTTATTTCACCAATACTTACAACGCGTCTGTTGAATTCAATCCCGAATGGTGCGAGAAGTTGTTTTACTAAAGCCCCTACAGCAACTCTTACGGCGGTTTCGCGTGCGCTTGCGCGTTCTAAAACATTTCTTAGGTCATGATGGTCATATTTTAATCCGCCTGTTAAATCTGCATGACCGGGACGCGGACAGTCCACACCTCTGCTTCCGTCAGAAAATTCATCACCCATTGTATTTGACCAGTTTTCCCAGTCTTTATTTTCTATTTTCATAGCTATTGGCGAGCCTAATGTATACCCTCCGCGTACACCTGAGAGTATTTCAACCATATCTTTCTCAATTTGCATTCTGCCGCCTCTGCCATAGCCGGATTGTCTGTCCGAAAGGGCTTTGTTGATTAGTGAAACGTCAATTTTAACGCCTGATGGCATTCCCTCTAATATTACTGTAAGACATTTACCGTGTGTTTCGCCCGAGGTTAAGTATCTTAGCATTTGTATTTCTCCTTATATGTAGCAGTCTTTTTTTGACTGCAAATAATTTTAATTATACCAAATAATTATATCATATGTTATTAAATTATTCAAGGGGTGTTTTATAAAATATTTTATTATAAGACATTGTTTCTACCTTTTTCTGTGTTTTTTTCGTAATGTGTCTATAAAAAACACCGTTAAAACGATACAAGCTGAAATAAGCGCTATAATTGCAATAATTATAAGAGCATTTGCTGTGTTTATTTTATCTTTTTTATATAGGAACTTATCGCCTTTATTAAAGAAAGTTTTTCCCCTATCCTTTAGTGGTGAATGTGTTGCTATTTCATCATCATTTAAAAGTGTAGTACCTATTTCTATTCGTTTGATATTATATATTTCATCTGATGTATCTATTATTGCAAAACCATACTCAGAGATGGTATTATTGTCTTCGGTGTATTCATCATTAAAAACTACATAATAGTTGTTATATCCAAGGTCATATATTGCACTGATATCCGTTATTGTGGTCATAAAATCCTTTGTGTAGTTACCTGTATAATAATACTTTCCGTTTGTGTAGCATACACCGGTGTTTATAAGATTATTTACACTCATATGCTCAGGTACTGCGCCATATATGTTTTTAAGAATGTAATCGGTGTATTCTCCGCTTAATGATTGTATGTTTTCATACCCTGTTTCTATAGTATTTTCGTTATAATCGGGTGAGACTGGGACTTGACTTTCGTAATTTTTATACGTGTATAGGATGTTTTTAAGGAGCTTGACCGGGTCATAGTCATTTCGGTCATATATTACCACATCTGCACATGATTCGATAAGATTAAGAATGTTCTCATATATTTTGCTGTCAATATTATTTCTGATGTTTGTAAACTGTGATGAGTTGAGCTTTTTTGACTTTAGCGAATTTAATGTTTCATATATCTGGTTTGGATTTATCTTCGTAACTATACCTGTTATTGTGTAGCCTGAAATCTCCTTTATGTTATATGCACCTCCGTCATAAATCTTTGTAAATGTATCGTCACGTAATATAAATGTTTCGCTCACATCATTTGTTTTAAATACAATGCAACTCTGACCTGTTCCTGTTTTTGCGGTGCAAAGCATATATTCATTATTTTTTCCGTATACAAAACGTAGCGTATCAATACACTCTCCACTATTATCTGCACGATATATAGAGGCGCATATGGCTTTGTCTTCGAAGTAAACAATAAGTAATACATTCTCATTTTCAAAAAATTCAAATGATGCATATGTTATTCCTTTTGTACCATCAAACATACCGTATTGCTTTATGCAGTTTTGTAATACATCCTCGTAATCATCTGCATAAACACTGAGAGGAAAACAAAAATATAGTGTAAATAGTAAAATAATTATTCTTTTTATATCATATTCACTTCTTTCTTTTTAAAATTTGTTAAGATTACATATTTATTTTTTCATTTTTTTGTGATATAATGTATCTTAACCGAAAAATAACAATATCAGGGATAAAGAATTTTTGAAAATTGGGAGTACATACTTATGCTGAAAAATGACATTAAAAAAGTTATGATTGATGAACAGGAGGTCCAAAAAATTGTAAAGGGCCTGGCCGAAAAAATAAATGCTGATTATGCAGGAAAGGACATTTTGTTTGTTGTTGTATTAAAGGGCTCTATTCCGTTTGCGGCAGACCTTATGAAACATATTACAACTCATATTACGCTTGATTGTATTCATGTATCAAGCTATGGTAATTCAACAGTATCGTCGGGTGATATCAAAATAATGAAAGACCTCTCGGTAGATTGCACAAACAGACATGTGCTTTTAATTGAAGATATAATAGATAGCGGAAACACACTTGCTAAGTTAAAGCAGCTTATTATTGACAGAGGGAGTGCTTCTGTTAAAATTTGTACACTTCTTTCTAAACCGTCAAGACGCAGTGCGGATATTGAGGGCGACTATGTAGGTAAGGAAATCCCTGATGAGTTTGTTGTTGGCTATGGACTTGACTATGCGGAAAAGTACAGAAATCTGCCATATATAGGAGTTTTAAAATCGGAGATATATAACTGATTATGAATAAAAACATTTTACTTTGTGCAATAAATTCAAAGTATATACACACCTCATTGTCTGTCAGGGAATTGTATCATTATGCTGATGATGAGAGGGTACAGTTTAAAGAGTTTACAATAAACGAAAAACCGTATGATATAATGAGTGCTATTTATGAACTCAAATGTGATGCGGTTTTATTTTCATGTTACATTTGGAATATTGAGTATGTTTGTGAAGTAGCACAACTGCTCAAACAGGTTTCGCCTGATATACAGATTGTACTTGGAGGCCCTGAGGTAAGCTATAACAGTATACATGTAATGCAAAAATATGATTTTGTAGATGCAATAATACGTGGTGAGGGAGAGCTCACATTCAGTGAGTATCTTAAATATGGTCTTGATATCGATGGCATGACATTAAAAAAAGATGGACAAATAGTAAAAAATAACGATAGGGAGATAATTGAAGATTTATCCATATTACCTTTTCCGTATTCAGATGATGACCTGGAGGAAAACAAAAATAAGCTTATATATTATGAAAGCAGCAGAGGGTGCCCGTTTAGGTGTAGTTACTGTCTATCTTCCGTTGAGCATAAATTACGATTAAAGAATATTGAGATTGTAAAGAATGAGTTATTAAAGTTTATTAAGCATGATGTTAGAATTGTAAAGCTTGTTGACAGAACTTTTAATGCAGATAAAAAGAGAACTGTTGAGTTGTTAGAATTTCTTATACAGAATGCCTCAAATACAACATTCCACTTTGAGGTGGCGGCGGATATTATTGATGATGAGCTTCTATCAGTTTTGGAGAGAGCACCAAAAGGTCTGTTCCAATTCGAAATAGGTGTACAATCTACCAACAAATGTACAATTTCTGCGATAGACAGGAAAATGGATTTTAATAAGCTTTCGTATGTTGTTAAAAAATTAAAATTATTCAATAACATCCATATTCACCTTGACCTTATAGCGGGTTTGCCGTATGAAGATATAAAATCATTTAAAAATTCTTTTGATGATGTTTTTTCGCTTTCACCTGATATGCTTCAACTTGGCTTTTTAAAGCTCTTGCATGGAACAAAAATACGTAGTCAGGAAAATGAATTTGATTATAGATATACAGCTAAGCCACCATATGAAATATTATCTGATAAATTTTTGTCATTTGATGATATTAAACTACTAAAGGGTATAGACGTTGTGGTTGATAAATTCTACAATAGCGGTGATTTTGAAAATTCTTTAAAATATCTGATGCAAGACTATAACTCGTCTTTTGATTTCTTTGAAGAACTATATAAATTTTATAAGGCAGAGGGTTACGAAAAGGTTGGTGTATCTAAACAAACACTTTACGATATATTATACCTTTTTAATAAACATGACGAATTGTTTTGCGATATTTTAAAGTACGACTATCTTTTGAATAATAAACCGCGTATTATGGAGTGGAATCCAAGAGGCTACGATAAGGAACTTCAAAAGAAACGCCTTGAAATATTAAGTGAAGAATTTATCCGTGAAAATCTTCCTGAATATATAGGTGTTGATGCGCGTGATATAATCAAAACTGTACATTTTGAGGGCTTTGATTATAATATTACGGGAAATTATAAAAAGGAATATAACATAATATTATTTGATAATAAATGGAGAAGAACTGTAAAAATACAAAAAAGGGGACAGTAAAATGAATTACAATGAAGCACTTGAATATATACACAAAATACCAAAATTTGTGCGTCCCCTGGGCAATGCAAATTTACAAGAGTTATTAAAAAAGCTCGGCAATCCTCAGGATAATTTAAAATATATTCATATTGCGGGTACGAATGGAAAAGGCTCTACTGCAGCGATGATTTCCGAGATTTTAAAGTGCAGTGGTTACAGAGTTGGATTGTTCACATCTCCATTTATAGAAGTGTTCAATGAGAGGATTCAGATAAACTGCAAAAATATTACGGATGCTGATTTGTGTTATTACACAGAAATTGTAAAAAACACAATGGAAAAAGGGGGACTTCAGGTTTCTGAATTTGCTTTTATATGTGCAGTTGCATTTATGTATTTTAATAAACAAAAATGTGATTATGTTGTGTTGGAAACCGGTATGGGGGGCAGACTTGATGCAACCAATATTATAAGTAAAAGTGAGGTTTGTGTGCTTACTTCTATCAGTCTTGACCACACTCAGTTTTTAGGTGAGACAATAGAAGAAATTACACTCGAAAAATGCGGAATAATAAAGCATGGTGCAGAGGTTGTTTCCTATCCGAACGAATATTTAAAAGATATCATAAATAATGAGGCTGCAAAAATAGGTGCGAATATAAGGTTTGCAAAGAAACCGTTTATTACAGAAAATGGTTTTGTATATAAGGATACGGAATACAATTTATCGCTCAAAGGTGTATATCAACCATATAATGCTGCTGTTGCAATAGAGACGATAGATGCATTAAGAGACAGGGGAGTGTACATTAGCGAAGATGCTGTACACGATGGACTTGCAAGTGTAAAATGGCCTGTAAGATTTGAATTTATAAGAAAAAATCTTGTTATAGATGGTGCGCATAATCCTGATGGAATAGAAGTATTAAAAAAATCGCTCATAGGACTAAATAAAAAAATTATTCTTGTTATGGCTATGATGGAGGATAAAAGTGTTTGTGAGTGTATAAGTAATATATCAGGGATTGCTGATTATTTTGTTGCAACACAGTTGGACATGCAAAGATGCCTTGAGGCAGAGGAGTTAATTAAGTATTCAGATGTAAATGGTGAGGTTATAGCTGACCCGCTAAAAGCAACCCAAAGAGCGCTTAATATGGCGGATGATGATACTGTTGTATGTGTCTGTGGTTCCCTGTATCTGGCAGGGAGTGTAAAAAAGAACATAAAAGCAATATAAAATAACAAACATAGAACAAATATATTGACAATTTTTTTTAAAAAATATATACTATTAGGTGTAAAATGCATTAGTGGAAGGAACGTGCTGAGATGAAGATATATAATGTCGCACTTATAGGGTGTGGACAAATGGGAGAGGTACATCTTGACCATATATACTACAAAGAAAACGTGTGTGTAAAATATGTGTGCGATACCGATGTTGAACGTGCAGAAGACTTTAAACGCAGATTTAATGCCGAGAATATAGAAACAGATGCGGAGAAATGCATAGCATCGCCTGATGTTGATATTGTTATTATTGCAACGTACCCATCAACTCATTTGGAGTATTTAAAGCTCTGTATAAAATATAATAAACATGTAATTTGTGAAAAACCAATCACTACAAATCTAAAGGATGGTGAGGAGTTTGTTCGTTGCGTTAAAGAAAATCCTCATGTAAAAGTTCTTGTTGGACATATACTCCGACATAACCGTACATATAATATGGTTGCAAAGATGATTCAGGATGGTGCAATAGGTAAGCCTGTTGTTATGAGAATGGCTCAAAATCACCATACAATGAATTGGGAAAGATATTTAATGCTCCTTAAAGAAGCACCGCCGATAATTGACTGTGGTGTACATTACATGGATGTAATGCAGTGGTTTACGGGTGAAAAGATTATTGATGTTTCGGGAATAGGTGCAAGAACTGAAATGGATGTTCCAAAAGGATTGTACAATTACGGGCTGGTTACGGTAAGGCTTTCCGGAGGTTCTGTAGGATATTATGAGGCTGGTTGGTCTAATACAATGTCATCTGACAACCTGAAGGAGTTTGTTGGTCCAAAGGGAAGTATAAGGATAATATATCAAAAAGACAGACAATCGCATCAGGAAGAGGGCGACCTTATAGAGTATTATAAGTATCCCGAAAAAACCTACGAGATGATAAACGTAGACAGCGAAAGAAAGCCGACGGACGTACAATTTGATGCATTGATTGATATGATAGAAAATGATGCGCCTGCATGTCCGGCTATTGATGATGTTTTCGAAAGCTTTAAAATTACATTAAAAGCCGATGAGGTAATAAAAAAGGCAAACCCTTAATAATAAAATTTTGCAAATATATTCAGGTAAAATTTGCTTAAATAAGTTGATATGCTGGTGTGCATTTTGTGCTTGAAAGAATATAATGCAAAAAAGAAATAACATAGTATATTTATTTTTTGCAATAAATATGATAGTCTTTAAAGTAGAAAGGATGGTTTTTGTGAAGGTATATAAAGTTACAGACAAAGAGTTTAATGAGTACGGAAAGGTTCTTGAAGGATATGATTTTTCTGAACTTCTAAGTGCTTTGTCAAAGTTGGAAATTCCTGATGCCGGAATTGTATACAAGGCATCTGTTAAAGAATTAGAAAATGTAAGTGAATTCTCAAAAATGTACAACAGAGGTTTTGGAGGTATGCCTATTCAAGTGGGATATGTAGGCGGAAACAGCAAAATTCTTAACTGTCTTGAATATCACAAAGCAAGTGAATTTAATATTGCTCTTGATGATGTTGTGCTTGTTTTAGGTAAACAGACCGAAATTGAAGATGGTGTATTTGATACATCGCTTTGTAAAGCATTTGTATTGCCTGCCGGATTCGGAGTTGAATTGTACGCTACAACATTGCATTATGCTCCAATGAATGTTTCTGGGCAGGGATATCGTGTTGTTTGTGTTTTGCCGCTTGGAACAAATGGTTGCAAACCTGAATTTGATGTTGTTAATGTAGAGGATAAAATGTGTGCTGGCTCAAATAAATGGCTCTTGGCGCATCCCGAGTCGGGAGAGGCTGCCGACGGAAAGTACGTTGGTTTAAAAGGTGAAAATATTTTATTTGAAAATTTAAAATTCTAAAGGAGAGATGAAAATGGAAAAGAAAATTTACATCGGTAATGACACTGCGGGTTATTATTTAAAAACAAAATGTATCGAATATCTTGAAGGAAAGGGTATTCCTTATGTAGACTGTGGTTCAGAGGACGATCCTGATATCGAAGCTACACGTTATCCTTTCTTTGCAGCTAAGGTTGCAAAGGCAGTTGCAAGCGGAGAAGCAAGATGCGGACTTTTAATTTGCGGTACAGGTATTGGTATTAGCATGGCTGCTAATAAATTCAAGGGTGTTCGTGCTGCATTAGTAAACAGTACATACCTTGCAAGAATGACAAGACGCCACAATGATGCAAATATACTTTGTCTTGGCGGCAGAACAATTGGCGAATGGGAAGCTATTGATATATTAGAAACATTCTTAAATACTGAGTATGACGGATTATTCCATGATGGTTCTTTAAATCTTATAAAAGAAGCTGAGGAATATATGATGAATGATAATGTATGGCAAGAAGAACCAAGAAAAATTTCTACAGGTCCTCTTGCAGATGCAGAAATATTTGACCGTTCAAAGGGTTGATTTTAAAAATTATATTTAAATAAGCATAAATACAGAGAGGTTTGTGTGTCTTAATTAAGACACACAAACCCCTTTTTGTATTATCTATATATTTTTGTAAAAATTCGTCTTATATGCACTCGGGGAAAAACCGGTTTTTTTCTTAAACATACGAGAAAAATAATATGGTGTGTTAAAACCGCATTTTTCTGAAATTTCATTTATATTAAGCATGTTACTTTCGAGCATAAATTTTGCCTGAGAAATACGATAATCAATCAAATCGTCAATGGGTGTTGTTTTGTAGTATTCCTTGTATAGCTTTAAAAAATGACTTTTAGACAAATTGGAAAGGTTAGCAATTGATTCGAGAGTCCATGGCTTTGAATAATCGTTTGTAAATATTTTTCTTGCATTCCTGATAATCTCAAACGAATTCGCATCCGGAGGCGTAAAGTGTCTTCCGTTATTGCGTGCGAGCTCTATAAATAGTTCAGTAATTAAAACCTTAAGATACAAAGGCTTAAATGCATTTTCTTCAGATAACTCATCTTGAATTTTATATATAAGCTTTGTTATTGAATTGTTGCCATATGCAGGTACAATTACATTAGTAAGAATATTCATATTCTTTACAAGTGAATCCACGTAATCACCCTTTAGATACATCCAGTCATTTGTAAAACCAACATCCGAGTTGGAAACATTTGCATGATACACGTCAGAATTTGGCGTATGCAATATATAACTTGATGCTTTGCCTGTTCGCAAGCCTGATTGCGTTGTGCTTATAAAATCTGTATGAAAAAAAGCGAACACATAGCAATCCGGATATGTGCTCTTGTGAAAAATAAATCCGGGATTATGTTTGTATTTTGCTCCGCATGATACAATCTTTAAATTATCCATAATACACTCCATTGTTTTTCATAACTTAATGCAAATATATTTATTATTAAAAATATGCAAATTTCTATAATTTATTATAATTAGTGATTTGATGTTTGTCAATAAATTAAGAATATAATGCAAAAAACAAATAATATAATATATTTATTTTTTTTATAAATAATGTTAAACTTAGTTAAAAGATAATCTTATTCTATATAATTAAAAACAGAAAGTTGGAGCAAGAATGTATATTGACTTAAAATGTTGTGATGCTGAAAAACCGATAGGTGTAGAAAAACCGGATTTTTCGTGGATTGTTTGTGATTGTGATGATACAATGCAAACAGCTTATAGGATTATTGTTTTTGAATACTACAATCACGATAAAAAAAGAATAGTCTGGGACACAAAAAAAGTCAACTCAGGCTATTCATATCATGTTGAATATCAGGGAGAAAAGCTAAAACCAAATACAATGTATTATTGGCAGGTTACAGTATATACAGAAAAACATACTATCGTGAGTAATATTACAAGCTTCATTACAGGTTTGTTTGATTTTACAGATGTTAATTGGATTTCGCCCACAAGTGATATAAATTCTCCTTTTATATACAAGGAGTTTGAACTTGAAAACATAAATGAATATGCTACTGTAAATATATGTGGCTTGGGTTTCTTTGAACTCTATATTAACGGAAAAAAAGTTTCCGACGAATTTATGAGCCCGGCGCGTACAGATTACGATACAGTTAACTACGAAAATCTTGCATATCCCTATTTCAACACTACAAGAAAAAGTGTATTTTATCTTACATACGAAGTTGCGCAATATTTGCGTGCAGGAAAAAACAATATTGTAGTATGGCTTGGTAACGGATGGTATAAGCAACGCGGAAGATTTGTTGAGGGATTATTCGACTATGGCGATGAGCTTAAAATGTTTCTTAAACTCACAAATGGTAATAATGTGATTGACAGTGATTGTACATGGCAATATACAAAGAGCCCGATTTTATATGATAATATTTTTTATGGCGAATTATACGACTCCAATATACATGATCTTACATCAGAGTTTAAGTCTTGTAATGACGATAAATATGTACATATCGCAACGCCTCCGTCAGGAACTATTAAATCACAGATGTGTCCGGCAGATCGTGCTATAGAAACAAGCATGCCAAAACTTATTGCACCGAATATATATGATGCAACAATGTGTTTAACAGGTTTGGTGCGGATTTCGGTATCGGGCAAAAAAGGTGATAAAGTTGAAATTTATTATTCTGAACAGTTAAATGATGATTATTCACTTGACTTTACATCAACGGTGGGCTATGTTGAATCTGATAAGAATCAGATTCAAAAAGATGTGTATATCCTTAGCGGAAACAAAGAGGAAATATATATGCCCAGATTTGTATGGCATGCATTCAGGTATTTTAGTATATCTGTAACTGCGGGTGTGAGAATAAGGAGTGTTAGTGTTCATCATCTTTGCACCGATGTAAAAAAGAGGACATACTTTAAATGTTCTGAAAATATGCTCAACAATCTGCATAAAATTTGTACTAATACATTGCGATATAATATCCATGGGGGTGTGCCTATGGATTGTCCTCACAGAGAACGTCTGGGCTATACAGGTGATGGTCAGTCCTCATCATTATCGGTAATGTATAATTTTGATGCATATAGCCTGTATACTAAATGGATAGATGATATTTTGGAT
Source organism: Clostridia bacterium (assembly GCA_045612845.1). Lineage (GTDB taxonomy): Bacteria > Bacillota > Clostridia > UBA1381 > UBA1381 > Ornithomonoglobus_A. The sequence continues at coordinate 228,362 of JAZKZV010000025.1, forward strand.
ACACAGAATCAGGATACAGGATTTGTTGCTCACACTGCTCCGTTTAATGGCGGTGGCGGCGGGCCTGCATGGGGAAGTGCAGTTGCTGTTGTACCATGGAATTTATATATGCAATACGGTGATAAAAATATACTCAAAAAATGTGAAGAGCCAATAAGAAAATGGATTATATATTTATCTGAAAGAAAAACAGATGGGTTGATTTCCAGGGAGGAAAGCGGAAGCTGGTGCCTGGGTGATTGGGTAATGCCAAGTAAATATCCATGGAGCGAACCGCATCTTGATGAGATTAAAATACCTTCTGAGCTTGTTAACACTGTATACTATATTTATTGTATTGATATTTATATCAATATATTAAGGATTCTTCATAAAAAGAAAGATGTGTGGTTTATAAAGGAACGCGATGATTCTGTACTTGCATTAAACAAAACATATTTAAACAGATTTTATGCAGAGGGAAAACAGGGAAGTGATGTGTTTCCTTTATTTGCAGACATTGTGCCTGAAACAGACAAGCAAGGAGTATTAAACCATTTAATAAAAACAATCGAAAACAAAAAATATTGTTTTGATACCGGTTTATTAGGTACAAACATCCTTTTTGATGTTCTTGATAAGTATAACAGAAATGACATAGCGATGAAGATGCTGCTTAATGATAAATATCCGAGTTATGGACATTTTATAAAGAATGGTGCAACTACCCTGTGGGAAACATGGGAAGGCAATGGTTCGCAAAATCATACAGCCCTTTCGTCGATCGATGCATGGTTCTTTTATGGTCTTGCCGGAATTAAGCCTAATGCATTAAATGGTGGCTACAAAAATTTTAGTATAAAACCATTTTTTGCTAAGGAACTTACGCATCTTGATGTAAAATTAAAATGCGAATACGGGGTAATTGATGTTTGCTGGGTAAAGAACGGTAAAAATATTGATTTAAATGTAAAGATTCCGTTTAATACAACAGCAGAGCTTATATTGCCTGATGAAAAGCTTACTTTAAAGGCCGGTAACCATAAGCTGAGTGTAAAACTTTAAAAATCATATGAAAAAACAGACGATATATAAAATTTCGTCTGTTTTTATATTAGTTACATTTTGTGGATATTTCAAATTTCTCTTTGTCGCTTCTTGTATATTTAATTGCAATATTCATTATAACTATCACTATAACCATCAATCCGGCGGATATATATAGTGCCGGGTCATATGTATCAAATAAATCATAGCTGAGATTGGCAAGAGGTGCACCGAGGGCGTAACCTGCTGAATTTACTGCAACAACTATGCCAAGGACTTTATTGTATGAATTTTCACCGAAAAGCTCGCCTGTGCAAATTGGCAACATGATTGTTTCCAATGGTAAAGCAAGCGACGAAAATACACTGAAAAACATAGCAAGTATCATGCCTGTGTATGAATTTGTAACCATAGAGAGTGCAAACATAATTACTACTGTGGTTACGTAACAAATATTTACAGTTTTTCTTAACCCAAACTTGTCATAAAAAACACCAAATGCAACCTTAAAGAATGTAAGCACTAAAGAATGTATACTCAATACTAAAGCTATATAGTTGTCTGCAAGACCTTCATCTCTCATTAGAGGTGCAAAGACGCCTGTTATTCCCTGAAGTACCATTCCGGTCAAAAATATACATATAAGTGCGCAGTAAAAATATGGTTTCCTGATTATCTGAGAAAAGGGGAGACCTGCCCATGTATTTCCTTTGGGTTTCTTTTTTGTATGGGTATTTTGGGGTGAATTTTCTTGTGATTTGTTTCTTAAAAGGGAAACTACGAGCACTCCCACAATTAGAAGAATTATAGCCACCAAACGATATGCACTGCGGTATCCAAACTGCGTTCCTTGCTGGTAAATAATAGGAGATACAATTTGTATGGAAACAGTTGCACCTATTCCGTTTGCAGCTAAAACAACACCCATAACCGTTCCGCGTTGTTCCTTAAACCATTTGCCTATTATAGCTCCTACCATGGTTGTTGTGGTCCATGACAAACCTATTCCTAAAAATATTCCGCCTATGTAAAATACAAATACATTTGTTCCGACGGAGTATAAAATAGACGAAATGATTAGTGAAATAAAACCGGCAGTAATCAGTTTCTTCTCTCCAAAATGGCTTATTAACGTGCCAAAAAATAGATTTATGATTGCAGTTGTTATAAATCTGCAACTGTCATTGATTGAAAATGTACTTCTCGAGATGCCAAGTGCTTCTGTGATTGCTGATATATAAATACTCTTACTTGAACTGCAAAAACCAAGTACAGTAAATACCATTAAGAAGCATGCACCTGCAATTATCCACTTGTATTCTATTCTAAATTTCTTGTTGCTGTGTTGCATTATTGTAAAGCCCCTTCTTTTTTTTAAATTCTTATTGATTATACACCTTTTATGTGATATAATCAAATATAAATATATAAATGTTTGGTATTTATTTAAATAAATATAGGAGTAAAGGTATGAATCTTGCAGAAAAGTATGTATATGAAATATACAGAGAGGGTAGTTTTTCGAAAGCAGCAAACAAACTGTATATAGCACAATCGTCATTAAGTTTAACTGTTAAAAAACATGAGAAGGATTTGGGGTTTGTTATTTTTGACCGTTCTTCGTCGCCGATTTCACTTACACGTGAGGGGAAAATATACATAGAATATCTGGAAGAAATTCAGGAATATGAAAAAAACATGTATAAGCGAATTGCAACAATATCAGAACCGGTTGATGATAAGCTGATAGTAGGTAACGCGTTTTTCGTATCCAGGTTTCTTCTGCCGGATGTATGCAAGGAATTTGTGAGCGCTTTTCCGAATGTTGAGTTAAAACTTAATATGGGTGAAACTTCTTTGTATGCTGATTTTTTTGAAATGCTTGATGCAGAAACAATTCATTTGCTTATAGGCTTTAAATTTGATGAAAAGAAATATACAGGTATTCCACTTTTAAATGAAAGGTATATAATATGTCTTAGCAAAAATTATCCAGGTGCTGAGGCATTAAAACCTTATGCACATACATACAAAGAGATTATATCAGGAAAAAAATTTACTGAAAAAATAATTTCAGATTATAGCGTGTTTAAAGATATTGAATTCTTGAGGATTAACAGTACAGGAATTATCTGGCAGGATATGGCAAATTTTTTGATGCACTGTCCTGTTTCGCACTGTAATGTTTATAGTTGCAGAAATATAGATGTAATTTATGATATGATGCTTAGCGGACTTGGCGCTGCCATAACAACAGACTCTGTTATATCATACCATTCTGATAAGGATGATGTGCTTTATTTTATTGTAGATACACCAAGACCAACATGCCAGTCGTATATTATACATAAAAAGGATTTTGTTTTTTCGGAGAGTGCAAAGTATTTTATCGATGCGCTTTGCAGAAAAGCACAAAAAATAAACAGGGGATAAATAATTAGTAAAAAAGACATCAAGAATATGCAAGGTTTAAGAAAATAATAATTTAAAAAGAACAATAGTAGGTTGTAATCTGAATTGTTCTTTTTTTATAACACCCCCGACCGGAGTCGAACCGATGACTAACCCTTAGGAGGGGCTTGTAATATCCACTTTACTACAGGGGCGTATTATAATATTAAGTTTTAATGGTATAAACAAGCCCTTAATATAAAGGGCTTGTTTTATATTTATTTTACTCTTTTGGCAACTACAACCATTCTTTCGTTGCTTGTCCCGTAAGAACAAGTGGACAGTGTTACCAAACTATCTCCGTATAGTGCGGTTTCAGGAATATCATACAAAGACAGACCTTTAATTGCTGATATATATACATTAAATTCATCAGGGGTGTTGGCGTCAACAAACTCATGATACTTAAATTCCTTTGAGCTGCCAACCTTTGTGTTAAATACCGATATAATTGTATATGTCCGGTGCTCGTATACAGAGTCAAAAACAATTGTTTTGTGCTCCTTATAGAACTCTTCCTTTTTGTATTTCAAAAGTGTATTAAATATGCTTCCGTTACGCATATTGTGTCCGTATATAATCAGGTTTGTACTTGGTTTTGATATATCACACTGATAATCAAGAATAGGCAAACCGCCGGACTGCTTAACCTTATCAAAATTATGATTAAGATAATATGAGTTGTTGTCCTGTTGCATAACGGGATAGCTTAAATCTGTATCAGGGATATTTATCCAACCAACCATATCGCTGTTTTTGCCATGCAGTTGTGTATAACATTTTAAACGGCCGTCAGAATCCTTTGTGTAATTAAAAGCGTTTTTGCGCTCTGTGTTTTGCGAGGAATTGTCCTTTATTACAATATCCTCAAGAGTGTCAAGATGAGCTAAAGCCTTACTTGAATTGTACATATAGACTCCAAGGTAGGCAATGCATACAAACAATACAACAGATGAAATAAAAATTATAATTCTGCGTGTTCTATATGTTATCGGAATAATAATCAGTCCTCTTTTCTTTTATAAAAAACACCAAATAACATTCCAAAAGCAGCAAGTGCTGCGAGTATACTAATAGTAGTCAACGGAGCCTCATCTCCGGTTTTTGGATTAGCTTTTGATGCTGCAGCAGTTGTGGTTTTTGGCGTGCCAAACTGCACTTTCGCATCCGAATTACCTGTAACAACAACAGTATCGCCACTGTCTAATGAAACAGTTTTTCCTTTGCTTTCGTCAGGATTTAATGTAAATGTAATATTCTTTGAACCATCCTTTGATGTTATATTACAAGAACCATTTCCAAAAAGTACATATATACCTTTTGAAACCAAATTGTTTTCTTTATCTGTTTTATCGCCGATATTGATTGTTATAATCTTTTGCTCGGGAGCAGGTGTTGCGTTGGTAGCTTCTTCTGTTTTATTTGTTGAATTTATAACACCCTCGATATCAGTATTGAACTCCAGAATCCATTTTATGTCCGATACGTTGTTTTTTAAGTCGTTATATTTTATTGCATCGTTTGATGACATTCTTATGTTAAATATCTGTGTATCTGATTGATCGTTTTCGTTAAAAGTGCCTAATATTATGTTTCTCTTGTTAATTGATGTTGCTCTGACTGTATCATCCTCGAAAAGAATATTACCATCGCGGGATGAAATGCGGAAATCAATATAATCAATAGCACTGTAGCCTGTATCTATAGCTTTGTCGTCCGCAATTTCTAATCTAAGAACTGCAATGACGGGCTTTTCGCTGTTGCTTTCGATGCTTAGTTGTTGAATAATGTCCTTTGAATCAGTAAGGTTTGAAACCTCAGTAATAAGCGGGGTTATATCTTCTGAATACTTATCGTCTGTATATGTAGCCTCGACTGCATTCGATGCAGATGGTGTTGTTACTTTAAAATCTGCAGCCAATACACATATGTTGGTGCATATGATTGAGCATACAACCAAAATTGAAGAAATTATTTTTTTCATATAAATCGCTCCTGTTCAATAAGTGAAATTATACTAAAGTACATATCTATAAATAAAAATTATATCATAAATTTTCTGTTTTGTCAAACGTGTTTACATTGTTTATTATAAATTTTTTGATTTCTCAATGCATGCAGCGACCGCATCCATAACAGCACCACGAAAACCGCTGTTCTCGAGAGATTCTACTGCACTGATGGTTGTACCGCCGGGAGAACAAACCATGTCTTTTAGCTCTGCAGGATGTGTACCTGTTTCTAATACCATTTTTGCACTGCCCAAAACTGCCTGTGCAACAAATTTATATGCTTGTGTGCGAGGCATTCCGCCCTTTACTGCGGCGTCTGCCATCGCTTCTATAAACATAAATACATATGCGGGCGATGAACCGCTGATGCCTGTTACGGTATCCATAAGAGTTTCGGGAACAATCTCTGCTTTTCCTATACTGTTGAAAATGTCTAAAACAATATTATATTCGTCCTTGCTTACATTTGCGTTAGGAGAAATTCCGGACATTGCCTCACCAACAAATGCAGGTGTGTTTGGCATAACTCTTACAAGCTTTATTTCCTTACCAAACGCATTCTCTATCTTATTGATGCTTTGTCCCGCAACAATAGAAACAATAATTGTATTTTTCATTATACAATCTTTGATTTCATCAATGACTCTGTAGAGAATGTTTGGTTTAACTGCAAGCACCAATATATCAGTTTCTGATGCGGTTATCGTATTATCTGAATTAGTTATAACGCCATATTCCTGTGATGCCTTTTTTAATCCCTCGATGTTTATGTCGCTTATATATATGTCCTCGGGTGCGGAAATTTTATTTTTAATTATTCCGTTTATTATGGCGGAGCCCATATTTCCGTTGCCTATAAATCCAATTTTCATTTTAAATCACCTGTCCTTATGTTATTTAGTTTTTCTACAATCATCTGTGCGTGTTCCTCGGGTGTTTTGTCATTTGATACTGTTATTTTATAATCGCAATCATCATAGAATTTTTTTCGGAATTCAAACCTCTCCAGAATTTCGTCCGTTGATGAATTTTTCAGAAGGGGGCGGGTAGACGATGCAAGCGATAGTCTTTCCTGTATTACAGAAAAGTCCGCTGATAAATTCACAATTATCCCGTTGCTTCGGAGAACTTGCAAATTTTCTTTTTTTAATACAATTCCGCCGCCTGTTGATATTACTATATTATCAAAGGAGGAAACCTCCCGTGCAACTTCTGTTTCCAGATTTCTGAAGTATTCTTCGCCTGATTGTTCAAAAATATTATTTATTGTTTTTTTCTCTCTTTTTTCAATTAAATCGTCGGTATCTGTAAAGGAATACCCTAATTTTTCAGCAAGACACTTACCGATTTTGGATTTTCCTGTTGCCATAAATCCTGTAAGTATTATGTTCATCTGTTAAACACCTCTTTTTTTATGCAATCTGCAAAAGAGCTATCAAGCTTGACACCGGTAAAAAGCTCGTACGCAAAAATCCCCTGGTATATTAACATTCCAAGGCCATTTAAAATTTTTGCGCCGCGTTTTTCACTTTCCTGTAAAAATAGTGTTTTATCCGGATTGTAGATCATATCAACAACTGCAGTTTCTGAACTTATAAAATCAAGATTTTTTATATCGTCTATTGAGTCTGTGGGTAACGCATTTTCCTGTGGACTCATTCCGGCAGATGTTGTATTTATTACAATATCAAAATTGAAGCTGTCAATGCTTGTTTTTATTTTATAGCCGGTTTTTCTATACACCAAATCTGCGATAATATCTGCCTTTTCCTGAGTGCGGTTTACTATTGTTATTGATGAGGGCGATTCCTTAATTAACCTTATAACAGTTGGTGTTGCTACACCGCCTGCACCTATTATCAATATATTTTTATTGCATACACTTATGCCGGCACTTATAAGAGAAGTATAAAAACCGTCGGAATCGGTATTATATCCAATCAGTTTTCCGTCGCGGTTTACTATGGTATTCACGGAATCTAACATTCTTGCATTATCAGAGATTTCGTCAAGATACTTCATAACATTTTTCTTATGAGGTGCGGTAACATTTACACCGCATATTCCCATTGCGCGTATTCCGTTGAGCGCCTCTTTTAAGTTATCCTCTTCTACTTTGAATGCAGTATAAACATAGTTGTTGCCTATTTTTTTTGATATGTAATTATGCATTTTAGGTGAAAAACTATGTTCTACCGGATTCCCGATAATTGCAAGAAGTTTTGTTTTTGCATCTATGTTCTTCATTGTCGTATTTTCAACTCCGTATATGTTTTATAGTTATAATATAATATATGTTTAAATATTTGTCAATGTCTGCAAGTAATTTGTATTCTAAAAGTAACACAATATCGATATTTTATTAAAAATTACCATTTTTGCTCATTTCTGCATACAGACTTTTTAAGCATCGCTTTTCTATTCTCGATACATAGCTTCTGCTTATACCTAATTCGCGGGCAACTTCTTTTTGCGTTTTCTTGGGTGTATTTCCTAACCCATAGCGCATGGTCATAATTTTAATTTCTTTATCTGTAAGTACATTTTTTATTGCCTCGTAGAGTTGAGATGTTTCAATTTTCAAACCAATTATTTCACATATATCGGCGTCATCATTTGTAAGAATATCCGATAGAGTCATCGAGTTGCCTTCTTTGTCCGAACCTATGCTTTCTTCCATGGATATTTCGTTGCTGAGTCGTTTAATGCTCCTCAAATGCATAAGTATTTCGTTTTCGATACAGCGTGATACGTATGATGAAAGACGGATGCTTTTCTTTGAATTAAATGTGTTGATTCCCTTTATCAGACCTATTGTTCCTATTGAAATTAAATCTTCGAGATTTCTCTCATCGCTGTATTTTTTTGCAATATGTGCAACAAGGCGCAGATTATGTTCTATCAGGATATGCTTTGCCTCGTTATCGCCATCTCCAAATTGTTTTATGTATTTCTTTTCTTCGTCGGGGGATAGAGGCTTGGGAAAAGCAGTATTGCCTGATACATATCCTGCAAGGATAATAAACGCCTCAAAAATACTTGACAATAATTCAAACACTATATATATCACTCCTTTTTATGTATCAATATAATATGCAATAACAGAGCGATATGTTACAATAAATGTTATCGGGATGTATGTATATATTTAATTTTTGATTTTGTTATTATAAATTTTATGTTGCCATTGGTATCTGTGCGGAGAATTTCTGCACCGCTAAGGTTGTTTATAACTTCTTCTCTCGGAAAACCATATGGGTTATCAGCACCAACGCTGATTACAGCATATTCGGGATTTACAGCCTGTATAAAATCGCTACTTGTCGAATAAGCAGAACCATGATGCGGTACCTTTAATATATCAGCCTGCACGTTCTTGTTTTCATTTATTAACCCGAATTCTGCAACAGAGGTGATATCACCGGTAAACAAACAACTTGTATTTCCGTATGATAGCCTGTATATAACAGAAGTGTTGTTTTCGTCTTCGGTAAATAATGCAAGCTTTGTGGGTGTGATTGCATTTATGGTTATACCGTTTTCGAGATTATATGTTGCGTCTTTTGTTATATAGTTAATTTTTGCATTATGCTTCTTTGCAAGACTTTCGATTTTTGTTCTTAATTCATTTCCGTTGAGATAGTCTGGCATATATATTTCTTTTACATTTAATTTTTCTATTGCCGCAATAGCGCCTTCTACATGGTCTTTGTGGTAATGTGAAATAAATATTGCATCTATATTTCTTTTGCCATTACGCTCTAAATATGGGACAAAAATCTCCTCGCCAAGATTATAATCTTCCTGATAATCCCCGCTGCCGCCACTGTCTATTAAAATGTTTGTACGGTATGGTATACTGATTAGTGTCGCATCGCCCTGTCCAACGTCTATAAAGGTTAATTGCATCGTAAATGAACTGATAATTTCAACAATAATCAGTATACAGAATAATGCACAACCCGATATAAGAGGTATTTTAAAACGACGTTTATTTAAATATAAATACAATGCGTAAACAAAGAGGTAAAAAGCTACTATGACAAAAATACCGGGCGCTTGGATGGTTGTGTGCGAGTGCGGTAGTTTATCTACTATGTTTACGATTTTTATATAAATGTTTAGTATAAAGTCAACAACCGAATATAGAATTGGTGCCTTGCCGAAAAACGTAAGAATTATTAGTGTTAAAGGTGAAAATATCAGTAAAACCAAAGTTAATGGTATAAATATTAAGGTAATAGGTAGCTGATATGTTGAAAAACCGCCGAAATAGTACGCACACAAGGGCATCAGGCCTATTGATAAAATAAGGTTTGTGCCTATAGCTTGTCTTAACCTTTTTATTTTTATTGGCTTTAAATTATTGTACAATACGTCGCCGAAAGCAAATATCAATATGCTTGCCACAAAGCTTATTATAAAACCGCCGTTATATATCAATAACGGATTATGTATAAGTATTCCTGTTGCAACAACAAGTAAAATGTCAGGCTTATATACATATCCATATCTGTATCTGAACAAATATACAAGAGCAACATATGCGATGGATTTTATAAATATGGGATTATAACTGTTGAATACGCCATATACAATAAGAATGGCGGTCATAATAATTATTCTGTATTTATTGTGTATGAAAGAACGTGCAAGCGAAATAAGAAAAAGAAAAATCATTATATGCAAAAATGCAGGATACATGCATCGCTTTATGCCGGTCTTTGTTATTATATCATCAAAATCTCCAGTAAATGAATTTTTATGTCCTGTAATTATTGCTGATAGTATTGCGGCTTTATCGCCGTTAAAATGTGTATTTATTAAATCTATGGCTGAGCTTCTTAATTTATTAACAAGAGAATTAAGACTTATGGATGTAAGCTTTACTGTACTTTTTACTGGTTGTTCGCAATACATGGTATATTGTATGTCGTGGGACTTGTAGTATAAAGCAAAATCAAAACTGTTCTCGTTTTGGTTTTGACCTATTTTCTTTAAAATGCCTGTAGCACAAATAACGTTATCATAGTTAAATTGCATAGGAGTAGATACAATAATATTTTCGTCCGTTTGTGTTGTTGTATCATTAAACTCTAATAGTTTTATATTTACAGTATATCTGTAATTTTTAGTGTTTTTATCGGGAATTTCGCATATTCTGCCATACACAGTAACTTCCTGGTCTTTGTATAGTGAAAAATCGCTTTTGGGATTGACTGCGCTATGGCATAAATACGCACCAAGCACAAAAAATATAAAAGTGCAAAATATAGGAATATGGAATTTTCTTTTGAATATTGACACAAAAATACAAGCAACTAACACAATTATTGCTGTAATGAACGAAATTATTATATTAAATTCTCCGCTGGTTATAATTCCTGACACTAACCCTGCAAAAGAAAAAGGTATAATCATAATAAATCTCCTAAAGCTTTAGTATATGTTGAAGTATATCATCAATCGCATATAAAATCAATACAAATTTTTATTTTAAGAGTATTCTTGAGGGATAAAACACATAAATATAATAAAACGAAAAATGAGGTAATATAAATGATAAAAATATGCCAATATATAGAAATTCATTTTCTGACAATCATACTCTTTTTTGTATGCTTCTTTTTTGGTAGGGGACAGATATTTTTATTGACTTATCTGGTTATGTTTTTTCATGAATTATCACATATGATTGCTGCATTATTTATTGGGCTTAAAATAGATAAGATTTCTTTTTATGCATTCGGTGTAAATTTGAAATTAAAAAACAAGTTTATACACAGCTTTGCAGATGAGTTGATTTTATATCTTGCAGGACCGTTATTTAATGCTGTTTTTGCACTTATAATGTTATTTGGGTACAGTTGTTATAAAATAGAGAGCTTAAGGTATCTGTATTTTATCAATTTGGTTTTGTTTGCGGTTAATATGCTGCCTGTATTGCCACTTGACGGCGGAGTATTGCTGAAAAAGATTATAACGTACTTTTCGAGTGATAAAAAAGCAAAAAATATAATGACGTTTTTTTCAGTAATTATATGTATTGTGTTACTTGTTATTTGCGTATATGGATTATTGAGGGCAAATCTTAATTTTTCTCTTGTAATAATGGTTGTGTTTTTGTTTGGCTCCATTCTTACCGGACGGGAGAAATATAATGCGGACTTTGTAAAAGAACTCATTTTTGCAGACAATAAAAACAATAAAAAGAAAATAAATCATATTATTGCGCAAATTGATGAAAAACCACAAAATATTATAGAAAAATTTTCGAATAATAAGTATAATATTGTTTATTTAGTTGATAATTGTGGTAAAATATGTAATACAT